>JAPKFB010000112.1 GCA_028821775.1 Roseibacillus sp.
GGGGTCGGTTCGGGGGTCGACTCGGGGGTCGGTTCGGGGGTCGACTCGGGGGTCGACTCGGGGGTTGGAGGACGTCCGCTAAAGTCGGCTGGCGAGTTCCCACCCAAGCTTACCTCGAAGTTTGATTTTGCTGCCAAGTTCTCCTCTTCGGCTTTCGAAATGCTGTCAATTTGCTTGAGCGCTGCCAGGAAGGCCTTCTTATCCTCTGCGCTCATTTCGCCAATAAATTTTAATGCCTCGAGCGAACCCCCATCGTGCTGATGCCAGACTCCACTCAAAAGTCGTTTGACCGACCTAAGTTCTTTCTGGGTAGTCGCTGAAACCTCCGTGAGGTTCGCAACCTCGGCGCGCATTTCGGGCACCCCCGCGTTCTTAATCTTCAGATCTGCGATCTCCTTCTGCAATTGCTGCAAGGAGACCACGACCCACGCCAGAACGAGCAATCCAAGCCCTGCCATCAGTTTGGCCACAAGACCCAGCTTCCCGCCACTTCCTTCGTCAGGAGCCACCGCATCTAGGAATACAACCGGTTCTTTGTGTTCTGCCATCCTTCCGCGACCATGTAGCCCAATCCTCCCGGTCGTGTCTAGCAGGGTGTTTAGTTTCTCAGGGATGCCCACGGGAGTTTCCGATTGGGAGCGAGTCCCGTCAGGCCGGAGCTCCAAGAATCAGGACCAACCCCTCCCACCCGCTCCACCCAGGGAACGGCCCCCTCAATCTCTCGGGGAAGCGACTGCTCTAACAAGTGTTCACCCTGCTGAGGCCGCATGGCGGAGATCTCCCATCTGCGACCAAGACAAACCAGAAACCCAGCGCGCAGGATCAAGCTCCAAAATTCGCCGTTTCGGAGAAGCGTCCAGAGCAGACTCAACGACGCCCCTCAAAGGCCCGCGCCACGGTCAATGCATCGGCGTGCTCCAGATCACCTCCCGCGGGCAACCCCTGGGCCAAACGAGTCAAGGAACAGTCGCGGGACTCCAACAAGTCACAAAGGTAATTGGCGGTCGCTTCTCCCTCCACATCTGCACTCAGAGCGAGGATGATTTCCACCTCCGGTAACCGCTCTAAGCGCTTCACCAGCAATCCGATTCGCAGGTCATCGGGAGTGACATCGTCGAGCGGCGAAAGCTTTCCTCCCAGACAATGGTAGAGCCCTTTGAAGGCTCCCGATCGTTCGATGGGCAAGACATCGGTAGCCTGCTCCACGACACAGAGCTTGGCCCTCTCGCGTCCCTGGTCGGAACAGACCGGGCACCCTTCCACCGTGGCAAAGAATCCGCACTCGGGACACGAGGTGACATTGCTCGCCGCGGAAAGGATCGCTTCCGCCAAGGCACCCGGCTGCGCCTTGGAACTTTGCAGAAGCCACAGGGCCATCCGTTCTGCACTGCGCGGGCCCACGCCAGGCAGTCGTTTCAATTCCTCAATCAGTTCTGTGACAGGTAGCGGATAGTCGGCCCGAGCCATGGCGGAACGCTAGCGATTCAAGACGCGGAGTGAAGGTCAAACCCGTCCCAATGTTCATTCCGTGCGCGGACCTTCATCCCGTCCTCCGCTCCTGCTCATCTGCAATCGAAATGACCTTACCCTCGCCCGGCACTTCAACATACTCGCAAGGCATGGGATGATGATTGGCCCACATCGTCGCACTGAAGGCACTCCACACCCCACTGAGCAGAGCCGCCAGGGGACTCCAGAACACGCCCCAGAGAGCAACGACAGGCGAAGCCGCGGCAAAGAGCACCAGGAGGGAAGACGCCAGCAATACCCGGCGACCCGTTCCCGGGACCTCTAACAAAAGCAAGGCGACGCCGTAACTAAGCCCCAGAAGAACGAGCAGCGACCACCAAGGCTGTCCCGCCTCCGTGATGGAAAACCCTGCCTCCTGGTAACGCCGCAGCAACCCTTCCTCCGCGCCAGCCATCACACCCGACACGCGAACCACCAACCCGAGGGCAACCGAGAAGCTTCCCACCACGGCCGCTACCGTGAGGGGATGTCCGTGCGCAAGGGCGGCTTCGGTCTTCATGTCGTTGCTTCCTCGGAATCCTCCTCGGCCTCTCCGTCATCGCCACGATAACTCCGAACCACCAGGTCACTCAAGTAATTGTCGGGATCAACCACCGCCTCGACCCCGAGCTCGAAGCGCGTCCGCCCCGTGTTCTTCTGGATCAACTTCAACCCAAACTGCACGTCCCGAAATCGCTGGCGACACAGCTGGAGCAGGCTTCGACCCTGACTGGCAGCCTCTTCAGCCAGTTTGGCGAGGGCTTCCGCGCTGAGCACCAATTCCACCCCATGCTCCGCCCGAAAATCCCGGCAGAACACTTCCAACTCCCGGGCCGCCTTCTCCACGTTGACCTGTTTTCCCAATTCGCGATACTGCGTCAGGATTTCTTCGCGTCGATCGATGAGCCCGCTCGTGATCGTCAACTCCGAAACCGAAGTCCCTGGAAGTTCGAATTTAAAATCACGCAGGATGCGTTCGCAAACGGTCATCAGACCGCGCGCTCCGGTATTCTCCTTCTCGGCCATCTCGGCCACCCGTGCGATCGCACTGTCTTCCCACTTGGCCCGAATCCCATAAGCCTCAAACTCGCGCTCATACTGTCGCAGGAGACTGCCCTCAGAAAACTTGAGGATGTTCTCCAGATCCACCGCACTCAGCTTCTCGCAGACCACGCGCACCGGGAGACGGCCAATGAATTCGGCCTCAAACCCGAAGTCGATGAAGTCCTGAGTCTCCACCTGGTTGAAGAGTTCCCCATCCATGGCCCGCTCCACGGGATCGGCTCCAAAACCAATTTGACCTTCGCTCATTCTCTTGCGAACCACCTTTTCGAGCCCCGAGAACGCACCGCTCACGATGAAGAGAATGTGCCGCGTGTTGATGGTGTCCTTCTCCCGCGACTCGCCACGGCCCATGCTCATCATCGACTTCATCTGACTGCGGATGTCCATCGGATTACTCAGGAGCACCTCCGTCTCCTCCATCAATTTCAACAAGGTGGTCTGCACCCCCCGCCCACTCACGTCCCGTCCGATCATGTCGCCCTTGGTCGCGAGCTTGTCGATCTCATCGATGTAGATGATCCCAAACTCTGCGAGTTCCACATCACCCTCCGCCTTCTGCACCAGGTCGCGCACCAGATCATCGACATCACCACCCACGTAGCCGGTCTCCGAAAACTTGGTCGCATCGGCCTTCACGAAAGGCACGCCCACGAGTTCCGCGATGTGTTTGACAAGGTAGGTTTTTCCCACCCCGGTGGGTCCCACCACGATCACGTTTTGCTTCTGCAGTTCGATCCCCTCGGGAAGCTTGCCGTCTTCATTTTCCAGCGCACGGAGATACTTGGCGTGATTGTAGTGATCACAGACCGCAATCGAGAGCGCCTTCTTCGCTTCATCCTGTCGAATGACAAAGCGATCGAGGTAGGCCTTGATATCACGGGGGATGTAGTTGAACTCGAAAACACTGTCAGCGGGCCGGATTTCCGGTTCAGAGGGCTCCTCGTCCTCCGTTCCCCCCACCTCCATCCCAGGCATGGCCCAATTCATGTTGGTCCCCATCTTCCCAAAGAATTCCTGCAGACTGCGCTGCATTTCCTCGGGACTTGGTCCCTTCTTTTCGTCGTCAGACATTGCGGCGGGACCATCCACCGAGATTGGGGAAAGTCAATGTTTTGGCGGAGGGATCACCATCTCCGAACGATCTTCTCCCTTCGAATTCCGCCCCTACTCCACCCCCAGGTTGTCCATCATCAGTTCCCAGGTCACCGCAAAGGACGGCTTGAGGGCGATCAACTCCTGGGAAATGCCGCCCGCCTCAGGCTTCAAGTCGTTGAGCCACGCAAAGGCGGCCGATTGCAGGAGACGAGCTTCCTTCTGCCTCTCATTCTCCGAGGCCTCGATCAGGATCCGATGGAGCAGGAGCAGGGACAAAGGCTCAATCTCCTTCCAGGTCAAGGATCGCGCGGCCCCATTCTTCTCCACCATGAGCCCCCCTTTCTGCGCCCCAATGATCTGCGTAAAACGCGTCCCCCGCCGCGTGGTCACATCCACTCCGTTCGCTCCCGGGCCCAGCGTGGCGGTGAGATCATGAAGGAACTGTTCCGACGCTTCGCACAGAAAGATCAAGGCCGTTCGTTGATGCCGATCCAGTTCTCCCTCCAACTTGGCGGCTTTGAACGCGGCAGCAGCCTCCGCAAATCTGACCTGCGCCAGATAGTCGCGCGCTACTTCCTCACGAAACTCCCTCCACTGCGGCGCCACTCGCCGATTTTTCAGAAAGCGCAACTGCCGCAGGAGATCCGTCTGCCACACCTTGACATTGAAGCGAGCCCTCCCCCGCGTGCGCAGCGAGGTGTATAGTTCATCCAGAGCCTCAATACTCTCCTGCAACTGCACCCGGTTTTTGCCTTCAATCGCGCGATCCGCCCGGCCGAGTTCCCGGTAGTCCCGAAGGTAACGACTGGCGAGCTGTTGATAGACCGCCATCCATTCCGCATCGCCCCAGGGTCCCGCCGCCACAAAGCGCTCAAACATGGAGTTCGCTCGCTTGAGCTGACCCTGCTCCCAGGTTTTCAAGGCCATCGCCAAAAAGGTGGTGGCCCGAAAGGGATCCTCCAAGACGATCGGGATGCGATCTTCGGGCACAAAACTGAGGTCGGTGAGCAATTCAGCGGCCGCGTGGAGACGACGTCCCAACAAGGTGTCCGCCACACGCCTGGAATTCACAAAGTCGTAGAGATCCGCCATATGTTGCCGGGCATCCCCGGAGCGACCGTCGAGGTAGGCCGCCACCGCAGATTCAAAGCCCGCCCAAGCCGCAGTTTGTGTGGGCGCATTCTCATGATTCCACACCCGCAAAAACTGCTCCTCAGCCACCACGAAGTCGTCATCCGCGAGGGCCTGCCGCGCACCCTCGTAGGCCTCATTGATCGCCATCGCGGTCTCTGGATCGAGATTGGGATCGCTCCCCGGAAGAATCACGGGTCCCAGCCCCTTCGTTTCCTCATCCCCTGTTTTATCCTGCTGCATCTTGCCAATCAGGAAGCCCAGCGCAGTGAGAAGGGCCAGGATCAAGCCCCCCCCTGCAAGCACCCAGGTCTTCCGATGGGCCACCTGCCGCTCCCGCCTCTGAGCCCGCACCGCACCATCACCCGGCACATGGACCCCTCTCTTCTCAAGGATCGTGCGTGCGGTTTCCAGCGAAATTATAAAGTCGTCATAACTCTCGAATCGGTCGGCAGGATCGTGCTCCATCGCCTGTTCCACCGTGCGCACCACCGCACTCGACAACCATGGGGCCACCTTCTTCAGCGGAGTGATGTTCTGCTTGGCCTCCCGCAGGACGCGGGTCGACATCACCCGGTCGTCAATCGGAGGCACTCCCGCCAAGGCATGATACAGCGTGGCACCGAGAGCATAGAAATCAGCCCGATGATCTTCCTCCACATGGTTCAGCGTCTCAGGGGAAACATAGTAGGGGGTGGCCCAGAGTTCATCCGGACGGACCGCGCCATCTTCTGTCAGCAGGGAGAGACCAAAGTCCACGATCTTGGCCGTGCCGCTCTCGTCGATCAGGATGTTGCCGGGCTTGATATCGCGATGAATCAAGCCTCCGCTATTCGCCGCCCGCAGACCATCCACCACCTGCAGAGCAAGGGCGATGACTTCGTGCTCCGGAAGCGCCCCGTGCACCGACATGCGTTCCTCGAGACTCTGCCCGGAGACCAATTCCATCGCGATAAAGAAGCGGCCGAAGGCGCGCCCTACCGTGAAGACCCGCACTACGTTGGGATGACTCACCGTCGCGGTGAGCTTGGCTTCACGCTTGAACTCGTTCTCCCGCTTCTCATTCGCCGAACACTCCTCGCTCAGCACCTTGACCGCAATGTCCCGATCAAGGGTGGGATCTCGCGCGACAAACACCACACTCATCCCCCCGATCGCGATCCGCCGCACAAGCCGGTAGGGGCCCATCTCGGTTTTCACCCGCACCTCCTCACCACAGCCTGGACAGCGCACGCGGGTATAGGGACCCACGTCCGTCACATCCATCTCGCCCTTACAATTGGGGCAGGTGGCCAGGTGCGCGCTCACCGTGCGAGGGTAGCTGGAGCGGGGAGCAACTAGCAAGAAGCGAGAACCTCGGGCCGCACTTCGACCCCCGCCAGGGGCACGTCTACCATCCACACCTCGCTCCTTGCTCCCCACACCTCCCTCCCTCACCCTCCGGCCGTGCGCATCACCGTCAACGACAACATCGGCGAGCGGCTGGACCTGTTCCTGACCCGTGAACTCACCGAACTGTCGCGTTCCCGCATCCAGGCCCTCCTCAAATCCGGACACATCCTCCTCAACGGCGCCCAGGCCCGCACCAAGACTCCGGTGTCCCTCGGGGATGAAATCACGGTCGAACTCCCCGAAGCGCAACCGAGCGAGATTCTACCCCAGGACCTCCCTCTCGAGGTGATTCACGAAGACCAGGACCTCATCGTGATCAACAAATCAGTCGGAATGGTGGTTCATCCGGCAGCCGGAAATCCCGATGGCACCCTCGTCAATGCCCTCCTCCACCATTGCCATGGTGAGTTGCCCGGGGTCGGGGGGGTGGAACGCCCCGGGATCGTGCACCGCCTCGACAAGGACACCAGCGGTTGCATCGTGGCCGCCAAGACTGACCTCGCACTCCAGTCCCTCCTTCAGCAATTTGCCGATCGCAAAACAAGCAAGCTTTACCTCGCGGCAACCCAGCGCTGCCCGGCCCAGCCTTCCGGCTCGATCTTCACTCACATTGGGCGCCACCCGGTCAACCGACAGAAACAGGCGGTCCTCAATCCCGGCTCGGGACGCCCTGCGATCACCGACTACTACGTTCTCCATAGAGACGAGAACCGCCAGTGGGGACTCGTCCTCTGTCATCTGCACACCGGACGGACGCACCAGATCCGAGTCCATATGAAACACCTGGGGTGTCCGCTTCTCAGCGATCCGATCTATGGCAATGCCAATCGCCAGTCGGTCGACCCCGGACGCTTGATGCTCCACGCCTGGCGCCTCGGATTCACTCACCCCACCACCGGAGAATACCGAACCTACGAAGCCCCCATCCCCGATGCCTTCACCCACTTTCTCCCCGCTGAGGCCCTCCTCTCCCAGATCCGCAACACCGCTCCCGACGCCCTCAAGCAATCCCTCAATCCAGCGTTCTAGTGCATCGTCGTGGAAATAACGATACCGATGCGCGAGGGTTTTTCTCCCGAGTGCAAGGCGTAAGAAGTCAGCGGAGCGGGCTCCGTGACCGACAAACAACGCAGAAATCGGAGAAAAGGCCGCGGAATCCATCCCGCCCGCGACAGCCACTTTCTATCTCAACCAAAATCAGCTGTCTTGGTATTTCCGCGACGCCGTCCTAGCGCCCCACCCCCTTTTTCTCCCCATGAACATCACCCTGCTTGATTCTTCCACTCTCAGTCGCGGCGATATCGACTTCGCTCCCTTCCAGGCCTTCGGCCCCTTCACTCACTTCGATCAAACGCTCCCTGCGGATGTTCTCGCGCGCTGCCAGGGCGCCCAGGTGGTCATCACCAACAAGGTCGTCTTGAATTCCAAAACCCTCGGTGCGCTCCCCGCACTGAAACTCATTCTCATCTCTGCCACCGGCGTGAATGTGGTCGATCTCGACGCCGCCAAAGAACGAGGCATCCCGGTCTGCAACGTGGCCGGCTATTCCACGCCCAGCGTGGCGCAGCACGTCGCGGCCCTCCTCCTTACCCTGGCCACCAATGTCCATCGCTTCGCGGCCGAGCTCGACCAGTGGCCCCAGTCCCCGATCTTTACCCGCCTCGACCATCCGGTCACCGAGCTGGCGGGGAAAACCTGCGGCATTGTGGGCCTCGGAGCGATTGGTTCGGCATTTGCCGCCATCGCGGAGTCTCTCGGCATGTCGGTGCAAGTCTTCGCCCGCGAGGAGTCAGGCAACAAGCAGCGCCCCTTCCTCACCCGCCTGTCGGCCGGGGAGTTCTTCCGCACCTCCGATGTCGTCTCCCTCCACTGCCCTCTCACCGCCGACAATGAACACATGATCAATCGCGATACCCTCGCTCTCATGAAGCCCTCCGCCTTTCTTCTGAACGCAAGTCGCGGCCCGCTGATCGATGAGGAGGCTCTCGCCGACGCGCTGCGCCATGACAGGATTGCCGGGGCTGGCCTCGACGTCCTTTCGGTGGAACCTCCGCCTACCAACCACCCCCTTCTAGCCTCTGATCTGCGAGAGAAAAACCTCATCATCACTCCCCACAGCGCCTGGCTTTCCCTCGAGTCCCGCCAACGCCTCCTCCAAGGCTTGCTGAGCAACCTGCAAAACTTCATCGCCGGCAAACCATCCAACCGGGTCGCCTAGAACCTGCTAATTTACCGCCATGAGCGAACTCATCGAGATGCTGATCCCGGCAGTGGAAGAACAGATCACTTCCGCCGAAACTCCCTTCGTGAAGGATGCCTACCAGCGCCTTCTCAAGGAACCAGACATCGACGAAGAGGAGGCCAAGAAGATGATCGCCCTCTGTCTTGCCGATGAAAGTGAACGTATGATGGATGACGATCGCGAGTTCAATCTGGAGCGCTACAAAACCCTGCTCAGCCTTCTCCCCACTCTCCCGGAGTAGCGTTCCTCCTTTCAATCTGGCTCCAGTCCCCTGCAGAGGTCCTCCGCGCCCGCACTCCAGATGCTCACCTGTTCACTCAATCACATCGAGCACGACATGCACTCGCGGCTTCTCTCCTTCCACCAGGATCACCTCCACCACATCATATCGCCAAGCGATCTCCCGTGTCCCCAACAGGCGCAACCACTCGTTTCCACCCCGCATCATCAGGGCCTGCTTCCTCTTGTCCACCGCATCGAGAGGCCGACCAAACTCTTCACTCGTCCTCGTTTTGACTTCGACGAAGCTCAAGACCCGGCCGTCCCTGGCAACGATGTCCACCTCCCCTCCGCGCGGTGCCCGAAAATTACGATAGAGCACTTTCCGTCCCTCTCCGCGCAAGTGCGCGCAGGCAATCCGCTCCCCCAGCGCACCAATCGCGAGGTGATCCATCTTCGCCGCTCCCTCGCTCGCCCGGAAGGGCTTGTGGAGCAATCTACTGAATCGTTTGGCGATGATGGCAGCGAAACTCATGGCGTCCGGGACACGTCTTTCTGGCAGAAGCGCCTCCGCTGTCAAAACATAGGCTCCCCAGACTACAACCCGAGATAATCCCGACTGAAGACAAAGACTTCCGGTCGC
>JAPKFB010000051.1 GCA_028821775.1 Roseibacillus sp.
TTGCCTTCCGCAATATCCGGGTAAAGAAACTGCCCTGAGCGTGAGGCCGGGCCGACTCACGGCTGAATCCTGTTCCGTCATCATTTGCCATTAACATACCATGAGTCTCGTATCCAGCCTGCACACCCGCAGCCCTTCTTGGATTCTGGTCGGATCCATAAGCAAAATCATACCCATCAGCGAATTGCCCGTTGATATCGCTCTCTTCAGAGGAGCAGACCACCGCGGACCGCTCACTGGCGGGCTGGAATTCTTGAACGAACTCGCGGGGGGGCCGGAGACCCCCTGATCCCGCGCACCCCAAACCTGGATATTGGCCCCTCGGACAGACGCCGGACACCCTCAGCTAAAGTTTCTTCCCGCCCCTGCCGGCTCTCAGGAGCAGCCATCGCAGAAAATCGTCCCCAAATGGGATCTTCTCGCTAATTCTTGCACAATTCGAGTCCTTCCCCGCGTAGCTTGCTTGCCCTCGACGGGGGGCTGTCACTAACTACCAACTCATGAAACGCTTCACTCTGCTGATCCCCATCCTGCTCGTGCTCCTCTGTCCCTTCTTCATGTCGGCCAAGAAGAACGACGCGGTGAAACACATCGTATTCATCGCCGGCAATCGCAGTCACGGTTCCGGCGAGCACGAATTCTACGCCGGCTGTACGCTCCTTGCCAAAGCCCTCAACGAGCAAAGCGGACTCAATGTGAAAGCCACCGTTCTGCGCGCAGACTGGCCCAAAAAGGACAAGGCGATTCTCGAGAGTGCCAATACGATCGTGATTTACGCGGATGGCGCCAGCGGCCACGCCGGGCAATGGGAATTCCTCGACAGCCTCGCCAAGAAGGGGGTGGGCATGGTCTTCATGCACTATGCAGTGCACCCGAATCCGCAACTGGGCAAGCAGTACTACCAGCCGTGGATCGGCGGCGCGATGGAGAGCGGCTGGTCCGTCAATCCCCACTGGGTTGCTGATCTCGAGATCATCAAGGGTCACGAAATCGGAAATGGAGTTCCCGAGAAGACCACTTGCCTCGACGAGTGGTACTACAACATGCGCTTCATCGATGATCGCGAGAAGGTCCTCGATCTCTTCACCGCGACTCCAACCCGCAAGAACATGCACCGCTACATCAACATGTGGAACAAGCATGGAGTGGAGGGGCTCGACAAAAAACAGACTCTCATGTGGGGATACGAACGACCCAACCAGAGTGGTCGCGGAATTGGATTCACTGGCGGTCACTATCACCACACCTGGGCGCTGGACGGAGTACGCACCGCCGTGCTCAATGCAATCGTGTGGACCGCGGGCCTGAAAGTCCCCGCGGGCGGAGTAGTGTCGAAAACACCAACCGTGGCTGAATTCAATGCCAACCTCGACGACTACGGGAAGAATACGAAGCTCTTAAAACTACCCGACCCGGAGGACTGGAAAAAGCTACCCGCCGCCAAAGTCAACGAGAAGCGAGAGGCGGGTTTTAAGGTGGGTGCCGGAGCGAAGGTTCGACCAGCCCCGGCACCCCAGGATCAGAAGATCGCCACCAAGCCGCTCTACAAGAGCCCGCTCATGAAGAGCGGCGACAAGGAACGCCTCGCCACGATCGACATCGCGTTTAAAAAACAGAAGCGCGATCTTTACCTCCTGGTCTCCGACGAAGGAGATCAAAGCCACGACTGGGCCAATTGGATCGAGCCCGTCCTTGTGATGGAGAACGGAACGATCCAGGACCTCACCGCCCTCTCCTGGAAATCCGCCACCACGGCATTTGGCAGCGTAAACCGCGGTGCGAATTGCGATGGCAAACCGCTCACAATCGCAGGGAACATCTACGAGAAAGGGATCGGCGTCCACGCGGACTCGATCCTCCATTTCAAGATTCCCAAAGGCACCGTCCGCCTGCGGGCCAAGGTGGGACTCGATGACGGCGGCGCCGATCGGAACGGCCGCACGCCAGCCTCGGTGCGCTTCTATGTCTTTGACGAAGAGCCCGTGGGCATCGCCAAGGCGGGCGACACGTTTGATCCGGACAATCTTGATCCGCAGAGCATCCCGATCGAGCAATTCGAAGTCCCGGACGATTTGGAGGTCACGATCTGGGCCACCAGCCCGATGCTGCACAACCCGACCAACATGGACACCGATGCCGCGGGCCGAATCTGGGTGGCCGAAGGAGTGAACTACCGCCGACACCAAAACCGGCGCCCCGAAGGGGACCGCATCGTGGTTCTGGAAGACAAGGACGGCGATGGCAAAGCTGACAGCTCCCACACCTTTGTGCAGGACCCCGAACTGGTGGCCCCGCTGGGCGTGAGCGTCTTCGACAACAAGATTGTGGTCGCACAACCACCCCACCTGATCATCTACACCGATGTGAACCGCGACCTGGTCTTCGATCCCGCCGTGGACAAGCGCGAAAACCTGCTGAGTGGCTTCAACGGAAAGAACCACGATCATAGCTTGCACGCAGTGGTGGCGGGACCGGGCGGCAAATGGTACTTCAACCACGGAAACACGGGTGCAAATTTTAAGTCGAAGGACGGAAAGGAGTTTTGGATTGGCGGACCCTACAAGGGTGGCGGCGGGGAATGGCCCGTCGATCATGTCGCGTTCGGAGGAAAGCGGAGTGACGACGGTCACGTCTGGGTCGGCGGCTTTGCCGGGAAAATGAACCCCGATGGCACCGGCGTGCAGATCCTTGGTCACGGATTCCGCAACAGCTACGAACACACCGTCACCTCCTTTGGCGACGTCTTCCAGAACGACAACGACGATCCTCCTGCCTGCCGCACCACCTGGCTCATGGAGGGTGGCTTTCTCGGATTTTTCTCGCCAGACGGAAAGCGCCACTGGCGAGCCGACCAACGCCCGGGACAATCGGTGCCCGAGGCTCATTGGCGTCAGGAGGATCCCGGGACCCTTCCCCCGGGTGACGTCTACGGCGGCGGATCACCGACCGGTATTTGCTACTACGAAAATGGCGCCCTCCCCGTGAAATATGAAGGCCTCCTCGCAAGTTGTGAGGCGGCACGCAAAGTCGTCTTTGGCTACCATCCGATTCCCGAGGGATCAAACTTCAAGCTGGAGCGCTTCAATTTTTTCAAGTCCACGAGCGGGAACATGTTCCGCCCTTCCGATATCATGGTCGGGGCGGACGGCGCCCTCTATGTCGCGGATTGGTACGATCCCGGGGTGGGGGGACACAATGACCGGGACGGTAGTTGCTCGGGGACCATTTATCGAATCGCCCCCAAGGGATTCACCCCGCAGATTCCGAAGGCTTCTCCAGACACCATCGAGGGCGCAATTGGCCTTTTGCGCAGCCCTGCCCAGAACGTGCGCCATGCCGGCTTTGAGGCCCTCAGAAAGGCTGGCAAAAAGGCACTCCCCGCCGTTCTTGCTCTGCTCAATGATCGCAATCGCTACCTCCAGGCCCGTGCGATCTGGCTCCTCCCCTACCTCGGCCCGGAAGGAAGTAAACTCGCCGATGAATTCGCCACCAAGGGCAGTGCAGAGGTGCGACTGCTCGCCTTCCGCGCCTTGCGTAACGCCGGGCGTGAGCCGCTCCTCATGCTCTCCAAGTTTTACCAGGACTCCAGCCTGGCAGTCCGCCGCGAACTGGCGGTCTCCCTGCGCGAAGTTGAACCGCTTCGCAAGGCTGCCTATGTCGCCCATCTCCTTACGCGCTGCCGTGCCAACGACCGGACCTACCTCGAAGCATGCGGCTTGGCGGCGGAGGGTGCCGAAGAACGCGTGTGGATTCAACTCCGCTCCCTTGCCAAGGTCACTGATGCTCTCTCATGGCCCGCGCCCTTCGTAAAGATCACCTGGCGCCTCGGCCCCGTGGCCGCCATTGCCGATCTCCAGGAGCGAGCGGAGAGCCCTGCCCTCCCCGACCAAGCTCGCATCTTCGCCCTTGAGAGCCTCGCCTTCATCGACGACCCCAAGGCCATGGCGGCACTCACCGAGGTGACCAAAGTGAATGGCCCGGTTGGAGCCGAGGCCGCCCACTGGTTAATTCACTTGGGATCCACTCGTTGGAAAGACTACGGCGTGCACGCCCTCCTCAAGAAGAAGGGAATCTACGATCCTGATCAACAGGAGATCGCGAAGTTGGAGGTGCCGGTCTTCGAAGGCGCTTCGAGTCTCCCCTCCATCACGGAGATCCTCTCCATGAAAGGGGATGCCGCCCAGGGCAAAACGGTGGCTGCCCGCTGTGTGATCTGCCATCAGGTCGAGGGCCTGGGAGTCAACTACGGTCCTGCGCTGGCAGGATGGATCGCGAACCAAGGCAAAGAAAAATTTGTCCAGTCCGTCGTCAATCCCTCGTCCGAAATCGCTCACGGGTATTCCGGAAGCATCGTGCATCTCAAGGGAGGCGGCGAAGTCCACGGTCTCGCCCTGAGCCAGAAAGATCCCGTCATCTTACAGAGCCAGGGTGGTCTCGTCCAGATGATCCCCGCCAAGAAGGTGCAAAAAATCGAGCCCTTGAAACGGTCGCTCATGTTGTCGGCGGATCAACTGGGATTGACCGCTCAGGATATCGTGGATTTGACCGCCTACGTAGAGACCCTGAATTGAGCGTGGCGACCCCTCACAAGCGCTGCGCCCAAACTCACAGCGCTCTTCCTCCTCCCGCCAACCGAAGCCCTTGCCCGGCCGGACCAGCTCCCCGTTGAACGGAGGTCAGCCCGCTCAAGGGGGCGATGAGCATTCTATGCCTTGGCTGGCATTTTTCGCGACGAATCGTGGATTTCATGTTCGTATTCAGCGCCATGACCGCCCGCCTCACCCTTCCGCTTCCATCAATCGCTCTCCTTTTGATATCACCCCTCTTCGCCGACGACCCCGAGGTCTTCGGCCAGAAATTCCCCAAGCTCGACGGGCTGGCCACGGGCGAGTGGTGGACGCTTCAGCAACCCCGGGAACCAAAACCGGGGGCGAAGCCACCAAAGCGTAGGCCCAAGAAGATGATCAACCTGAACGTCCCGCGAGACGAAGTGATCGGATTTGGAATCTACACTCACGATCGCGGGGTCTTGAAATTGACCGCCCAGCTCTTCCCCCTCAAGCCGGACGAGGCACAGGAGGTGCGCCTTGAGTTCAAGAGGGGCAACAAGTGGCTGGAGGCCGCCAGGGAAGACGTGATGTTCCCGGGATGGAGTGCGCACTTCCGCATCGAGAAGTGGGACAACACCGCCGACGTGCCCTACCGGTTGCGCCACGGCGAAAAGGCGGTCTTTGAGGGACTCATTCGCAAGGACCCCATCGAGAAAGACGAGATCGTGATCGGCAATTTGTCCTGCAACTCGAGCCGCACGTCGGGCGCGCGACCGCAGATCGTGAATAACCTCCTCGTCCACGACCCCGATCTCATCTTTTTCGCCGGTGACCAGACCTACCATCATACCCAGCACACCGCCGGCTGGCTCGAATTTGGCCTCCAGTTTCGCGACCTGATCCGGGATCGTCCGTGCATCACGATCCCCGACGATCACGACGTGGGCCAAGGCAACATTTGGGGCGAAAATGGGAAAAAGGCCGAGTCCTCAGCGGGCCCAACCGGAGGGTACTTCTATCCGGCCCGCTACATCAACATGGTGCAACGCTGCCAGACCTGGCACCTCCCGGATCCCTCCGACGCACAGACGATTCAACGCGAGATTACGGTCTATTACACGAACCTGCGAGTAGGCGGGATCGATTTCGCGATTCTTGAGGACCGCAAGTTCAAGAGCGGACCAAAAGGTAAAATCCCCAAGATGGGACCCCGGCCCGATCACATCAACGATCCCAAGTACAACCGCAAATCGGTGGACGTCAAAGGGCTCAAACTCCTGGGCGATCGCCAGCTGAAGTTTCTCCACCAGTGGGGCCAGGACTGGACCGGTTCATTCATGAAATGCGTGCTCTCCCAGACCGCGTTCTGCGGTGCAGTGCACAAACACGGCTCTCCCAACAACCGCCTGCTGGCCGATCTTGATTCCAACGCCTGGCCCCAGACCGGGCGCAACAAGGCCCTACGCGAAATTCGACGTGCCTGGGCTCCACACCTCTGCGGAGACCAACACCTCGCAGTCACCGTGAAGCACGGGATCGACGAATACGGAGATGGCCCCTACGGATTCACGAGTCCCGCCTTGGTCAACACCATCTACGGCCGCTGGTGGCATCCGGCGAATGAAACGGCGGGGGCCAATCCCGTGCCCAAGAGCCCACTCCCCTGGACCGGTGACTACGAGGACGGACTTGGAAACAAGATCAGCATGCTGGCCTACGCCAATCCCGAGGACCGCAGCAACGAACGGAAGCGGGCGGATGGTTACGGAGTGGTGCGCTTCAAAAAATCGACCCGCGAAGTGACCTTCGAATGCTACAAGCGTTTCACGGACGTCACGAAGGATCAGAAGAATGCTCAGTTTCCAGGCTGGCCGATCAAGTTCCACACCAGAGCGAATGACGGCCGCAAGGTCTTTGCCACCCTGCCCAAGATCACGGTCCCTTCCCTCGATCACCCGGTCTACCAGGTCATCGCGGACAAGACCGGCGAGATTCTCTACACCACGCGCTCCGCCCAGCCCATGATCGAAGCTCAAGTCTACGCCCCCGGAAAGTATACCGTGAAAGCCGGCAAGGATAAGCCCGAAGAGGTCGTCCTCAAGAGCTTCGAGGTGCCCGCAAAATGAGATCTCTTCTCGTCCTCCTCCTGCTGAGTTCCGGGCTCTGGGTTTCGAGCTCAGCGGCAACTCCTCCTCTTTCCGCCAAGGCCTCGAACGACCGTCCCAACATTCTCCTCATCTATACCGATGATCAGGGTTACGGCGATGCGAGCTGCCTGAATCCCAAGGCCAAGTTCACGACCCCGAATCAGGATCGGCTCGCGCGGGAGGGCATGACCTTCACCGACGCACATTGTTCGGACACGGTCTGCACCCCGTCGCGCTATGGCTTGCTCACTGGCCGCTACAGCTGGCGCACCACCCTCAAGCGCGGGGTCTTTGGTGCCGAGAGGGCCTGTCTCATCACCGACGGCCGGGTCACTCTGGCGTCCTTTCTCCGCGACCACGGCTACCACACGGGAATGGTGGGCAAGTGGCATCTTGGGATGGACTTCCCAGGCACGCAGGGAAAGCGCGACTGGTCCAAGCCGGTGCAGGACATGCCGCTCGACAAGGGATTCGATTATTTTTGGGGCATTCCCGCCTCGATGAACTACGGCGTGTTGGCATGGTTCGAAGGACGCCACGCAGCGGTTCCGCCTACTCAGTGGACGAAGAAGAAGCCGAACAAGATTGCCCTTTCGGACTACCGCATCATGCCTCCCTACGAGATGAGACAGGGCCCCAACTTGATGGAGGTGGCGCCGGACTTCATCGATGATCAGTGCCTGACCCGCTTCACCAATCAAGCCCTGAAGTGGATCGCAGGAAAGGCGGAGGACGCACGTAAGGGGAAGCCCTTCTTTCTCTACCTGCCCTACACCTCTCCTCACAAACCGGTCATTCCCATCGAGAAATTCCGCGGGCAGGGACAGGCCGGCGCCTATGGGGAATTCATGATCGAAACTGACTGGCACCTTGGGCGCCTTCTCGATTTGTTGGATCGTGAAAAGCTCACCGAGAACACCATGGTCATCTTCACTTCGGACAATGGGCCGGAGACTACCTGGAAGCAACGCATCGAAAAGTATTCCCACCACAGCGCTGGGCCGTTCCGCGAGGGAAAGCGCTCAATCTATGAAGGTGGGCATCGCGTTCCCTTCTTCATCCGCTGGCCCGCCAAGGTCACGCCGGGCTCCACGTGGGATCTCCCCGTGTGCCAGACCGATCTTCTGTCCACCTTCGCCTCCATCCTGAAGAAGCCGCTCCCGGAGAATGCGGCCGAGGACAGCATCAGTTTTGATCAGGCCTGGTGGGAGCGCAAGGTGTCCAGCCCCCCCCGCCCCCCGCTTATTCACCACGCCGCGAACGGCCGCTTCGCGATCCGCTACGAAGAATGGAAGCTCGTCATGGAAGGCACACGAAAAACAGAGAAGCGCGAACTCTACGACCTCGGGAGGGACCCCGGCGAAAAGAACAATGTTCTCACACAGCACCCCGACGTTGAGAAGAAACTTCTCGGACAACTCAACGCCATCATCACTCGTGGCGCCACCCGCGCTGCAGCAGGGTCCAGAAATGACACGCCGCCCTGGAAGGACCTGGTTTGGTTCAAAGATTAACAACCAACGCCCATGCACAATCTATCCCTGCTCCTCCTCCTCCTCGTGACCTGCTCCTCGCTGGTCTCCGCCAAGCCGCCCAATATCCTGATCATCCTCGTGGATGACCTGGGCTACGGCGATCTCGGATCCTATAATCCGAACTCGAAAATCCCCACCCCGCATCTCGACACCCTTGCGAGCGAGGGCATGCGCTTCACCGACGCGCATGCTCCGGGCCCGCTCTGCCACCTTTCCCGTTATGGATTGATGACGGGGCAGTATCCCTTTCGCGCGGATACAAATTCCTGGCGCAAGAAACCATCCATCAAGAAGGGGCAGCTCACGGTAGCTTCCCTGCTCAAGGAGAACGGTTTTGGCACTGCCATGGTCGGCAAGTGGCATCTCGGATTCAAGGAGAATGGCTACGAGAATCCGTTGCCAGGCGGTCCGGTCGATGTGGGTTTCGAAAGCTTCTTTGGCATTCGTGCCTCCACCGACATTCCCCCTTACTTCTACATTCGTGGTGATCGCGCGGTTCACCCCCCAACCGACAAGATCGCGGCCAACCAAAGCAAGGGATGGTCCCCAATCCAAGGCGCCTTCTGGCGTGCAGGCGGGATTGCACCCAACCTCAAACTTGATGATGTGCTGCCGCGATTCACTAACGAGACGATTGAAGTGATCAAGAAACGCGACCCTGCCAAGCCCCTCTTCCTCTACCTCGCCTATCCTGCCCCGCACACTCCCTGGCTGCCCTCCAAGAAATTCAAGGGCAAGGGCGGAGCGGGAATGTACGGCGAATTTACCGCGATGGTGGACCACGAGATCGGCCGCGTTTTGAAGACTCTCGAGGAAGCGGGTATGAAGAACGACACCCTCGTGCTGTTCAGCTCCGACAACGGTCCGGTCTGGTACGAAGACGACGTCACGCGCCTGGGCCACGATTCATCGGGCGGATTTCGCGGCATGAAAGCCGATGCCTGGGAAGCGGGACACCGCATGCCCTTCCTCGCCCGCTGGCCGGGACGGGTGAAGGCCGGAGCTTCCTCTGATCATCTCCTCTGCTTCACCGACCTGCTCGCCACCTTCGGGGAATTGGTGGGGGCGGATTTGAAAGCCGAGGTGCTCCCGGACAGCGAAAGCTTCCTCCAAATTCTTACCGGCAAGGCCAAGGGCAAACCCATGCCGCGGAGACCCTTCGTGATGGAGTCCGGAGGCCGCGCAATGATGATTCGTGACGGAGCTTGGAAACTGATCGATCAGTTAGGATCCGGCGGTTTTTCGAAACCCCGTAAAATCAACCCCGGACCGGAGGATCCCAAAGGGCAACTCTACAATCTGGACCTCGATCCTGGTGAGACGAAAAACCTCTGGAAAACACATCCAGAGATCGTGGCGGAGCTCACCCTGCAGATGAGGAAGATCATGAAATGATTCGTCCTCGCACGAAGCAGACAGAATCAATTTTCTTGGTGACTTTACAAGCACCTGCCTCTTGGGCAGTTTGGCAAAGCGGTGTGAGAGCCGTGATTGGAAAAACCCATTAAACCAACCACTCGCTCCCACACCACCGGAAATCTGTCGCCCGTCGAAGGAGGCCTTGTGCCCACCCTTCGGCGGGCGTTTCTGTAAACCGGCTGAGCCTCACGTCAAGCCTACTCACCCCAATGCCCGCTCATTTCATCATTTTGATTCGGTTGGGCCTGAATTGCCCCCAAACTCTACCTTTGTTGGGTTACTGAGGATTCGTGAGAAGAATTTCTCCATCGCCGGAGCCGTCTTCTCCTTGTGCTGGTTGAACACCCCATGCCCAGCTCCTTCGATGCGCAGATAGGTGACCTCTTTGACACCCTCCTTCTTGAGGGCCTCCACCAAGACATCGCTGTGCTTCACGTTTACCGTCTTGTCCTTGGTTCCGTGGAAGAGCAAGAGCGGCGGAGCATCTTTCCGCACATGGTGAATGGGTGAGGCGGCTTTGCCTCGCTCGGCGAGACCTTCCGCCGATCCCGCCAGCAGTCCCCCCTCGCGACCTAGTCGTTCCAATCTTCCAGCGAACAGCGTGAAATCCGTCGGTGTGGCGGATGCCGCCACCGCTTGCACCTGACTGGAATAATCAAGGTAGGGACCGTCGCCTTCGAGACCGGCTCCCCGCGTCACCAACCCAAGCATGCACACCAGATGGGCACCCGCAGAATTGCCGTAAGCTCCAATGCGTTGGGGATCAACCCCATACTTCTCGGCATGGGCACGAAACCAACGCACTGCATTCTTCACATCGTTCACACAGGCCGGAAAGGGCGCTTCGCCTACCAGGCGGTAGTTGACCGTGATGCAGACGTAGCCTTTCTGGGCGTACTCAAGCGCTCCGTTCAGAAAGGTTCCCGCCCGCTTATCGCCGTTGCGCCAACCTCCGCCGTGGACGAAGACGATCCCTGGGCGCGGCGTGTCGCTCTTGGCCTCAGGCATCACGAGGTCGAGCTTCCACGCCTTGCTCTCGCCCTCGCGATAGAGAAGGTCGGGGACGATCGTGACTCCCTCAGGCGCGTTCTTGAGCAGCTGCGCGGTATTCGGGGCCCGCTGGCGCCGACCTCGGGCTGGCTGCTTGGGAGCCTGGCGTTTCGAGAGGCGCTGGGCAAGGGCTCCGAGCTCGCTCTTGTCGAGCGCTCCATCCTTGTTCTCGTCATTCCGATCAAAGAAGCGCTGCATCAACCCTTGGGTCTCATCCTTGGCAAGTTTCCCATCCTTGTTCTTGTCCATCTGCTTCAACCAAAGGGCGGTCCGACCCTCAGCAGTTTCCCTCTGGGCCGAGGCAGCGGCGGCGATTGCTACCAAGATACAAATTATCGTCTTGCTCATGGGCTCTTCTCGATCTGATGAAACCCCCTCCCACGGGCCAGGTTGTCCTGAAAGTAAGCACACGCTTGAAGACCGGGGCTTTCCTCCCTGTAATTTCCGGGTGACTCGTTCCCTTGCCCTGTTTGTTCTCGCTTCCTGCCTCCCTCTTTTCACCACCGAGGCAGCACGCCCCAATATCCTGATTCTCTACGGCGACGATCTTGGTTTCGGCGATCTCGGCTGCTACAACAAGGAGTCCAAGATCCCCACTCCCAACCTGGATCAACTCGCCCAGGAAGGCCTGCGCTTCACGGACGGCCATTCCTCCTCCGGCATCTGCACCCCAAGCCGCTACGCCCTCCTCACCGGCCGTCATCACTGGCGCAGGTTTCACGGCATTGTGGGCCCCATGGGGGGCTCGGTCTTTGCCCCCGATGACCTGACCCTTCCTGAAATGCTCCGCGGAAAGGGCTACACCACAGCCGCAATCGGCAAGTGGCATCTTGGATGGGACTGGAATGCGATCAAAAAGGCAACGGCCCAGCCGCAAGGAACTGGGCGCCGCAAGATCCTGGGACCAGAGGCCTATGACTGGAGCCAAACGATTCCGGACGGTCCGCTCGCGCACGGCTTCGAATCCTACTTTGGCGATACCGTGATCAATTTTCCGCCTTACGCTTGGATTGAGAACGACCGCCTTCCCCGCGCGCCGGATGTCATGATGGACACTTCGAAATGGAAGAAGATCAAGGAGGGCAATTGGGAATGCCGCCCGGGGCCGATGATTTCTGACTGGGACCCCTACCAGAACATCCCGACCACCACCAAGCGGGCCACCGAGTTCATCAAGCTCCAGGGCATCAAGAAACGGGGTCCGGAATCGAAACCCTGGTTTCTCTACTTCGCCTTTCCCAGTCCCCACGCCCCCATCATTCCGAACGACCAGTTCGATGGAACATCAAAGGCGGGACCTTACGGCGACTTCGTCCACGAAACCGATCACGCCTGCGGCCGGATCCTCGAGGAACTCAAGGCCTCCGGACAGGCCGAGAACACCCTCGTGATCTTCACCGCCGACAACGGACCAGAAAAGTACGCCTACGCCCGCGATCAGCGCTACGACCACTGGTCCGCCAAACCCCTGCGGGGGCTCAAGCGCGACATCTACGAGGGAGGGCACCACGTTCCCTTCATCATCCGTTGGCCCGGAAAAACAAGGCCCGGACAGGTCTCCAAGGCCTTGATGAGCCAGATCGATCTCTTCGCCACGATCGCAGAAATCGTGGGTTCCGAGCTTCCCGCCGATGCCGCCGAGGATAGCCACAACCAGCTCCCGGTCCTCATGGGCGAAGTGCCCGAATCGCCTATCCGCAACACGCACATTCACAACACCAAGGTGGGCCACTACGCCATCCGCAACCACGACTGGCTTCTCATTGAGGCCAAGACCGGCTACGTCTCCGGACGGAATGCTCAGTGGGAGTCAAAACACGGCTACCAGCCAGACAAGGAAACCGCGCAGCTCTTCAATTTGAAGGATGACCTTGGACAACGCCACAACCTGATCGCCAAGCATCCAGAAAAAGCAACGAAGCTTCGGACGCTTCTCAAAATGATCCGCGCTCGAGGTCATAGTGCGCCGCGACTTTTGGAGTAACGCAACAGTTGCACACTTAGAGCAGATTCCACTTTTCGTTTCTAAGAGGAGTCTGTAAACCAACTGCCCGCCGACACCCTTTGGCTGCTTCATGTCTCCGCTCTTGCCTCCGCCCCCTGTTCAACCCCGTCGACTTCGCACGCGCTCCCGGCTCGGAAAGTACCGGATCGAATCCCTCCTCGCGGATGGTCCTTACTCGAACGTCTATCGCGCTTTCGATACGATCGAAGGCCTGCGTGTCGCCCTCAAGGTTCCCCATCCCCACCTCGCAGACGAAGCCTTCTTGGAAGGATTTCGCCACGAGGCACGCCTCGCGGCCAAGATCGAGAGTCCCCGCCTCCTCAGCCTCAAGGATGCCAGCGTGATCGATGGCCACTTCGTCCTGACCTACCCCCTCGGAACCGAGAGTCTAGCCGATCGCCTCTCGCGGCGACTTTCGACCCAGAATCTTGCGGTCATCATCGAGCACTGTCTCGAAAGTCTGGCCCTCCTCCACCAGCAGCGCATCATCCACTGCGATATCAAGCCCGAGAACTTCATTCTCTTCCCCGGCCCCTCTGTCCGGCTGGCTGATTTCGGCATCGCCCGTATCGCCGTGCGCACCCAAAACGCCTCAGGCTCAGGCACTCTTGGCTATATGGCCCCCGAGCAGGCGATGGGCAAACCCTCCTTCCGTTCCGACGTTTTTGCGGTGGGACTACTCCTTTATCGCATGCTCACAGGGCACGTTCCCGAGTATCCTTTTGCTTGGCCACCCCCGGAAAGTGCCAAATTGCGACGCAAGGCCCGCCCAGAAATGATTGCTCTCATTCGCAAGTGTCTTGAATTGTCGCCCCGACATCGCTTTCGTGATGCGGATGCGCTCTACAAGGCATATCGACAGATTCGCCGGCGGGCGCTCCATTGAGGACTCGGTAAGCCCCTCCCCCTCAACGGCCAAGGGGACCAGGCCCGCAACTCTCCTGCTTGAAGCCGCGATGAAACTGCCCTTGGTGGTTTCCCTGCCACACGGGACCGCCGTCATTCTCACCCACCCGAATCCCCTCCGCGGCAAACCCAACCAGGACTCGGTGGTCGTCCTGCCCGTGACCGCAGACGATGCCCTGCTCGCAGTGGCCGATGGGATGGGCGGCACTCGAGGTGGAGGACGGGCGTCCGGCGCCTTGGTCACCCATCTCGCCGATCGCGTTCCCGCCGACGCCGTCGATACCAGAGTCCGAACCGCCATCCTGAACGGGATCGAATGCGTCAACGAGTTCCTGATCGAAAATGTCCCCGATGCCGGAACCACCTTGGCCGCAGTCGAGATCCACCAGGAGATCATTCGACCCTACCACATTGGTGACTCCGCGATTTTAGTGGTGGGCCAACGCGGCAAGCTCAAGATGAGGACGGTTGCTCACTCTCCAGTCGGGCTCGCAGTGGAAGCCGGGCTCCTTTCCGAGGAAGAAGCCCTCTATAGTTCTCAGCGCAATCTGATCCTGAACGCGGTGGGATTCCCCGAAATGCGCATCGAGCTCGGTGCCCCCCTCCCCCTCGCTCGCAACGATACCATGCTCCTCGCCAGCGATGGCCTCACCGACAACGTAAGACTGGATGAGATCATCGCCTTGATTCGCAAAGGCCCACTCGATCAGGCCGTCGGCAACTTGGCCACCCTCGCTCTCGAGCGCATGATGAAGCAACTCGT
Source organism: Roseibacillus sp. (assembly GCA_028821775.1). Taxonomy (GTDB): domain Bacteria; phylum Verrucomicrobiota; class Verrucomicrobiia; order Verrucomicrobiales; family Akkermansiaceae; genus Roseibacillus_B. Next base: position 14,376 of record JAPKFB010000051.1, read on the forward strand.
AGGACATCCCTCCAAGCCCGATGATCTGACCATCATTGGCTACCGGAGGACGGACTGATTCCAGGCGCGGTCCTTGGCTGTGTTCGACGAAGCGGGTGAGTGGCGGCGCAAGCAATCTTGCCGGCCAGCAAGGCGTCGGCCGGCGGCGATGGGCAAGCCCACACAGCCGTGACGAGAACGCAGTCAGATCTGAGATGGGCCCCGGTTCCTCATCGCCGCGCTGCTCGCCGCGCCTGATTGCTTCTTCCTAAACTATTCCATGCCCACCCTCACCCGGTTTTTCGAACACACCCTACGGGGTGGCTCCCGCCGGGGCATCAAGCAGTTTCCGGATCGCAGCGGTGAGGATCTTCTCCACGCTCGGATCAACCAGCGATGCCAGGGTGCTCGGCTCATATCCGCCTTCCGAATAGGCCGCCGCGGTACAGATATATCCGGGCGCATAATCGCCATAGGCCGCCAAGGCGACAAAGAGATCCGGCCGCGCCTGCTGGGCGTTCAGTTGGTATTCCACGAACAACTCCCCTGGCAGATGCAAAACTCGCGCGTCCTTGAGGTTGAGGCAGGAAAGCTCAATCGGCTCCTTGTTTTTGCACCGCCGAAACCAAGTCAGGTTTTTGGCCGCGAGATAACGTTTCTCCGCCGGCTCGCTCTCCATCTCCACGATGGCAGCCAAGGTTTCTTCCTTCATGTGACTCGCAACCGGGAGGAGGACAGGCTCGACCTTCCAACCGACCTCGCCAGCGCTGAGGGTGACTTTTTTCGTGTTCTCCCAGGCGAGTTTCATCCCCGCATTCACTCGATTTGCCAAGACCTGCCGGTTCTCCTTGGCTCCGTCATTCCACTTGCCAGCCCCAATGTTTCCCCCCGCACCATTGAAATGGATGTGGGGCACCTTGGTCTCCTTCTCCCTCCCGTTCCGAGCCAGACCCGGAAAGTCCGGATTCGCCAATCCAGTGCGGTAGTAACTTTGAGGATGGGTCGCGTAGTAAGTCAACACCGCGAGCGGAGCGTCCTCATTCCAGAAACTGATCAGGCGGAGAACGGGATCGATCGTTCCGGCGGGAAAGGCCCGAATCTCAGCGTCCCTCGTAGCGGTGAACCTCATGTGCTGGACCTTGCCATCCTCTCCCAGGATGCGCCGATTCGAAGCAACCATCTTCACCGTGCCCTTTCCCATTCCAAGATGGGTCACGGGCTGGGCAGACTCGATCGCCTCCGCGACCGCCACCCCCGCCGCAGCAATGACCCTGCGGGCGTGCCCCACATTGAAGCCCGCTCCCTGCAGTCCATTCGCCGCGAGCAGAGTCTCAGCCGAAAAATCGCAGCGCGGCGCATCGTGCTGGTGCAAGGTGTGAACTGCGACCCTGGAGACCTCCGTCTCAGCGCCCTTGGCCAGACCCTGCCGAAAGGCCAGATGCCCATCGTTGCTCAGCCCGATCCAGTCGACAGCGCACAGCACAATGGGCCTTCCGGCACCCACCAACACGATCCCGCGACAGCTCAGGGGTGTTTGCACCCCCGTCATCGGATCGTAAGCGAGGAGGCTTCCCACGGGAGGCGAGGCATCCACCTCGAAGGAGCCCACTCGAAGCGGGGCCGCCTCTGCCGCCGGGTTCAGGAACAAGAGGAAGGGGTAAACGAGACCGCGCAATCTGAAGAGGGACATGGCAAGACACCGTCCCTACACTACAACTTCCCACCCAAAAAGCCTGCCCTTCGAATCAATTCGGGACCGCAAGGCGCTCCATAATCTCGTAGAGGTCCACCGCGCGAACCGGCTTCGCGAGGTAATCATCCATCCCTGCTGCCAGGCAGACTTTGCGATCACCCTGCATCGCATTCGCCGTAATCGCGGTGATCGGAACCCGGAGTCCGCCGGGGGTCTCTTGCTCCCGGATAAGACGCGTGGCCTCAAAGCCATTCATCTCGGGCCTATGAATATCCATTAAGATGTCATCAATTTGCGGTTCCTCGTCTCGCGGGATCGCTCCCACGCTCAAATCGACCCGAGATTCTCCCTTTCCAGCGCACCTCCTTCCTCCCGCAAGGCGCCCCCGGGATTCGCGACGACTTTCACCTCATAGCCAAGGACCAAGAGATAACCTGCCGCGTTGCGATCGACCGGCCAATTGTCTCCCAGGTGATTCACAAAGAGATGTCCGCAATGAACGATAATCTCCCCCGGATTACCGCCCGGAAAATTGATGCTCTCGGTCCAGATTCCGTCCAACTTGAAGCGCTTCATCATCTTCTGATCACTCAGAGCGAGAATGATGATGGGATCGCGGAGATCGAGTACCCCGCCATGCGGCCCCCAATGCTTGAGCTTGGCTTCTCCTTTCCCGAGGTTCCCGCCAAAGGCCGATATCCATTTCCGGTCCGTGATGAAGAGCACCTCACGGTCCTTCTCCGCCACCACCGCAAGACCATGGAAGAGTTCGTAAAATCGCCCCACGCATCGCGCGCTTTGCCCTCCGGGCTCAGGGCAATGACACAATGCTCCTTGCTGGTATGCAGGAGGATGATGATGCGTCCCCGCGAGTCCTGCTTGATCGCGTGGCAAGGACCGCGCTTGATTTTTCCGCATTCTCAGCGGCTCAACCGGGCACGAGCCTGTAACGGAACTCTCCCTCGCCAATCACCCCCGCCTCCCGGGGCGGAGTGTAGTTCTGGTCTGGGGAATGTTTCTCCTGAGCACGAACGGACGCAACAAGGCACACCAGGGCCCAACGCAGGGTGGCAGCCATCGGGACTCATCTTCGTAACACGCAGGAAAGTGTCCAGTCTCGGATCGCCGCTCACCAATCGGTGGGCTTGTAGTCCTTGAGAAACTGACCCCAGACGTGCTCGCCGCTCAGAAAACCCGCCATGATGGGATCGACGATGCGGGCAGCTCCATCCACGATGTCGAGTGGGGGATGAAAGCGGTGCTCGGACACCTTGCGCTCCGCGATTTGCACGGGATCCTCATCGGTCACCCACCCGGTATCGACACTGTTCATATGGATGCCATCCGCATGGTAATCCGCCGCCGAGGTGCGCGTCATCATGTTGAGCGCTGCCTTCGCCATGTTGGTGTGCGGGTGACGGGTGGTCTTGAATTTACGGTAAAACTGCCCCTCCACCGCAGAGACATTGACGATGTGCTTGTCGCGCTCCGGCGTCCGCATCATGAGCCCCTTGAGTCGGGCATTGAGCACGAAGGGAGCCACCGTATTGACGAGCTGTGTTTCCAACAACTCCACCGCAGACACTTCCGCCAGCATCAGGCGCCAGGAATTCCGCTCGCGCAAATCGACCTGTTGCAAGTCCTGATCGAGTTGGCCCTGCGGAAAGAGCGCGCCTTGGGCAGCTTGTTCCTCCGGAAGGAGTGCCCCCTGGGACAGCTCGGCGGCATGGGTCAGCCCCGCCACCGCAGACTCGTTGGCTCCGACCAATCCGGGTTCTCCTTCGGGCAGAAGATTGTAGCCGCGGAGGCCCTCGTAAGGGCCCACCAGTTTCTTCACATGCTCGGGAAGGTTGCCATGAGAGTCCCTCTCCAACTCCATCATGTGGTGATAGAACTCGGGGGGCCGCCGTACTGTTTGGCAAGCGTTGCTAATGATGAAATCCAGTCGCTCGCGAGTCTCCTGCAGGTGCGTGCAAAACGCCTCCACGCTGGGCGTGTGCCGCAGATCAAGACCATAGATTTCAAGACGATCTCCCCACACGGAAAAATCGGACTCCTCGGCATAGCGTTGGGCAGAGTCGCGCGGAAACCGGGTGGTCACAATGAGCTCTGCTCCAGCACGGAGCAACTTGATCCCGGCCTGGTACCCGATCTTCACCCGACCACCGGTCAACAAGGCGACCCGCCCGGAGAGGTCCGCGCATTCCGTTCGTTTCCCGTAATTGAAGTCGGCACACTCGGGGCACAATTGATCGTAAAACTGATGGATGCGCGTATAGTCCGTCTTGCAGATGTAGCAGTTCTGCGGCTCGGCCACTTCGCGGAAATCGGGATCATCCCGGAGCCCGCCGTCGAGGAAATTTTCAGGTGGATAGACGTTGGGAGTGGTAAAGACGGGCTTGTTCCGCAGGGTCCGGATCCCGGTTTTGTTGAGCACCTCCTGGTCAGTGTCGATTTTGTTGGCCTTGTACTTCCGGCGCTTCGCGCGCGTGTAACGCCGCCGCTCATTGGTATCCGGGCAGAAGACGTCTCCGGCCGCGCTGAGCAGGCGCTTGCGCTCTTCCACCGAGAGCCCCTCCAGGACCGACCGGTCAGCTACGATCTGTTCCAACTCCTCGGCTAGCGAGCGCAAGCGTGCCCCCGTGTCTTCCGGGAGTTCTGAGGGGGAGGGCGCTGCCATTGAAGTGAACCTATGGGGACTCGATTGCGGGCGCAATGCCGAGCAACACGAATGGCAACGCAAACTCTCCGCTGTGCCTGCCGTCGGAACTATGCGAGAAATCATGCCCACACGATGCCCGCCAAAAAAAACAGGAAGAGCGCCGACGCGCTCAGCGGCAAGGAACTCCTCAAGGAAGTCTCCCGACGCATTCGGGCAGCGCGTTCATTCTGGGATGCTCATCGCAACAAGGCCTGCCGGCGGGAGCGGGAGCGCGCCCTCAGCCTCTATGATCGGCTCAGTCCGCAGGAACGAGCACAAATTCCGCAGGTTCTCCGCGTCTGGCTACACTACCGCAGCGAGAAGTACTTTGGCGATCATCGCACCCCTCCAGGGGGCAAGGGTTAAGCTCGTGAAGCCGTCGAGGATCGGCATAGAGTGCTCCTTGTTGCCTCACCTCCCCTCATGACTCGCAAACCACTCCTTCTCCTGGCCCTCGGCACAATCGCAGGCCAGGCGGCCGAGCCGATTGCGATCGGTTCCCGACGCGAGCTCTTCGTTGATCATCACCTCATCGATCGGCTGGATGGTGTGCGGCTCCAACTCCACCGTCCGCAGGCCCGGGAGATTGTCTTCAAATTTGATCAACCCTGGGAGGGCGTCTACTGCGGATACGAGACCGTGCTTACCGATGGCGACACCTATCGTTTCTACTATCGCGGCATGCCAGAGGCCAAACACGATTTCGACACCGAGGTCACCTGCCTGGCGGAGAGCAAGGACGGCATCCACTGGACCCGACCAACGTTGAGCAACTATCTCGTGCACGGTGCGAAGGAAAACAACGTCGTGCTTGCGCGGAGCCGTGGTTGCCACAACCTCTCCCCGTTCATCGACCGCAATCCCGCCTGCCCGCCCGAACATCGCTACAAGGCGATGGGGGGAACGGGCGCGCCCGGCCTGCTCGCATTTTCCTCTCCGGACGGACTGCGTTGGACGCAGATGCAGGAAGAGCCGGTCATCACCAAGGGAGCGTTCGACTCCCAAAACAACGCCTTCTGGTCCGTGAGCGAGAACCAGTACGTGTGTTACTTCCGGATCTTCCGCGACCACAAGCGATGGATCGCCCGCGCCACCTCGCAGGACTTCCTCCACTGGAGCGAACCCGTCGATCTCGAACTGAACGGCCAACCCCGCGAACATCTCTATACCAACCAAATCGCGCCCTACTTCCGCGCCCCTCATCTCTACCTTGGCATGCCCACCCGCTATTTTCCGGGCCGTCGGGTCGTAACCGAAGAGGAAGCCCGCAAGATCGGCACTCCGCAGGAGTGGAACTACGTCAACGACTGCACCGACATCCAATTCATCTCCACCCGCGGTGGGCCAGGCTTAGCACGGACCTTCATGGAAGCCTTCATCCGGCCAGGAGCGGACCTGCGCAACTGGACTTCCCGCGCCAGTTATGCCGCCCGGGGAATCGTACAAACTGGTGCGCGCGAGCTCTCATTTTACGTGAAGCATCACTCGGGCTACAAGTCCATCCACTTGCGCCGCTACACGATTCGGCCCGATGGCTTTGTCTCCGTGAGTGCTCCCTATGCGGGGGGCGAGCTTGTGACCAAACCATTCACCTTCTCCGGCAAGTCCCTCCTCCTCAACTTCGCCAGTTCGGCCGCTGGCGGCATAAAGGTGGAGCTCCAGACTCCTAATGGCCACGCCATTGAAGGATTCAGCGTGGGTGCCTGCACAGAAATCATTGGAGATCGCATCGAGCACCTCGTGCGCTGGAAGAACAGTTCGGATCTCAGTCCCTTGAACGGAAAACCGATCCGAGTGCGAATCATAATGAAGGATGCCAATCTCTTCTCCTTCCGATTTGCAGAATAGATCCCCCTGTCCTCTTTCTACGCAGTTTCCCTTGGCCACATTCCCTTCCCGCGAGTCGTGGCCTTGGCGCCCTTCCTCCCGCCCGCACGGTTCAGCTTGGCGCCTTTCCCTCGGCCACTCAATATCAACCCCTCATGACCCTCCCCGGAATCAAACTTTTCGATCTCTCCAACCGCACAGCCCTCATAACCGGTGGCTCGAAAGGGCTCGGCAAGGCGATGGCCTCCGGGCTCGCCTCGGCAGGGGCCAATGTCATCCTGGTGAGCCGTCACGGCGAGGAAGCTCAGGCGGCAGCCGATGAGATCGCAACCGAGTTTGGTCATCGCGCCCTGGGACTCGAAGCCGACCTCACCATTCCAGAGCAAATCGAGGCCATGGTTGCCACCACCTTGGAAACGTTTGGCTCCATCGACATCCTCCTCAATAGCGCCGCCATCAACACCCGCGGTCCCATCGAAGAAATTACCCTCCCACAGTTTGAGGAACTGATGCGCATCAATGTCACTGGCACCTGGCTTTGCTGCAAGGCGGTCATCCCACACATGAAGAAGGCGGGCTGGGGACGGATCATCAACATGGCGAGCGCGATTGGGCTCGTGGGTGTGCCCGATCGCACTCCTTACGCTTCGAGCAAGGGCGCCATCGTGCAGCTGACTCGGACCTTGGGACTCGAACTCGCAACGCACGGCATCGTGGTAAATGCAATCTGTCCAGGACCCTTCCTGACCGAAATCAATGCTCCGATCGCGAACTCGGAGGACGCCAGGAAGTTCATTCTCAACCGCACCGCGCTCAAGCGTTGGGGAGAGCTCCAAGAGATTCAAGGTGCTGCGATCTATCTCGCGACCGAAGCCGCCAGCTACACCACCGGGAGCATGCTTTGCGTAGACGGCGGCTGGACGGCCCAATAGAGCGCTCTCTTCAAATTCGCGGGGGCCCAGAGCTCCAGACAGGTCCCCGGCAGGCGGCCTTCTGAAGATGGCGACCCGTGGATTGACCCGCACGACGCTTCTTCTTTTTCAGGGGAGGCCCCCTCAAGCTCTCCGGGCTCATTCCGCTCCGTTTCCTCAACTCCGATCGACAGAGATGGGACCATCTTCCGCCCTCCCAATCTCCTGCACCCCGGGAAATTGGCAAATTAACGGAGTTAGTTGATTTCTTCGTAGATTCCTCTCTACGATCTCCTTCCCTGTTCGCGTTTTCCCACGATCAAATGACCCGCTGCCTTTTCTCCCTCCTCGCCACCATTTTCCCGCTCCTCGCTTCTGGGGAAAAGCCCCCCAACATCCTCGTCCTCATGGGCGACGACTGGTCGTGGCCGCATGCCGGAGCGCTGGGCGATCCCGTGGTCAAGACGCCCACTTTTGATCGACTGGTGATGGAAGGTGTGCTTTTCAACCATGCCTTCGTCACGTCGCCGTCCTGCACCCCCAGCCGATTCGCAATCGCGAGCGGTCAGTATCAATGGCGCTTGGGGAGTGGGGAAAACCTGGGCGGTTCGCTTCCGGTGGACACCCCGGTCTATCCCGAACTGTTGCAGGCTGCCGGCTATCAAATCGGATTCTCGCGCAAGGGTGCTCAGCCGAGCAAACATCGGCACACCGGGCGCGATCCCTTCGGCGAGCGCTTTGACTCGTTTGCCAAGTTCTTCACCGAGAAGAAGGAGGGCGCACCGTTCTGCTTCTGGTACGGGGCGGGCGAACCACATCGGCCCTACCTCGCGGGGACTGGTGAGAAGGCCGGGCTGGATCCCGCCAAAGTCGTTGTGCCGCCGGGACTTCCCGACAACGAAACGACCCGCAGCGACCTCTGCGACTACCATGAACGCATCCAGAGATTCGATCGCGATGCCGGAAGGATCCTGAAGCTGTTGGAAACCACCGGGGAGTTGGAGAACACCATCGTGGTGATGACTGGCGACAACGGGATGCCCTTTCCACGCTGCAAGGCCACCCTCTACGACACGGGAACGCGCGTTCCCCTCGTGGTGCGCTGGGGCGCGAAGGTGAAGGGCGGACGCATCATCGAAGACTTTGTTTCGCTCACCGATCTCGCTCCCAGCTTTCTTGAAGCAGCGACCCTGACCATCCCTTCCAGCATGACGGGACGCACTCTTCTCCCGATCCTGCGCTCCGGGATGTCCGGCCGGGTCGAGCCGGCGCGCACCCATGTCATCATGGGAATGGAACAGCACGTCTTCCCGAATCCGAGCCGCGCGATTCGCACCGCGGACTTCCTCTACATCCGCAACTTCGAGCCCGGAAAATGGAAAACGGGACGCGGTGACGGTAAACCACCCGTCTATGACTTCAGCAAGCGCGATTGGCCCAAGGGTGCGGAGGCATTCTCCTACAACATCGACCCCTCGCCCACCAAGCAGTGGATGCTGCAACACCCCGATGATCCCGCTTCCAAGCTCTGTTTCTCGCCACGCCCTGAGGAGGAGCTCTACGATCTCAGGAAAGACCCGGGCCAACTGCACAATGTCGCGGCGGACAAGGACCATCAGACGCAACGGGCCTGGCACCGCGAACTCCTCGAAGCACAGCTGGTAGCCTCGGGCGATCCGCGCATGGACATTCGCGGATACGAGTCTCACTCCATCGAGGGCTGGCGCGTCTTGATCAACCAGGAGCTCTTCGAGAAGAACCGCGAGAACACCGCCAAGGCCCTCGTGATCCTGAAGGAACAGTTGGTCGATCTGCCAAAGCGCGTCCCGCCCCAGGCCGTGCATCACCTGCGCAAGATCCCGCTCTGGTTTTCACCGATCTATCCCGAGTTCGGCTCGCGCGCGGAATATCATCCCGACCGATCATGGCTCGTCGAGAACAAGCGCAATCCGCTCATGGCCAAGGGCGTGGAGTTCAGCATGGTCGATGAAATGGCCGACGAGATCCGCCGTATGCCGCTCCTCACCCTGCATGAGCTCGCGCACGGCTACCACGACCAGATCTTTGGTTTCGACGGTCCCGCGATCAAAGCCGCCTTCGAGCGCGCGCGAGACTCCAAAACCTATGAGGCGGTGAAGCGTACGCGCGGCATTCCGGGTCAGAGCTACACCACCGAGAAGGCCTACGCGATGACGAACCAGATGGAGTACTTCGCGGAAGTCAGCGAGGCCTACTTCGGCCGCAACGACTGGTATCCCTTCAACTACATCGAACTGAAATCTCACGACCCGGAGGCGTTGCCGATCCTCGAGGCCGCGTGGGGCGGAAAGCCCCTCCGCAAGCATCTCGAAGTGACCGCGGTGCCGACTGCACTCAAGGCCGATCCCTTCTATAAGAAGTTCGTCGACGCCTACGGCTTGCCCGTTCTCTCATCAGAGAAAGTAAGCGACTATGCGTTGAGCGAGGCTGGCTTTCTCATCACCGAGATGCTGGTGCTGCGCCCGGACGTTCTGAAAGCCATGATCGAGAGCGGCTCGCAGCTGCGCATCATGGCTCACAACGAATACACCACCGATCTCCCCGGTTGGGATCACCTTGTGCCCAAGGACTACCGCGACGCACGGGCGCGGGGAATGGGCGGCAGCCTGAGAGATCCCCTCTGCTCCTGCGCAGAGGAAAATCTGCTCGGTTATCCCGGCGATCCATACTCGGACGAGAGCATCGTGATTCACGAACTGGCCCACAACATTCACCTGCGCGGCGTGGTGCGCGTGGATCCAACCTTCGATCGACGCCTGGAGAAAACCTATGAGGCGGCCATGAAAAAGTGGCTCTGGGCCGGCAAGTATGCCTCGGTGAATCACTACGAATACTTCGCGGAAGGGGTGCAGTCGTGGTTCGACAACAACCGCCCTCCGGACCATGACCACAATCACGTCGACACCCGTGTGGAGCTTATCGAGTACGACCCCGCACTCGCGGCCCTGTGCAAGGAAGTCTTCGGCGAGACGGAATTGAAATACACCAAGCCCACCACGCGCCTGCATGGGCACCTTGAGGGCTATGATCCGACCACCGCTCCGGCCTTCAAGTGGCCGGAGCGCTTGAAGAAGGCGCAGGCGAAGATCCGCCGCAAGGCGCTGGAGCGGGGCAAGAAGGCCAGGGAAAAGAAGAAGTGAGCGCTCGCATAATGGGGTGACCGGACATTGAAACGCAGAGGCGCGGAAGGACGCCGATGGGAAATTGATTGTATTATTGAGCCGAAGAGTTCGTAGGATTCGAGCCAAGCTCGTCCGTGCCATGAAACTCAAACCTTGCTCTGCAGTTCTTTGCGCCTCTGCGCTCTCTGCGTTGAGTCCTGCCCGCGCGGAACCGTTCGACTACCACAGCGTGCGCGGCCGCGAGGCCAAGGGCCCGGTCGATAGCCTGCTGGAAGGTGAGCACCTTCCAAAGCACGGCAAGTCTCGGCCTCAGGGGATGAGAAGTTTTGGCGCGAGCTGGAGCGGTGACGCCCACCTCCTCTGGGACGGCGAAATCGGACAGGAGATGACAACCGGGTTCCGCATCGAGGAAGCGGGAATCTACCAGGTCTCGGCCCAGCTGACGCTCGCACCCGACTACGGCGTGTTCTCGCTGAGTCTCGACGGAAAAGTGCTGCGCCGTGGGATTGATCTCTATGACCCGAAGGTCACCCTCGCTCCGATGGTGGATCTTGGGAAGCTGCCTCTCACCCGGGGTGAACACAAACTGGTCTTCAAGCTCATCGGAGCGAACCCCCGAGCATCCAAGTTCGGCAAATCGGGCTACCTTCTGGGTCTCGATTTCCTGGAGGTAGTCAACCTTGCTCCTCCTAAACAACCGGTCGCCAGGACCCCGGAAACGGAAGAAGCCCCTCCTGCAAGACTCGCTGTCACCCTGGACGAAATGAAGCCAGTCCTGGCCACTTACTGCTACGGGTGCCATGGCGAAAAAGACAAGGTGAAAGGTAAGGTCAATCTGAAGGAACTCACCTCCGGGCAGGATTTTCTCTCCAACATCGAGCTCGTTCGCAAGGCCGCTGAAGCCATCGCCTACCAGGAGATGCCTCCCGAGGACGAAAGCCAGCCCAAGGCGGAGGATCGCCGCAAACTGGCAGCGCTTTTCAACGGATACCTTGAGAAACACCTCAAGGATTCAGGCCGCCTCAAGCCCATCGTGATGCGGCGCCTCAACCGCTACGAGTACAACAACGCAGTGCGCGACCTGTTGAAGCTGAAGGGCAATCTCTACCCCCTCCCGGAGAAGGTCATTCGCGGCGGCGATTATTTCAACCCGGCCTCGGGCAAATTTCCGGACGCGGTGCGCGTTTCCAATCGCGCTCTCGGCAAGAACCAGATCGAGCAACACATCCTCACCGGGGTGACGCCCTTCGCGATCGACCTGCAGGCCGAGCACGGATTCAACAACCGCGGCGACGAGTTGAGTGTCTCCCCCATCCTGCTTGAGAGCTTCCTGAAGCTCGGTCGCTCCATCGTGAACAGTCGGGAGTTCGACCGCTATTCAGGCATCGCCGGCACCTTCTTCGCCGCTCCCAGGGTGGCCGATCAAAAACTCTGGCCCATGATCGCAGGGCAACGCCTGCGCCCCTTCCTGGAGCGCGCCTTCCGCAGCCCCGTGCCCGACGAAACAGCTGGGCGTTATCTCCAGTTCTTCAGCCGGGAGTTGAAGCGTGGTGAGTCGTTCCAGCAGGCCATGAAAAGCGTGGTGGCCGGAATCCTCGCCTCGCCCCGCTTTCTCTACATCATCGAGCGCAAGCGCGACGCCACCAAGGAAGAGCCGCTCACCCCTCACGAACTGGCCACGCGGCTTTCCTTCTTTTTCTGGAGCAGCATCCCCGATGAAGAGCTGCTCGAGAAGGCTCGCAGCGGCGACCTGGTGAAGCCCGGGGTTTACGCCGCGCAGGTGAAGCGGATGCTGGAGGATCGCCGCAGCAAGGCCCTCGCCGAAAACTTCGCCCGGCAGTGGCTGCGACTCGACCAGCTCATCACGGCGGTGCCCGATTTCGACCGCTTCGAGATCTACTACTCGCGCCGGGGTTGCGAGCAGTGGAAGTTCGGACTGCAGACCATGGTCGAACCGCTCCTGCTCTTCGAGAGCATCATGGTGGAGGACCGGTCCATCATGTTGCTGGTCGATTCGAACTACTCTTACCGCTCCGACGAACTCCAGTCCTGGTACAAGGACGAAGTGCCCTTCGGAAAGCGCGCAAACCGGGATCGCTTCAACACCGAAGCGCAGAGTTATCGCCGCCGCACACTAGACACGCGCCGGGAAGGAGGGGTGATGACCTCCACGGCGGCGTTGACAATGACGTCCTCCCCCCTGCGGACCAACCCCATCCACCGCGGGGCGTGGGTCGCCACCGTCATCTTCAACAAGCCGCCCCCTCCCCCACCGGACGTCGTGCCTGAAATCGAATCGGACGACGCCGTGATCGAGGCGACGGGACAGACCCTGCGCCAGCGGCTCATCGCCCACCAGGAGAACAAGAGCTGCATCTCCTGCCACCGGAAGATCGATCCCCTTGGATTCGCGCTGGAAAACTACGATGCGATTGGTCGCTGGCGGGACAAGTACAGCTCCGGTCTCGCCATCGACGCGACCGGCGAACTCTTCGGCAAGCTCAAGTTCAAGGACGTGGTCGGTTTGAAGGACATTCTCCTCGAGAACCCCGAGTGGTTCATGCGTGCATTCAGCGAACACCTCCTTTCCTACGCTCTCGGGCGCGAGCTCGACCTCAGTGACAAGCCAGCCGTCGACCAGATTGTGCGCCAGGTGATCGCTGAACGTGGCAAGTTCTCCACGGTGGTTTCGGAGATCGCCTCCAGCTATCCTTTCCTTCACAAGACAAATCAGCTAGAACCGAGGAAAGCGAAGAAGCCATGATCCTCAAGCGAACGACTCTCTCCCGGCGCACGGTGCTCCGCGGCGCCGGCGCGACCTTGGCGCTGCCCCTGCTCGAGATCATGCAGAGCGGCAGCTTGGCAGCCGCCCCGGCCAAGGGGAAACCGCCGGTGCGCACCGCCTTCTTCTACATTCCGAACGGCGTGGTGCAGCGCGCCTGGCATCCAGTGGAGACCGGCACCGGTTTTGCGCTGAGCCCGACCTTGCAACCTCTCGCCCCGGTTCGCGAACACATCTCCCTCTTCACCAAGCTGGACCGCATCAAGGTGGCCGGCACCGACGGTCACGCCCAGGCCGGGGCCTGCTGGCTCAGCAGCGCGGCGCCCGACGAGCTCTCGCCCGCCGGTTATCCGCTCAAGAAGACCATCGACCAGATCATTGCGGAGGAAGCGGGCAAGCATACCGCCTTCCGCTCGCTCGAACTCAGCTGCAACCCCTACGAGGACAACCGCGAGTCGGTCTACTTCGATAACATTTCGTGGTACGGACACGGACATGTGGCGCGTTCGCTGCGCGATCCGCAGGCGGTCTTCAACCGCCTCTTCGCGGTGAAGGAGCACGCCGAACACGGAAGCGTGCTCGATCTCGTGATGGACGACGCCAAGTCACTCGACCGCGACCTCGGGAAAATCGATCGTGAGAAGCTCGACGAGTACATGGAGTCGGTCCGCACCGTGGAACTCCAGATCGAACGGGTGACCAAACGTCAGGCCGAGATCGACAAGCTCAAGATCGCCGCGCCCACCAAGCCGTGGCAAAGCATGACGCGCGGCGAGTTCATCCAGGTCATGGGCAATCTCATGATCCTCGCCTTCCGGACCGACCTGACCCGGGTGGCCACCATCATGAGCAGCCCGGAACGCTGGGGATCACCCCTCAAGGTGCAGGGGCTCTTCGACAAGCCAGTCCAACACCACGGCATGACGCACGGCCAGGGCAACGAGCGCGTCCGCAAGGAACTGGAACGCCTCGATCGCTTTCACGTCGAGCAGTTCGCGAGCATCGTGGCGAAGATGGCAGAGGTGAAGGAAGGCGCAGGCACCCTGCTCGACAACATGATCTTTACCCTCGGTTCCGGCATCAGCGACGGCTCCCTGCATGTCTACACCGACCTTCCCACCATCGTGGCGGGTCACGGCGGCGGCCAGATCGCGACCAACCGGCACTTGAAGTCCGGGCAAGGAACTCCCATCGCCAACCTCTGGCTCTCCATGGCTCAGATCATGGGCGTGAAGACGAACCGCATCGCGGATAGCACAAGCGCCTTGCCGTTGGGTTGAATCACCATTCACCGCAATGAAAATCCTGCGTGCCAACATGCCCATGGTATGCTCCGATGCGCATTCCGCAGAATGAAGATCAAGTTTGGCGACTATGGAATGGTGCTTGTGCTCTTGGCACTGGTATTGTTGTTCAGCCTTCTCACCCTCAAACGCAAGGACGACAATGGCCCAAGCGCTGCGTTGGACTTGGTGGAGCAGGTTCAAAAGGACGTTCCCGAAGGGCAGACCGTTCTCATTTTTGGCGCCACCAATACTCCCTACCAGGGCGTCGCGGAAGGAGTGGCGAAGGGGCTCACCAAGGAAGGGCGCGGAAACTTTCAGCTCGTCATCGGTGTTCCACGGGACTTGCGGGTGGCGCTGAACGAACTTCGGGGAGCAGGCGGCCAACTCGGCGCAATCGCCACCAGTGGAGAGAGGGCCAACGAGATCATTCAGGAGATCCCGAATAACTACCCCGAGTTCAAGAACTACAAGGTGCTCCGACCCAGTACCAGTCTCTATTCAACATTTTTTCAAACCCGAAATTTCCTGGCCATCTCCAAGCGAGTGGTCGTGATCGCGATCGTCGCGATCGGGATGACCCTGGTGATCATCACGGCCGGAATTGATCTTTCGGTTGGCAGCCTGGTGGGCCTTTCCGCCATGGTGGGCGCAGGGATGGTCCAAACAAACGTGGTGCGGGCCCTCGAAGCGGGTGGCAGCGCAAATGATGTCGGCGGAGGGGCGGTCTTGCTCGGCTTCCTGATCGCCATCCTCTGTTGCGCGGCAATTGGATTCACCTGTGGTTCCGTGATCGCAGTCTTCAAGGTCGCCCCCTTCATCGTCACCCTGGGAGTGATGATGATCGCGCGCGGACTCGCGAAGATGTCGACCGACATCGACCACAATCTGCCCCTCTCTTTCGACTGGCTCAGCCACGGAAAAATCCTCGGGATTCCCAATACCATTCTCCTCCTGATATTCCTCTACCTCGGCGCCCACATCTTCATGTCGCGGACGAAGTACGGGCGCTACATCTACGCGGTCGGAGGTAATGCCGAGGCGTCCCGCCTCAGTGGGGTCCCCGTCACCGGAGTCCTTGTCTTCGTCTACACCATTTGCGGCGTTCTCTGCGGACTGGGTGGCTGCGTGCAGGCTTCCCAAATCGGCGAAGCGACCAAGACAATTGGCATTTCGCTCGAACTGGAAGTCATTGCCGCGGTCGTGGTGGGAGGCACCAGTCTCTTTGGGGGAACGGGGCGCATCTTTGGCACCTTGATCGGCGCCCTGGTAATCTCGGTCATGAAAAACGGGATGAACCAGCTCAACTTTGAGGATGCCCTGCAGGATGTCGTCCTCGGGGCCATCATCATCATCGCCGTGCTGATCGACAAGTTGCGCCAAAGCGGCGGTCTGCGGAAGGTGCTTGCGGAACCCTATTAGAGTCTGTCCCCTCTCCAGGCGGGAAGTTGTTTCTCAAACCTGAATAGTCACGAGGGTCGTTTGACCTTCCTCTGCCCCCCCTGAAAAGACGACTGATTTATGGTTCCCACCAGGGCATTCTAGATTCATCTTCCTACTCTCCTATGAAAAGACATTGCTTTCTCTCTCTCCTCCTCTCCGGCTTACTCATCTCGCTCGTCTCGTGTGGAGGCAAGAAGGAGACCAATACCGACGACGGCAAGGGCGGCCCTGATAAAAGCGGCGGGAGCAAGGGGAGCATCGGAATGACCTGTATGGATCTCAACAATCCCTTCTTCCGCTTGATCGCCGATGTCATGGAGAAGGAAGCCTCCAAGGCGGGCTATAAACTGATCGCTCTCAACGGAGACACCAACCCGGTACTCCAGAACACCCAGATGAGGGATTTTGTGGCCCAGGAGTGCAAGGCCATCTTCCTGCATCCCACCGACTCCTCAGCGGTGGCAGATGGCATCAAACACGCCTTCGATGCAGGAGTTCCCGTCTTTACCTTCGACATGGAAATGGAAAGCGCGGAGGTCCGCAAGATGGTCGCCGCACACATCGGCAGCGACAACTTCCAGGGTGGCCAACTCGCCGGGGAGAGCATGATGAAATTGACCGGCGGGAAAGGAGAGATCGGAATTATCGACCTGCCCACCGCCAACTCCTGCGTCAAGCGAGTCGATGGCTTCATGGACTACCTCAAGAAGAACGGCAGCGAACTCAAGATCGTCAGCACCCTGAACGGAAATGGAAAAGTCGACGTCGGCAACAAGGTGGCGGAAGAGATGATCGTCGCCCATCCTGACATCGTCGCCATCTTCGCAATCAACGATCCGTGCGGACTGGGGGCCTATCGCGCCATTCAGAAACTGGAGCTCACGGATCAGATCACGGTCATCGGATTCGATGGGTCACCCAAGGGCAAGAAGGGCGTGCTCGACAAAAAACTCTACGACACGCCCCAGCAATTTCCCCGCAAAATGGCGATCGAAACCGTCGCAAATTTCCTCAAGCACCAGAAGGGCGACGAATTAGAGCCCAGCGTCTTCCTCCCCTGCAAGCACTACCTCCACGAGGACGCCGCCAAGGACAAGAACCTGGATGGCTGGGGAGAATAAGCTGTGATCCGTGTCAGGCCCTCATCACAGGTGGTCTTCACGGCAACAAACCGACGGGAGCATCTGGAAATCGTGGCCAGGCTTTCGGCCATGGCGAAGGAGGGGCCCAGCTTGGGGAAGAAGTGAAAAAACGTGAGCAGTGTCCAGTATACAAGTGCACAGACCAGCCCTTGAAATAGACTGTCCCCTCTACATTGTTCTGCTTACGGGGTGCGCTCTCTCTCCACGCATTCATCCCTGACTTAGAACATTCCATCGTGTTTCGCTTCCAGATCACCGCCCTCTTCCTGGCCGTCCTCCCTCTCTCTGCGCAGGCCGAGTTCTCGAGCGTAGCGGGAGTTCTCGCGGGAGGAACCGAGTGGGAGACGCCCTACTACCTCATCAACTCAGGGCAGCCGGGACCGACGGTCCTCATCACGGGCGGAGTGCACGGGGACGAACCGGCGGGTGCCCGGGCCGCGGAACAGATCCGGCACTGGCGGATTGTCAAGGGACGCCTGGTTGTCGTTCCACGAGTCAACGTGCCAGCGCTCACCGCGGGAACACGTCATATGCCCGGGGTGGAGAAGCCCCTTCTCAATCTCAATCGCAACTTTCCCAGGGCAACCGGTCCGAACGAGGCCCGGGGCGAATTGGCCCGCGCATTGTGGTCCCTGGTCGAGAAGATCGAGCCGGACTGGGTGCTCGATTTGCACGAAGGATTTCACTTCCACCAAATCAACGATGCCTCGGTGGGGTCCACCATCATCGATGCCAACCGCGAAGAGGCCGACGAGATCATTCCCCGCATGCTCATGTCGATCAACGCCACGATCAGCGACCAGAAGAAAAAGTTCGTGCGTCTTCGTGGCTCCGCGAATGGCAGTCTTGCCCGCGCAGCGAACGCCCACCTCGGAGCAGCGGCAATGACGTTGGAAACAACGAGACGGGAACAGCCCCTTTCCTTTCGTACGCGGCAGCACCGCATCATGGTCCACACCCTCCTGGCCCACCTGGGCATGATCGAGGCGGGAACGCCCAACCTCGTGACGCCGTCGAGGGGGAAGAGTCTCCTGCGCGTCGCCCTCTACGACGCAGGGGGCGTGGGTGGGAATGGACCGAGGCAATTGGAAACGGTGATAAAGGAGATCAAGCCCTCCTTCACCTGGCGGATCTCTTCCGAGGACATTGCCGATGGCGCCCTCCAACAATTCGACCTCGTGATCTTTCCCGGGGGGAGCGGCAGCAAGCAGGCGGCCGCGATTGGCGCAGAGGGCCGCGCCCATGTCCGCAACTTCGTGGAAGACGGGGGCGGTTTTGTGGGCGTGTGTGCCGGAGCCTACCTCGCCGCCGCAAACTACAAGTGGTCGCTCGCGATCAGCAATCACAAGACCTTTTGCGAAGTGCGGGAGATTCCCAAAGTGGGACGGAAGAGCATGTGGTACCGCGGAAAATCCAGCACTGTGAAGATGGCCCTCACCAAGGCCGGGAAGGAGATCCTCGGCCAGGTTGAGGGAACCATTCCGGTGCGCTACCACAACGGGCCCATCGTCTCGCCGGCCAACCACGAAGGCCTTCCCGGTTACCAGGTGCTCGCCCACTTCCGCAGCGAAGTTGCGCGCTATGAAACGCAGAAGGGAACGATGGTGGACACCCCTGCCATCATTGCGTCCAATTTTGGCAAGGGCCGGGTGCTTTGTATCAGCCCACATCCGGAGTCCTCCAAGGAGCTCCGACCCCTGGTGGCGCGGGGGATTCAGTGGGCGGCGAGCAGCGGGAAGAATTGAGACTCCTCCAGCAGGGATCCGCGGCTGGGGCGACTTCCGTTCCGTCTACGCGACGCTGCTGGAGAGCTGGCTGGGATTTCCCGCCGGGAAGGTGCGGGGAGGGAAGTTTGCGAAGTTGGGCTTTGACTAACAGAAGGGCCTGCACACGTCCTGACGTCACTTCCGCTGCAGCGACTTCACCTCCGCCACTCCAATTCGCGCCTCGCCCAATCCCGCGACTTCCACCACAAGCTCTGTGCCGATAATCGCCGCCTTTTGAGCCAGCAATACTGATCCCGCCTGAGTCTCCACACGATAACTCGCCGGAGCCTCGACCACCTTGCGCAGGACCAGCGCATCGGCCTCATCAAGGATCGAGTGCTCCTTCATGCCCAAGAGCACGGAGTCAAGTTTCATGCTCCCTCCGGTCAAGGAATCAAACCGGCCTTCGAAAAAGTCCCCAGAGCGCAAAAGTAATCCCCGGCGCTCTCCTTGCACCATCTCCTGCAGGTCCGATGGCAGGGGGTGAAAAAACTCGACCCGGGCGACTTGGGGCACGGTGAGCACAGTCCCCTCCCAGCGGCCACCCAGGTGGAAGGCGCTCCGATCAGCCGTGGCAAGATTGGATGCGAGCCGGGACCCCGACCGGAGAACGATGCTTGGGAGCATCGGTTCCGCCTCGGTGCTCCCCACTCCGTTCACGCTGACATGATCGATCACGGTCTCGCTAAGCCGTTTAAACTTCGCGACTCGCACCGCCAGACCGACATAGATCAGCTCGTCACGCATTTTTCCCTGGGACACTTTGAGAAAGCGCCACCGCCGACCGTCCGGCGAGTAATAGGCGGTCACGTCGTACTTTTCACGCACCAGCTTTACCCAGTAGGGCAGCTTGAGGGAGGGAATGTCCTCGCCCGTCGAACTCCCGCCTTGGTATCCCCAGCGTCGAAAGCTCACGCCGGCCTCTCCGTGGGGATGGACCCCGAGGACCGCCTTGCGATTCTCCGGGGTGAGCCCATCGCACATCACGATGCCGGCGTAGGATTCTTCGTCATCGTTATCGAGACTCACCACTCGCGCGATGATTTCGCCATCACCCTTTATGGGCATATAGACCAGATGGAATGCGTCAAAGCGTTCGTCCTCCACACAGGGAGATGAGGACACCACAAACTGGTCGTCCTGCCAACGGGTCCTTCCTGGAACCGCGACCCGCCCGATGTCCTTGCTCCGCCAAGGGGAGGGAAGAGCTCCGCGGGGGGAGGGATCGGGGTTGTCCTTGCCAACAGGTTCCACGTTCACATCGAAGCGGACGGCGTCCTCCAGGCGGATCGCGCGAGCCTCTTCCCCCGCCGGACGAATCAGGAGGGCTCCATTCTTGAACTCGACAAGCCCCTTCCGCAGTTCGCCGTTCTTCAGTTGCGCAGTGCCAGTGACCGAGAGTGAGGTGATGCGGGACCCTCCCTCCAGGGGCAGCGCGTCCTGCGCCTGGAGCAGACTGAGTCCAGAGACTCCGGTGGCCACCAATCCTGTTCTGAGCCAATTCCTCGTCATCACTAGCGCTGATAAAGCGGGATGTATTGATACGGCATGGCCAGGATCATGACATTGACCGACGTCTCGTAGATTGGTCCGACCGAGCTGTTCTGGTGCCACAGCGAGACCTCGCCGTCGTTGTCCACCCGCTCGAGGAGGAGAGTATGAATTTTTGAATGCCAGTTCTTCCACGTCTCTCCACCCAGCATGTATTGCGCTGGAGCCGCGTAAAAGTTTCCGTAGGTGAACCATCGTTGACCTTCCTTAAAGTGCTCAAAGAGATATTTCGAACCTTTCTTCACGAGCGGATCGTTGTAGTGACCACACACCTGCAGGGAGTAAATCGCAGCCGCCGTGCGCGCAAACCCAGCCTCGCTGCCGGGCTGATAGGAGAACCCTTCCTGCTCCTTGTTGTAACAACTCCGAACGTAGTCCACCGCATCATCGATGGTCGTTTGGGGTACTTTCAACCCGCCATTCTTGGCCGCCCGAAGGGCCACTACCTGAAGAACGGTCACTGAGATGTCGGCATCGCTTGCAATCGGCTTGTAGCGCCAGCCTCCATTCTGGTGTTGGCTCGAGATGATGATCTTGATGAGACTCTCCAGCTTGGATCGGATGACCGGAGAGCTGGTCTGGCCGTAAAGTTCCGCCAGCGCAATGGTCGCAATTCCATGGAAGTACATGTACTGCCCGTTGTCCTTGTCCCCAATCAGGCCTTCGGACGAAATCGAATTCAGGAGATAGCGCACCCCCATGGAAACCTGTCGGCCGTATTCTCCCTCCCCCGGCAAGTGTCCTGCCGCCTGAAAGGCCATCAAGGCATAGGCCGTGATGGCGATGGGATAGTGCCGCTCCTTCTCGGTTCGCCCCTGCCAGGAACCATCGGGCGACTGATACTTGATGAGGTATTTGAGACCTCGGTTGATCACGCGCTCTGTCTTGTCATCGACCCTGACTGAGCCTTCCTCCTGCGCCTGCAGGGAGGCCGACTGAAAACAGATGCTCAATACGCCGCACAGGACGCTGCGCCAGGAACGGGTGAGGGAATTCGCGGTCATCATCTTGAAGGGGCAGGAATTCAGCTACTTCCCACTGGCGGCGTCGGAGAGGTTTTTGAGATATTGCTCGATCATGCGTCCGTACTCCGGGGAATATGTTTCGCCCTTCGATTGGCGGAGGGTCCCACGATCCCGTTCAGGCAAGCCGATGTGTTTGCTCGTTCCGCTCCGCTTCCGCCGCGGACCATCCGCACCACCGGCGCCCTTCCAGTTCCCTTCATTGCCATTGCCCTTTCCTTCCCCTTGGCCCTCTCCTTGACCTTGCCCCTCTCCCTGTCCTTCTCCCTGGCCCTGTCCTTCTCCCTGGCCCTGTCCTTCTCCCTGGCCCT
>JAPKFB010000008.1 GCA_028821775.1 Roseibacillus sp.
CACCACGGAAGATGTAATCGGAGGTATAACCCGCCGAAAAGTCACTCTCGATTTCCGCAACAGCAGTGTTTAGCAGCGTCATCGAAAGTCCTGCAAGTACCAGAACACGTGTAGGTCTCATAACGGAGGCATAAAACCACAGGTTTACCTATTAAGGAAAGGAAAATATTAAAGAATCTTAAATATTTACTAAGGCCTCTCGTTTTTCGCCCTTTCAGCATCTTTCTGACGGCAGGTAGACCCATCAGGACAAGTGGCTTAGGGGATTTGGGGAGCTCCCGGGCTCATTCGGAAGCTCCAACCGGATTATGAAAAAGCCTCCGCCCTTCTTGCCCTTCGAAAACAACAAAGAGCCCCCGGGTTCACACCGGGGGCTCTGACTAGTGAGTATCTTGTGCTTGGCGAGTCCGCTTAGCTATCCGAATTGTAGGCTTCCTCACCGTGGTAAGTGATATCGAGGCCTGATTGCTCCTCGTCCTCCGAGACCCGCAGGCCCACGGTGACCTTGGCGATCATGAGGGCAATGAAGGCTACCGCGCCGCTCCAGACTACCGTCACTCCGACGGCCTTGATTTGAATCATCGTTTGGGTCGCTATGCCGTGCTCCGGCACCTCGCGAAGAAAGACGCCGGTCAGGACCGCCCCGACGATGCCGCCGATTCCATGGACCCCGAATACGTCAAGGCTGTCATCATATCCAAGCTTCCGCTTCAGGGAGGTAGCGCAGATATAACAGATCGCACCGGAGGCCAGTCCGATCCAAAGCGCTCCAGCAACCGTGGTTGATCCCGACGCTGGCGTAATAGCGACCAGACCAGCCACTGCTCCGGTGGCTGCGCCCACTGCGGTGGGTTTCCCGGAAATGAGCCACTCAAGGGCGAGCCAGGCAATGACTGCGGTCGCGGTCGCAATTTGGGTCACCAGCATCGCGTAGCCTGCCACCCCATCCGCGGCGAGTTCACTTCCAGCATTGAAGCCAAACCAGCCCACCCAGAGAAGGGATGCGCCGATCACCGTGAAAGGCACGCTATGCGGGGAAAGATTGGGACCTCCAAGCCCCCGACGCTTGCCAAGCATGATACAGGCCACCAAGCCCGCAATACCGGCATTGATGTGCACCACCGTGCCGCCCGCAAAATCAATGGCTCCCCATTCCGCTAAGAGACCCCCACCCCAAGCCATGTGCCAGATCGGAAGGTAAGAAAAAATGGCCCAAATTGTGGTGAAGATCAGAACTGCGCTGAACTTCATGCGCTCGGCGAAGGCGCCCACGATGAGTGCCGGAGTGATGATGAAAAATGTCATTTGAAAAACGACGAACACGCTCTCTGGGATGGTCCCGCTCAGCGCTTCGACCGTCACCCCCTTCAGCATGCTTTTGTCCCAACCGCCGATGAATTTCCCAAGGAACCCTTCCGAACCTCCGGTGGAGGCCAGGCTGTAACCAAAGGCCACCCAGATGATGGTCATGATGGCCGCAATCACGAAGCACTGCATCAAGATCGAAAGGACATTCTTGGCTCGCACCAATCCCCCGTAAAACAGGGCCAGTCCCGGCAGGGTCATCAGGAGAACGAGCACCGCTGCCACGATCATCCAAGAGGTATCCCCCGCACTCAGAGCTGGCGCAGCTTCCTCTTCCTGCGCAGCGGCAGATCCGATCAGCGCTAAAAATGCCAGCGCTCCAACTATTAATTTCTTCAGGTTTGTTCTCATTTTTCCGTGTTGCACGAATTCTTGGCTTCTCTACGAAGCACGAGGCGTGCCAACGCCTCCAATCAAGGTCCGAATTCCCCTCCCCACGGCCCGACCCCGATCTTGGCACAACATTCGCTCTCCGGGCCGAGTAATCAGCCAATCTACTCATCAGAACCATGCGAATTCGTAACGTCACACCCTGAGTCCGAAAGTTCCTCATTGGAAGTCTCCCGACACTCGCCATCGCCGCTCCAACTACCCTTCAGGCGGAGGGGTTCGATCCCACTGCCGAGGAAATCCTCGTCACACCCGAAGAACTTGATGCCGAACACGCCGACTACGATGAAGGCACAGTGGATCTTAAAGGTGCCGCGCTCTTCAAGCACATGCAGATTCACGGCGCAGAGGGATTCACCCCGGAACAAATCTCCGCCGCCAAAGGCTACCAAAGTCGCTACGAGAATGCGCCTTTCTTTGTCATCAGTAACCTCTGGATTCTGCTTTGCGCATTCCTTGTGTTCATTATGCACCTCGGTTTCGCGTGCCTCGAATCAGGACTCACGCAGAAGAAGAACAGCGTCAACCTTCTCTTCAAGAACGTCTTCATCATCTGTGCCGGCATCCTGCTCCACGCGGTGTGGGGATTCAACGCGATGTATCCCGGTGACTGGAGCATCTCCAACATCTTTGCGTTCGGATCGCCGATCGCAGGCACGCCCGGCGACAACGCTCATCTTTCCTACGGCGGCACCGGACTCTGTCAAACCGGATGGACCGACTTTATCTTTCAGGCCATGTTTGCTGCAACCGCGGCCACCATCGTTTCGGGCGCGGTAGCCGAACGCGTGAAGCTCTCATCCTTCATGATCTTCGCAGCGCTCCTCGTGGGATTCGCCTATCCCATTACCGGTCGCTGGAAGTGGGGCGGTGGTTTCCTCGACCAATTGGGCTTCTATGACTTTGCCGGGTCCAGCGTAGTCCACGCCTTCGCGTGGATTTGCGACCCTCGCCTGCGTGCTCGTTCTCGGACCACGCCGCGGGAAGTAAACCAAGAAGCCCGACCTCTCCATGGCTCTCAATGGAATCCTGGCCGGTCTCGTCGGAATCACGGCCGGGGCCGACCAGATGTCCATCCTCGGCGCAGTGATCGCGGGTGGAGTGGCTGGAACGATCGTCGTCTTCGCGATCATCATGTTCGACCGGATCAAGCTCGTGATGGGCGTCCGGGTCGATGAGCAGGAGGAAATTGAAGGGCTGGATGTGGCCGAACACGGTGTTCCAGCCTATGGCGTCGAGCACGCGGAGTTCTAAATCAACTACTTAAGACCAAACTTCAGGCCGCGGACTAGTTCCGCGGCCTTTTTCTTTCCCATCAGAGGCGGTCCTTGCTTCCCTGTCTTCAGCGATGCGCCTGCTCCTCATCGACAATTCGAACACCCGCACGAAGTTTGCGCTCGGGACCCCGACGGGCTTGGATTCCCATCTTGAGCGAGTTCCCACCAAGGACCTCGATCCCAAGTTGATCACTCATCTCAGCGCCCAGTTCGAATTCGATGCCGTGGTGGTGTCCTCCGTGGTGCCAAATAAGGCCGCGCTCCTTCGCGAGATGCTCGCCGCCAAACCAATGCATTTCATTTCCCACCAAAGCGAGCTCCCCATCGGCATCGACTATCCCGCCCCCGAGGAGATTGGGGCAGATCGTCTTGCCAATGCGGTGGCCGTGCACGACCACTCCGGGACGCCTGCAATCGTCATCGACTTTGGCACGGCCGTCACCTTCGATGTCGTCGGCTTGCCAGGACCCGCTTTCGCACTGAAGAGGAAAGCTCGCACGAAGGCAGGCGAGCGGGCCTGTTATCTCGGAGGGGTGATCGCTCCCGGGCTGGCCTCCATGACCACCTATCTTCATCGGCGCACCGCCCTGCTCCCTCAAATCGATCTCGCCGAACCAAAATCTGCGATCGGAAAATCAACTACTGAAGCCATGCGGGCCGGAGCGGTCTACGGGTATCGCGGCATGATTCGCGAAATCCTCCAGTGCATTTGCGGGGAGCTCGAGGGCGATCCCAACATCGTGGCCACCGGTGGTGACGCGACCCTCATCGCGGAGGGTCTCCCTGAGGTTCACGAAATTATTCCCAATCTTACACTGGAGGGAATTCAACTGATCGGCGAACGGAACATTGGTTAGATCCGTAACCCGTTCCTTGCTAAGATTCATCCCCATGAGTAACTCTCCCCTTGCCATCGGCATCGATTTTGGAGGCACTTCGGTCAAGTGCGGCGTGGTGGATGGGCCCAAGATCATCGCGACCGCGGACCGCCTCACGACTCGAAATTTTCCCGACGCTCCAAGTTTGATCGACGCCATGGCCGAAACCACCCAGGCCCTGCGGGAGAGGCATCCTGCCATCGCCGCGGTTGGCATCGGCATGCCTGGCTTCGTCGACTTCACCAACGGGTTTGTTCACAACCTCTCCAACGTCCCCGGCTGGCAGGATGTTCCGATGCGCGATGAGTTTGCCAAGCGCTGCGATCTTCCCTGCCAGGTGGAGAACGACGCCAATGCCATGACCTACGCCGAATGGAAACTGGGCGCCGCCCGCGGCTGCAACCATGTCGTGGCCCTCACTCTCGGAACCGGGGTGGGAGGTGGCATTGTCTCGCACGGGATATTCATCCGCGGTGCGCGCTCGGCTGCCGGGGAGCTGGGCCAAGCCTCCATTCACTACGAAGGCCGCAAGGGGGCCTATGGCAATCTCGGCGCGCTCGAGGACTACATCGGCAACAACGAACTCGCCGCCGAAGCGCAGTTCGCCTACGCGCGCAAGGGCATCGAAAAATCCCTCGCCACGTGCCAGCCCTCCGAACTCGCGACCGCGGCGCGGAATGGTGATGAGATTGCATCGCAAATCTGGATCGACGCCGCGGCCCAGCTGGCGAGCTCCCTGGTCGACTGCTGCTATCTCCTCAACCCGGAGATCATCGTGATCGGCGGAGGGGTTGCCCAGGCGGGCTCCCTTCTTTTCGATCCTCTCTACGCATCCCTCGCCAGCCAGCTCAGCGGACCCTTCAAGGATCACCTCACCATCGTCCCTGCCCAGTTTGGAAACGAGGCCGGCATGATCGGAGCCGCCCGCATTGCACTCGAATCGGCTGGACTGGTCTAACAGGACTCTGCGATCTGCGACCCCTCCGTCCTGATCAGGAGACATCACAGCTCAGGCGTGGAGTTGATCCGTGCAGACCCTCCGGGTCTGCGGTTCGTCCCAAGCAGCCCACCCTCCCTAGCCCACGATCTCTTCGAGCGCTCTCGCCAGCTCGGAAAACTCCTTCTTCCCCAACACCGGACCGGATTCCATCCTCTCTGGCAAGGCCGGCAAGTCCACCCATGTCCGGCACCCACCGTACTTTTTCTGGTAGGGAATCATGCGCGGCTCCGCCAACGCGGAAACCCGTACCAGGGCGCAGTGAATCTGCTGAACTTCGCCGCAGTCAAAGCGCTCTCGCACCAAGCTCTCCGTCCAAACGTGAAAGCGCTCAAGCTCGGCGACCTTCTTCCAGTCGCTCAGCGTCCTGGCCCACACTGCTTCACAGTAATACTGCAGCGGCACTGCGTCCCCCACCTGCCATTCTCCCGACTCCCCGGACTCATCCTCTTCCTCGTCCACCCGCACCTGTTCGGACTGGGCATGAAAGCGGGTCGGGAACAGCCAGAAGCGGTCGTGTTTGAAGGAGAATCCTTCCCGCCCTTCGTGAATCCCTCCCTTCCGCAGCAGTAAACTCTGCCCCCCAGTGCCGAGGGCCTTGCACACGGCCCCCCATTCCTTGTAGCCCACGGTCGTCTCCACGCCCCTTTTCATCCTTCCGAGCAGGCCTTGTCAAAATAATCCGTTTTCATTCGATCCCGTTCGGCGTATTTCCGACCTGTGTCCAAAAATCAGGAACGCGTCCAATCCAAGCTCTTCCAAGCAGTCACGGTGGGAGACTCGCCTCTCAACCTGCGCGAAGGAGGCGAGCTTCGTGCCGTTCAGCTCTCCTACGAGTCCTGGGGCCAACTCAATGCCGGGAAATCAAACGCGATTCTGATCTTTCACGCCCTCTCGGGCAGCCAGCATGTCTCCGGCCTCAACCCAGACCTCCCTGAAGCGGGATCCCTCTGGAATGAAGATGTCCACGATGGTTGGTGGAACGGCTGCGTCGGTCCCGGCAAGGCGATCGACACCAACAAGCACTTCGTGCTCTGCTTCAATCTTCTGGGTGGTTGCTACGGCTCGACCGGCCCGGCCTCCACCAATCCCACCACGGGCGAACCCTACGGTTCCACCTTTCCCCACGTCTCCATCTCTGATCAAGCCCGGGTCGCTTCCCTCCTCCTCGATCATCTCGGAATTGAATGCCTGCAGGCCGTGGTCGGCCCCTCGGTGGGTGGCCTCGCTTCCCTCACCTTTGCCACCAACTATCCTGAGCGCGTCCGCACCATCATCTCGGTCGCGAGCGGAATCAAAACCACCGTCCTCAATCGCCTCATCCTCTTCGAGCAGATTCTCGCCATTGAGAACGATCCCTTCTTCAACGGCGGTGACTACTATGATGTCGGGCACCCGGACCTTGGTCTCGCCCTCGCCCGCATGATCTCGCACAAGACCTTCGTGCATCTGGACGCCTTCGAACGGCGCGCCCGGCGCGATGTCATCCAGCAGGGCGACGCGCTCTCCTGGTACCAGGTCCGCGATCAGTTCCAGAGCTATATGCTCTATCAGGGAAAAAAGTTCGTCCGCCGCTTCGATGCCAACACCTACCTCCGCATCATCGACATGTGGTCCCGCTACGAGGCGACGCGCGAAGGCGATGCGGAGGACGAGGCCGAACTCTTCGAGCGTTGCCGCAAGGCCAACCATCGCTTCCTCGTATTCTCAATCGACTCGGACTTCTGCTTCTATCCTGAGGAACAGGCGAAGCTGGTCACCACTCTGGAGGAGGCGGGTCTCGAGCCGATGTATCTCACTGTGCACTCTGACAAGGGGCACGACTCGTTTCTCTTGGAACCGGCACTCTACGCTCCGCATATTCACTATGCCCTGAGAGAGGAGTGAGCGCTGAGCCGGAAGTCGGGAACCAGGAGACGACCCCGGCCCCTCACTCGCTGATTCGCATTGTGCTCCGGGCTGCGCCGAGGCGAAACTCGCCATCTCCCTGTTCCACGTCTCGGAGGCGGAACCATCCATCCCGCAACTCGCCCACCAGCGGTTGGGATCCCGGCATGAAGGCTCCGGTGTTGATGATGCTGCGCGAACCCCGCTCCCAAACTCCCGGACGATGGAAGTGTCCAAAGAGAAAGAGCTCGGTCTGGGGTCGGTGGCGCTGCGCGAACCGGTCAGCGGTGGCCACCATCGTCAGCCACACCCGCAGGATGTTGTAACAACGCTCCGGCGGCCACAGGGCGCTGAGGAGATAATTATCACTCTTCTTTCCCAGTTTGCGGGCCACTTTTGGTTTCAGGACCTCGGTGACCAGGCGGGTCGTCTCCCAATGGTGAGATAAGTCATTCCCGACCCTGTTCCGTTTCTCAACCAGCTTCCACACCTCGTCCTTTCGGAACAGAAACTCGTGAGTCCACGGCGCAACCTCCGAGTAGAGCGCATGTCCGTGCGTGATGAATATCGCCCCGCCCGCGAGCTCGAGCCACCCAAGGTCCGCGATCTCGGGATCGTGGTTCCCGGGAAGAAAAACGGGAGTCACTCCTTCCTCCGCGCATATGTCCTTCAAGGTCGCCAAATCCTCGGCCCCCTTCTCCCGCCACTCCCAACAACTCTGCTCACAGGTGTCTCCGTTGAAGATCACCGTCCGCGCACCGGCGAGAAGCGGACGCAAGGCTTCCACCCGATCAACCTTGGATGCAGGATGGGCGAGATGAAGGTCGGAAAGGATTCGGATCGGTTCCTCCATCCCGTTGGCAGGGAGTTCGTTCACGGTTTCGCGGACGCTCCATCCCGCTGGCGACGCGCTTCGAAGAGACACACCCCGGTAGCCACACTCACGTTCAAACAATCCACCCTCCCCTTCATCGGAATCTGCACCAGAAAATCGCACTTGTCCTCGCTCAAGCGACGAAGTCCGGGTCCTTCCCCACCCATCACGATCGCGAGAGGTCCACTCAAATCCACGTCGTAGAGACTTTCCTTCCCCCGATCCGAGGTTCCCACCAGCCACACACCCGCTTCCTTCAATTCCTCCATGGTCCGGGCAAGATTGGTCACTCGCATGAAGCGCACCGAGTCGGCGGCCCCCACCGAGATGCGACGCACCACCTCCGTGATGCCAACGGCTCGATCCTTGGGTGCAATCACGAGATCCACTCCGGCTCCGTCCGCACTGCGGAGAATCGCACCCAGGTTGTGCGGATCCTGCACACTGTCCAGTATCAGGATGAACGGGCATGCGCTCTCCTCAAGGATCTTGCGCAAATCCCCCTCGTGCGTGGCCTGCAAATCAGCCCGCTCGGCCGTGTGCCGATTTGCTCGCCCTCCGGATTTTGGCTTATGCCGCGCCATCACCTGAGTTGATACAGTATCAAAATGAAACTGCCGAGCCGCGAAAGCGGCCCGGCAGTGAATTCAAAACAGGAGGTCTTCCCTTAGGCCGTATCGGCTTCCTGCGGAGCCTCTTCGACCTGCGGCTCGGGCTCCTCGACCGTGAACTCGATATCGATATCGCGGTGAGTGTCGAATCCGGTTCCGGCCGGAATCAGGTGACCCATGATCACGTTCTCCTTGAAGCCTTTGAGGTAATCCACTTTGCCAAGGGTAGCCGCATCGGTGAGCACCCGCGTGGTATCCTGGAAGGACGCGGCAGAAATGAAGGACTCGGTCTCAAGAGAGGCCTTGGTGATCCCGAGAAGGACGGGCTCGGCTTCCGCCGGCTTACCACCCTGCTCAATCATCTCCTCGTTTTCTTTCTTGAAGGTCATCCGCTCGACCTGATCACCCCAGAGGAAGCTGGTGTCACCCGGATCGCTGATCTTCACCTTGCGCAGCATCTGGCGGATGATGATCTCGATGTGCTTGTCGTTGATCTCCACACCCTGGGCGCGATAGACCGACTGCACTTCGTTCACCAGGTGTTCTTGGAGTTCCTGCACACCGCAGGCCTCAAGGAGATCTTCCGGAGCCACGGGACCTTCCGTAATCTGGTCTCCCCGAGCCACGGTGTCACCTTCCGCGACCGTCATGTGACGGCCCATCTGCACGAGGTGATCAACAGACTCGCCGGACTCTTCGTGAGTCACGATGACCTTCTTCTTGCCGCGCACGTTGGCGCCGAAGGAAATCACCCCGTCGATCTTGGCGATCACGCAGGCATCCTTGGGACGACGAGCTTCGAAGAGCTCAGCCACCCGCGGAAGACCACCGGTGATGTCCTTGGTCTTGGTCACCTTGCGAGGCGTCCGCGCAAGCTGCGTGCCCCCAGCGATTTTCTGCTTCTCCTTGACGGAGAGGTGCGCACCTACCGGGACAGAGTAGCTGGCGAGGACCTCGCCCGACTTCTTATCAACAATCACCACCTGGGGGTGAAGGTCTTCCTTGTGCTCGGTGACGGTCATCCCCTTTTTGCCGGTTTCCTTGTCGGTCTCGGTCTGCACCGTAATTCCCGGGATCATGTCGCGGAATTCCACCGCTCCAGCCATCTCGGTAATGATGGGCACACTGTGCGGATCCCAGGTCGCGATCTGGTCCCCCTTGGCGACCTCGGCTCCGTCCTTCACGGAAATCACAGAGCCCACCACGATTTTGTGCAACTCGAGCTCAAGGCCGTTCACATCGCGGACTGAAACATTGCCGTTCTTGTTGAGCACGACGTAGTTTCCTTCGACGTCTTCCACCACCCGGAGATCCTGGTAGTGCAAGACACCCTTGGAGCGCGCCTCGATGAAGGGCTGCTTGTTGGCACCGATCGCCACCCCTCCTGAGTGGAAAGTCCGCATCGTCAGTTGCGTCCCTGGCTCACCAATGGACTGGGCGGCAATAATGCCCACCGCTTCACCAATCTTGGCATAATTCCCGGTCGCGAGATTCAGGCCGTAACAAGCACGGCAACATCCACGCTCCGACTCACAGGTCAGGGCGGAACGAATCTTGAGGCGCTCGTGACCGATGTCTTCGATACGCTTGGATCGCACCTCGGTGAGAAGATCGTTCACATCCACGATGACTTCCCCGGAAACGGGATCGGTCACCTTCACACAGGAGACTCGCCCGAAGACCCGCGTCGCGAGAGAGGCGGATTCTTCGTCACCCGCGTAAATCGCGTGCACGACGAGACCCTGCACCGTGCCGCAGTCCTGCTGCGTAACGATGACATCCTGGGAAACGTCGACCAGCTTGCGGGTCATGTAGCCCGAGTCCGCGGTCTTGAGAGCGGTGTCAGCCAGACCTTTCCGCGCACCGTGCGTGGAGATGAAGTATTCAAGCACTGAGAGTCCCTCGCGGAAGTTTGAGGTAATCGGTCGCTCAATAATCTCACCAGAAGGCTTGGCCATCAGGCCCCGCATTCCGGAAAGCTGCTTGATCTGGTTCTTGTTACCACGGGCGCCGGAATCGACCATCATGAAGAGCGGGTTCGCCGTCTCTCCCCCTTCGTTGAACTCCAACTTGCGGAAGAGCACGTTCGCGATGTTGTCCGTCGCGCGGGTCCAAATATCGATCACCTTCTGATAGCGCTCCCCGTCGGTAATGATCCCGTTGCGATAGTGCTTGGAGACTTTCTCGACCTCGTCGTAGGCCTTCTTGATCTCGGGCTCCTTCTCGTCCGGAATGACCATGTCGACGATTCCGATCGAGCACCCGGAGCGGGTCGCTTCGCGGAAGCCTAGGTCCTTCAAGGCATCAAGAGTTTTGACCGTGTCGGCCTGACCTGCCACCTGGTAACAACGCCAGATGATGTCGCCTATTTGCTTTTTCCCAATCGTCTGGTTGATGAAGCCAAGCCCATCCGGCCAGATCTCATTGAAGCGCACCCGACCAGGCGAAGTGATGAGCATCTTGAGGTCTTTGTCCCCGAAAATTGTCTCCTTCCCGTAGTCCGGGTTACGCACCCGGATCCAGCCGTGATAGTCCACCTTGCGCGAGGCCAAGGCGAACTCGACCTCGGTAGGATTCTCGAAGGTCGGGATCGGATCTTCATCACCGGGACGCGAGTTCGGACGCGTGTAGGTGAGGTAGTAGGTCCCGAGGATGATGTCCTGCGTAGGAGTGGTGATGGGACGACCACTCGCAGGCGAGAAGATGTTGTTGGGAGCCAGCATCAACTGCCGCGCTTCCATCTGGGCTTCCACCGAAAGCGGAACGTGCACCGCCATTTGATCGCCATCGAAATCCGCATTGTAGGCGGAGCAAGTCAGCGGGTGCAGGCGGATGGCGGACCCCTCAATGAGGACCGGTTCGAAGGCCTGGATCGAAAGTCGGTGCAGGGTGGGAGCCCGGTTCAGCATGACGGGATGCCCGCGTGTGACCTCTTCCAGGATGTCCCAGACTTCGGTCGTCTTACGATCGATCATCTTCTTGGCGGAGCGCACGGTGTGGCAGTAGCCAAGCTCCTTGAGCCGACGGATGATGAAGGGCTCGAAGAGGGCGAGGGCCATCTTCTTGGGAAGACCACACTGGTGCAGCTTGAGATCCGGCCCGATCACGATCACTGAGCGACCCGAGTAATCAACCCGCTTCCCGAGAAGGTTTTGGCGGAAGCGGCCTCCCTTACCCTTCAACATGTCGGAAAGTGACTTGAGCGGACGGTTGCCTGCGCCCGTCACGGCCCGGCCGTGGCGACCATTGTCATAGAGAGCGTCCACCGCTTCCTGCAACATGCGCTTCTCGTTCCGGATGATGACCTCAGGAGTCTTCAACTGGAGCAGGTTCTTGAGTCGATTGTTCCGGTTGATGACCCGGCGATAAAGATCGTTCAGGTCAGAGGTCGCAAAACGACCGCCTTCCAGCGGCACCAGCGGCCGGAGGTCCGGCGGAATGACAGGAAGAACCGTCAGGATCATCCACTCGGGGCGCGAGGATACTCCCTTGAATCCTTGGGCCAGCTTGAGTCGCTTGGCGAGCTTCTTGCGAGTCTGCTTGGAACGCGTGTTCTCCATGTCCTCCTCAAGCTTCACGAGAATCTCGTCGAGTTTGCACTGGCTGAGAAGATCGCGAATCGCATCTGCCCCCATCCCGGCCCGGAAAGCATCTTCACCATAGTCTTCTTCCGCATCGCGAAGCTCGGACTCGGTGAGGAGTTGTCCGCGCTCAAGCGCAGTCTTTCCCGGATCGGTGACGATGTAGTCCTCGTAGTAGATCACGCGCTCAAGGTGGCGCGCGCTCATGTCAAGCATGAGGCCGATTCGGCTCGGCATACACTTGTAGAACCAGATGTGGGTCACGGGCACGGCCAACTCGATATGGCCCATGCGCTCCCGACGCACCCGGGACAAGGTCACCTCCACGCCGCAACGGTCGCAGATCACACCCTTGTGCTTGATTCGCTTGTACTTGCCACAGGCACACTCCCAGTCGCGAGTCGGTCCAAAGATCCGTTCGCAGAAGAGTCCCCCCTTCTCAGGTTTGAAGGTTCGGTAGTTGATGGTCTCCGGGTTCTTCACTTCACCGCGGCTCCAGGAACGGATGACCTCGGGCGAAGCGACCGTGATGGAAACCTGGTCAAAGGCCTCCGGCTTTTCGTCGACCCCGTATAGTTCGCGCAAATTGGTTTCAACACTCATGATTTCGTAAAGTAGTCAGGATTTCGGTTCGGGGTTAGATCGTGAGGTCATCGAGATTGAAGTCGCCGCCCTCAATCGCCACGGCCCCGCGTCGGCCAGGCCGTATATCGAGTCCGAGGGATTGCATTTCCTTAATGAGAACGTTGAAGGACTCCGGCGTGCCCGCATCCAACGTGTTGTCGCCTTTGACAATCGCCTCGTAAATCCTCGTTCGTCCCTGCACATCATCTGATTTTACAGTGAGGAGTTCCTGCAGGGTGTATGCTGCCCCGTAGGCCTCGAGGGCCCAGACCTCCATCTCCCCGAAACGCTGACCACCGTATTGGGCCTTACCACCCAACGGCTGCTGGGTAACGAGGCTGTACGGTCCCACCGCCCGGGCGTGAATCTTGTCAGCCACCAGGTGGCCCAGCTTCAGCATGTAAATTTGTCCCACCACCACCGGGTTGTGGAAGGCTTCGCCGGTCCGGCCGTCGTGGAGCGTACTCTTACCGCCCACCGTGCCGTCCTTGCCGTCGCCGATCCAGGTGAACCCCTCGACCTTCTTGGCCTCCGACATGTATTCCCAGATCTTTTTCTCCGAAATCCCATCGAAAATCGGGGTGGCGACCGTAAACCCAAGAGCCATCGCGGCCACTCCGAGGTGCGTTTCAAGAACCTGTCCCACGTTCATTCGGGAAGGCACCCCGAGCGGGTTGAGGCAGATATCGACCGGCGTGCCATCGTCGAGATATGGCATGTCCATTTCAGGAACGATCACGGCGACCACTCCTTTGTTTCCGTGGCGTCCAGCCATCTTGTCACCAACGGAAAGCTTCCGCTTGGCACTCACGAAGACCTTCGCTTCCTTGACGACCCCGGGATCGATTTCGTCCCCGCTCTCGATTTGGTCGAGGCGCCGTTCACGGTCGGCATCGAGCTCCCCGAATCGTCCTTCGAAGGACGAGATGATTTCAAGGATCTTGTTCCGAATCGGGCTCGGATCGATCTCAATGTGATCGTAGACCGCCGCCAGCTTGCGCAGGAGCGTCTTGGTGATCTTCCGGTTGGCCGGAATGATGATCTCCCCGCTCTGCGCATTGACTACGTCGAGGGGAATTTTTTCTCCCAGAAGAATGTCAGACAGCTTCTCGGTGAGTTGATCGGTCAGAAGGTCCTTTTTCTTCTTGTGATCGTCCGTGATCTTCTTGACCTGCTTCTTCATCTCAGCGGGGTTGACGTCTTCCGCCTTCCGCCGTGCCAGGCCATGGGTTGAGATCCGGATATCCTGCACGATGCCGGTGCACCCGGAGGGAACGCGCAAGGAGGTGTCCTTCACATCCGCAGCTTTTTCCCCGAAGATCGCCCGCAGAAGGCGCTCTTCCGGAGCAAGCTCGGTTTCACTCTTGGGCGTGATCTTACCAACCAGGATATCCCCAGGCTTCACCTCGGCGCCGATGCGCACAATGCCGTCGTGATCGAGGTTCTTCAGGGCTTCTTCCCCGACATTGGGAATATCACGGGTAATTTCTTCCGGACCGAGCTTGGTGTCACGAGCCGCCACGTCGAATTCACTGATGTGAATCGAGGTGTAGACGTCCTCTTTCACCAGACGCTCCGAGATGACGATGGCATCCTCGAAGTTGTATCCGTTCCAAGGCATGAAGGCCACGAGGACATTCCGCCCAAGCGCGAGCTCACCCTTATCGGTGTTGGGACCATCCGCGATGATATCGCCGTTCTTGATTTTCTGACCAGAGCGCACCAACGGCTTCTGGTTGATACATGTTCCCGCGTTGGAACGCATGAACTTGCGCAGCGGATAGACAAAGATGCCCTTCTCCGGCTTGGTCTTCACGGACTCGGGCTCACTGAGAAATCTCTCGTCGGAAACCGGGAGCTCGCCATCCTTGGTCGTGACGATGAATTCAGCGGTCGAGGCGGCCACGACGCCATCTGCTTCGGCCACGATCACGGCACGTGAATCGCGGGCAGCTTTCTCCTCAAGACCAGTCCCGACGTAGGGAGCGTGAGAAACGAGAAGCGGCACGCCCTGGCGCTGCATGTTCGAGCCCATGAGCGCGCGGTTGGCATCATCGTGCTCGAGGAAGGGAATCATTCCCGCGGCCACCGAAACAAGCTGCTTCGGAGAAACGTCCATGTAATCGACCTTCTCGGGATCCATTTCAAGGAACTCTCCTCGCTCACGCGCGGTCACTCGCTTGGTCGTGAACGCCCCGTCCTTGTCGATCGGGTTGTTCGCCTGTGCGATGATGAAGGTCTCTTCCTGGTCGGCCGTGACATACTCAATCTGGTTCGTCACCTTCCCCTTTTTCACCTTGCGGTAGGGCGTCTCGATGAATCCAAATTCATTGATGCGCGCATAGGTGCACATCGAGTTGATGAGACCAATATTGGGTCCTTCCGGAGTCTCAATCGGGCAGATCCGTCCGTAGTGCGAAGGGTGCACATCCCGAACTTCGAATCCGGCGCGGTCGCGGTTCAAACCACCTGGTCCGAGCGCAGAGAGACGACGCTTGTGCGTGAGCTCCGCGAGAGGGTTGGTTTGGTCCATGAACTGGCTGAGCTGGCTCCGACCGAAGAAGTCGCGCACCACTGCACTCAAAGCCTTAGGGTTGATCAATTTTTGGGGCGTCATTCCCTCAATGTTCACATCGAAGAGAGTCATGCGCTCCTTTACCAAGCGTTCCGTGCGGGCCAGACCCACCCGGCACTGGTTGGCAAGCAATTCGCCCACCGCACGCACCCGGCGACTGCCCAGGTGATCGATGTCATCGATCATGCCCTCCCCTTGCTTGAGGCGGAGGAGGTATTTCACGGCGGCCAGGAAATCTTCCGGCACCATGATGCGCTCGCTCGAATCGACCTTGAGATGGAGCTTCTGATTGATTTTGTAGCGACCCACGCGGGTAAGATCGTACTTCTTCGGATCGAAGAAGAGACGCTTGAGAAGAGCGCGAGCATTGGAAGCGGTCGGCGGATCGCCGGGACGCAACTTCTTGTAGATATCCTTGAGGGCACTCTCTTCATCCTTTGCCGGATCCTTGCGAAGCGACTTGAGGAGAATCTCGTCTTCACGAGAGTCGATCACCTGAATCGTCTTGTGCTTGAGCGCCAGGAGTTGGCGCACCACTCCAATCGTGAGCGGATCATAGGCCCGGGCCACCACGAGGTCCCCGTCCTTGATGTCTTCGAAGAGAACCATCGGGCTGAGTTCTTCCTCGTCCATGGACTCGCTGAGCTTCAGCTTCTTGATCGAGTAAAACTGATCGATGAGATCCCGCTCGGTGGGATAGCCCAATGCCCGCAGGAAGGTGGTCGCCAGGAACTTGCGGCGACGACGACGACGGTCGAGATAGACGTAAAGCAGGTCGTTGGTGTCGAACTGGACTTCGAGCCACGAGCCGCGATCCGGAATGATTCGGAAGGAGTGGAGAATCTTGCCATTGAGGTGAATCGACTTCTCAAAGCAGATTCCCGGCGAACGGTGGAGCTGAGAGACGATCACGCGCTCCGCACCATTGATCACAAAAGTGCCCCGGCGGGTCATCATGGGAAGCTCGCCCATATAGACGCGCTCCTTCTTGGTGCCCGTTTCGTCCTTCAATTTGAAGGTCACATAGAGCGCCGCACTGAAGGTTTCGCCTGAACGAAGAGCCTCGAGAGCCGTCATTTTCGGGTTCTCGATATCGTAAGCCCCAAAATCCAGCTCGATGGTTTCATCGTAGCTGGTAATCGGGAATACTTCCTTGAAGACCGCCTGCAGACCGGTCTCGGTCCGCTGCGAAGGCGCGATGTCCTTCTGCAGAAAGTCTTCGTAGGATTTGCTCTGAACCTCGATGAGGTTTGGCGGCTCAATAACTTCTTCGATTTTTCCGAAGTACCGGCGTTCAGCCATAGTAGTCTTCTTTCAGTTGGTGGGATTGGCGCCTTACCTTTCGGAAGGCGATTTGCGGGATCTCAGGGCGGGGAAGGATTCCCCTATGTAAACTGTTTCGGGGCAACTGCTCCGACTTCAATCGTTGTCCTCTCCGGGGCAAAAACTGCAGTCGAACCAGGCTGGCCCGGCCGGGGCATCCGCCCCGACCGAAAAAAGCCGGTTACTTGAGGACGATGGTGGCACCAGCTTCTTCAAGCTTGGCCTTGGCGGTCTCCGCGTCGTCTTTGGAAGCACCTTCCAGCACATTGACTGGGGCGCTCTCAACGAGCTTCTTGGCATCGGCTAGTCCGAGTCCGCTGGCAACTTCGCGCACGGCCTTAATGACCGAGATCTTGTTGCCACCGATGCTCTCGAGAGACACGTCGAATTTGGTTTTCTCTTCTGCTGCCTCGGCAGCGACGGGTGCCGCCATGACGGCAGCAGCGGGAGCAGCAGCGCTTACGCCCCACTCATCTTCAAGTTTCTTAACGAGTTCGGAAGCTTCCAGAACGGTGAGCTTTCCAAGTTCTTCTGCGATTGTGTTGATATCAGCCATTGTATTTGTCTTTCGGTATCGTCGTTTACGGAGCTCCGTGTCGTTTCAGACCGCCAGCCAGCGATCCGACGAGGAACCATTGTTGTTTACCAGCCGCGGGCGCCGAAGCGTCTTTGGCTATCCATTCAAATTCTTAGTCTACGCTTCACCTTCGTGCTTGGCTTTGACGACCCGGGCCAGAGAGGCTCCGGGCTCGTTGAGGACGCGGGCCAGCATGGTCGCCGGCTGGTTGATCACTCCGAGGAGAATGCCGAGGAGCACCTCGCGTGGCGGCAGATCCGCCAGGATCGCTACTTGCGCTTCGTCAAGGATCTCCCCGTCAAGGAGACCTCCCTTCACGGCCGGACGTTCAAACTCCTTCGCGAAATTCTTCACCACCTTGGCGGCGCCGCACACATCAGACTCCCCGGTGACAAAGGCGGTCTGTCCGGAAAGGACCTCGTCCATCTCGGGCATGCCGGCTTCCGCCAGCACACGCTTCATGTGAGTATTCTTGGCGACGTGGCACTCGGCCCCGCCCTCCCACAGCCGGTTGCGCAGCTCGCTGAACTGCGGCACGGTCATTCCGGTATACTCGACCACCAAGAGGAACGGAGATCCGTTCACCCGGGTCAGCAACTCGTCGACGATGATTTTCTTATCGGGATTCATGGCGTTATTCGGCGCTGGAGTGGGAATTGTTGTCGAGGCGCAGACCAGGCAACATCGTGGCGGCAAGAGTAATGCTCTGGATGTAGTTGCCCTTGGCCGACGCAGGCTTGGCTTTGACGACGCTCTCAATGAAGGAGCTCGCGTTCTCTTGAAGTTTGTCTTCGCTGAAGGAGGCTTTCCCGATGGCCCCGGACACGTTGCCGCTCTTGTCGAGCTTGTAGTCGACCTTGCCGGCCTTCGCGGCCTGCACCGCCTTGGCAGTATCATCCGTCACGGTGCCGGTTTTCGGGTTCGGCATCAAGCCGCGTGGGCCAAGGACCCGCGCAATCTTGCGCACCTCAGCCATCGCATCCGGAGTGGCAATCGCGGCATCAAAATCAGTGAAGCCTTCCTGAACCTTCTTGATGAGATCCTCGTAGCCAACAAAATCGGCCCCGGCATCCGTCGCGGCTTTGGCGGCCTCGCCCTGCGCGAAGACCGCGATCCGGACATTCCTTCCGGTGCCATGCGGGAGCGAGACGCTGCCACGCACCGTCTGGTCGCTCTTCTTGGGGTCCACCCCGAGGCGGAAGGAGAGGGTGACGGTGGGATCAAATTTCGGAGCGGGAAACTTCTTAAGGGTTCCCACAGCTTCCGCAAGGGCGTAGGGGCGGTCTTCGACCAGCTCCGCAGCCTTTTGGTATCGTTTACTTCGTTTGGTTGCCATTGGTTTGGTTGCAGTGCGAGTGGACCCCTTCGGGACCCTCCTGCGGTTGTGGTGCTACTGAGATCTTTCTTTTGAACGACGAGATCTGAATTTGCCTTCTACATGCCTTCGATCTCGAGGCCCATTTGCCGGGCGGTTCCCGCCAGAATCTTGGCCGCTTGCTCAGGATCGTTGGTATTGAGGTCCGGCATCTTGATCTTCACGACCTCCATCAGTTTCTCCTTGCTGATCTTGCCAACCTTCTGCTGGTTCGGCTCGCCCGATCCGGACGCGATGTTGGCCGCCTTCTTCAGAAGCACCGCTGCCGGTGGCATCTTGGTCACGAACGAGAAACTCGCGTCCGCGTAAACCGTGATGATGGTGGGAAGGAGATCGCCGGACTGCGCTTGAGTCGCAGCGTTGAAATCCTTGCAAAACTGCATGATGTTCACGCCAGCCTGACCGAGGGCAGGACCAACCGGAGGGGAGGGATTCGCCTGACCAGCCAGGATCTGGAGTTTGAGGGTGCCTTTGACTTCTTTTGCCATGATGTGTGAGTGGGGTGGGGAAATTGCTGGGGGGTCAGGCCCGTTCGACCTGCCAAAACTCGAGTTCAACCGGAGTGGAACGCCCGAAGATGGTGACGGCCACGCGCAGTTTGCCCTTCTCTTCGTCGATTTCCTCGACGATGCCATTCTGGCTCTCGAAGGGACCGTCGGCCACTTTCACGGTGTCGCCGACTTCGAAACTGATGCCGGGGCGCACCGAATCTTCGCGCTCCTTGATCTGGGCCAACATGCTGTCGACCTCGCGCTGCCGCATCGGAATGGGACGATTCTTGGTGCCGGCAAAGCCAATCACACCGTCCATCTCCTTGATGACATACCAGGTCTCCTCCTCCAGGAGGTTGTCCTCTGTGATCAGGCCCATGTTCACGATGATGTAGCCAGGGTAAAACTTCCGCTTGGTCTCGGTCTTTTTACCACGGCGGATCTCGGAAACCATTTCGGTCGGAACAAGGACTTCGAAGATCTTGTCCTTGAGCTCCTCCTTCTCGGTCAGAGCGCGAATCCGCTTGGCCACCTTCTGCTCCTGTCCGGAGAGAACGTGGACAACGTACCATTGTTTGGATGCTGGTGGGATGGTAGGCATGTCGGTAGGGACGTCCGGGCTCTCAATCAGCGTCCCAGCCTGGTCAGGAGATCCACCACTTCCCGGTGGATCAGGTCCCACAGGCCAACGTAGGCAGCGAGGAGAATCATCGCGATAATGATGACCACCGTGGAATCGATGAGCTCCTTATACTTCTTGAAGCCTTTGACCTTGGGATCGGGATCCCAGGGCCATGAAGCCTTGCGGAGTTCACCTTTCACTTCGCCCACGAAGGTGGATATTTTCCTGAACATCTGGCTGGTTATTGATTTGTTAGCTGGCAGGACAGGCGAGACTCGAACTCACAACCCTCGGTTTTGGAGACCGATGCTCTACCAATTGAGCTACTGTCCTTTTGAGGCGCGTCAGGGGCACCCCGGCGATCAGCCCGAGTGCCCCTTGAAATAAGTCCTTAATACTAGTTAATTCGTAGAGCGTAGGTTACTCGATGATTTTGGCTACCCGGCCGGCTCCGACCGTGCGGCCACCTTCGCGAATGGCGAAACGCATCGTTTCTTCCATCGCAATTGGGGTGATGAGCGTGACGTTGAGAGTGACGTTATCACCAGGCATCACCATTTCAACTCCCTTGGGAAGCTCGGTGCTGCCAGTCACATCCGTCGTCCGAAAGTAAAACTGCGGCCGGTAGTTCGCAAAAAACGGTGTGTGACGGCCACCCTCGTCCTTGGAGAGAACATAAACCTCAGCTTCGAACTTGGAGTGCGGCTTCACGGAACCGGTCTTGGCGATCACCTGACCGCGCTCGATGTCCTCTTTCTTCACTCCGCGCAGGAGGAGGCCCACATTGTCGCCGGCCCGTCCTTCGTCGAGGAGCTTCCGGAACATCTCGATGTCGGTGACCGTCGTCTTCGCGGTCTCTTTCATTCCGACGATTTCGACTTCTTCCATCTTGTGAACGATTCCGCGCTCGATGCGACCGGTAGCGACCGTGCCACGACCTTCAATCGAGAACACGTCCTCGACCGGCATCAGGAAGTCCTTGTCGACCGGACGCTCGGGCTCGGGAATGTAGGTATCCACTGCTTCCATCAGCTTGAGGACCGATTCCTTTTGGGCGGCGTCTCCCTCGATCGCCTTGAGGGCAGAGCCCTTCACAATCGGAATGTCGTCGCCTGGGAAATCATACATGCTGAGCAATTCGCGAATTTCCATCTCAACGAGCTCAAGAAGCTCCTCGTCGTCGACCTGATCGATCTTGTTGAGATAGACCACGATTTTGGGGACCCCCACTTGGCGGGCCAGGAGGATGTGCTCCCGGGTCTGGGGCATCGGCCCGTCTGCGGCCGAGCAAACTAGGATCGCTCCGTCCATCTGAGCTGCACCGGTGATCATGTTCTTCACATAGTCAGCGTGTCCCGGACAATCAACGTGCGCGTAGTGGCGGTTTTCGGTCTCATACTCGACGTGGGCGGTATTAATAGTGATTCCGCGCTCCTTTTCCTCGGGGGCGGCATCGATTTCATCATAAGCCTTCACGTCCCCCTTACCCATTTTCTCGGCAAGGACCATCGTGATCGCCGCGGTGAGTGTCGTTTTCCCATGGTCGACGTGGCCGATCGTGCCGACGTTTACGTGGGGCTTATTCCGTTCAAACTGTTCTTTGGCCATTTGTTTGGTTGATGTTGATCTTTCTTTCGCTTCGCTCAAAAGCTCATGGTGGGAATTGAACCCACGACCTCGTC
Organism: Roseibacillus sp.; assembly: GCA_028821775.1. Lineage (GTDB taxonomy): Bacteria > Verrucomicrobiota > Verrucomicrobiia > Verrucomicrobiales > Akkermansiaceae > Roseibacillus_B. The sequence continues at coordinate 21,130 of JAPKFB010000008.1, forward strand.
CTTACCAAGGACGCGCTCTACCCCTGAGCTACATGAGCGAGGTATTCGCTCATTTCGACGCGTGGACAGTTCACCCCTATGAAAGTCATAGTGTCCCGCAGGAGGGAAGAGACCAAACGCCGCCAGAAGCGGGGCGGAAATTAACAAAGCCCGCTATTCTGTCAAAAAAAAAGTAGAAGGGAAATAAATTTGTTCAAACCCCCCAATTTTAAGCCCCAAATCGCCCTGAACTCTAACAAGCCCCTCTTTCACGACTCTCATCCCTCGGTTTTTTCGCCCTCTTGGCCGTTCTCGGGAGGAGATTCCGGGCGCGCGAAAGTCTGATTACCTGGCGTGAACAATTCACTGACCCGACGCACTGCGGTCGCGCGCCCGGATTCTTCCTCGATATCCACGATCACGCCACAGAGCCGCACGGGCCCCTTCGCAACCGGAAACCTGGTGGGCAAACCCGTCCGGAAACGCCAAATAACGGAGGGAATCTCCCGTCCCAACACTGACTCCGCCGGCCCACACATCCCCGAATCGGTCAAATAGGCCGTGCCCTCCGGAAAAATCTGCTCATCGGCGGTCTGAACATGAGTGTGCGTGCCCACCACGAGGGAAACCTTCCCGTCCAGGGCCCGACCCATCGCAATTTTCTCGCTGGTGGCCTCGGCATGAAAGTCGACCACGATCGGCCCTACGCCTTCAGCCCGCATCGCTGCGGCCACTTTTTCCACTTCCGGCAATGGGTTCTCGAGCGGCGGATTCATGAAAACCCGGCCCTGAGCATTGATCACCCCCACCTTTCCCTTCGCGGTTTCCAGGATCACGCTTCCCTCTCCCGGCGCACCCTCGGTGTAATTGAGGGGACGTAAGAGACGCGGCTCGGTTGGGAAATACTCCATGATTTCCCGCTGATCCCACACGTGATCGCCAGTCGTGATCACAGCGGCCCCGGCCCGCAGGAGGTCGATCGCGATCTTCGAAGTGATCCCCCGTCCGCCCGCCGCGTTCTCGCCATTGACCACGATGAAATCGAGGTTCTCTTCCTCCTTCAGCCCAGCGAGACGGGCAATGACGGCCTTGCGACCGGGCTCTCCCACCACGTCGCCCAAAAACAGGATCCTGATCATTCTGCAAATTCTATGATATTAGTCGGCTGGCGGAGGATTACCCAGAAAGTCAAACACGTCCCCGCCGAACGACAACTGTAGATGCCTAATCCGACCCGGAAAATCTCCCCTCTCCTCGTCGCCGGAGCGATTCTCGCTCTTGGGGTCGGGATCGGCACCCTGCTCATCCCACGATCCGTTCCCGACAAGCCCAATCCCGGACCGCTTCCCGATCCGCGCCTCGCCGGCCTCGGCGAGATCCCGGAGTGGACGACCCTCCAAAAATACGACGGAGTCCTCACCCGCGCTCAGTTCGAAAAGGCCATGCGGGAAGTCTACGCCCTGAAAGAGAATTGGCATTGCACCCTCACGGACAAGGCGGTGACCATCCATTCGGATTTCCAACCCGCCGGCCAGGTTATCAAATTCGCGACCCTAGGTGCACCCAAGTCGCCTCCGCGCTACTGGAGCCCCGCCAGCCTGCTCAAGGCCGCTCCCGTCGGCAAACCCCTCGCCGGGTTGCACATTGCCATCGATCCGGGACACCTCGGAGGCAAGTGGGCGATCATGGAGGAACGCTGGTATCAGCTGGGCACGAGCAAGCCGGTGGCGGAGGGCGACATGACCCTGCAAACCGCCCGCGTGCTCAAGCCGCAACTCGAGCAACTCGGCGCGAAGGTCACCCTGGTCCGTGAGACGACCAAACCTGTCACCGACAAGCGTCCCGAAGACTTCGGGGCCTATGCCGCACGCAGGATGCCAGGCGCTCCGGAGACCGAGTTGCGCAAGGCGGCCGAGAAACTGTTCTATCGCACTTCCGAAATTCGCGCCCGGGCCAAGCTCGTGAACGGGACAATCAAACCGGACCTCATTCTCTGCCTTCACTTCAACGCCGAAAATTGGGGTAGCGAGGCAGACGCTCCCCGCTTCTCTCCCCGCAATCACTTCCACATGATCCTCCATGGTGCCTACATGGAGGAGGAGATCGCCCACGAAGACGAACGCTTTGAAATGATGCACAAGATCTTTCAGGAAGTGCACGAGGAGGAGGTCGCTATCGCCACCGAACTGGCCAAGTCCTTTCGAGCCGATACGAAGCTCCCCAACTACATTTACCTCTTGGGCAAACCCACCATCCGGATCGGCCCCGGTCTCTGGGCCCGCAACCTCCTCGCCAACCGCCTCTACCAGTGCCCCGTCCTCTTCTTTGAACCCTACGTCATGAACAACAGGGACGTGCACGCCCGGGTGCAGGTCGGTGACTACGAAGGCGAAAAGGATGTCAACGGCAAGCTCCGCAAATCGATCTACCGCGAATATGCTCAAGCGGTGGTGAATGGGCTCGTCAATTACTATGAACCCCGTAGAAATGTCAGCCCGTAGCCAAGCTTCCGCCAACCGGCCCGTCCCGATGAAGATCCCATGAGCGCAACCCTCCTCATCGCCGGTCACGGCTATCTCGGCCAGGAACTCAGACGCCAGGCCTCCGCCGCTGGCTGGCGGGTCTCTGCCCTCTCCAAGTCCGGCGATCAACATTCCCTCCCTTGCGATCTCACCAATCGTGAGGCGGTTCGGACTCTCGCCTCCACCCTCGAACCTCCAACCGCCATCGTGCTGGCTGCTTCCTCCGACCGTGGCGGCCCGGATGCCTACCGCGCCATCTTTCTCGATGGCACCCGCAATCTGCTCTCCACCTTTCCTGATTCCCACCTGCTCTTCGTGTCCAGCACCTCGGTCTATCATCAGACCGACGGTTCACTCGTCACCGAAGAATCGCTCACCGCCCCGGTTCGCGAAACAAGCCGGATCCTCCTCGACGCCGAAAGGTTGATCCTGGCCTCAACGGGCACCGTCGCCCGTCTGGCCGGCCTCTACGGTCCGACCCGCAGCGTGATCTTGAAACGCTTCCTACAAGACCAGGCTCTCATCGAAGAGGATGGACGGCGTTTTCTGAATCAAATCCATCTCGCCGACGCCGCGGCCGCGCTCCTCCACCTGGCTTCCCGGTCGGAATCTTCGCGCAGCCAAATCTACAACCTGGCTGACTCCTCACCCCTGCACCAGGGCGACTGCTACCTTGCGCTGGCCCAATTGTTCGAACGAGCTCTTCCCCCCACCGGCCCCCGCCCCGAGAACTCAAAACGAGCTTGGACCCACAAACGCGTGAGCAATGAGAAGCTCAGAGCAACAGGCTGGGAGCCAACCCATCCGTCCTTTGTCGATGCTGCGCAGGAAGTCGCACGCAGCTTGTAACCATCGGCGGGCCGGAAGTCCCCCTCTCCACCACCGGCTCATTCATTCGAAACGCCCTGCCCAAGGCCCCTGGAATCGATTTCGGGGCTCTCTGGAGCGTGCGACTTGCAACTACGCGAGGCGCCTAGCGCCAGCGATACTTCCCAATTCCGTCCGCAATCGCACGCGCCGCCGTCGACTGAAACGAACTGGTCGCACAGCGTGCTCGCTCGCTGACATTACTCATGAAGGCACACTCGACCAGCACGGCCGGGCACCTCGTGTGCACAAGGACCGCAAAGCGTGCAAAACGAACTCCGCGGTTCTTCAATTTGCAGTCGCGAACGAGCTCTCGCTGGATCGCATTCGCGAGCGAACGTCCCGCCGAGCCTGCATAAAAGGTCTCCCCTCCCCGCACCCACGAGCTCGGGGCCGAGTTGAAGTGGACGCTGACTAAAATGGCGTTGCGATACTGATTGGCGATCGCAGCCCGCCGGGACAGCGAAATGTAGGTGTTGCTGCGGCGGGTCATAATGACTCGATAGCCCCGTTGCTTCAGATACCACTCCAGCTTCTGCGCGACCTTCATGTTCAGGTAGGATTCCTTAATCCCCCCTTTGTACGCGCCCCAGTCCTTGCCCCCGTGACCCGGATCGATCACGACCGTTTTTCCAACCCCAACCCGCGAGGTGTCACTCTTCTTCGCGCTCGTTCTACTCGAGGTGGAACTGCTTCGACTCGGAATGGTGAGCCGCTGCCCGACTCGAAGCTTGGTAACGTCCCTGATCCCGTTGACCGACTTCAGCGTATTGACGGAGGTCTTGTACTGCTTCGCCAGTCTATAGAGGTTTTCCCCTTTTTTTATAGTATGAGTAGCACCAAATGCGAATACCCCCGAAAACAGGGCCATCATGGCGGAGACAAGACAAATGCGAGTGCGTAAGTGGGTGTACATGAGCAACAGCAAAACTACTATAGCCCTGAATTTTAAAAAAGTCAAATAGTAAGTAAAAACTAACTACTCCTTCCCCGACTCGTTCCCATCAAGGTCGCCATCCCCCTGATAATCAAGGGCTTCCTCAACCGCGGCTCGGCGCTGAACCGAGAGCATGGGCCGAATCAGTCCATAAATCAGGTAGGCCGAAAAGAGGACCGCGGGGAGAATCCAATAGTAAAAGATCGTCGCGCCGACAAAAATGGTCCCAATCGCAAGCAGGGGAACGCTGGCCCGAGTGCTCCACCCCACTCCCTTGAAGCTCGGGTAGCGGATATTGCTGATCATCAGAAAGGAGAGTCCCAGCATGGCTCCTGCCAGAACCCAGTTCCAAGTCCCCAGTTGGCGATCGGTTTGGTGAAGGTAGATGATGAGAAAGGTGAGCGAGGCGATGAAGCCGGCCGCCATCGGGATCGGAATGCCTCGGAAGGTCTTCATGTCCTCGGCAGTGCCCACCGCTGCCAGGCAGTTGAAGCGAGCGAGGCGGATGGCGCCGCAAAGAAGATAAATGAAGGCAATCGACCACCCCACTCCGGGCTCCGCCCGTTGAAACTGCTCCGGGAGTTCCAAATTGAGCAATACTGCCTTTGAACAAAGCAATGCGGGGGCCATTCCGAAGGAAACAAGGTCTGCCAGGGAGTCAAACTCCCGCCCAAAGTCGGACTCCTGTCCCCCCAGGCGGGCGAGGCGGCCATCTAACAGATCGAAGAGACAGGCTCCGAAGATCAAGAGCAGAGAGGTTTCATAGTAAACCTTGGCATCCTCGAAAAGAGGCTCCTGCATCCCCTTGAAAATCGTGAGGACCGCGAAAAACCCACAACACAGGTTTCCCGCCGTCATCAAGTTCGGCAAGAGATAGATCCGTGGCTCCTTGTCGCTGCCCATCGCGGTGACTATAAGACAAAATTTGCCTCACAAACACTGGAATTCGTCGCGATCCGATCCATGCTCCTCTCGTGGATCCAGCAACCCCAGTCTCGATCAGCCCCGATGACCGCATGGAAGACCTCCTCGCGAGCCTGCCGGGGGCCCGGCGCGCCCTGTTTTCCACCTATCATGTCGGCGGCTGCCAAAGCTGTTCCTACCGCGATGACGAAACGCTCTCCGAAGTCTGCTCCCGCAATGAAATTGCGGTCGAGGAAGCGATTGCCGAACTCCTCGCCAGTCACGAGCGAGATCACGAAATGCTCATCACCCCGGCGGAACTGAAGGCCCGCCTCGACGCTGGCGAGTCCCTGCGCCTTCTCGATATTCGCACCCGCGAAGAACACGACGCAGTTCGTCTCGAGGGAACCGAGTTTCTCTCTCAGGATCTTCAGAACGAACTCTTTGCCACCCCACCCGATCAGGCCATCATCCTGGTGGATCACCGTGGTCGCGACGTCCTCGATCGCTGCGCTTGGTTTCATGGCCATGGCCTCAAGAGCGCTCTCGCCCTCGCCGGCGGAATCGATGCCTGGGCCAGGGAGGTTGATTCATCCGTGCAACGCTATCGCTTGGAGCTGGAGTAGCGCCCGGAAATATTTCTCTCGCAGAGGGTTCCGCTTCTCCAACAACTGCGCCCCCCAATTTCTCTTCCAGGCCGGCGCTCTCCAGATTCTGCCTCACCCACTCCACCGGAAACGGTCCCATCCGATCAAACACATCACCCAGCGTCCGGTTGCGCAGTTCTCGATCGTGTATCTTCTGGACCCAACTGAGCGTTCCACTCACGTTGCGCCGAGCCAATACGCCGCTGTAGTGCACGACGGCCTCATCGGACTCGGCCCCGTTGAGATGGCTTTCCAGCCACTGCCCATAAGTATCGGACTGCGCAGGGGCCCATGAGGACACCGTAGTTTTCAGGTCCTCTGCCCGCCACTCCTCCGTCGAGCGCGCAATCAACTTCCAGGACCTGTTCCAGCTCTTTCCCCCGCAACTCATCCTTCAAGGCGTTCAAGATTGCTTCCACGCAAGTTGCTTCCGTTTCCGCTATGGACGCCTCATTTCTGGCGACGCTGCGCCCAACTACCTAACCGGCGCCGGCCGTTGCCAGAAGCAACACGCCTCCGATTCCGTTCTCTGCCTTGAGCGACCCCGCCTTCTTCGCAAGGGTGATGAACACATTCTGCGACACCTCTTCCAACGGGCATTCACGGCACAACCTGCCGCCCAGGCTCTCCTTGTGACAAAAAAGCGCCCCGCAATCCCAATCTTTTCCCCTCTTAAGGCCCAATGCTCCAAAAGAATGCTTAACACTTGAGACTTAAGACCTGAAACTCCCTCTCATGAACCGTCGCCACTTCCTCGCCGCCACCAGCGCTACTGCAGCCGCTCTCACCACCGCTCATGGCGACCACCATGAAAAGAAGAAAACGGCGGCTAAACCACCCCACACCGGACCCAACCGCATCGGGGTCTCGTCCTATTCCTTCTGGGGATTTCGCCGCCAGGAGCTCCGCTCACTCGCCAGCAACCTGGAACACGCCGCCCGCATGGGCTTCGACGGCCTCGAAATCCTGCAACGCCAGTTTGAAAATACCGACCGCGCCACCCTCCAAAAGGTCAAGCGTCACGCCTTTGTCCTCGGCCTCGATCTCATGGGCTACTCGACCCACCAGGGATTCCTCTCCCCCGACAAAGAGAAGCGGCAAAAGAACATCGATCACACCCTCGACTGCCTCGAGCAGGCCTACCAACTCGGCATTCCAACCATGCGCGTCAACTCCGGCACTTGGGGAACCTCGAAAAACTTTGACGACCTCATGGCCAAGCGCGGCATTGAGGAGCCCCTCAAGGGATACACCGAGAAGGACGCTTACGAGTGGGTCATCGACGCTTACGCGAAGCTGGTCCCCGAAGCTGCAAACCGCGGTGTCATCATGGGTTTGGAAAATCACTGGGGCCTCGGCGTCACTCCCGAAGGCATCAAGCGCGTTGTCGATGCCATCGACTCGCCCTGGCTCCAGGTCACCCTCGACACCGGCAACTTCCTCGAAGACCCCTACGATCGCCTCGCTCAGCTCGCGCCTCAGACGGTCCTCATGCAAACCAAGACCTATCATGGCGGAGGTCGTTGGTACACTCTCGATCTCGACTACGCCCGCATCGCCAAAATCATGAAGGAGGCCGGCTTCAAGGGCTACGTCTCCCTCGAGTTCGAAGGCAAAGAAGATCCCCTCACCGCCATCCCGAAGTCGTTGGCAATGTTGCGCAAACACTTCGGGTAGGCTCTTCATCCACCCCTAGTGTTCTGTCAGGATTGAGTGGAGAGATCAGCGCGCAGAAGAAGGGAGTCCTGACAGGGCGCCGAAAGGCAGTGGATTGGGCCATCCTCGATGATTCGGGAACGCAGCCCGCCCTTCATTCCACAAGTGATCATCCGTCACCTCGATCCTGACAGAGCACTAGCTTGAAATCGGGTTGTAATCTCCTCACCCTCCACTCCGACGCCCTCGTCGTTCCATACCACGATGGAGAAAATCCGGAAAAACGGTTTGCTCCGCGAGTCACGAAACTCCTTAAAAACCAGCACCCCAGCAGCCAGTTCAATCCCCAGTTCGACAAATTGTGGATTCACCCGATAGAGAAAGCTGTCGCGCTCAGTTCTCTTGCCTGTCTCATTATCGAAACTCTCTGGCGCTACCATCTCAACAAGTGAAAACTACGCTCATCCTCCTCAGCTCGCTTCTGCTCGCACTGACCGCTTCAGCCGAACCACCCTGGAAGCCGCTCTTCAATGGCAAGGATCTCACCGGCTGGCATCCCGTTCCAGGAGGCAAGTGGGAGGTCGTCAAGGGCACCATCGTGGGCACTTCCCCAAAAAGTGAACCGCGCCACGGTCTCCTCATGACCGATGCTCGCTACAAGAATTTTAAGATCCGTGCCAAGTTCAAGGTCACCTCAGGAGACAGCGGGTTCTACTTCCGCACCGAGAAAACGAAAACCCGGGTCAGCGTGAAGGGCTTCCAAGCCGAAGTCGACAACTCGCCGGAGGTCGGCGGCCTCTACGAAACATCCCTGCGTGCCTGGGTGAAGAAGCCTGACCCCAAGGTCATCGCAAAGATCGTGAAAAAGGGCGAATGGACGGACCTCCTCGTCACCGCGATCGGCGATGACATCACCGTGTCTCTCAATGGAGTTCTGGTGACCGAACTCCTCGGCGACAAGAAGTGTCTCAAGGAAGGGCACATCGCCCTCCAACTGCACGGCGGTCAGGACATGCACGTCGAGTTCAAGGACCTTGCCATCATCGTCCTCCCGTAACCCCGGTCCGAAAACTCACCCCGCACGCCCAGGAGGCTCGGTCTTCAGGGGAAGGATAGTCGTCCCGTCAGGCTGAAGAGAGAGTCGCTCACTTTTTTGCGCTCAAAGCGACAAAAAGAGACCGTTTTCCGGCATTCTGTTGGAATGTGAGAAGGATCCGCTTCCCCCTTCGCCGGGCTCACCTGCCTCTCCTAGTTGGCCCCGCCCTTCTCCTGCTCCTGCTTCAATTCCCGAATCGAGATCACTCCTTGCCCAAGAGCGCGGATGCAGCCCACGCACTGAGCGCGCGCGGCCTCGGAAGCAAGACTCCCGCCCGTTTATCCTTGGGCTGCGGCGACTTGCGCGCCTTTGCCATGCGAACCAGTTCGGAACGCTCATACTCGCAAAATTCCAGTCGAATTGTAGGTCGTCCTCCAGCCATGCTGGATAATACTTCCCTCGTTTGCTTTGGTAATAACTTAGCTAACGGCACACTAGAAGAACACCAAGAACCCACCGCCGATCAGGCCCGCCAGAAGAACGGCCGTCATCCACCAGTACCACTCGATCCCAATGGCCCGATGCGGTTTGTTACTGAACTCACGTTCGATGAATTCTTCGTACTCGAACTCATCTTCAGGAATGCTGATTCCATCGTAAATGACATCTTGTTCCCAGTGCTTGCGCTTCTTGGGCCCCACCCTCACCTGCTTCTTGCGCTTGGCCACACACCCGGAACACGAACTACCCACTTTCACTTCCGAACCACAGGTCGGACACAGGTAGGAATCGAGAGCCATCCCGCTAGCCCTACCCCTGCCAGGGGGCTCTCGCAAGCTCAGAGTGAACCGCATGAAGTCGCCAAATAAAGAAACGGCGACCGCTTGGCCGCCGCTCCTCGCAAAGAAGATTCACGAATGATCAATAGCGATAGTGCTCTGCCTTGTAGGGCCCATTCACAGGAACATCGATGTAGGCCGCCTGCTCCTGCGTGAGGGTCGTCAACTTGCAGCCAATCTTATCGAGGTGCAGTCGCGCCACTTCCTCATCGAGATGCTTGGGAAGAACTTCCACCCCGATCGATCGCGTTTCACGATTCTCCCACAGGTCAATCTGCGCCAGGCACTGATTGGTGAAGCTGTTGGACATCACGAAACTCGGATGTCCGGTTGCACAACCAAGGTTCACCAGGCGCCCTTCCGCCAACATGTAAAGACAGTTCCCGGTCGGGAAGGTATACTTGTCGACTTGCGGCTTGATGTTCTTGTGCTCAATCCCTTCAAAGTTGCAGAGCGCATCAATCTGGATCTCATTGTCGAAGTGACCAATGTTGCACACGATGGCCTGATCCTTCATCTCCTTCATGTGCTCGATCCGGATGATGTCGAAGTTCCCGGTGGTGGTCACATAAATGTCCGCCCACCCCAGGGTGTCTTCCACCGTTAAGACGCGGTAGCCTTCCATCGCAGCCTGCAAAGCACAAATCGGATCGACTTCGGTGACGACCACCTGCGCCCCTTGAGCACGAAGGGCCTGAGCACAGCCTTTCCCGACATCGCCGTAACCACAAACCACCGCCACCTTACCGGAGATCATCACGTCCGTGGCCCGCTTGATCCCATCGACCAGCGACTCGCGGCAACCATAGAGGTTGTCAAACTTCGACTTGGTCACCGAGTCGTTAACGTTGATGGCCGGGAAGAGCAACTTGCCGTCGCGCTGCATCTGGTAGAGCCGATGCACACCCGTCGTGGTCTCCTCCGAAACCCCCTTGAGCTCCGCCACCCACTGGTGGAAGACGCCCGGACGCTCGGCATGAACCTTCTTGAGGAGATTCTTGATCACCTCCTCTTCGAGACTGCCGGCCGGGGTATTGACCCAGTCGCTGCCGTCTTCGAGTTCGTAGCCCTTGTGAATGAGGAGGGTCGCATCCCCCCCGTCGTCGACAATCAACTGCGGGCCCTTGCCGTCGGGAAACTGCAGGGCCTGCCAGGTGCACCACCAGTAGTCTTCCAGAGTCTCGCCCTTCCAGGCAAAGACCGGCGTGCCGCCTTCTGCAATCGCCGCTGCAGCGTGATCCTGGGTAGAGAAAATATTGCACGAGCACCACCGCACATCGGCCCCGAGCGCCCGCAAGGATTCAATCAGCACTGCCGTCTGAATCGTCATGTGCAACGACCCCATCACACGCACTCCCTGGAGCGGATGATCCGGACCATACTTGTCTCGCACCGAAACCAACCCGGGCATTTCGTGCTCCGCAATCTCAATTTCCTTTCGCCCAAATTCGGCCAGGCCGATGTCTGCAACCTTGTAGGCCACGCTCGTTTCTTCTGCTGCTACACTCATGTTTTTCTTGGATTAAGGATTCAAATCTATGCCCCGAGCGCACTCTTCAGCTCGGCAACCTTGTTGGTCAGCTCCCAGGTCAACCCCGCATCTTCGCGACCGAAGTGTCCGTAGTTCGTGGTGGTCAGATAGATCGGACGCAGCAAATCGAGCTGTGCGACGATATCGGCGGGCTTGAAGGAGAACACTTCCTGCGCAGCCTTTTCGATTTTCTCTTCGTCCACTTCGTTCGACCCGAAGGTATTCACGTTCACACTCACCGGGTGCGGGTAACCGATCGCATAGGCCACCTGCAGTTCACACTCGCGAGCCAGACCAGCGGCCACAATGTTCTTGGCGACCCAGCGACACAGGTAGGCCGCCGAGCGATCCACCTTGGACGGATCCTTCCCTGAGAAGGCCCCACCCCCATGGCGCCCCATTCCCCCATAGGTGTCCACGATGATCTTGCGTCCGGTCAATCCGGCGTCCCCTTCCGGTCCGCCCACCTCAAAGCGACCCGTCGGGTTGATCAGAAACTCCGTGTCGTCGGTGAGAAGATCCACCGGCAACACTTTCTCGATCAGATCGCGCTTCAGGAGTTCACGAATCTCAGGCGTAGTGATCTCCTTGGCGTGCATGGTAGAGACCACCACCGCGGTCACCCGGTTCGGCTTGTTGCCGATATACTCGATGCTGACCTGGGTCTTGGAATCGGGACGCAGCCAGGTGTGCACCCGATCCTTGCGCAAGCGCGTCATCTCCGCTCCCAACTTGTGGGAATAGAGAATGGGAGCCGGCATGAGCTCCGGGGTGTCGTTGGTGGCATACCCAAACATGATCCCCTGGTCGCCCGCCCCCTGTTCTTGAGTATCCTTGTGGGCTGCTCCGGAGGCATCAACGCCCTGCTTGATGTCCGGTGACTGCTGACCAAGCATGTTCATCAGGAAGGCGCCCTTCTCAAACTTGCAGGTATAGGAGTAGTCGGTGCCGTCCGCATAATCCGCGTCATAGCCAATCTCCTTCAGGGTCTCCTTCACCACCCTGCCGTAATCAAAGACTGCCTTGGTAGTGATCTCACCCGCCAGTCCCACCACGTTGTCCTTCACGAAGGTTTCACAGGCGACCCGGCTGGAGGGGTCTTGTTCGAGGCACGCATCGAGCACCGCATCGGAAACGGTGTCACAAACTTTGTCCGGATGACCTTCCGTCACGGACTCGGAGGAAAAAATGAATGATTTAGGCATGGTTTTGCATTGGAATGTATCTACAAATCTTGATTTGTTGATGCGAAATAAGCCCGGATCCCCATGCCGTCAATTCTCAATTCCCTCAAACTCCTCGCCGATCCGACCCGTCTTCGGCTGATTCTCCTCCTGGCCGAAGAAGCGCTCAGCGTGGCTGAACTGCAGGAACTCCTAGGAATGGGCCAATCCCGCATCTCCACTCAGCTCGCCCAGCTGAAGAAGGAAGGACTGGTTTCTGATCATCGATCCGGAAAGAATAACATCTACTCTACCCAGCTGAGCGAGGAACTTCTCCACATCGCAACCAAGGCGGGGGCAGAGCTTGCCGAACGCGAAAAGGACCTCGCCTCCCTCCGCCACATTCTCCGCAAACGCAAGGACAAGGCCCGCGCCTACTTCGATGAACTGGCGGGAAAATTTGGACGCCATTATGTCCCGGGCCGATCCTGGAAGGCGCTCGCTGAAGGATTGCTCAAGATTCTCAACTACAACGTCGTGGCCGATCTCGGAGCAGGAGAAGGAACTCTCGCGCAGTTACTGGCCCAACGCGCCAAGCATGTCATCGCAGTCGATCATTCCAAAAAAATGGTCGCCTTCGGCAAGAGGCTCGCCAAGGAAAACGGCTTGAAGAATCTCGACTACCGGTTGGGAGATATCGAAGATCTCCCGATTGATGACAAGTCCGTCGATCTCGCCTTTCTCAGTCAAGCCCTTCACCACGCTGCCAACCCTGAACGCGCCCTCCGCGAGGCTCACCGCATTCTCAAACCTCGCGGCCGCCTCGTCATTCTGGATCTCCTCCAGCACACTTTCGACAAGGCACGGGAACTCTATGCCGACACTCACCTTGGCTTTGCCGAAGTAGAAATCGCAGACCTCATCGAGCGTGCCGGATTCAAGGAAATCGAAACTGCGATTGTCGACCGGGAAGACTCACCACCTCACTTTCAGACTCTCCTCGCCGTCGCAACAAAGTAAATCCTTGTACCCTGAAATCAGAACAGGCCACGCGCTCGAAACCCTGGGCTGATCTAGAGATCATGCGCAGTCGGTGCGCGACCCGACTCAGCAGCGTCATCTGTTCACGAGGAAATGCTCTTTGCGATCCTCTTCCTCGGAAGATAGCCTCGTCATCACTGTGGCCGGACTGACTTACCGCTCTGAGATCGACGGCCTGCGGGCGGTGGCGGTCCTCGCGGTCATCTTCTACCACCTGAGCCCCGCCCTCCTCCCAGGAGGATTCGTGGGGGTCGACGTCTTCTTTGTCATCTCGGGATTCCTGATCACCTCGATCATCCTGCGCGAAAAAAAGAGCGCCTCATTCCGCCTCAGGAATTTCTGGATGCGGCGCATTCGCCGCCTCTTTCCCGCTCTCGCGGTGGTGCTCCTCGCGACCAGCGCCGCCAGCCTCCTCATCCTCTATCAGGGCGAGTGGAGCGGGCTCGGAGCCCAACTCCGGGCCGTCCTGCTCCTCGTCGCCAACTTCCACCTGCGCTCCGAGGCTGGCGACTACTGGGGCCCCTCCGCCGAAGACGTTCCCCTTCTGCACACCTGGTCGCTCGCCGTCGAAGAACAATTCTATCTCTTCTTCCCGCTTCTGGTCCTCCTTCTCCTCCGCTTCGCCCAGCGCAGCATCGTCCCGCTTCTTTCCTTTGGCGCCCTCCTCAGTCTCATCCACTGTCTCGCGACAACTTCCTCGGATCCCTCCTACGCCTTTTACCTCCTCCCCACCCGCGCCTGGGAACTGCTCGCAGGCTGTCTCCTCGCCTTCTGGAATCAGAACGAATCGCCCTCCCCATCACCTCTCCGCTGGACCCGCCTCCTCTCCTTCCTCGGGTTGTTCGCGATCCTGGCCTCCTGTTTCTTCATCAATCGAGAAGCCGGCTTCCCTGGATTCCAGGCCCTCATTCCTGTGCTCGGAACAGTCCTTCTGATCGCGAGCACCAACCACGATCACAGCCTCCTCCGCTCCGCGCTCTCCGCCGGACCCCTCGTCTTCATCGGCAGGATCTCCTACTCGCTCTATCTCTGGCACTGGCCCATCATTGTCCTCTGGCGCCTCCAAACCATGGAACCGGTCTCTGCCCTCAGACACGCCATTCCCATCCTCCTCCTCACCTTTGCGGCGGCATCGCTCTCCTACTTTTTTGTCGAAAAACCCTTTCGCCACGACGCCTTCTCGCTCCGCTCAGCAAAGTTTGCTATCATCGCGGCATCCTTTCTCCTGCTCTTGGGACTCGCTCACCTCATCCGCAACAATCAGCTGCGCTCTGGAGCCGAGCCCTCGTTCGAAGCTCCCACCTTCAGCTCGCATCGCTTTGGCGCGCATCAAAACGAGATTTGGAAGACCGGCGGAGTGCTGGTGGGCGAAGCTCCCCCCGAGGTGGTTGTGATCGGAAGTAGTCACGCCCTCATGTACGCTTCCACCATCGCCGATCTCGCCCACCAAGATCGTCGCTCGGTGACCTTTCTCTGTCTCGGCAATGCCTTCGGTCGGTTCCATGCACCAGGCGATGATGCCATCTTCCGCGACGGCATCGCCGAATTCCGCGCCGACTTTGATCGCGCCCGGATCGCCCACCTGGCGAAGTGGCGACCAAAGCAGGTCCTCTGGTTCGGCCGCTGGGACAATCAGTACGAGTTCCTCGGCGCGGAAGACTTCGATTCCCGAATCCGCCACAGCATCGCTCTCCTTCTTGAACACACCGCACAGGTCTCTCTCTTCACCCAGACTCCCTTCTCGATGGAACGCCGCAGCTCAATCGTCAGATTCGCCTCGACTCTCCAACGACAAGAGCGCCCGGTCGTCGGACGCGAAGCCCCGGACCGCCGCACGCTTCGAGAACTGGCCAACAAGGCCTTGCAAAAGATTGCCGACGATCTTCCCAACGTGTCCCTCACCCCTCTCCACCAACCCTTCGAACTTCCCAACGGCAACGTTCGCATTCGTTCAGAAACCAATGAACTCCTCTACCACGACTACGACCACCTCAGCGATGTGGGCGCATCACTGGTCCGCGAGCTCATTCAGCAACGACTGAGCGCGCCCTAGTGCCTGCTCATCCTTTCCTCTTTTCTTCAAAGTCCAGTCGTGGGATCTTGGGTCGCCTTGCCTGACAAAGCCCCCCCAACATCTTCTCTCGAAGAGATCTTCGCCGAGATCGGAGGACAGCCTAACAGCTGCACGCACGAGGAGTACTACGCCTTCGCTCGCCGCGTTCGCATGCTGGCCCCCTGCGCTCTCCTTGTCTTCGGAGTTGGGCGCGACTCCATCGCCTGGCGCACAGTGAACGAGGGAGGACGCACTCTCTTTCTCGAGAACAACGGAAAGTGGATCGAAAAAATCGGAACGGAAATCGGGAAGGAATACATTCGGGCCCTTGCTTACCAACAAGTCTACGAGGAGTGGGAGGCAACTGGCTTTTCTCCGGAGGCGGTCCCCCTTCCCGAGCTTGAACACGCCCCCTTTGATCACCGTTGGGACTGCATCTTCGTCGATGCCCCGTGGGGCCCCACCTTTGGCCGCCACCAAAGTACCCACGCCGCGACCGCCGCAGTCAAACCCGGCGGCCTCATCGCCCTCCACGACTGCGAACGCGAACGTGAACTCACCGTCTGCCGCGTTCTGCTCCAAGCCCGGGGCTTCGAGCTCATCGAGGAGGCCGAACGCCTGAGAATCTATCGCGCGCCCTGACCGCGAACGCCTTTAAAAGGGACCCCTCATAAACAATGAGGGGTCCCCTTCCCCACAGTCGTTGTTCAGGTAGCATGACGAACAAGCTTCGATCGCTCCGGACGCAGCCCCCAGCCACCGCGGGAGTCCTTACCCTCCGGCAAACACCGGTTGGAATCCCGCCTCGGTGAGAATGCGTTTCACTTCCTCCCGTTTGTCACCCTGAATTTCGATCCGCCCCTCCTTCACCGTGCCGCCCACCCCGCAGGATTTTTGCATCTTCTTGGCCAAGTCCTGTTTCTCAGGCAATCCAATCCCCGTGAAATTTGTGACCACCGTCACCGCCTTGCCCCCCCGATGGGCGGTCTGACGAATAATGTCGACGCGGCCGCGACTAGTGTTCTTCCGCCCCCTTTTGGAGCTCTTCTCCTCCTGGACCCCGGCTGCCTCGCCGGGCCCATCCTCGGAACCGCCCGGCAATCCGCCCAGTCCAGACAAGGCTCCAAAAGGATTCTGCGTCAGCTCCGCCCTCTCGCTGGTCGAGATCCTCTTCTTCTTGCGATTCATCCTCCCGATTGAACCACGGAGCACGAGGATTTCACGAATTTTTAACTCTCCTCCTCCTGATGGCCATTTGCTTTGCTCTGCCGCCCTGAACCCTCGGAGGGAATAGTTCAATTGCCCAAACAATCCAAATTTTCGGGCCGATTGGAAAGTTTTGGATCGGTTTCCCCTGAATTGACGCTACCTAATTCGGTGGTCGATTGCTCTTTGGAGCAAGAGCGGCCACTTTTATCTCCTAATCACATATCAGTAATGCCTCAGGGAACTATCAAAAAACTCGTCTCAGAAAAGGGCTTCGGCTTTATCGCAACCGGCGGAGACGACGTCTTCTTCCACCGCTCCGCAGTCGACGGAACCTTCGAAGACCTCCACGAAGGCGACACCGTGGAATTCACGGAAGGCCAAGGTCCCAAGGGCCCTTGCGCGGAAAATGTCAAATCGCTCTAAGGGGCCCGGGTCCGCAATCGGATCCTCCCTTACCGCAAGAGACTGAACCACGCTCGGATGATGCGTGGCAGTTTCTTCAATTGAGTCACTTGGCCTCTCTGATCGCGGTCAAGCGCGTCTCAAGCCAACGAGCTTCTTTCCTTAAGCTCATGCGCGAGGGAGAACTCGCTCATACGTTGGTAACGCGCCCCCGGATCGAAGCCGAGTGCACGGTGTGATTTGCGCAGGCAGACCGGTCACAGGTCCATAGGTGCCCCATCGGTTTCCTCATTCCAAAAGAGGGGATCGTAGCGTGCGAAACTGAAGACTCCGACCCAGCGCTTCAAGGAAGCGTGTCCAAAGACATAGTTCCAAGACTCCTTTGGATAAAAGTCCGTCATCGTGACGGCAAGGGAACCCGCCGCACCCGCTCGCTCGCCATCGCCCATCCTCCCAACCCAGCGGATACGACAAATCGCCAGCCAGTTTGACCAGCCAGTTTGCAAAGACGGCCTCCAGGAGGTCACGCCCAATCCACGGTGCCCCACAAAGTCGATTCGCGCACCTTCACCCCGACCTGTGCGAAGACCTGAACTCACCCTTCCACCACCCGATGGGCCCTTGCAATAAACGCAAGCTGCGCCACCCTCTCACCGTGCGTTGGTTTTCTCTTCTTGCCGCATTGATTCTTACTTCCTGCTCTTCCTGGAACCGTTCACCCGGGGATGCCGAATTCACGAACGCATTCCCTTTGGACCCCTCGCCGGAGGAACCCCTCGCCCATCTCGATCCGCAGTTTCCCATCGCTCCCGCAGCGCTCCACCAAGCTCCACGGCCCGCATTCGATTTCTCGGGACTCAATCCAGTCCGCCCCACTCTGCCCGCCAGCGTCCACCACCTCAACTCCCGGGGAGTCTCTCTCACCTTCCTCACCTTCGACGATCGCAACTACGGACTCGCCGTTGCAGACAAGGCTGCAGGACCCGCCACCGAATGGCAGAGCGCGCAGGAGGCCGCCAAGGCTCACCAGGCCCTTGCTGCCATCAATGCCAGCTTCTTCACTCCCGAAGGAAAACCACTCGGCCTCGTGATCGAAAACGGATCCCGGATCGGCACTTGGAACGCCTCCTCCTCACTCACCTCCGGCGTCCTTTCGGTGGGAAAATCCCCCCGCCTTCTTCGCCGCAAGCACTGGCGCTCGTTCTCCCCCACCAAGCACCTCGTGCAAGCCGGCCCCTTTCTTCTGGAAAACGGATCCCCAGTCGCAGGCCTTGACAACAAGGAGCAACGCCCGCGTTCCTTCATCCTTTGGAACGGCTTTCATCACTGGGCTCTTGGCTACACCCAGTCCGCGACCCTAGCCGAGCTTTCTGCCGCCCTTGCTGCAAACTCACTCTCCATCCTCAGCATCACTACGGCCCTCAATCTCGATGGCGGACGCTCCTGCGACCTCTGGGTTTCTCCCTCCATCAATGGCGGCCCCATTTCCACCCGAAGAATAGGGAACAATCCCGTGCGCAACTACATCTTACTTGTGAAGCATTAGGTGATGCACGCGCGCGCTTCGTCGCAACGGGAATTTTCACCGCGAAAGGATCGGCCTCCCTCTCTGAGGACAAGGAGGAGGCAACGTAGTCTCGATTTTCAAACAATCAAGAGACTGCAATCGTCAAAACATCCTACCTCCCAAGGAAGGCGGAGCCACCTCCCTCTTCCGTGCCCCCGGATTCCATCCCGGCACACGCTACGGAGCAGCCTCCTACCCGACCTCGATTCTCCAGAATTTCTCGATCGCGTAAGAGCGCCTCCCAGCTCTCGCTTCAGGCTCTGCCCCCAGCCCCCCTCGGAGCCCATCCTTGCGGTGGTCCATGGACCCCAGCCTCCCCCCACCATTATAAATCGGCTCCTCCCTGACTTCGCGGTAGTCAGAAGCGGCGATATCCGCTACAGGCCCCGCCTCATGCTCAAGGCCGGTATCGTAGGACTCCCCAACGTGGGAAAGTCGACCCTCTTCAACGCTGTCACGCGCACCCACAAGGCGCAGGCGGAGAACTATCCGTTTTGCACCATCGATCCCAACATCGGAGTCGTCACCGTGCCCGACGATCGCCTCGCAGTGCTTTCCAAAATTTCAGGATCGAAGGAACTGATTCCGACCGCCATTGAGTTCGTCGACATCGCCGGGCTTGTGAAGGGGGCCAGTGAAGGCGCAGGGCTCGGCAATAAGTTTCTCGCCACCATTCGTGAAGTCGATGCCATCGTGCAGGTGGTGCGTTGCTTTGAAAACGACGACATCATTCACGAACTCGGATCTGTCGATCCCATCCGCGACATTCAGATCATCAACGAGGAACTCATCCTCGCCGACCTCACCACCCTGGAGAAACGCAAGTCCTCCCGCGAGAAAAAGGCCAAGGGTGGCGACAAGGAGTCCGTGCGTGAACTCGCCCTCATCGAGAAACTCGTCCCTCATCTCGAGAACAGCAAGCCCGCCCTCACCCTCGAACTATCCGATGACGAACGAATAGTGCTCCGCGAGTTCTTCCTCCTCTCCTCCAAGCGCACCATCTTCGCCTGCAACGTGACCGAGGCCGAACTCGCCGGGGCTCTTGATCATCCCGAAAACCACGAAATGGTTTCCAAAGTGCAGACCCTTGCCTCCCAGTCCCACGGCGCCGAAGCAGTGGTCATCTCCGCGCACATTGAAGAAGAACTCATCTCCCTCGAGCCACAGGAAGCCACCGAGTTCCTCGCCGACATGGGTGTGCCTGACTCCGGGGTCTCCGCTCTCATCAAGGGCGTCTATCATCTTCTTGGGCTCCGCACCTACCTCACCACCGGCGAAAAGGAGACCCGCGCCTGGACCATCGTGGCAGGAGACAAGGCTCCCGCCGCAGCCGGGGTCATTCACACCGACTTCGAACGCGGCTTCATTGCTGCCGAAGTATGCGCCTACCCCGAGATGGTCGCCGCGGGCTCCAAGGCTGCAGCCCGCGATGCCGGGAAACTTCGGATCGAAGGCAAGGATTACGAAGTTCAGGACGGAGACGTGGTCGAGTTCAGATTCAACGTTTGAATCCTCCTCCCGAGCTCGCCCCCGAGTAAGTTGTCCCCCCCGGCGAGCATGGTCACAGGTCAATGATCGAGGGCAGTTTGCCCTCTCATTCCTCGCCCCGGGACAGCTCTCAAAGCCGTTCCCCTTCGGCAACCTTCCGTCCTCCGAGAGCACGGACCTAATAGTAAGGCCTGTTCTTAGACTCGGCCTTCTTGCGAGCCTTATCTTCCTTCGCCTGGGCCTCCGCAACCCGCGCGACGTGATTCACCTCATCCGCCTCGTGTTGCTCTTTTCGCGTGGAACGGGAAACCTTGTATCGCATGCCGCAGTATGGGCAATGAACCGAATGCCTATAGGTCGCGAGAACGTAGGTGCAGTGCAAAGTGTAGCTCCCCATGATTCGTTTGGCGGTCTTGTGTTTGGCACAGCGCATGGTCCGCAGCAGCGTACCACCACAACCAAGGCAACGCACCGATGGTGCTTCGAGCAGAAAGAACATCAACGCGACGACAAAGACTCCCCCTGCGATTCCGGTATGGATGAACCACCCGGGGTCTTTGTTCACAACGGCGATGATCAAGAAGGCCGTCATGGTCCACAGCGAAAGCCAACGGATGATGTTGAGCCACGCCGTCCACATGTAGCGAAAGGCAACATTTGAGCGTCGTTTATTCATTGTTCCGTAAATCTTCCCGTCGCGACCGAGGCTCACATGTGCCTGATTACGAATTACATTGCGAGCGTTTTTCAAGATCCTGTCCCGCTGAAGAATTGAAAATCTCTATGTTAGAAGGGTTCTCCCCTACATTTATTCGCCCCGGTTTACGCCCCAGCGCCTGACAAATTGCCGATGCGGCGGGCTCTCATTGCATCATTCCTCTTGCTGCGCTCTCCTTGCGCCGACGACCCGCCACCTGACCGCTCTCTACGCTTCCCTGGCCGGCGATGCCCTCTGCCTTGGGCCCCACTGGATCTACAATCAAGCAAAGATCGCTCGGACCTATCCCGAAGCCTTTCCCGGCACCTTGCACTACGCCTTGCGCTTTTCCAACGACTTGCTCGCCGCCCTCTCTCAAAACGCCCTTGCCACCGGCGACAACTTCTCGCACAGAATACGCTGCTCGCATCATCGCCGCCTGGCCTCCCGGATTGTCTGAAAATCTTCATCCTAACTCCATTCCCCGATAACAATCACCCATTCCAAATTTGCCTCTTTATTCCCCCGCGATTCTGCTTAGCTTCCCGCCATGACTCGATTCCTGCTGCTCCTTGGCAGCATTGCGCTCTTTCACCCGCTTACGCTGGCACAGGATGCAGCCACCCCGCCCAAGAACGCTGACAACATTTATAAGTCCGTCGTTCGCATCGAAGTAGCCACCCAAGTCGCCGACTATCGCACTCCTTGGAATTCCGGCCGCTTCGGAGGAGGAACAGGATCAGGCTTTCTCATTGGCCCCAACCGCTTCCTCACGAATGCCCACGTCGTCTCCGACGCTCACCGCATCCTGATCACCAAACGCGGCTCCGCTCAGAAACATCCTGCTCGCGTGATCCACGTCGCTCACGACTGCGACCTCGCCATCCTCGAAGTGGAGGATTCGGTGCCCTTTGAAAAACTCGAGTACCTCGAACTCGGTGGAGTTCCTGCTCTCGAGAGCCAGGTGCGCGTGATCGGATATCCCGTCGGCGGCGATCGCATCTCCGTGACGCGCGGCGTGGTCTCGCGCATCGACTTCCGCCCCTATTCTCACTCGCGGGTCGACTCTCACCTTGTGGTGCAGATTGACGCCGCCATCAACCCCGGCAACTCCGGCGGACCGGTCTTGCAGGATGGCAAGGTCGTTGGAGTCGCCTTCCAGGGACTGCGTCAGGCAGACAACACCGGCTATATGATTCCGACTCCGGTCATCAACCGCTTTCTGAAGGACGTGGGCGACGGCAACTATGACAAGTATGTCGACCTCGGGATCACCGAGTTCCCACTCTTCAATCCGGCCATGCGCAAAGCCCTCAATGTCCCCGAAAATGGCCTCGGGGTCATGATCGCCTCGGTCATGCCAACCGGCCCCTGCGATGGTCTCATGGAACCCGGGGACGTGCTCATCTCAATCGACGGCAGTCCGATCGACAATGCCGGCAACATCGAAGTCCAGAGCGAGAAGGTCGTCCTTCATGAAGCGGTCGAACGCAAGTTTGCCGGCGACAAGGTGAAGCTCGAGTTCCTTCGTAGCGGAGAGAAAAAGGACCTCACGATCACCCTAAAGGCCTTTCCCCATTCGCGGATCTACGCCGTGCGCTATGGAGAACGGCCGCGCTTCATCTTCTTTGCAGGCCTCGTATTTCAGCCGCTCGACTTCAACCTCTACTCCGCTCACCAGTTTAAGAGTCCCCGCGTCCGCAAGATCTTCCAAAACTACGTGCGCGACGCGATCTTCAAGGACCGCGAGGACGTGGTGGTCCTCACCCGCGTCGAAAGCGACCACCTCACCTCCTTCATCACCGGCTTCAATGGCACCGTCTTGGACGAAATCAACGGCACGAAAGTGAAAAACCTCCAACAGGCCTATGACCTCCTTTACGCCGAGAACCATCCCGAATTCATCACCCTCAAGTGCAACGGAATCGACCGCCCGATCGTCATTCCCTCCGCCGAAGTAGAGGCCGCCAACAAACGGATCATGCAAACCAACGGCATCTTCCGCTCCTACAATCTCGGAGACTCCCACCCTGCCGCAAAATGAAACGCCCCTTTCTCTCTCTCCTCTCCTGCACTCTCGGCTTCCTCGCCACCGCACCCCACTCCCTCGCGATCGATGCGAAGGGCTTGCTGCGCGTCAACACCACGATCCAGACCTACAGCATCTCACAACCGTGGGAACTGACCCCCCCAAAACGACGTCGCGGTCTCGGGGCCGTTCTCGAGAGTGGCAAGATCCTCACCACCGCCGAGATGGCGGCAAACTCGACCTACATCGAGTTTGAATCCGCGGATGGGACCCACACCGTTCCCGCTACCGTGATCGCGATTGACTACGAAACCAACCTCGCCCTCCTCGGCCCGGAAGAAGGCGCGAACGCAGATTGGATCCTCAAGCTGGGCACACTCAAGACCAATGGACCGGTGGGCATCGGTGACGAAGTCGACATTTGGCAACTCGAAGACAACGGCGACGCGGTTCGCACCGTAGGCACCGTCCGCTCGGTGGACTTGCTCTCCACCTTTGCCAGCGGTCACTACTTCCTCTCCTACGAAGTGAAGGCCTCGATGCAGAGCGCCACCAGCAGCTACACTCTGCCCATCACTCTGAATGGCAACCTCCTCGGAATCCTGACCAGCTACAACTCGAAGGATCAGATCAGCGATGTCGTCGCTCCCGAAATCGTGAAGATCTTCCTCGATGACGTGAAGGACGGAAATTACGAAGGTTTTCCCTCCCTTGGGATCGCCACCGTCCTCACCGAAGACTCCAACTTCCGCAAGTGGCTCGGCCTGAAGGATGAGCAGGGAGGTCTCTACGTGAGTCGCGTTCTCCCAGGCAGTGGCGCCGACGAAAGCGGTCTCAAGAAAGGCGACGTCATTCTCACTGTTGATGGTCATCCCATCGATCGTCGAGGCTACTACAAAGACGAATCCTACGGGCGCCTCTTCTGGAGCCACCTCGTGCGCGGCTCAAGGAAAGTGGGTGAGAGACTCTCCCTCGTCATCCTGCGGGAAGGCAAGGAACAGACCCTGAAAGCCGTTCTGCGCCGTCCACCTCCCAAACTCATCCCGAGCCACATGTATGACAAGGCCCCTCCCTTCCTGATCAAGGGTGGCCTCGTCTTCCAGGAACTCACTCGCTCCTACCTCGAAGCCTTCGGCAAGGAGTGGCAGAGCCGCGCACCTCTCAACCTGCTCGATGCCCTTAATAATCCCGAGGACTATGAAGAGGGGCGGGATCGCCTCGTCTTTCTCAGCCGCGTCATCCGCACCCCCGCCACCATCGGTTACGACCGGGTGGCCAACCTCATTGTGACTGAAGCCAATGGCCAGAAAGTCACCGACATGAATTCCCTCGTGACCGCTCTCAAGGATCCCAAGGACGGATTGCACTCCATCCGCATCGACGACATCCCCTACGTGCTCTACCTCGATCCGCAGTTGAGCGACTCGGTCGACAAGACTCTCCTTGAGCGAGGATTGCCCAGCCTGCAACGCTTGCCATAGTCAAAGCGAGGCGCACCGTCGCCCTCAGCGGCTCCGCTCTTCCTGCGTCACAATCCTCACCCGCGCGTTGGGCAGCTCGACCAGGGTGCGCCCATCGGCATGGTGGCATCGAAGGAATCCCCCACGACCGATTTACTCGCTCACGATCACGATTCCCGTCACCACACACCCATCCCCCCGCACTTCCCAAGCCACGTCGCAATCAAAGACCCGCAAATAATAGGTCCGATCCCCTTCGTGAAAGGCCGGTCGAGCATCCCACTGCAGGGTCTCCCGAATGACCGCCTGCTGGTGGGCCGGCAAATTCTCAAAGATCGCGCGCACCTCTTCCGCAATCGAGACCGCAAGGCGCGCCGGCGGCGCGGGTGCAAGACTGGCTTGGGCACCCGCGATGCAATCAGAGTAGGGGAGGTAGGGTTTCACATCGAGCACTGCGGTCCCATTGACAAGATCCACCCCCGAGAGAAGCAAGGCCGGTCCGTCACTGCACTCTCGATCGACCGCCTCCAATTTACAGCCCGAAAGGCCAAGGCGATTCGGCCGGAAGGGCGAGCGCGTCGCGAAGACTCCGACCCTCTCGTTCCCTCCCAAGCGGGGCGGTCGCACACTCAACCGCACTTCTTCCTCCTTCACTCGGTCAAAGAGAAAGACAATCCAGAGATGCGAAAACTCCACCAGCCCACGCACGGCCTCCTCCCTCCGATAGTCGGGCTCAAAGACCAGGCGCCCCTGCGCCGACGGCACCAGACCCGACTGACGCGGAACTCCAAACTTGTCCTGATAAGGGGTCGCGACGTACGCAATCGGAGACAGGTGCAGCGCATCCATGCCGCACTCTAGGCCTTCCTCGTGCGCAGCCAATGCCGAAGCGCAACCACCGCGAAATTGACCTGCCCGCGCATCTCTGCACACTCCACACTCCCTGCGATGCTCCGCATTTCAGTTCTGCTTCTTTCCCTTTCCCTTTCCGGTCTCATGGTCTCCTGCTCGACTCTCGATTCGGCGAGCACCGACCGCCTCCCTGTCTTCCAGGATCTTGGATTACTTCTCACCCCGTGGTCTGCGGTTCACAATCCCAAGGTTGTTCCAGCCAATCCCAACCAGGGGAGAATCGTCCAGCATCGCCTTGGACTGCTTGTTCAAGGCAAATCGCAAGTCGTTCTCGGGCCCGTGGTCACCGCCGGTCTCCATCTGTTCGAGGAAGGCATGCCCGGCGCAAGGCGTGGCTGAAGGGCCGCCGCCCGGGGGCCATCACAACCGAGCCAGGTCATGCCGCCGACGAAGGATCTTCTCACCCCGCGGCCTATCGAGCCAACTCCCAAGCCCTCAACGCCTACCACCCCGGCCCCTCCAAGGGAGAGATTCACCTTTTCCTGACCGAGGGCTCCGACTCGCCGGAGCTTCGGATCAAGGATGGCGGTGGGCATGTCTTGGGTGCCCAATGCAAGATCCATTCCTACCGCGGATCGCGCCGGGAGTGGCTTCCCTGAACGGCATCGGCGGTCGCCAAATTTCCTGTGCTCGATCCTGCACTTCGCAAGTCTTACTTCAGGACCTTCAACATGAGATCCTTGTAGTGAACAATCATTCCGGGGTCGTGGAGTTGAAGTTGGATCATGCCTCGGTGCAGGCGCTTCACCGGGTCGAGGTGTTCCGTGAATTCGGAAGCGAGTTTGCCGTTGATGAAGAACTCGAAGGTGTTGTCCTGGACGATGAGGTGCACTTCGTTCCAGTCGCTCTTCTTGATATCGGCGGCGGTCAGCGCGCCTTTGAGAGGCGTGATGGTGGGCTGGTCATCCTTGGCGATCACCAGGCGATCGCCCCGGAAACAGCGATGTTCCTTGCGCCCCGGAGTATGAAAGTCCCAAGCTCCCAAAACTTTCCCCCCGATCCCCAGGTGTCCCAGGTCGGCGTGATAACTTTGAAACGACCGTTTTCCGGTTGGATCCTTGCGGGCGCGAATACTGATGCCGCTGTTGCCCTTCCCTGGAAAGCGGTAGCAAAGCTTGAGCTCAAAGTTGGCAAGATCCTTGTTTTCAAACACAAGATAGCCCCGCCCCTTGTCCCCTTCGCCCACGATCATTCCATCGACCACTCTCCAGGCTTTCTCCTGCACGCTGGGCATCTCCTCCCAGCCCTTGAGCGTCTTGCCGTCAAAAATCGAGACGAAGCCCTCGTCTATCTTCTCTGCGACTACCTCTCCTGACCCGGCACACGCCGCCAGGCAACAGATCGTCATGAGAAACAGGCGTTTCATGCTTCTTACGAGGAGACAATGATCACGATGAGAGTCAAGTTGAACCTTCCCGAGTCACGCGAATGCTCGGGCCCGTTTGGCTCGAGCCGACAGCTCCGCGCGCAGGAGAGCGGAGTGCTGGCAAGACGCCGAAAGGCCATCAATTGGGACCTCCTCGACGCTTCGGGAACGCAGCCTGCACTTCATTCCCCAAGCGATCATCCGTTGCATCGATCCTGACTGAGCACTAGCAACTGCTCGTGCGTCATCGACTTTACCACTGGCCAGAACAAGACCGCTCCGAAGGCAAGCAACGGCAAGAGGGGTCCTTGGCGCAGAAACCCCAGGTGGCTCCCAAGGGTGAGTTCAAGCTTCCTTTCCGAGAAAGTGCCGCTGTTCCCATCCCCATGCATGATCGAGGATCATGTCGAGGGCTCCAAACTTAGGTTCCCAACCAAGCACTTCTCGAGCTTGCGTGGAGTCTGCCACCAGGACTGGGGGATCACCCTCCCGCCGGTCGCCATGCACGATCTCGATCTTCCTCCCAGTCGCACGCTCCGCCGCGTCAATCACTTCCCGCACGCTGAAGCCGCGGCCATTGCCCAGGTTGAACCGACCGCTCTGCCCTCCCTCCTCCAGATACTTGATCGCAAGCAGGTGGGCCTGACTGAGATCTTCCACGTGAACGTAGTCGCGAATACATGTTCCGTCAGCAGTCTCGTAGTCATCCCCGAAAATCGAAATGTGTTCCTGCCTCCCGGAAGCGGCCTGTAGCACCAGGGGAATGAGGTGGGTCTCGGGATCATGGCACTCCCCGGTCCGGCCCCCGGGGTCGGCTCCGGCGGCATTGAAATAGCGGAGACACACGCTCTTCAGACCGTAGGCGTGATCATAGTCGTCGAGAATCTGCTCAACCATCCACTTTGTTCGTCCGTAGGGATTGATCGGCTGCTTGGGATGCATCTCATCAATGGGGGTATACTCCGGAGTTCCAAAAATCGCTGCGGTGGAGGAAAAAATGAAGTTCTTGATCTCGTGGGCCACCATGCAGTCCAAGAGGCTCTGGGTCGCGTGCACATTGTTCTGATAGTATTTGGCAGGATTCACGACCGACTCGCCCACTTCAATGAAGGCCGCGAAATGCATGACCGCAGAAATGTTGCGGGAGCTGAAGAGGGCACTCAACAATGCCACGTCATCCAAGCGGCCCTCCACCAGCTCGAAGCCCTCAACAGACTCCCTGCGCCCGGATGATAAGTCGTCCAGGATCACAAATTCTATCTCCTGCTGCGCGAGCAGCAAACTCATGTGCGAGCCGATATAACCAGCGCCCCCTACTACCAGTATTGCCATGTTCCGATTCGTTTCGTGCGAGTTACACGGGGGTCCAGTCATCCGCAACACCCCGAGGTCGGGGCACCCGAATCCTCTCCCAACGCCCCCAATAACTCGGCAAGGTAGGCCCTGAGAAGACAGCAATCGGATCGCCCGAAATCAATCATCTCAAAGCCGGGCGTCATCGTCAAGAATGCCAAAGTCACAACCGACTCCCTTCTTGTTAATTAATATTAATTTAATTAAATGATATTCCCGCGCAAGCCTTCGGAAAATGGAGTTGGGGCCATGATCTTCGAGGGTTGCCTTCGCACAGCCCTGAGTCCTGCGCCCCCGTGGCAAAGAGCGGCTTCGATTTCATGATGAGCGGCCATCCTCACGGCGGTCAGATTTTCCTGCCTGGCGGACTACCCATCATCCGCAACGGCAACTGACCCCCAGCATGCTCTCAGGTCCCTGGGCTTACGCCGGCCTGACTGGCTACCCTTCGCGTGGAACAGGTGGTTGTGGAGTCCCCGAGAGATACTTCTGTCCGCCCGAGATTACGATTTCCCGAATGGGGCGTAAGGCCCTAATCGGGGGCGTCGGTCCATCCGCCCCAGCTTGAACTCTCCAGGGCCTAATTCACCGTTTTCATGGGCGGCTTGAACGCCAAGATCGCCCAGCCAACCAAAAACGAAACTCCACCCAAGGGCGCAATCATTCCCAGCTTGGTGATGTTGGTGAGGGAGAGCATGTAGAGTGAGCCCGAGAAGAGAATCACGCCGATCACGAACACATAGGCCACAACCTTGGGTGGTTTTGGGAAAAGACCGATCAGGAGCAACGCGAGCGCGTGAACAAGGTGGTAAAATACAGCGGTCTCCCAAATATCCACTCGCCCATTGGCCTCCAAGGTTTCCTCAAGCAGGTGGGCACCGAAGGCACCAAGAGCTACTCCGATGAATCCAGTCACTGCGGCAACGCGGAGAATCATGTCAGGAAGGTCTCAATCGAGTCGCAGTCTACCCGACTCCCATTGCCGTTCCTCTCGGCATCGCATGGAACATCCTGATCGATCGAATTATCGGCTATCACAAAACTCATCTTCCTCTCACTCCGCGCGCCCTTCCACTCGCTTCAAAACGCCAACCTTCCACCGAGCTTTCTCAAGAAAGAGGGCTCTCATCCTAGAGGTCTTTGAGAGGAAGGAGCGGGTGAATCGCCCCTCTAATGGTGTTCTCACGAATATCGTTTGGAGATGTTCGAAGGGGCCGAAAGGACTCACTGTGAGTATCGACTCTAAACTGGAGTTCGTTCAGATCTCGATTTGTTTCCGCCAGCTGGTCCTGAAGGTTTTCGTTCACACCATGCAGATTCTGATTCTCGGATTTCAACTCCTGCAGTCGCGCGAGGATCTCCTCAAGGGCATGGAGTGTTGTTTCCTCCTCTCTCTGCTCACTCTGAGAATGAAGCGTGGGACCACGACCCACCGCAGTGGGAATGATCCCTGATCTCCGTTCCGCTCCACCCTGCATCCAATCCCCTCCTTCGGTGAGATCCTCTGCGCCTGAAACATGGAGCGAATGAATGGCAACTGCACCACACATGAGGCCAAGCGCGACACCACTGGCCACTAATTGGAATAGAGCAAATTTCATGGTTTCAATTTTGGAGAATTGCGCCCGCTTCCGGCCAAAGAAAAATCGGCCATGACTGAGGCTCTAACCTGATAGTCTTCCTGATCACTACGTCCCTCGGAGAGCTCTGATCTTGGGACTCTCCCCTCACCCTTCATGGGCTCCTGGACCACTGCCTCCTCGATCGCGACTCCGGGATGGGCCGCAGCGGGATCTCTTTCAACAGGC
The DNA here is from genome assembly GCA_028821775.1 of Roseibacillus sp. Taxonomy (GTDB): domain Bacteria; phylum Verrucomicrobiota; class Verrucomicrobiia; order Verrucomicrobiales; family Akkermansiaceae; genus Roseibacillus_B. Next base: position 50,595 of record JAPKFB010000008.1, read on the forward strand.
TCCTTCGGAGACGGCCTTTCTCCTCCTGTTTCTCCCGCCACGAATGGTCGGAAAAGGGCGGGGCCCTTGCGCCGAACGACAAGCGGTCGGAGTGTTTCACCGGCCCCCTCACTGGTCTCCGAATCGACCTCCCCAGTGAGCGCGGAATCCCCCGGAAGACTCGCGCCGGCAGGATCCAGGTTTCCGCGGAGTCCCGCGGTCGGCGCCGAAAGGTCTCCCTGAATCCGTTCCGGTACTACCTCCTGGATTGCGGGCTGCGCCTCCATGTGTTGTCGGTTGTCAGGTGAAGATAAAAAGACCGGCTTCGTCACATACATCCAGCAAAACACTCCGGCCAGGATAGTGCTCAGCAACATCAGGGCAGGGTAGCAGCGATACATCCCGCAACGCGGACAAGTGCATTGCGAGCGCTCCCCTTGCACACCCTCAACACTCTCCGGTGCTTTCGAAGGAACAACGGGTTTCTCACTGTCCAACGGACTAAGAGATGAAACGCTTTGGCTCATAAAATTGGAAAAGGATTATTCGCTGCGACTCAGAGAAATTCGCCGATTGGCATAGGTGACTTCGACCACATCCGAAAGAGCTGGGAACTTCGTCAGAACCAACCGCTGTTCGGTCAGAGTAAGCTGACGCAGAATGTTCCCCACGAGACTGTGAGCCTGCAATCCAGGAATCGTTTCAAGCTCTCCACTCCCGGTGCCAACAGTGACCCCATCATTTCTGTGAATGGTAAAGGAAGTGTAGCTCTCCGCCCCGCCATGGCCATAAACACGCACCGAGATGCCATCCGTATAGACCTTGCACACAAACGACTTGCTCGCGACAGAAAATGGCAAGCCATCTCGAATCTTGACCCGCTTCTCGAATAGGTAGTTCCCGACAAAGCGATACCCGATCGGAAGGGCTTCTTCCTCGGCTTCGCTGGCTGGCGCGAGGCATCCTAGCCACGCAAAAACCGCCAGGATGGGCTGAACACGAATTCTCATTCTCCAACGTCCCAAAGTGAATCTTTTGTCGATCCGGACGGATCATACACTCCGCCTCCAGTCTCATTCAGGGCGGGAGGTGATTTCGTGACATCATAAGCAAGCACGTTTCCGTTTAGGTCCTCAACTACGGGAAGGGCAGTCCCGCCGCTTGGGAGATAGGGAATCAAATCCTTCGACGTAATTGAAGAGACCGCCTTTCGTGGATTGTCCGCAAGGCACGACCGCTGCGCAGCATATACCTCACGGAGCGCAACTGAGGCTCTTTTCCCTTTGTTCCACTCCCCAATGTTACCGGCGAAGTACATCGTCGCGCTCATGATGCTGAGGATAACGAAAATCACTACAGTTAACTCAATCAGTGTGACACCAGCCCGGGCTTCATTTCGATAGGGAGTATTCATTTTTCAGGGGGTTGGGTTGAAAAGATCAACCGTTTTTGAACAGGTTAAAGGAGTCAATGAGCTGCGATTTCAGCTCCTCATTGGTAAGCACTATGTAGCCGAGGACGAGCACCGCAAGAACTGCCAACACCGCGACGAGCCACCAAAACAAGCGGAAGAAAAAACTCTTCCCCTTCGGCGCAATGATGGGCTTATACCATGAATTCGTTTCCACAATCCGAGTGGCAAACATTTGATTCCCTTCCCGCAATGCGCTCAGCAGCGCCTCAACATCATGCTTCGCGTTCGCGATCAACCGATACCGATACTTTCGAGTGGCCGATTGCTCCAACTCTTCGACCAAAACCTGTGAAGGCACACCAGATTCTGGGAGTCGCATCGTATAAATATGGGTGCGGTAAATGAATCTCTCCCGCAACCAGCGGTCAAAATGAGTAAGTTGCATATCGCTAGAGTTTAGATTCCACTTTGCATCATCTTGGGTCCCATCAGGAAAATCGGAAGGAAGGTTCCGATGAAGACAGCCGCAATCAGGGAGACCGCTGCCATCAACACGACAAAGTTAAGCACTTGCGTAAAATCGTTCATATAGTTCTCCGCTTCCTCTTCGTACATGTCGGCCAGCATTTTCAACTGGTTATCGATTGATGCGGAGCGCTCCCCGATGGCCAACATGTGAACGACCTGTTCGTCAACCGATGTAAATTTGCTGAAGGCAAGAGAAAGGGGCACGCCAGAGTGCTCGTACTGATCGGCTGCTTGGCGGAGTTCAGGATACAACGGCGTTGATTTTACCGAGTTGGCAGCCACTCGGATGGATTTGGCGAGGTTGATCCCGTTCGAGTAGAGAAGCTCCATTGTGGACAGGAAGGTCATTTGCCGCAGACTCATCACAAGCATGCTTAGCAACCGCCACTTTGACATGGCAAGAGAAGTGATCGCATTGCGTACGATTTCCGATCGCCAAATCGCCACCCCACATCCGATCAGTCCGATCACAACAAAGGGCCAGAGCGCCTGCGTCGCATGACTTACCTTGAAGGCGATTGCAGTCATCCCGTCTGGCTTCTGTTTGACCTGCTCCAGCATCCCTTCAACCTGCGGCACAATTTTGATCTGGGACACGATAAATGCACCAATCAGGACGGAGATCACAATCCCCGGCATCAAGACTGCCTTCCTCACCTCTTTTCGAAAATGAAGTTCTGATTTCAGACGATTTGCAAGTTCCCGGAAGGCACGATTCAGCTGGCCTGAGTCTCCCCCTGCCTGAATCAATCCAATCGTCATATCATCAAAGCGACCCGTCTTTCTGAATGCTTCGTGGACAGAGATGCCAGCTTCCGTATCAAGACGAATCTTTTCAAGAGCGGCGCCCAAAACCTTGTTGGGAAGCCCTTGGCTGTAATATTTCAAGGCGTCCGATGTGTTGATCTGAGCCTTGAGCATTGAGGACAGCCCTCGAAACATGTGAATGAGCTCCTCCTTCTTGAAGTAATTCTTCTTCGACTTCTTGTGAGTCGCCGGAGCCCTGACCGTGGCAACTCTCCCAGAAGGAGATTGAATTGTACTGGTAGCAGGGCCGTTACTCATCGGAATATGTCATGTCAATTGTTTTACTAATCGCCTGCAGGTCGGTCTGACCGTCAGCGAGAAGTCGAAGACCGCTTCGCCTGAGGTTCGGAAGACTTCCATCCTTAAGAACCATCATCTCAAGATCGTAGGGACTGATCTCCCCCTTCGACAGCTGGTCCGAAACGCGAGGCGTGATGGGAATGATCTCCAGGATGGCCGTTCGCCCACTGTAGCCCGTCTGCCGACACTCCGAACATCCGCCTGCGCGGGGGGAGAACAAGGAAACATCAGCCCACTCTTCGCCAAGATTGAAGGTCCGCCGATCGCTCTCATTGATTCCCTTCTGGGGAGTCTTGCATTCGCAGCAGAGCACCTTGATCAGACGTTGAGCACAAGCAGCCTTCAGGGTTTGCGCAATCTTCCAGCGCTCGATCCCCAGTTGTTCGAATCGTTCAATAATTTGCGATGCACGGGGAGTGTGAATCGTCGTCAGGACCTTGTGCCCCGTTACCGCAGCCTCAATCGCCAGTTCGGCGGACTCCTTGTCACGAACCTCCCCCATCAGGATGATATCCGGATCACTCCGCATGAAGCTGGTGATCATCGGCTTGAACTCAGCGGGACTCTTCAAATCACAGTGAGTAACCCCCGCAATCTCATCCTCCACCGGATTCTCCAGGGTGAGGATGTTGACGTCGGGACGGTTCAACTCTCTGAGCATGGCGTTGAGAGTGGTTGACTTGCCGGAGCCGGTGGGACCGCTCATCACAATAATTCCCGCAGGAATTCTCATCACCCTTTCGATTTCGAAAAGGGTCTCATCATCAAACGCCAGGGAGCCCTTTCCCAGTTTCACATTAATGTGACTCTTATCCAAGAGGCGCATCGTGATGTGATAGCCCCGGTAGGTCCGGTGGCGCTCGTAGCGAATATCGATGGGCCGATGATAGTAGGAAATAGTGAAGCGTCCTGAAATTCCCGGAACTGTATTTCTGGTCTCCGTTGCGAGCTTCATGAGATTCAAGAAAAAGGCATCAATGCGATCCTTTAACTTCATGGGAATCTCGAATTTTTCGCCAAGGTCTCCATCAATTCGAAACGAATAGTAGAAAGACTCCTTCTCAACTTTGAAGTGAATGTCCGAGGCGCGCAGTTTCGTCGCTGTGGCCAAAATTGTCGCCGCTAGCTGGGCGATGGGTTCTTCGTATTCCGACGTAACATCAAAGTCCTGCAGGCCATCTTCCATGTCCTCGACATTGATGGATTCGAGCTGGGAGCGATTGGGCCCGGCCATGGTAGAACCCCGCTCAATCGCACGACTGATTTCGCTGCTGAGGGTGACTACCTTGTCGATCTGAAGATCAGGAAAACGCGGGGGGAGATACTCATCCGGAAGCGAGCTCCAGGGATTGGAAATCGCAACAATCAAGCGCTCGCCGTGAATACAAAGCGGAGTAAATCCTCCTCTCGTCAAGAGAGCCGGGTCGCAGGCGTCTAGGAGCTCTGACTCACAGAACTCCGCACACTTGGGCAGAAACGGGAGACCGTTTATCTGGGCAATTGCCGACATGAACAGTGGCCTCGACACGCGGTTGGGAACTTGGTCATGCCCAAGCTCAGCGAGAGAGGGATCGTGCTCAGCCAAGGCGTCCATGACGCGCCCGCTGATCAGGTCGTTGAACTGAATGCCGTCGAATTCAATCATATCCCAAATTGTTTGTGGCAGAGCGAGATCCAACCATGATGGTGGAGCAACATTCGGGAGATCACCGGATTGGTCCCAATTCGCTCACTGAGAGAATGAATGATCAATTGCGATGCGATTCTCAGCGAAACTGGATTGATCGAGCCGATTCCAATCACCTCGGATTCTTCTGCGTAGAGGACAGGCGTCATCAGTCGCTCGCAAGCGGTCGACAACTCGTTGTTGACCTCATAAAATGCGGCTGGTGTGGGCATCCTGCTTGCAAAGGGAATCAGTGTCAGTTGCTGTCCCATAGCCTGGGAGAGAGCGCGCCCAAGTCTCTCAACTTCTACTGATCGGGCGTCGGGATCCCGCACACGCATGGCGGCGAGAAACTCCAACGGGTCCCACGGCCTTGGCCCTCGAAGCGGGGCAAGGCCGTGATCCTTGAGTTGGCGAAGCTCATCTGGGGTGGCCAGACCATGGTCCTGCAATAGCTTGCTGGTTTGATCTAGGCAAATTGGGTCGGTGGCAGGAGGGGCGCTGCGCTGGTTAGCTACGCCATCCAATACCGAAGTGTCGTTACCGTTCACAGGAGCTTCAGTTTAATGTTACCTCTCGACGTCTACCGCTTGCGGTGAAACCTGAGACCCGCATGACGAATTCCACTACTCTTGGCTCGTCCGTCGCCCTTCAGTTTGATTTTCAACTCCTCAGCACTCGGCTGATGATCACGCTGTCTGGGCCTCAGGTCCTTCAAGGCCCGATCCAGATCCGGCAGGTGTGCAGGACCGGGAAGGGACTCTTCAATCCAGTCATGGCCAGGCTTGATACTCAAGTCATCGCGAATGGCCCTGTTGTTCGCAGAGTTTTGCACGATGGATCCAGGATCGTAGGAAGTGGGAGTGACAACGAACACCAGGCTTGTTGTTTCCTTGGCCGCCTCCTTGCTCTTGAAGAAAAAGTTGATCCCCGGAATATCACCGAGAATCGGAACCTTGGTATTCTCCCTGGTCTTCACTTGGCCGTAGAATCCACCAATGATGAGTGAGTGTCCGTCGGGAATCCTGGTGATACTCTCGATCATGGCCTCACTGACCCGCGGGTACTTGTTACCGCTTTGTCCGATAATCTCTTCGACGATCTGAGCGGAACGGGGGCGAATATTCATGCGGATCGTCTTATCCGGAAGCAAGTTCGGGGTCACGGCCACCGTCACTCCAATTTCCCGAGTAGTCGTCGGATCACCAGTGGGATCCTTCAGGTCCACTTGGTAGCGTACTTCTTCGGTTACCTGGTTGCTGACTTCAGTTTCGTTAATGGTCGTCGTGATGATCGGAACACGATCGATCAGGGAAATCGTTGCCTGCTCGTTGTCCTCGGTGATCAAGGTTGGATTTGACGTCTGGGTAACAAGTCCACCTCGTTGGAGCGCACGAAGAACTCCATTGAGCTGCACTGGTGAGAGCACGATCGAACCGTCCCCTGCGAGGCTATCCGATCCACTGAGCACTTTCCCGCTCAGGCTCCCTGCCGCAGCCAATGCACTATCAAGTCCAAAGAGAGCGTTGAGGCTCCCAATGGTTTCCAAGGGAACGCCGGCAGCGCCAAGGCTCGATGACCAATCAACACCTTTGCGTTCTCCGGCCGAGCTATTGATACTGAGGATCTTCACTTCAATCCGAATCTGACCCTTGGCCTTGTCCACCGAGGTCAGCAGATCCCTGGCCCGGTCAACCTGGTGAGCAGAATCAATGATGATGATCGTATTGGTCTTGGGCTCGTAGTTAGCAATCCCCGTGGGGGACAGCATTGGCTGGATCAACGCTTTGATCGTCTCGATGTCGTCCGGTCGCAAGTAGCGAAGCTGGTAGACAAACTCGGTGGCAGGCAACCGGTTCAACTGCTCCGAATTGAGCGCATAGACGGTGTTTCCCTTTTGATAAAGCGTCAACCCATACATGAATCCCAGTTCTTCCATCTGCTGCAAGGGGTCCCCACCCTGGAGATGTCCACTCACCTCGAATTCGGGCCCGATGAGACTATTGTTGTGGAAGAACTGCTTGTCGGCACGCTTGGCCAACATTTGGAAAATGTCGTTGAGCGCAGCACCGCTGATGAGGAATCCTCCATTATCCTCCTCGATCTGACCAACGTCCCCAATGGGGGTTCCTGTCGTCACGACCTCTCCCACTGGGTCAGGAGGAGGAGGGGCTTGATCAGAAAAATCTCCCAGCTCCAAAAGGGCTGGAGCGCTGACGGGTGTATTCCCTCCCAGTGGATCAGGGGGAGGCTCGAACGAATCAACCACACCCGGAGCCGACGGATCGATCACGGGAGGGCTGATGATCGGCTCAGGTCCCGGAATGTCCGGAGCGACAGGAGCCAGCACCTTCTGCCCGTGAGTAAGGGCAACGCTCAACAGAAGGGATGGGAACAGCAGTTTGTTCATTTTCATAAGGGGTAGTCTTGTTGGTAAATCAGTGAATTAGGGAGTGTGAGGGAGAGTGTTGCCTTTGAGGTAAAGAGTGGCGCGTTCACCGCGGTTATTTGGCGTGACGCCTGGAACGCTGAGAGATCTCACAGAGGCCGTGATTCCATTTGGAAGGCCGTCCAACCGTCGCACAGCGACCTCCCCTGTTTGGAGATTCTTGAAGGCAACTCGCGATTGACTCACAGATTGAATCTCCACCGAGAGGCGTTCCTTTCCGCGAGCAATCGGAAAGACCTGACCAAGGCGGAACATGCGTGCTCCAACGAGAAATTCCTTCTCCTTCGCGTTGATCACTGAGATCTGGATCTCATTGATGAACTCGTGGAAGGGCGTCTTCCTCAATGTTTCCTTCAGTGGACCGGAGTCAACCGGCGTCTTGCTGGGAATCTGGTTGAGACCAAATGGTCCACGCTCACGCTTGTTGATCGCGAGTCGCTGCTTCAGCTTTTCGATCCTTTGGGCAACCCCAATCCCCTGAGCAAGGAAGCGGGCCGGAGAAACCTCGGTCTCAGCTTTCCCCTCTTGATCAGGATTTGCGTTCGTCGCGGTAACCCAGATCAATGAACTGACGAAAATGGAAAATGAAATCGTTTTCATTATTTCTGCCAAGCGGTGTAGATGAGATTCATGTTCAGGACCTTTTTATTTGGCTGATCGACCGAAATCTTAAAGCTATCCAATTGGAGCTGAGGCATCCGTGTCTCGAGTTCCAAGAATGCGTTTTGCAGGGCTCGGAAAGTTCCTCGAAAGCCGAGCTGGAGCTGAATGGACGGTTGTTCACTCGCGCCTCCGATCCCTCCCGTGGTCGAGGCACGCCTGATGGAGGTGAGTTGAAATTCCGGCCCTTCATACTGCTTCTGAAACCCGCTGAAGAAGCTGCTCACAGCGGAAGTGGTCGCTTTCTCAAACAGTGCCATCCAACGATTCAAATGGGGCTCCTGGGAATTAATCTTCTTCTGCAAGACTTCCCGTTGCCCCTCGGCGATTTTATAAGTATCGAATTGTTCCTTGCGCGCCTCGTAGGTCTTCTCAAACTTGCCCCGAAAGTGAACTCCTAGTCCAAGGGTGAGCACAACCAGGAGAACAGGGGCTACCAATCCGAAGACGATGACGGAGTCTTTATAGTGGGGATTCATTGTGCAGCAACGGTGGGAATCGCAATGGGATCTTCGGTGGAAATCCGCTGAGTTATGATCAAATTGAACATGAACGGATAATTGTTCTCCACCTTGCGTCCCAACTTCGGATCGTAGCGCTTATTCTCAGAGGCGAGGAGATTCACCACCAGGCTCCTGCTGTCTAGGTCCGTTCGGAGGGACTCGTCACCAGTGAGTTTGTAAACGGTATCAAATACGAGGTTCATGCCTTCGGTCGTGTTGATCACGGTGAGATGCTGCAGGGTTTCATCATCGACGAGCCCACTGATAGTCCACTCCTTGATCAGGCTGGCCTTCGACTGGTCACGTGCCACCTCAGGCCGGACCGTGTGCCTGATATCGGAAAGCACGACGCGATCGGGATCGGGGAAGAGTTGATTCACCAATTCCATCGAAACCCAGGCTTTCGAACGATCGGCGAGGTAGGAATTCCACTGTTCATAGCGGCGGATTTGCGAGGCCAAAATCTGATTTCCTTCTCGCGAAATATTCGGCTCATAACGCCATGCCTCATCATTGAGGATTTTAAAAACTCGCACTCCGGTCAAACCCACAAAGACCGCCAGAGCGACCGCGCCGATCCGGAGGCCCCAGCCTCCAAAACGCAGCGCCCTCATCTCCAATTGCGAGGGGTAGAGGTCTGCTTCCTCATTGGTGGGGGGAAGAAAATCCTGAGTGGCCCATTTCTGCTCCGCCATTCCTTGGAAGGTTGCGGAGGCCGCCAAACCCTCGGAATCCTCATTCATGGTCAGGAGCGAGGGCCCCTGAAATTCAAGAGGAACTTCCGCATTGAACTGGGCGGATTCACGCCAGTTCAGAATGGAGGCATTTGGCAATTCTGGAAGAACTGCCATATTTCCCCCTTCCTTTTGCGAGAGGGGGAGGACGTAGACCAACGGCTCGGCGAGCTCCAAGGCTGCTCCCATGGTCTGGATAATCCTCGCGACATGGGGCGGGGCTCCGCCGGCGTGATGGCGGACCGAACGCAGCATCACGAGATCTCCATCGGCCGTGAAAAAAGCGATGACGGAAAACGTTATGTACGAGAAAAAGATACTGAACGGCTGAGAAGGAAGCTGGGAAGCCAGCTGGGGAAGAGCAGCAAGTGCCACCAAGGGAGCACTGAGAGCAGTCGTGCCGATTGGGAAATTCAGCTTCTCTCCAACCAGCCGAATCTGCCGGAGAAACTCATGGTGCTTTCGTGAAATCGTAATTGCGGAGCCGTAGAGTTGGCCCGACTTTGCACCCTGGTATGGGAAGAGTCTAAAGGCGAGCTCATCGGTCGAAACGCTGTGATCCTCTAGAACCTCCTGCGGCGCAATGATGAGGTGGTTACTCAACTCGCTGAGGTCTTCAGGCTTCTCATTGGCATGAGCGAGCTCGGAGATTGCAAATTCATCCGCCAAGTGAAGAACCACTCCAAGGGCCCGGCACTTCACCTTGGTGAACTCACTCCGAATGGTCGTAAGATACTCCTGAAGTTCGTCTTCACCCAAATCAAGGGCGGGGACCTCAACCTGATTCCAATTTTTCTTGGATTCATTGCCCCAACAGATGTGGGCGGCGGAAATCGCGTCTCCCTCAAGAAACAAATGCAGCTGGCACTCTAGATCCAGAGCGTCACGGTAGCAGTCGGAATTCTTCGAGCGACTTGTCTCCTTGTGAAGACGACGGGCCTGAAGATATCGTTGCCAGACAGATAGTTGAGCGGGGTGGACCAGGGAGTCCATAACAGGAGAAAGGGTGGGGATTGTCTCCCAATGAACCGGAGGGGTGGGACCTCCGGAATCTCGGCCTGAGAAACAGGAAATGGGAACCGGACGAGCCGGCGCCGGAGAAATTCCGGCGCCAACTTCCGCAAAATGTTCTTACCAGTCAGAGAAGCGGGACGGCTCGTGACCGTCTTGGACTGCCAGTGAACACGTCATGTAGAGCGAACCCACGCCGGGGAGAGCGTTTCCACCGATGGTGTAGGTGCCAGAAGCCGGACATGATGGAGGGGTCTCGACAAACTTGCCTGTGCCCACGATTTCGGTTTGGGCGCCAGTGACATTATCGCCGGCGCTGTGACCGTTCATGTTCTGGAAGGAACGCATTCCCTGCTGGACGTTGCGGATGTTCATAATACATCCGGCGCGGTCAGATCCCCTCTTCCAGGCGCGGGCGCCGACGAAGAGGATACTGATCAGTGAAAGAAGGACGAGGATAACGACCGTCAATTCAATGAGGGTCATCCCGGACTTCTTGGTGTTTTGGGTGTGTGTCAGTGTCATGGTTTCGTTGTCTGTTTTGGTTGATGATGCGCACGAGTACGCACGTTTTTTCGAGGTTTCCAAGATCACCGGTTAGATTTCATCTTCATCATTCCGGTTCATTCGAGTGGCCTCAAAAGTGTCTTCGTCGATGATTCCTCGCTTGAGGAGGTTGGCCAGGTTGTCATCCCAAGAGATGTTGCCGGCACGCCTGATCACGTCCTCCAAGGAGTTTGATCCCGCGGCGTAGTTGGCGATGGCGCTTGCCACCGCATCGTCATTGTTCTGTAGGAATTCGTAGGTGAGAACCCGCTTGCCATCCTTCCCCTTCAAGAGTCCCTGCGAATGAATGAAGATCATCATTTCGCTCAATCGATTGAGAATGGCAGAGGTTTTCTCGTGGGGATACATCTCCAGGATACGTCCCATCGTCTTCACTGCCCCGGTCGTGTGCAGAGTGGAGAGCACAAGGTGGCCAGTTTGCGCTGCTTCGAGGCAGGTATCCATCGCATCACGGTCGCGAATCTCTCCCAGTAGAATGACGTGCGGAGCTTTCCGCAGAACGTCTTTCAGGCCCTGTCGGAAGCTGGCCAAATCACGCCCAACCTCCTGTTGCGTAACGATGCAGGGAGCCATCGCCCGATGATCCGGGTAGTTGGGGTGCTCCATGTCTGCCGGGTAACGGTACTCTACTGGATCTTCGATCGTGACAATGTGTTTGGGTTCCGTCTTGCGAAGCCAGTCAATGAGGGATGCGAGAGTCGTCGACTTTCCGGAGCCAGTTGGTCCAGTCACGAGACAAAGGCCTGCGCGACGGAGCACGGCCCGCTTCAGGGACTCCGTCGTGTCGGGATCGATTCCGAGGACATCAAGCGGCGGAATGACATCGCTCAAGATTCGACAAGTGATGCCAAGTCCCGAGGCCGAGAGGTGAGCCTGAATCCGCAGGCGGCCCGAAATTTTCGTGTTGTTGGCATACTGCACTCCGTCGGCAGAGAAGTCATCGACCCTCGCTTCATGAAAGCGCTGCAGGGCCCGGACGATCTTGTCGTCCTCCCTGGTTGGCTGAGCCGCTCCGCCAAATCCGTGACCAGATTCTTCCTGCCGACGGACAAATTCCTTATAAACTTCGAGAACATCCTGATCTGAAAGAAACCCCAGAAAATCAAGGCATTCCATCCCCTCGTTGGTCTCGATGTAGATCGGGCGCTTGGATCGAAACTGAATATCGGAAACTCCACGACCATCGCAGGCTTCAAAGGCAACGCTGAGAAGCTCCAATCCCGACATTCCAGGTTGAAATACCCTCAATTGTTGAGCCTGGGGCAAGGCCGGGGAACGTTGAGGGGCAGCACTCATGGATGATTACAGAGTGAGCAGAGATGGGCGGACACGATGCCCCGGAAGATCCGGGTTCTGCGTGCCGCCAACTGGGTAAGGGTGAAACCAGATGGGGTGCATGAGCTAGTTGTCAGTTCAGATGAGGATCGCTCTAAAACCTGCCATGGCACCCCGATGATCTTGGTAGATGGCCCCCGCCGTGGTCGCGGTGGGGTGGGTGCCTTCCATCTCCAATCGGTCAAATTTTCGGAGATCCTGCGTGGATGTGGTTGTGCGAATCCGGCTGAACTTTTTCCCAGCTCCCTCCACGACCCTGCCTTGGCCAACACTCCTCATGGAGAGGCTGGCAGGGACAGAATTGGGTATTTTGGAGCTATGAAAACTCATCCGTTGCAGGTTTCTAATGGAACTTAACTAAATGTTCAATCTTTTTTAATGTTTTCGGGTCTCGAACTGGAAGTTCCTTAAAAAATAAGCCAAGCAATCGGCTAATATAGTCATAACTAATTTATGATGAATATTTTATTGGTTTCTCGTTGATTTGTCCTCCCCGGTCATGCCGGACCATTTTATGAAATTCCGCCTGCCTTTTCAGCCGATTCTGCATTCTCAGCACTCAAATCAGCTAAGATCTCCAAAATGATTTCACCTCCCATCCAAGCCTCCATCGCCCGGATTCCCCATGACGGGACTATCCCCAATCACACAAAGGGTCCCGCCAAGCGGCGGGACCCTGAGGATGAGATACGCTGAACTGGCCGGAGCTCCTCTCGGTCTAGGAAATCTCGCTGCGGGACTGCCCACGCTCTTCAAGCACGGCCTGAGCGGCGGCCAGCTTTGCGATGGGAATGCGGAAGGGGCTGCAGCTCACATAATTCAAGCCGGTGCGGTGGAAAAACTTCACCGAGGCCGGGTCACCCCCATGCTCTCCACAGATTCCGATTTTCAGGGTCTTCTTGTTTTTGCGGCCGCGCTCGACGCCCACTTCAACCAATTGGCCCACTCCGGTCTGATCCAGACTCGAGAACGGATTGTTATTCACAACCTCTGCCTCCTGATAGGCCGGAAGGAACGAACTCGAGTCATCGCGACTCAACCCAAGGCAGGTCTGCGTGAGGTCGTTCGTCCCAAAACTGAAGAACGCGGCGTGCTCTGCCACGTCACTAGCAGTCAAGGCGGCGCGCGGAATCTCAATCATGGTGCCTACCTGATACTTCAGTTGGCTCGCCTTGAGACCGTGCTTCTTGCGAACTTCCGCCGCCGCGTCATCAATGACCGCCTTCTGCAGCTCAAGCTCCTTCGCGTAGCTCACGAGTGGAACCATAATCTCGGGAAGGACCTTGATCCCCTTCTTCTGGACGGCGACTGCGGCTTCAAGAATTGCGGTCGCCTGCATTCTGGTGATCTCGGGATAAACAATCCCGAGCCGGCACCCGCGGTGACCGAGCATCGGGTTCTCCTCGTGAAGATCATTGATGCGACGTTTGATGAAGGCAGGGCTTACCTTGAGGGTCTTGGCAAGGTCCTTGACCTGCTTGGGAGTCATGGTGCCGATGAATTCGTGAAGCGGCGGATCGAGCAGGCGAATGGTGGCAGGGCGCCCATCGAGCGCGGTGAAGATCTGAACGAAGTCCTTCTTCTGGAACGGCAGCAGCTTTTTCAGCGCTTTGGCGCGTCCGGCGTCATCCTCCGCGAGGATCATTTGACGCACTGCATCGATGCGGGTCCCCTCGAAGAACATGTGCTCCGTGCGAGTCAGTCCGATGCCTTCCGCCCCGAAACGGATCGCGGTCTTAACCTGATTCGGAGTATCGGAGTTGGTCCGGATGCCCAGCTTGCGCAGCTTGTCGGACCACCTCATTAATTGGATGAATTTCTGATAGGTGGCGCTCTTTTTGGCAGCGGCCTTGTTCTCGATCAGTCCCTGAATGACCTGGGAGGGCGAGGTTTTGAGCTCACCGGCATAGACGTTGCCAACGAAACCATTCAGGGAGAGGTATTCTCCTTCCTTCAAGGTCATGCCGTTGCCGCTCAGAGTCCTCTTCGAATAATCGATCGCCATGTCGTGCGCCCCGCACACACAGACCTTGCCCATCTGGCGGGCCACCAGCGCGGCGTGTGAGGATGCCCCTCCACGGGTGGTCAGAATGCCCTCGGCGGCAATCATCCCCCGCAAATCCTCCGGAGAGGTTTCCTGGCGAGTCAGGATGACCTTTTGCCCTTTGGCCGCAGCATCCACCGCCGCTTCCGCGGTAAAGTAGATATGGCCGCTGGCCGCACCTGGACCTGCCGGGAGCCCCGTTCCCACCCTCTTCGCCTTGCGCTCGGCAGCCGAGTCAAAAATCGGGGCCAGCAAGTGGCTGAGATCCTCAGCGGGAATACGCAGAATCGCCTCTTCCTTGGTGATCAAACGCTCCTTCACCATATCGAGCGCAATATTGACCGCGGCGAAACCAGTCCGCTTGCCATTGCGAGTCTGCAGCATCCAAAGACGCCCTTCCTCGATGGTGAACTCGACGTCTTGCACGTCCCGGAAGTGCTTCTCAAGAACCTTGCGGATCTTGAGGAGCTCCTTGTGGGACTTGGGAAGGTCCTTTGCCATCTGGGCCACCGGCTTTGGTGTGCGCACCCCGGCGACCACGTCTTCGCCCTGGGCATCAATCAAATATTCTCCGTAAAAAACATTTTCGCCCGTTGCGGGGTCGCGAGTGAAGGCCACCCCGGTTCCGGACCCTGTTCCGGTGTTTCCAAACACCATCGCCTGAACGTTGACTGCTGTCCCCCACTCGACAGGAATCCCGTATTTCTGGCGGTAAACCTTGGCCCGATCGTTGTTCCAGGAATTGAAGACGGCATCGATCGACCCATAAAGCTGAGTCATGGGATCCTCGGGGAACGCCTTCCCAGAGCGTTTCTTGATGAGCTTCTTGAACTCCGCGACGACCCAGCGCAAATCGGCCTCGCCCAGTCCCGAATCGTCGGAAACGCCCGCTTTGGACTTCGCCTTGTCCAAGATGACCTCATAGGGATCGTGATGCTCTCCGGCATGGGCTTCCACCCCCATCACCACACTGCCGTACATCTGCAAGAAGCGGCGGTAGCTGTCCCAGGCAAACTTCGAGTTCCCGGTCTTGGCGGAAAGCGCCTCCACGATCTCGTCATTGATCCCAAGATTCAGGATGGTGTCCATCATGCCTGGCATCGACTCCCGCGCTCCGGAGCGGACCGAGAGAAGCAACGGGCTCTTGAGATCGCCGAATTTCTTGCCCATGACCTTCTCGATCTTCGCGATGTTCGCTTTGATCTCACTCTCAAGGGTCTTCGGATACGTCTTCTTGTGGTCGTAGTAGTAGGTGCAAACCTCGGTCGTGATGGTCATGCCAGCCGGCACCGGAAGACCAATGCGTGACATCTCGGAAAGGTTTGCCCCCTTGCCGCCGAGCAGCGCCTTCTGTTTGCCATCGCCATCGGCCTTGCCACCGCCGAAGAAGTAGACGTGCTGTTGGGATTTGCGGGCCGAAGATTTGCGGGTGGTTTTGCGCGCTGCCTTGCGCTTGACGGTAGCCATCGTTTTAAGATTAGGAATCGAGTTCAAACAGCCCACGCCG
This sequence comes from Roseibacillus sp., assembly GCA_028821775.1. Classification (GTDB taxonomy): domain Bacteria; phylum Verrucomicrobiota; class Verrucomicrobiia; order Verrucomicrobiales; family Akkermansiaceae; genus Roseibacillus_B. The sequence goes on from JAPKFB010000008.1 coordinate 66,099, forward strand.
GCGAGAGAGAATCGCCCAGTCCGGCGCGAGCGGGCGCGCACCTTAGCAACCGTTTCTGGGCTGTCAACCAGCCAGTTTGCGCCTGATTTGAGGTCGTTTTCTCCTCCTCCAGCTCTGCGGAAACTCAGTTTGCGTTCGCCAAGCTCAGGAGGATCCGTCTAGTCTCGAAGTGACATGATCCGACGCCCTCACGCACCCGAATTCGTCGCCCCCCTACGGCTATTTACGACCCTCTGTCTCTGCACCCTGGCCAGCGCAGCCACGGCGACCGAATCAGCCCCCAAGCAGTCACAAATCAAAGGCCTCCTGGTCGTGCAATTGGGCAGCGGCGAGGTAGCGGGAACGGCCTCCCAAATGAACTCCAAGGTCCTCGCCAAGCTCAAGGCCATCGTGAACCTCGCCCCAAATCATTTATCGGCACGCCCTCTTTGTCTTCATGGCATCAAGACAGGATCCAAGAAACACTCTCTTCCCGGCTCCCTCACCGCCATCGACACTGCCTCGAATTGGTTTGGCCGGATCCTTCGCGACGGGAGCTTCATGAAGACCGTTCGGGGACGAAAGATCCTCAACCTGCAAATGCGTCGCGAACTGGATGCCAAGGTTCGGCGAGTCGACAACGAACGAACCAAGCTTCTCGAACACAAAGAGATTCGCAAGGAACTGATGATCGAGTAGCCGCGGACCGAACCTCCCCTCCCTCCCTTTCAGCCTGCCCAACTTCGTCCCATGCCCTCTCTTCTGCTTCCCGCCTTGAGCTGTTCACGCAGCTACGTCCTTCCTCTCTTCGCTAGCCTCACGATCGCCGCGACCGGAAATCCACTCGATGGGATCGCCAAGCAGTTCCCATCATCGGAGAAGCCGATCCACCTGTTTAACGGAAAGGATCTAACCGGCTGGGAGGGCGCACCAGGGATCTGGTCCGTGGTTGATGGAGAGATCGTTGGCGCAAACGCTAAGCTCCTGCCCTCCAGTACCTACCTCTTCACGAAAGAGGCCTATCGCGAGTTCCGGCTCGTCTTCGAAGTGAAGCAAACTCTCTCTCCAAAACACTCCACCATGCACTCCGCAGTGGCCGCGCTCGGAGAGCGCTTCGAGGACAAAGGGGGCAACAAGCACGGATTTAAGGGGCCCCTTCTCATGTTCTGTCACGACTGGGGGATTTGGGACGCCTACCGCCGCAATCGGGTCGAACCGGCCAAACAACGCGGACCCATGAACAAGTACGCTCCCGAGAAGAAGGGCGATTGGAACCGCATCGAGATCCTCGTCCGGGGCAATCGCATTCGCTTCGTGGCCAACGGAAAGCTCGTCTTCGACTTTACCGACAAGCCCGAGATGCTGAAACGCTCGCAACTGGGGCTCCAGATCCACAGCAACCAAAAACCGCAGGAATTCCGCTTCCGGGGCCTCATCCTCAGCACCAATCCCGCCGACAAACTCGTCACGCTCTTCCAAGCTAACAAGAGTGGTTAACCAACTTCGGCAAGATTCGGTTAGATTGCTATTGCCAAGAATCGTTGCGAGGCGCTATCCGTCCTTTCGTCCTAACGCTACATAAACAATGAGCATTATTCCAACAATCAGTTCAGGCACCGCAGGTCCTCTCGGTGTGCAGCATCTCCCACGCCTCTGGCAGAAAGCTTCTCTCGACGCCGTCGGCAAACTCAACTCGGAATACCCCGCCGCTGGCGCGGGCTTCGACCAGATGACCCTCGACGCTCTCGGCATCGATCGCCAGGTCTTCCTAGACTACATTGCAGCTGAAAAGCCCAACTACGTTTCTTGCGAAGCCTGGTGTAAGGCCAACGGAAACATCGATGACGCTGGGATCTCCGCGCACAATTCCGCTGTCAATGGCTACAACCACGATGACGCCACCCGTGGCGGAATCCTCGGCGCAGTCGGACTCGGAGACGACGGCAGCATCCTCGACGCCGTGAATCTCAACAACCTCGAAGACTGGAACGACTTCCACAGTTCCGAAGTCGCCGGAAGTTGAAGCTGATCACAACCGTCAGTTGACGAATTTAAAAACGAAACCCCGGACGCAAGTCCGGGGTTTTATGTTGAAAAGCGGAATGGGGGCAGTCGCATCCTATTGAACTCTGCGACTTGGCCCTCGGATTTATCTGGAAATAGGATCGTCGATTTTTCTCGGCCGGCCGACTTCAGATCAGAGTTTCCTAGGCCGGATTCGCGTGACGCCCCGGGAAGGTCAACTCGGCGATGCCTGACTTGTCCAAATCACCCAGACCTTCGTCTGTCAACCGGTCATACTGCGCCTTGGTAGCATCGTTGACTGGCAATTTGAGTCCTGCTTCTTCCGCCAGAGCCTGGGCAATTCCGGAATCCTTCGCAGCGTGCTCGGAAGAAAACCAACATTCGTGATCACGATCCATCATGTCTTCCGCATCGGTCTCGAGGACCCGCGAATTCGCACCCGTTTGTGAGAACACTTCGCAGATCAACTTGAGGTCGAGCCCCATTGCAGTAGCCAAACCAAGCCCTTCGGCAAGCCCGGCGGTGTTGATGTTCATCACCATGTTCACGAGAGCTTTTACCTTCGCCGCTTGTCCTGCTTTTCCACAGAGCCGCAAGTTCAACGAGAGGTCATCGAGGAGAACTTTGTTCTTTTCGAAGACTCCCTCCTCACCTCCGATCATGAGGTAGAGATTGCCCTCCCGCGCATGGCTGATGCTGGAAGCCATCGCGCCTTCCAGCACATCCGCTCCGGCGGCCTTACCCGCCTCGTAGGCCTCGCGGTGAGCACCGGGTGAGAGGGTCGCGCAATTGATGAAGGTCTTCCCTCCCGCTCCTTGCAGGAGGTTGTCGCCTTCTCCGAAGAAAATGGCACGCATCGCATCGTCGTTCGTGACGACAGTGATGATCACGTCCGCAGCAGCGGTTACGTCCCCGAGCTTGTCGCAATTCGCGGCGCCTAGTTCTTCCGCTAACTCTCCGGCGGCTTCCTTGTTGATGTCGTAGACTGCAGTCACATCATGCCCGCAATCGAGCTGGAGGTGACGCGCCATGTTGGCGCCCATACGACCCACTCCGACAAATGCTACTTTCTGACTCATAATATTGGTTGTGCTGTGCTGCTTATTTGAATTCCGGGAAGAACGGATTGTGCGCTTTTTCTTCGCCCACCGTCGTCATCGGACCGTGTCCGGGACAGACGACCGTTTCGTCGGAAAGGGTGAAAATCTCGGCGCGATTGGTCGCAAGGGCGTCTTGGTAGGAAATCATTCCTCCTCCCATCGACTGCGCAAAGAGGGCGTCGCCCACGATCGCCACCGGCTGCCCCAGCCCGTGAATCACGTAGGTGGTCCCGCCCGGCGAGTGGCCTTTGGTTAGCCGCGTGGATACCCGCAGCGTGCCGACTGAGAAGGCGTCGCCCACTTGGAACCGGGTGGCGCCCTCGGCAGGTTCCAGCGCGCCCACCATGGTTTTTACCCCGGGGCTGTGCTTCTCCACCCGGTCCCGATCCATGATGTGATCGAGATGGGTGTGGGAGAGAAAGAGGTGCGTTAACGTTAGACCGAGTTCGTCCACCACTTCCAAGGCCCCGCTGGTGTCCGTTCCGGTGTCGAAAAGAGCGGCTTCCTTGGAAGAAGGGTCCCACACCAGGTAGTAGTTCACCGTCATGTCTTCGTAGACGGTATTGTATTGGCGCAAGCCTTCGATCTCCACCGGCGCAGGAATCCACGCTTCCTTCGCGCGCTCGACGAGCGTATGGGAGTCCAGCCCCAGCGGCGAGGCCACCTTGCGCAATGCCGCCTCTTCAAACTCACCGTCCTTCAACTTCACGATTGTCTCCTCGGGCACTCCGGTGAGGAACTCAAGAATCTCATCCGCAAGGCCCGTGCCCCGCAGCGCCTTTCCGAGGATATCCTCGAAATTGTCTTCCATCGGAATTCCGCTCATTGCTTCACGGAATTTACTTTCACGAGTTTTGTGATGCGCCCGAACCGATTCCAGTCCTGCACGTATAGGTTGCCGGCCGAATCGTAGGCGAGGCCGTGCGGCGCAGTGAAATGGGCCGGTTCGGCTTTATCGGGTGCCACTCCATTTTGGCCCCGCTGCTTGGGATTCGGATTCTCACCCAGCAGAGCAACCACCTTGCCGCTCTTGTCGAGAATCTTGACCCCACCCGCAAGCTCCGTCACCGCCACCACGTCACCGCGGAAGGCAAGGTCGGTCGGACGGCGCAAGCCATCCGCCACTACTCCGATCCAATTTCCATCGAGATCAAAGTGGGTCACCCGTCCGTTCTCGCGATCCGCGATCATCACTCGCGGCGGATCAAAGCGATGGTCGATTGCAAGGCCATGGGCAGTGTTGCACTGCCCATCTCCCTTACCTTTGCCACCGAAGGTCTTGATCAGTTTCCCCTTCGCATCAAACTTGTGGAGATAGTTGGAGCCATAGCCAATCGCGACGTAGATCGAACCATCCGGTCCGATGTCGGCAGCAGTCAGTCCCCTGTATCCACCCTTCACCTCGCCGGATGCCTTTTGCGAAATCTCAAAGACCTCCTTGCCATCGGTCGTCATCTTCACGAGGCGCGAACCGCCGTTGTGAGATGCCCAGATAAACTCCTTGCCGCCCTCTTCCTTGATGAAGAGATCGTGGACCTTGGACATCGGAAGAGTCCCGACTTCTTTCCCATCCGGTTGGTAGATCAGGATTCCGCGCGGAGTATCGGTGCTGATGTAAATCCGCCCGGCTTTGTCGATCGCTACCCCACCGTTCGTACTCCCGACTCCCTTGTTCTTGGAAGTCCCCCACCACGGAACATTCTCGTAAGTGTGATCACCCGCTCCGGTTGCGACTGCGATCGTGAGAATCTCGCCTTCCGGAGCAGATCCCTTGTGGGGATGTGCCAAAAGAAGACCCGACAATGTGGTGGCCGCGGCAAGCAGCAGTATGCGTTTCATGACCCACCAGATATGGCGGCTGAAGGCGGACAGGAAAAGTACTTTTGCACCGTCCCATCAAACGAGCATTTTAGGCCATGAAAAAAGGCCGCGGAAACCCGCGGCCTTGATTCTTAAATTCAGTTAAAGAGAGGGCCCTGGTTACTTAGCCTCGTTCTTCTTTTTCTTCTTGCCTGCGCCGTCATCGCCTTTCTTCTTGCCGCCACCACCAAGCTCGTCCTTCGTGATCGCGCCATCGCTGTTCTTGTCGCGCTTCTTGAAGATCGACTCTGCTTTCTCAGCAGCGATCGGCTTCGACTTGGCTGCGCACCAGGCCTTGAATTCGTCCAAGGTGATCTTGCCATCCTTGTCCTTGTCTGCAGACCTCAGGCCGCCTGCCTTCTTGGCCGGCTTGTCCTTCTTCTTCTTGGCGTCGTCGTCCGCGGCCCCGGCAATCGCTACGCTCGCGATCAACACCGCGGCGATGAGTTTCAGTGTCATTTTCATAAGTGTGCGTTCTCTTGCGCCCGGATAGAACTTCCGAAAGCCCTCCAAGTTGTCAAAAACTTTGCTAATCAACCGCTTCAGCCCGTCCCACGATCCGAAAGTCGACCAACTGGCGCTCCATGTGCACCCGCACCACCTGCACCAGGACCACCTGTCCGAGCGAAAGTTCATCGCCTTTCCTCGTGACATAGCGCATGTGCTGCCCCTCCAACCGCCAGTCCGCAGGCGGAAACTCGTCCCGTTTGACGAGGCCGCGCTGCACGATCTCGAGGGCTTCCACCATGAGACCGATTTTCCGGACATCCATAATGACGGCTTCGAAGACAGGCGGCTTGGACTCGTGAGCGCACTTGTGAAGCCACTCCAACATTTTCAGGCACCGCGATTCATCTTCGGCGCTCGCGCTGATTCGCTCGGTGGTCGAGATATGATCCGCAATCTCGGCACAATGAGCCCGAATCGGCAGGCGGGCGGTTTGCCCCGGGGGATTGTCCAGAAGGGCCTCGAGAGCCCGATGCATGATAAGGTCCGCATAGCGGCGGATGGGACTCGTGAAGTGACAATAATCCCTCTTGGAGAGCCCGTAGTGCCCGAGGGGTTCCTCCCGATAGGTGGCCCGCTTCAAACTCTTCAAGAGCCCCAACTTGATGGCGTGCTCTTCCGGCTTGCCGCGGGCCTGCTTCAAGAGCTTTTGAATGTCCTTCTTGTTACTGAGATCGCCGGGCTCATATCCATGGGCGCGCGCCAGTTCGGCAAATTCGAACAGCTTGTCTGAATCAGGATTCTCATGCTCGCGATAGATCCCGGGCCGTCCAGCATTCTTGATGGCGCGCGCGACGGCCTCGTTCGCGGCCAACATGAATTCTTCGATCAGCTGGTGACTCTCGTTGTAGTCTTCCCGTTTATAGCCGGTCGGCCTCCCGAACTTGTCCAGCACCACCCGAACTTTCGGAAACTCCAGATCCAGGGCCCCCTGGGAATTCCGTCGCTTTCGCATCAGGGAAGCAAGCTTCCAACACTCCGTCAGGGCCCCCGCAATCTCTGAACGCAGAGGATCGATCACACCGGTCTTTCCTTCCAACATCTCCTGCGCCTCTTCGTAGGTGAGACGGGCCTTGGAACGGATCACCGCCTTCTCGAAACGGGCCTTGATCATCGCCCCCTCGCGATCGAACCACATTACGACACAACAAGTGAGCCGATCTTCCGCCGGAACGAGCGAGCAAATGCCGTTGCTCAAGGCCTCCGGCAACATCGGGAGGACGCGGTCAACCAGGTAGGTCGAATTCCCCCGCTCCCGCGCTTCGCGATCAATCGCAGTGTCCGGCTTCACGTAGGAGGCCACGTCCGCAATGTGAACAGCCATCTCCCAGCCGCGCTCGCGCTCCCGCACCCAGATCGCATCATCAAAATCTCTGGCATCAACCGGATCAATCGTGAGCACCAACTCGTCGCGCCAGTCTTTGCGATCCACCAGGGCCGCGGGTGGGACCGTGGTGGGAATGGATTTCGTTTCCGCCTCCACGTCCTCGGGAAACTCCACTCGCAATCCGTGTCGATGAATGATCCCGCGGATGTCCACCCCTGGCTCATCGGGCCATCCGAGCACTTCCGTGATTTCTCCGCGCGGGGCAACCTGTCGGCTCACCCAATCCAACAGACGCACCGCCACCTTCTGTCCGGAGCGCCCTCCTCCGGACTCATCAAGCTCGATCGATGGAGGCAAGCTTTCATCATCGGGTTGCACATAGATGAACCCTTTGCGCTCCATCAACGTTCCGATCACCACCCCGCTGCGCCGTTGCAGGATGCGCTCCACCCGGCCGGTCGCCTGCTCTTCGGCACCCGGTAGATTCAGTGCCGCCTGCTTGTGCTTGGCGTGCTTCCACCAGATCGGCGCTCCCAATCGTTCCACCAGGAGTGCCACCTGATCTCCCTCCAACGCCACCGAGGTTTTCCGCACCCCGACATAGATCCGCCGAAACTTGTCGAGATCGATCCCACTCGCAAGATTCGCCTCATCGCGAGGATCGGGATAAAACCAAGCATCGCCCTTGACTTGAAATCGCAGCGTTCCCGAAAGAAGATTCCCCTCGTGTTCACGCAGCTTGTAGCGCGCCTTTTTGCCACGAACGATCACCCCGGCACGCTCCAATGCTGCCAGCTCGGCCCGCAAGTCGATCCGTTGCTCGGAGGGAAGTTCCATATCGCGGGCCAATTCCCCTTTGTTCCGAGGTCGAAATCCGGGTCTTCGCATCAGCCCCAAGACCCTCTCCTTCAAGCCCTCGGCCTCTGGCATGAAAAAATTCTGGCCGCTCGGAGTCTTCGCAGCAACTCGGAAGGGTAACAAAAATTGTGTTGCGGAGGGGAACGGTTGAGCTCATCTTGGTATTGACAATGTATTGCAGAGAGCTCGGTGACTTGCCAAACCTTGGCCATCCCGCCACCCTCCGGCACCCCAAATCCTGAATCCCAATAAGCCATGAAGAATTACTCCTCCTCCCGTTCCTCGAAGCGCGGCTTCACCTTGATCGAACTGCTCGTCGTGATTGCCATCATTGCCATCCTCGCAGCCATGGGCTTCGGCGCAGGCGCGATGGCCATCAACAAAGCCAAAAAGACCCACGCCCTCAGCGACTGCTCGAACCTGGTGCAAGCCATCCAAGCCTTCTACGACGACTACAATACCCTTCCTGATGTGCCTGACGCCGACGACTCTCCCGGTGCCAAGTCCGATTCTCTCCTCATGAACATGCTGGTGGGTTACGACGAAGAAAACAACCCGAAGGAAGTGCGCTATTTCCAAGGCAAAGACGCCAAAGGATCTTCTGCGATTAGCTCCTATGGCGGCCTCTACTACGAGAACAATAGAACCGTTGAACTCCTCGATCCCTGGCGCAAGGTCTCGGGCGACGCCGCAAACAACCGTCACTTCTTCGTCATGCTCGATGGTGACTACGACGACGAACTCAAGGATCCCTTCAACAATGACAAGCCCCTTCCCGGCCGCCGCGCGATTTCCTGGTGCACCGGAAAAGATGGTCTCTACACCCTCGGGCGCCAGACCAGTGCTGAGAACACCGACAACGTCTATTCCTGGAGGTAGGTCTCCCTGCTCAAGACAGGCCCGATTTTCAAAGCTGGCTTCGGCCAGCTTTTTCTTTGCGACCTCTCTTCTCTCGAGCTCCCGCAAGGAATTCCTAGCGGGAATGGCGGATTCGAACTCCCGGGTGAGTGCCAACGCGCAAGTAGTTTTCCGACCGGCAAGGCGTCGACCGAAATTCTGAATCCAATCGGTCTCGGACATGAGCATGTCCCCATTCACCCCCATGCCGAATCATCAAATCTCGCCCAATCGGTCCAGGTGTTCCACCACGACAACAACTGCGTGCCGGGCCTGGGATTCCGAAACCGCCATTCCCACCGACAACCCATTCATGAATGTGTTCGTCGGTCTCGACAAGACTGCGAAGCCGAAGGGCGAAAGGAACTTTAAAGGCCGGCGTCTGGTCGGAAGTTGGACGGTCGAGCCTTGCCGCCTTCACGCTCTTGAGTGCTCCCCCCGCCCAAGGAAAAAGCCGGGCAGTTTCCCGCCCGGCTTGAAAATGGTTTTGATCGTCGAGGACCTGACTTAGAAGCCCATTCCGCCGCCGCCACCACCGTGGTCGTGACCGTGGGCTTCGGGAGCTTCTTCTTCAGGGATGTCGGTGATGATAGCCTCAGTGGTGAGGAGGAGACCAGCGATCGAGGCCGCGTTCTGAAGAGCGCTGCGCGTCACTTTGGTCGGATCCACCACCCCTTGGGCGATGAGGTCGACGTAGTCGTCCTTGGCCACATCGTAACCGATGTTGCCATCGCTCTTCTTGACGTGCTCAACGATGAGGGCGCCTTCGCGTCCGGCATTGGCTGCGAGCTGGCGAAGGGGAGCTTCCACTGCGCTGCGCACAAGCAACACACCAGTCGCTTCGTCACCTTCAAGCTCAAGAGCGTCAAGAGCAGACTGGGCACGGATGAAGGCGGTGCCGCCTCCGGGCACGATGCCTTCTTCCACTGCAGCGCGCGTTGCGTGCAGGGCGTCTTCCACGCGGGCCTTCTTCTCCTTCATCTCGGTCTCGGTTGCAGCACCGACACTGATGACGGCCACGCCACCGGCGAGCTTGGCAAGACGCTCCTGGAGCTTCTCACGATCGTAATCGGAGGTGGTGTCGTCGATCTGCTTGCGGATCTGGCCCACGCGACCGCTGATGGCCTCGCTGCCGCCGCCACCTTCAACGATGGTGGTGTCTTCCTTGGTGATCTTCACGCTCTTGGCTTCGCCAAGGTCGGTGAGTTCAACATTCTCAAGCTTGATTCCGAGGTCTTCCGTGATGCACTTACCACCGGTAAGGATCGCGAGGTCTTCGAGCATGGCCTTGCGACGATCTCCAAACCCGGGAGCCTTGACGGCCGCGATGTTCAGGGTGCCGCGCAGCTTGTTCACCACCAGAGTGGCAAGCGCTTCGCCTTCCACGTCTTCCGCAATGATCAGGAGGGGGCGGCCGGTCTTGGCAACCTTCTCGAGAAGGGGAAGCATGTCCTTGAGGTTGGAAACCTTCTTCTCGTTGATGAGAATGTAGGCGTTGTCGAGGGAAGCTTCCATGGTCTCCGGGTCCGTCACGAAGTAAGGAGAGAGGTAGCCCTTGTCGAACTGCATCCCTTCCACCACGTCGAGCGTGGTTTCGATCCCTTTGGCTTCTTCCACCGTGATGGTTCCGTCCTTACCGACCTTGTCCATCGCTTCCGCGATGATGGTGCCGATCTCTTCGTCCCAGTTCGCCGAAACAGTGGCGACCTGTGCAATCTCCTTACTGTCGGAAACCTCCTTCGAGATCTCAGCAAGGCGAGCCACGACGGCCTCGGAGGCCTTCATGATGCCACGCTGCAGGCTGATCGGGTTGGCGCCAGCCGTCACGTTCCGAAGGCCTTCCTTATAGATGGCCTCAGCGAGGACAGTGGCAGTGGTGGTGCCGTCTCCGGCCACGTCAGAAGTCTTGCTAGAGACCTCGCGGATGAGCTGGGCGCCCATGTTTTCGTACGGATCATCGAGCTCGATCTCCTTCGCCACCGAAACACCGTCTTTGGTGATGGTGGGGGAGCCGAACTTCTTGTCGATGATCACGTTGCGTCCTGCCGGTCCGAGGGTCGCCTTGACGGCGCGAGCCAGCTTCTCCACCCCACGCAAGAGTGCGTGCCGGGCGGCTTCGTCGAATTTCAATTGCTTAGCAGCCATTGTCGTTTGTTTTGTTGGAGTCTTCGGTTACTCGGAGATGACACCAAGGATGTCGCCCTCGTTGATGATGAGGAGATCGTCTCCGTTTACTTTGACATCAGTGCCGCCGTACTTCGAGATGAGGACCTTGTCGCCCGCATTCACAGTAAACGTGATGTCGTTTCCATTTTCGTCTTTGCCGCCAGTGCCGAGGGATACGACCTCTGCTTCTTGCGGCTTCTCTTGGGCGCTATCGGGAAGCACGATGCCGCCGGCGCTGACTTCTTCAGCATCGAGGCGCTTCACGAGAACACGCTGACCGAGTGGTTTGATACTAGCCATATTTCGGTGGTTGGTTCGTGTTGGTTGTGTTTGTGTTTTTGGTGAATGAGTCGACCCCAAAAGCGGGGGGCGGGAAACTGACAGATTACTTCTCGGCGTCAACGACTTCCGCGTCGACCACCTTGCCTTTCGCCTCCCGGGGCTCGTCGGAGTCTTCTTCCCCGGCCGGAGCGGCCTCTGCCTCCCCGGGGGCTCCCTCCGCCGCTGCTCCCGCGGCGGCCTCTTGGGCTGCATTGTAGAGTTCGGTCAGGCTGGTCTGGAGATCTTCGGAAGTGGTTCGGATGGAGTCTAGGTCGTCGGCCTTGAGGGCCTCCCGCACCGCCGCGACCTTGGTCTCAAGTGTTTCCTTGAGTTCGTCGGGAACCTTGTCGCCCATCTCCGTCAGCTGCTTCTCGACTTCGAACGCCATGTGCTCGGCCTTGTTCTTCTCATCGATCACCTCGGAGCGCTTCTTGTCTTCCTCGGCGTGTTCTTCCGCTTCGCGTTTGGCCTTTTCGATTTCTTCATCGCTCAGACCGCTTGACCCTTCAATCGAGATCTTCTTCTCGTTGTTGGTCTTCTTGTCCGTTGCCGTGACGTGCAAAATCCCGTTCGAGTCAATGTCGAAGGTCACTTCGATCTGGGGCATTCCGCGAGGGGCGCCCTCGATGCCCTCCAGGTTGAAGGTGCCGAGAACCTTGTTGTTGGCGAAGAGGGGACGCTCCCCCTGGCAGACGCGAATCGTGACTTCGGGCTGGTTGTCCGAGGCCGTCGAAAAAATCTGCGACTTCTTCACTGGAATGGTCGTGTTGCGCTCGATCATGGCCGTCGCGCGACTCCCTTCCGTCTCGATCGCCAGCGTGAGCGGCGTAACATCGAGCAGAACCACGTCCTTCACATCTCCCTGGAGCACCCCGCCTTGAATGCCGGCTCCGATCGCAACCACCTCATCCGGGTTCACTCCCCGGTGCGGGTCCTTGCCTGCGAGCTCACGGGCAACTTCCTGCACCTTGGGCATGCGAGTCATTCCACCAACCAAAACGAGCTCGTCGATCTCACTAGCACTCACTCCCGCTTCCTTCAAACAGTCGAGAACCGGCTGCTTGGTGCGGTTGAGAAGATGCTCCGTCAACTGCTCGAGCTTGGCACGCGACACTTCCATCTGGATGTGCTTGGGGCCAGTTTGGTTCGCGGTCACGAAGGGCAGATTGATCTCGTAGCTCGAAGAAGAACTCAGCGCGATCTTCGCCTTCTCGGCTTCTTCCTTGATGCGCTGCAGGGCATCCGGCTGGCTGCTGAGGTCAATGCCTTCACTTGCTTTGAAATCCCCAACCACCCAGTCGATGATCGCGGTATCCCAGTCGTCCCCGCCAAGCTGCGTGTCCCCATCAGTGGCCATGACCTCAAAGACCCCGTCACCAATGTCGAGCACCGAGATGTCAAAGGTGCCTCCCCCCAGGTCATAAACCGCAATCTTTTCGGCGCTCTTCTTATCGAGCCCGTAGGCGAGAGAAGCGGCGGTGGGCTCGTTGATGATGCGACGCACCTTGAGGCCCGCGATTTCACCCGCGGCCTTAGTGGCATTGCGCTGCGAGTCATTGAAGTAGGCCGGCACCGTGATGACGGCTTCCTCGATGGTCTCCCCGAGCTTGGCCTCGGCGTCGGCCTTCATCTTGCCCAGCACCATCGCGGAAATTTCCTGCGGTGAGTAGGCCTTCTTTTCCCCATCCACTTCTACTTCGATGTGCGCGTCGCCGCTCGACGCCGCCACGATCTTGTAAGGGAGTCTCTTATCAACCTCCGTAAGCTCGGAAAACTTGCGCCCGATCAGGCGCTTGGCTGAAAAAATCGTATTCTCAGGATTGGTGACTGCTTGGCGTTTGGCTGCCTGGCCAACGAGGCGCTCCCCTCCCTTGGCAAAGGCCACCACCGACGGCGTGGTGCGTGCTCCTTCCGAGTTCTCCAACACTACTGGCTCGCCAGCCTCCATGACCGCCATGCAGGAGTTCGTCGTCCCGAGGTCAATTCCGAGTATCTTTCCCATGTGTTTTGATCCTTTCGCTTGAGTTCCCCGGCTGATCACCGGCTTCCCTTAGGGTTGATTAAAAGTGAATCGTCAGGACGCGCCCCAACGGACTTCTCTATGGCACGTTGCGTGCCAGCCCCCTGCCGATTCCACGCAACTCACTGACAATGAATGCGCATCTAATGTTTCACCCTCCCCCCAGCCCCGAATTTTTGTGACATTGTGTCGCAATCCGACTAGGCACCCGTGGGCTATTTGTCGCACTGACACATCCTGACACAGCAATGCAGGCGACGCTCCTTGAGCATCGTGACTCAATCAGAGGCTCGCCACAATTACGCGAGGAACGGTCTAACCTCAGATTCTGGATCTCCGAGCCGGCCAAGGGAATCGCCCGAGGAGAGAGCTCAAGGATGATCCATTCTGGGCCTTCTCGGAGAGACCCTCACCCAAGACCAGTTTGTGGCACGATTGCGTGCCGGGGTAGCTTACAACTCCAATCGCGAAGCAAAAAAAGGAGCCTAGCCTTTAACCGGCTAGGCTCCAAGGGAAAGGCTTTTTCGATAAAATCAAACGAGATCGAAACGATCGAGATTCATCACCTTGTTCCACGCCGCCACAAAATCTTTTACGAACGTCTCTTTCGAATCGTCGCATGCATAGATTTCGGTTATGGCTCGTAGTTGGGAGTTTGACCCGAAAACAAGATCCACAGCACTACCCGTCCATTTCAGTTCACCTGAACTGCAATCGGTGCCTTCGTAGAAGTATTCACACCTAGTGGACTTCTCCCACTTGGTGTTCAAGTCGGTCAGATTCACAAAGAAATCATTGGTTAATGTCTCGGGTTGTTTGGTTAAGACGCCGAGTTCGGACTGTCCAACGTTCGCATTGAGAACACGTAGTCCACCGACAAGCACCGTCATTTCCGGAGCAGTCAGCGTCAGCAAATGTGCGCGATCTACCAGGAGCTTCTCTGCTGATTTTGCAAAGTCAGGATTAAGGTAGTTACGGAATCCATCTGCAATCGGTTCAAGTACTGCGAACGATTCAACATCGGTTTGCTCTTGTGAAGCGTCCGTGCGTCCAGCAGAGAATACTACCTGCACCTCGTGCCCGGCTTTCTTTGCAGCCGCTTCGACAGCAGTACAACCTCCGAGGACAATGATGTCAGCAAGCGAGACTTTCTTTCCGCCAGACTGTGAATCGTTGAAATCCGTTTGGATCCTTTCCAGGACGGGGAGCACTTTTGCCAGCTCTTCAGGTTGATTGGCTTCCCAATCTTTTTGAGGCGCAAGGCGAATTCGTGCTCCGTTTGCTCCCCCGCGTTTATCGCTACCGCGGTAGGACGCCGCAGAAGCCCAGGCGGTTGAAACCAGTTGGGAAATGGATAGTCCGGATCCGAGGATCGCTCCCTTGAGCACAGCTATATCTTCGTCGCCAACCAATTCATGATCAACTTCGGGTACTGGGTCCTGCCAGAGCAGAGGTTCTGCTGGAACCCAAGATCCGAGACAACGTGAAATCGGCCCCATATCGCGGTGTGTCAGTTTATACCAGGCCTTTGAAAAAGCTTCTGCAAACTGATCAGGGTTTTCATGAAAGCGTTTCGAAATCGGTCCATAAATCGGGTCCATTCTTAAAGCGAGGTCCGTTGTGAACATGATCGGTGCATGTGTCTTGGACGAATCGTGTGCATCGGGCACAGCCTTCGCAGCTTCAGGATCGGTCGGAATCCATTGCTGGGCTCCAGCCGGGCTCTTTACAAGATCCCAGTCGTATCCAAACAGAGTGTCGAAAAAACTGTTGTCCCACTGAATTGGGGTCGGGGTCCATGCGCCCTCTAACCCACTCCCGATGGTATCGCCGGCGTTGCCGGTGCCATAGTTGTTCTTCCAGCCCAGCCCTTGCTCTTCGGTTGGAGCGGCTTCAGGTTCGCGACCAACATGTTCGCTCGGGTCAGCAGCACCATGGGCTTTACCAAAGGTGTGTCCACCGGCTATGAGCGCGACGGTTTCTTCGTCGTTCATCGCCATTCGAGCGAACGTTTCGCGGATGTCCTTAGCGGCAGCAAGTGCACTAGGATTACCGTTAGGTCCCTCGGGATTAACATAGATCAATCCCATCTGAACAGCCCCAAGAGGATCATCGAGTTCCCTATCACCTTTGTAGCGCTCGTCTCCAAGCCATTCGGTCTCAGGTCCCCAGTAAATATCCTCTTCTGGCTCCCAGGCATCTTCGCGTCCACCAGCAAATCCGAAAGTCTTAAGACCCATTGAATCCAAGGCGCAATTTCCAGTGAAGACCATCAGATCCGCCCACGAAAGTTTACGGCCATACTTCTGCTTGATAGGCCAGAGCAATCGGCGCGCCTTGTCCAAGTTGACGTTATCGGGCCAACTGTTGAGAGGCGCGAAACGCATCGTGCCAGATGCAGCGCCACCACGACCATCGAGAGTACGGTAGGTACCTGCACTGTGCCAAGCCATGCGAATGAACAATGGACCATAGTGACCGTAGTCAGCAGGCCACCAGTCCTGCGAGGTCGTCATCACTTCCTCGATATCTTTCTTTAGTTCATCCAGGTCGACTGTCTTGAACTCCTCCGCGTAATCAAAACCCTCATCCATGGGGTCCGACAAAGACGAGTTCTGATGAAGGATCTTTAAATTCAATTGGTTGGGCCACCAGTGTTGGTTGGCTGTGCTTCCAACCGCTGTGTGGGTGTTAGCTCCTCCCATTACGGGGCACTTGCTGATGTTCTCTGACATTAAGAGTTTCCTATGGTTTTGTTTTTATACTTGGTTTGTTTGATTTGAAAATCGCGGGCCTAGTCAGGAAGTTACCTGAAGACAATCGGGGCAGGCACCTCTGCAAATCATCTCTGCCTTGCACCCCACCTACCCCACCTCCTGGGCCTCCAAGAACCTCAGCTTGAAAAAGCGCTTTCTTAGCAAGAACATGAGAAGGCGGGTAAGGATTGGGAAAGGTTTCATTGCTGGAGAAGATCCTACCACACCATCCCGATTCAGGGAAGTTCAGATGATCCTCTGCACCCCCACCTGCCCAGTAGAAAGCATTCCCCCCTTCCCACCCTCTCCTCCACCCGTTTAACTTCCCCCCACTCTCCCATGGACTCCGACCCTCCTCCTGACTGGCTCACCTCCGTCTCCCGCCCCTTCGACGACAATCCGGAGCTCCAACTCGCCGCTCGCCAGGAGCTTGCCAAGCGTACCGCTGATGCCGATCCCGGCGCACTCTCCTCCCTCGGCCGCCGCTTCGACACGATCGACCAGGTGGCACCGAAGAAACGCATCCTCCTCTCCTGGTTCCCAATCGCCCTCTCCACTCTCCTCACCCTCGGCATCGGGCTTCCGACCACCCTCTCCTATCGCGGCGTCAGCCAGTCCATGAAATCCATGCAGGGCCCGGTCCCAGGCGTCTACGATTCCATGGCCGAGGCGGCATCCGGACTCTCCCCTGAGGACCGGCTCTTCATTTTCGGCGACCAGACCCAACCAACTTCTGAACTCGCCCGGAAGGCTCTCTGGGAAACCCAGCCGAAAAATCCGGCCCTCTACGCCGACTACATTTCCCATTGCGACCCACTCCCTGCCGATTTTCTGGAAACCGCCCGGCGGATCGATCCCGACAACGGCTGGTTCCTCCTCGTCGCCGCTGGAGAGCTCGGGAGGAAAGCGGTGGAGAAGGTTGAACGCCCGAAACCTCCCGGTGAGGGGGAGCGTCCCATCGCCGGACCATGGAAGATCAAGGACGAGGAGAAGCTTCGGGAGGCTCTCGACTTGATCGCAGCGGCGGCAGCCAAACCACGTATCGAATACTACGGCACCGGTCTGCTGAAAGAACGACTCAAGCGCTTCCCTCCGGAAAAGACCTTCGTCTCACGACTCCCCCGCCTCATCATCGCAGCATCTGCCAGTTCGGGGGATGCCTTCAATCTCCTCGGGACCGCCAATGCCATTTCCGCCCGGGCTTATCTTCTCGGAGAAGCCGGAGAGGGGGAAGCGACCCTCGCTCACGTCAAACTCGGAGAACTCCACTGCGAACGCCTCTCCCACCAGGATGGCAACCTCATCTTCCACCTCATCAACCTTGCCAATTGCCTCCGCGTCTACGGTCACCTGATCGATGCTTGCGAAAAGGCGGGGCTTGAAGAGGAGGCATCCCGGCTTCGTCCCAGGTTCGAGGCCATCCGCAAAATCCGGAAGCGTGGACTTGATTGGGAGGGCGAGGAGGCGATGCGGTTCCGAAAGCACGGAGGGATCCTCGCGTCCATAACCGCTCCGGCGGTGGGCAAGTTCGGCATCCCGCCACCGCCCGTCGAGGACATGAAGCCCGGGCGCCTCATGAACTACAGCCTCGTCGAACGTGGCTTCCTCTGGGCCTCCACGATCCACTTTCTTGTCCTCTCTGTCATGGCCATCATCATGGCCCGGCTTCGCGGCAAGCTCCCAACCCGCCTCGGCAGACGCGTATCGCACCTTCTCGGCCCCGCCGACTGGATCTGGATCCTCGGTCTCGGAACCCTCTTTCCCCTCGCGTGGCTCTTCGCCATCACCCGCCTCACTCCCCTCGGATGCCGGGACTTGAGCCTCATCTTCTTCTCCTACCAACCCTTTTTCGCCCAGTACACAGCCACCGCATATCTGGTCATCTTCGCTACGCTCTGCACGGTTCGCTGGCGTCTGGGCGCACACGCCGGAGTCCTCGGATTCAAACCTCCTCGTCCCCGGTGGAGCCTGCTGCCCATCGCGACCTGCGCCGTCTGCATCCCGCTGGCCGGCTGCATGCGTTTCGGCTCCTCCCTGGCTCCGCTCTATGTCGCGGCAGGTCTGCTCACCGCGACATCGCTCTGGATGCTCTGGCTCGCGGGCCGCACCCTCTTCGGCAACCGGTCGCACAGTCCTTACCGTGCCACCATCGCCACCATCCTCGCGCCGGCGTTCGCGATCACATCCGTCATCATGATCGTGCTCGTGCCCCTCACCCACCTCTCCGAACGTCACTGGATCTCCCAAGACGAACTGGGCCGCACCTCCCCCGAAAACCTCGGCATGGGCCGACTCGAAGCCGACGGCGTCCGGGTTATCCAAGCCAAACTCCAGTCCGCCCTCGACGCCAAGCCGTGACCACGGCTCCGACTTCACTCCACGGTCCCATCCGCCGTGCTCACCACCCGGTGCTTGTCCCCCTACCCCGGCTCTTGGGCCTCCAGGAACCCCAGCCTGAAAAAGCAATTTCTTAGCAATTGAAGGATTTTAAGGCCCAGCATGGCCTCCGCGCACATCTTCCTGAGCTCCGAATTTTCCTTCTCCAGGGCCTTCAACCGCTTCGCAGCGGCTTCGTCCATCCGACCGTATTTCTTGCGCCAGCGGTGCGGCGTCGCGATCGAGATCTGCTTCTGCTGGCAAAAGCGTTCCTAGCTCAACCCGCTCCCGTCACACGCGCACAGTGGTCGAATAATTTCTTCTGGTTTGTGTCTCTTTTGCTTCATTCTCCGAGGATCTGGTTATCCAAATCCCCTCACTTCACGTGAGGCCAGTCTTATTGGCGGCGGCCACCTTGACCGCTGCGATTGAGAATAAGACCTGAAGGTGGGGGTTTTCCCGGCTCTTTTACGCATCTAGAGAAACAGAGAGCAGGTAACTTTTCTATTTATATGGCTTCCTCCTCCGATATCGAATCACTCTCCCATCGCCCGGATCCCTCCACTCACCAGAATCGTTAGTCCGTAGCGCCTACCCGCTCGCCGCCACCATGAAGCTATTTCTCCAAACTGCAGCCCTTCTCACCGCCGGAAGCTCGCTGGCTCTCTCCCAAGTGGTCATCAATGAAGTGAGGATCGACGATCCCGGATCCGACGATTTTGAATATTTTGAAATCTTCAATCGCGGACAATCAGTGATCAGACTGGACACCATTTCTTATCTGGTGCTGGGAAAGGGCGCGGGCGGAAGCGGAGTGATCACCCAAGTTCTGCCCCTCCCCCCGTTCTCTCTTGAACCCGGGTCCTACTTCGTGGGCAGCAATAACTCTCCGCTGAGAATCGATCCGGACTCAGATGGCATCGCGAACATCGAAGCCCTTCCCAACTTCCAATTTCAGCCCGCCTTCGAGAGCTCGTCCTCTGTCACGCACTTGCTGGCAATTGCGTTCTCCGGTTCGGTTGGTGACGATTTGGATACAAATGACGATGGCACCTTGGACGTGCGTCCCTGGGTGGGGGTCGCCGACGCAATCTCGTTTTACGCCCCTGGAGATTCGCTGCCCTACGCACGCAGCATGGGAACGAGTTTCGAAAACGTGGGTCCCGACGAGAACAATGTCCCGAACCATCTCTTCCGCGTCCCCGACGGCGGATCCTGGATCATGGGGACGCTCGGACAAGAACAAGATCCCGGCAGCGGCAATCTCCTCCAGGACACGCTGGACACCCCAGGCAAGGCGAACCCAATCGTTACGCCTCTGCTGCTGACTCTTAGCGAATCGTCCATCTCGGAGGGAGCTGCCAGCCCAGCGATGACAGGCACCGTCACGCGTTCAGGGACCTCGGGTGATATCGTGATCACGCTCACTATTGATGACGAAAGCGAGGCCGTCGTCTCCAGTTCCGTGACCATCCTGGATGGCGAGTCAACAGCGGATTTCACCATCGATGCCGTAAACGATCTCCATCCCGATGGAGCACAATCGGTCACTGTGAGTGCCTCAGGAGAGAATTTTGAAGCGGTAAACAGATCCTTTGTCGTCACGGACGACAGCGATTCGTTTTCCGTAGTCATCAACGAAGTATTCTACGCCAACGATCCCGACGCCGGTGATACAAACAACAACGGCATCTCAGACTCAGCGGATCATTTCATCGAATTGGTAAACGTGAGCGGCGTGCCGGTTGATCTCTCCGACTTCCATCTCGAAAACAGCAGTGGAACGAGCCTTGGTCCGGACGGCATCCATCGGTTCGCAGCGGGCACGATTCTAAACCCCGGATGCGGCATTGCAGTCTTCGACGGCCCTGACGTAGAGATCGGCACGACGGAGGCCTTTGGAACGGCCGAGATTCAAATCTCTTCGATCAACGGCCTCTTCTTGAGCGATACCGGCGACAATCTCCGCCTCCTCGACGACCTGGGGAATGAGGTCTTCTCCATTGAGCTTCCCGACATCAGCGGTGGTCCGTTCGCGGGCTCGCAGAACCTCACTTCGGAGGGAGGGAGCGGGGACCCGGCTCTCGGATACGATTCGCACTTCAATCTCTCGGCGAACAATGACTTCTTCTCCCCTGGCACGACCGTGGACGGCGCCCCATTCTGCACAGTGACTGGCAGCCTTGAAATCACCTTGCTTGATGGGACATTGCTCACCCCGATCGCCAGTATTCCGGAGAACGCTTTCCCGGGCAGCGTGGTTGCGCGCATCGAAGCACCGACCCGGGCAGCGGGAGAGGTTGTCCGATTTCACCTGGCCTCGGGTCTCGGCGAGTTGATTCCGCAAGACGACGGGATTGGCCAACTGGATGATGAAAATTCCAGCATCGATTGGTTGCTCGACCCAGTAGACAACACCCTCGCCCAAGGGAGTCGGAGCGAAACGCTCTCCCTGCGGGCTTCCGGCCACCTGAACGCCGTAGCCAACATCGTAGTGACTGACGACGGAGACTTGCCGCCTTTGACCGAGATCCTGATTAACGAGATCGATGCAGATCAATCCGGACAGGACGGTGCGGAGTTTGTCGAACTCTACAATCTAACAGAACATGACCGATTGATGGGCGGACTGGTCCTCGTCCTGATCAACGGGAACGGCGACTCCATCTACCACTTCACCGACCTTGCCGGCTTCACGATTCCGGCACACGGAGTCTTCGTGATCGGAGATGACACGGTCCCCAACGTTGATCTCACCCCCCCGAATTGGACCCTCCAAAATGGATCCGATGCGGTGGCCATCTACCAGGGAACCGCAGAAGATTTCACGATCGGAATGGAAATTTCCGCCATCTCAAACACCCTCCTCGATGCGGTGGTCTACGACACTAATGACGGGGACGACGATGATCTCCTTGCCGCGCTCACTCCGGGCCAACCCCAAGTCAACGAAGGCGGAGGTGGTGGAAGCGGAAGCGAATCGATTCAGCGCCTTCCCGATGGAGGGAATCAACTCGATACAAGTACGCTTACCACTGCATCTCCCACTCCGGGGGAGCTCAATTTCATGGAACCGGTGCCCGATGAGAGGCTCATCGACATCGAGATCGATGTTGCCCGCACCCTAATGGTGGTGATTCTCTCCGATCTTCGGGCGGACACAAGATACACGTTGGAGGCTACCTCGGACGGAAACGGAGCTTCGCAATTCGTTCCGGTGACCTCATTTACGACAACTGACCGTAACGTCACCGATGACGGTGAAGGAGTATTCCAGGTTTACATCTTCGAGAGCTTTCTGGATGATCTCGTCGCAAATCCCCGACAGATTTATCGCGTCACGAAACCCTGATTTCTGCGATTCCGGATGACGAAGTCCGAGTGGGGAACTGCTTCCAGTTTGTGGCCCACTCAGAGTGAGAAGATCTGACTCAATATCTAGCATCGGCTGAGCGGTTGGCAAGATCCTACGCGGCCCTTCGCTTCCAGGGTGGCAGCTCGGCTGTGAACTCCTTGGGCGTGCGCATCCCGAGGCTGCGATGCGGGCGAACTTCATTGAACTTCCGACGCCAGTCTTCGATGACCACCCGGCATTCGCAGAGGGTGTAGAACATCTCGCGCCCCAGGCACTCCCGCCGGAACTTGTCGTGAAAGCTTTGGTGCTCCCTTCCGGTCGCACTCCTCCGGAGCACGTCGCCTTTGGCTCCTGTCCATCTCGCTCCGCTCGGTTCCACGTAGCCATTCTGCCAGGGCCTGCCCGGATCGATGTAGAGCGTCTTGATCTTCGCCTTCTCCAACCAGTCTCTCAGGAGGTGGGCGACAAACTGCCTCGCTACGCTCCCCCTTCGGGCAGCCTTCGGCCGGCTATCTCCACTCCGTTCCGGTTCCGGTCCTTTATCGGATCGAAGATAGTCAGGGGTTCCATGTTGCGCGATGAGTTGTTCCATCACCTCGCACACCTTCTTTGCTCCAATGTTGCGATCCACGTGCAGCGCGTGGACCTCATGCGGTATTCATCCACCACCCTCAAGACCCGGTAGCGGCCTCCCTTCACGGTCCAGTCATGGATGAAGTCCCAGCTCCAGACATCTCCTCGATCCGAAGCCTTCTGGGGGGGCGACCGGTGGAGCCCCGGCCCGGACGGGGCATGCGCCTTTTCTTATGGCGTGCCAGGAGGGCCGAACGAATCGAGGTATGGCTTTTTTTTCAAATAGCCTGCCCGGCGCTTCCGCAGCTGTTCCGTCAACTTCTGGTCCTTGGCCGCTCGTGCGAGAGCGGCGTCCACCGTCTTGATTGCTGTTTCGAAGTCACCGTTTGCGGCCTGGGCCGCGGCCAGGGTATCGAGGACGCGTGGTTCGAGATTTCCAGTTGCAAGCGTTGCAGCGGTGGCCAGCTCAAGCGCTTCTTTCGGGTTATAAATCTTGGGGTCGGTGTGCGTCGCCAGGAGCAGAGCGAGTTCATTGAGGACAAGGATGGAGTCGGGCTTGAGGCGCAGGGCGGCCCGGAAGAGCTTCTCGGCCTCGCTCGCACGGCCGCTACGGACCAGAGCGTGACCGTACCAGAGCTTGGCCATCGCGTCCTTGGAATCCAGCGAACTAAGATACTCCAGATGACGGACCGCATTGGCGTAGTCGCCGCTCTGACTCAAGGCCAGAGCCAACATTTTTCGCGAATTGTGCCCCAGTGGTTGCTCGGCCACCACCAAGCGCAGATGAGGAACCGCTTCGGCGAACCGTTGGAACTGGAACAACAAGGTCGCCAACTGGAGCCGGGCCCGCGTTTTGGCCGGGTTGAGTTTGAGGGCCTGAGCAAGCGCCCCCATCGCTTCCTGGAACTTTTTCTGCAAAGCCAACTCGCTACCTACGAGAAAATAGGACTCGGAAAGATCCTGGTTGGCGGCCACGCCTCCTCTGGTCAGGAACCGATCCAGGTAGCGCCGCGCGGCCTCGGGCTGTCCGAAGCTCATGAACTTGTCGATCATCCCAGTCGGACTGGCGGGCCAGGGGCCCTCGAGCCAGCGCCCGGGGAAGTGGGCCGCAGCGGCATGCCGCGCCTCCTTGCCCGCTTTCAGCAGGGCCACGTCCTCGACCAGCTGCACCACCTCGACCGGACCCTTGTAGAGCACGGCGATCCGTCCACTGGCATCGAGGAGGATGCTGCTCGGCACGGGAAGCGATTCGTACTTGTCGAGTTGAGCGCGGCCCGCGACTTCCAGCACGTCCAGAAATCCCGCATCCGCCAGCCCCGCAGCAAAGGGGAATCTCCGCTTCTTCAGGAATGGATTTACGATCGTGATCCGTTCGTCAAAGGCGTCGTCCGGGTTATCGACGCTGAGCGCAAGGATATCGATGCCGAGTTTGCCGATGGTTCCCTGCTCTTTCTTCCACGCCTCCATCTCGGCGACGCAGGGTGCGCACCAGGTTGCCCAGAGATTAATGAGCAGCGGCTTCCCGCTGCTCTCGATGGGCGCTCTCTTGCCTTCGAGGTTCAAGAATGTTGCGGCAGGGAAGGGCAGGGGCGAAGCCATCACGATACGGGCGGCCTCGGAAGAGGGCACGGGATCCTTGCCCGCGGGAAGATCGTGCAAGGGCGTCCCTTTTCGGGGCGGATTCCATCTCCGGGCCGCGCCAGATCCCTCTTCGACGATGAAAAAGCCGCCGGGATCAATTCCCGAAATCTCTTCGCGCGTGCCGTCCGGCCACCGCACGGTGAGCCCGGCAATCTCCGTTCCTTTCGCGAGTCCGATATGTTGCCAGAGACTCGACTGGGCGAGGAATCCTTCGCCCGCCCGCAGCGTGCGAACCCGCTTCAAGGGCGAGTCCTTCAGGATGAGTTCGAGGCGGGCCCCGATCGCATTGCGGTTGCAGGTCTTGCCCTTCAATTTCACCGACACGAAGTTGTTAGGCGTCATGGAGCGATTATGCTGGAGTCGAACGCGCGGTGCAGTCCGGTTGGTGATCCAGAAGTCCTGCCTGCCATCGTAGTCCCAATCGCAAACTGCGATCGAGCGGCCGTCGTCCATGCGGTCGAGCCCACACGCACCGGAGATATCTGCGTAGCGGGGCTCCTCCCCTCCGAGGTGCAGGAAGGCCGTGTTGCGTTCGAAACCGCTGTATGATTTGCCTTCCTCGAGCATGGTATTGAGCGCCTTCCAGGCTTTGCGGTAGGCGTACTCCACGCGGGGGTTGGTTCCATTTTCCGGAGATTGCGACGAGACTCGCCGCCAAGCGAAACTTCACAAGTCACCGGCGTCGCCCGCCGTGATCATCCCATTGGCGATCACCAGATCCTGGTTCCCGTCATTATTGAGATCGATGAAGTTCGAACTCCATGCCCAGCGGCCCATGTTGGCCCCGGAGGGTTGCGTGATGTCCTGGAATGTGCCGTCGCCCTGATTGAGATAGACCGAATTTCCGCGCGCGTGCCGGCGCGCTTGCTTGCGGATGTCTGCATTCGCACCGGGGAGAAACTCCTTCTGCAGGGTGATCCGATTGCCGGCGTTCGACCACATGTTGGCGACATAGAGATCTGCCAAACCGTCGCCGTTATAGTCACCCCAGGCCGCCGACATTCCCGGCCCGATGTCCTCGACCTTGGCCGAGGGCGCGATGTCGGTGAACTTGCGGCTGCCGGGCTGGGGTCCGGCGTCGTTGCGGAAGAGATTGTTGCGGCCGAAGTCGTTCGAGACGTAGAGGTCCTGATCGCCGTCGTTATCGAAGTCCTCCCAGGCGCAGGCCAGGCTGAAGCGCCGATTGTTGACGTTCATCCCGACCTCCCCGGTCACATCGCGGAAGGAGAACTTGCCCTCGTTTCGGAGCAAGGTGTTGGGACCGCCGTTGTTGGCGTCGTAGTAAGGCATGGGGATTCCGAGCGCGCCCTGTTCGGCCTTGATCGCGCCGCTCGCATCGCGGCCGCAGAGATAGATGTCGAGATCTCCGTCATTGTCGTAGTCGGCGGCCGCGATCGAGTTGACCTGTCCCTCGCTTTGGTAGCTGCCTCGCGGAGTGAAGTGACCCTCGCCGTCGTTTTCCATGAGCGCGAGTTTCCAGGCCAGCCCCAGGACGAGATCCTGGTCGCCGTCGTTATCGAGATCGATGAAGAGGGCGCTGCGGCAGAAGTCGAGGACATCGACGCCGGCCTCGGCAGAGGTATCGCGGGCCGTGCCATCCGGTTGATGGATGAAGAGCCGATTGGGAAGGCCGCCGGGTTGGAGCAGGTAAAGGTCGTCGAGTTCGTCGCCATTGACATCGCCCACGATGACCCCCTGGGCCCCCAGGAGATCTGCAACCAGGCTCTTGTCCGAGCGTGCGCGCCAGTAATCGAAACTCTTTGCCAACTGCTGGCGGTAGCTCGCGGCTCCCGCCAGGACGGTCGGAGCTGCGTCGTAGAACTCGATCCGGCCGGCCTTTCCTGGGCGGACCTCGCGGTAGCCGGTGACCCGCACGGAGCGCAGGCGGGGGGGCGCCTCGGATGTCCATTCGCAGTGCCAGGCGGAAGTGATCTGCCTCCATCCATCGGGTCGTTTCCCGCGCATTTCGAAGAGCATCCTGGTTAGAGCGCGCTCACCCTGGAGTTCGACATGCATGACCTTGAACTCCGCCCGGCGCTCTTCGGCCCCCTCGAGCAGTGACGCCAGGGAGCGCAGGGCGTCCACAAATCCATCGGCTCCCCGGTGCTCCAGCTTCGCCCCGGCCTTGGCGTTCGGCGACGCCTCGGCGACACTCATGGTCACGTTCTCGCCCAGGGGCTGCAATTCGAGGAAGCGCAACGGGGAACTTGCGAAGCCTTCCGCGAGCAGCATCTCGAGCTTCGCCGGATCGAGATCCTCGGGATGAATGAGGAGCTTGGCGAGAGACTTCATTTTGACCGCGGCCTCCTCGCTCAGACTTTCACTCTCCCATCCCGCCTTGTCGGGATCGATCTCTGCGAATTCATCTGCCAGGCGCCGGTGCAGATCGAGTGAGCCGGACTGGGCGGAGACTGTTCCGTCCTCCGCTCCGTGGGTTTCGATCACGAAGGAGGACACCATCGCGGCGGCGGCGAGGTGGATGAGGGGACGAGACCGGAGGTGAGGAATTGCCATGCTCGGTGGGGAACCCACGCAGAATTGCCCCAAGATTTATCAATCAGAGACTACATATAAACTCCTTTTTCACGAGAACAGCGCCCCTGGCGGGGTGAATCCACTCCATGATCCGGAGGCGAGGCTTGTGGAAACTTCCACCGCCGCGTCCAGGAAAGAGGGGTATCTCGGTTCCCAGCCGGTCGATCTGAGCTTCTCGTTACTCACCCGCTTTTGGCTCCAGGCCCGCTTGCAATTTTCCGGGCTCGGCCCCTTGGGCGGAATCGGGCGTTCAAAGATCTGCGCGAGGGCTTGATAACAATCGCCCTGGTGAAGGGGAGAGGAGTCCGCGACGTTATAGATCCGGCCGCGCGAAGTCTTCGCCTGGCCGGCGAGGTGTTTGTATCGCCGCTGCCCGCCCTCCTTCCAGTAGAGGGAGTCCATGGGGTAGCCGTCCTTCCGGTTGACGGTGTAGATCTTCACCCTCGCAGGACCGGTTCCGATCTCCACGACGGTGCTTCGGCATTTGCGTTTCCGGGCCACCGGACCCGGGCATCGCGTCAACTTTTCTGGAATTCTTTCTGGAATTCCTGTCGCGGCATCCTCAGGAGGGCCGCTTTGCGTTGATGTTGAGGCCCTTGAGGAAGTGCCATTGAACGATGGCGGACAGGGTGGGATTCGAACCCACGGTGACATTGCTGCCACACACGCTTTCCAGGCGAGCCCATTCGACCACTCTGGCACCTGTCCAAATTATTTACGAAAAGCGAACGGGGCGGACCCTAAGGAGGGAGGACGCAATTGACAATCGCGAATCCTTCGCGGGGCTCTAAAAGGAGACCGTCACCCCGAGGTGGGCGCGGACCCCGCCCCCTTCCTCCAGCGGGACGCCCATATCGCCCCGGATCTTCAAGGCCGGGCCAGCCTGAACCCGTGCTCCCATTCCCAGGCTCAGGAAGCTCTTGGAGGCCTTCTCCCCCACTCCAGTCTCATCCCGCCAGCCGGTTCCGTGGTCGAGGAAACCGAGAAGCTGCACTTGAGTGGGAAGCCACGCTCCGATGGGAACCTCGATTGCTGGAGCGCGCACTTCGGCGGAAAGGGCGTAGCCGTGATCGCCGAGAAACTCACGCTCTTCATAGCCGCGCACCGTGGTATGCCCGCCGAGGGCAAGCTGTTCGGTGGGGAGCAAGGCCCCGCTGGCGAGTTGGAGCTGGCCCCGGGTGCGCAGGCTCCAGCCTTTGGGCAAGCGATGGGCCCAGATGGCCTGCGCCCGTCCATAAAGATAGCCCGACTCGGCCCCTGCCCGGAAGCGCGCGAAATCCTCGTCTTCGTTGCGGCCCGATAATCCTCCCGGGCTGCCAACCAAGGAGGCCTGCACTTCGAGGGCACCACTCTTGAACTGCCGACTCGCCCGGTAGTCGGTCCGAAACTGCAACACTTCCACCAGCGAACCCGGATGGGCATCTCCGCCCCCAAATACGAGAAAATTGTCTGATGACTTGAACTCCGCACCAAAGGATACCTCCTGCTTGAAATCCTTCCATCGCCGGAGCTGAATTCCGTAGGCGCCGCCCAGCTGCCAGCTCGTCCCTTGCGAGACCACCTTCATCCCCGCCGACCTGCTTTCGGTGGAGAGGTCCGCGAATGATCCACTCAGGCGGACGAAGTGGTGCCAGGGGTGAATGGGGAGCTCCCAGCCCAAGGCGTGCGCACTCAATTCCTCCAGAGATTCACCCGTCGTGAATTGATAGTTGATCCCCTGATCCAAACCAAAGGCGTTGCCCCAGTTGAATCCGAGGAGGTAGCGGTTCTCTCCCGCCGCTTCCGCTCCGCTGTTTTCGTAGCCCGCATACACCCGCCACGGTCGACGCTCAGCGAAGGCAAAGACGATGTCGGCTTCTCCCTCGCCCACTCCCGGAGCCGCATAGAGGGCTGCCGGCCGAAAGGGATTGCGATTGAACCAGTCGAGATGCTCCTGCAAATCACTGCTGAGCAGAGGATCCCCGGCATCCAATTTTACTGCTCCCGCCAAGAGCTCGTCATTGAAAATATCCCCGCTCTGAATGCCCATCGTGCCGATGCGCCCTTCAATGATCTCTAACAGAAGAGTCCCATCCTTCAGATTCTGAACTGGAGCAAAGGCGTCAGTGACCGGACGATCGTGAGCCTCGTAGTAGCGCAGAACTGTTTCGAGCAAGCGGTCTAGGCCATTCTCGGTCAGGGGCCGACCAAGAAAGGAGAGGAGAGCCTCACCAAGCCCGTCGAGCTCGACGGTCAAGCCCTGGCCTCGCACTCTTCCGACGTGCGTGACGTCAAAGTGGAAACGCGCACCCTCTCCCCCGCCATTCAACTCGATCGCTCCCAGCCTCCTCATCAAGACCGCGGACTCATCAACTCCTTCCTGAATCACCGCTTCCCGTTCCCCAAAGGGCAACTTGCCCTCGCGGCCCTTCTCCAACTCCCGCGGCGCAAGCTCCGACCCGATCTGGGCGTGCGCTTGCACCACCAGAAAAGAGGTCCATAAAATTGTGGCGATCCTGCGCATCGATCTTCCGAGGAGAACTTGCGGGTTCCCCCCATGATTGACCAGACCTTTTGCCCAAAGCCATGGGCCCTTGGCGACTCGCCAAGGGCCAGTGGATTGCCTGTGAGTTGTTAGTCTTGTTCTCTAGATTTCTGTGACTTTGGGCTCTGGGAGGGCCCCTCCAGCGTGGAACGGTCCTTGAATGTGCTTTTCAACGACCAGTTTGATTTGTTTTAAGGGCTCGCAGGGAACTGCACCCGTCCCCGCACCTCAACCGCAGGGAATTGCACCAATTCCCATTTTTCTGAAAATCGCTTCTCTTCGAGTGCGGTTGGAAAGAGACCATCTATGACAGCTGCAAGTCGCCGTGTTTTTCACTTGGCCGCGATCGTCCTCGCGTCCGCGGGCCCACTCGCATTCGGGGAGATTCTTGACTTCAGAACCGCCTTTGCCAGCACCGCCAGTCCGCTTGACCGCGGCACCGCGAATTTTTCTTCGGTGGCGGCCGTTCCCGGAGTGGAGGACAAAAACTCGGCCCGCGCCTTTGCAGGCGGCTGGTTCACGAGACAGTTCAATCTCGGCGACCTCAATACGATTTTCAGCCAGACTGCGGAAGACGGAGTGCTCGTGGGCCTCACCCACGATACTCCCAACGCGCTTTGGGTTGCCGACTGGATGCTACAAGTCCGCTGCGACAACGGCAACGCACGGATCAATGACGTCGCCATCTCTCCCTTGGGAGACATCTATGTTGGTGGCACTTTCGAGGGAGACGCAACCTTTGACCTCCCTCCCCCGCTCCCTCAAATCCTGCTCAGGGACTTGCAGGGTGACGGAGCGCCCATCAGCTTTATCGCGATCGCAAGCCCCACCGGAGAGTGGCTCAACGCCTTCGTCGTTCCAGGCATGGAACTGCGCAGTCTTGCCCTGGATAGCGGGGGAGAAATCTTCGTGACCGGCCCTCCCATCCTGGCGCGCCGCATCGACCCCGCGGGCCTGGAAATCTGGAGCATCCCGGAACCTCCTCGCACCATTTCCCTGCGACAGATTGCGGTGGAGCTCAACGCCACCGCACCCTTCATCTACATCCTCGGGACCTACAATCGAGATCCCAATCCGGCCGCCACGGATGAAGATGCCTTTCTCATTCAACTCGAGCGGTCCGCCGGGGCAGTGAAATGGCGCACCGATATTTCCTCCTCGGGAGACGAGCACGCCGGCGGCCTGGGGATCGATCCCCTGGGTGGGTTGCGGGTCTCGGTCTCCTCCGATGGACTCGACCTGCGAGTGGGCGGAACCTTGCTTCAGGATCTCCCCACCGTCTCATCACGACACTCGCATCTTCTCTTCATCGCACCGGATAGCACTCTCCTTCGCGACCGCTTGTTGGGAACTTCTCTCGCTCCGGGCGGAGAAATGGAAACTCACGATCTCGCCATCGACTACGCCGGTAACGCACACGTTGCCGTGAGTTTCCTCGGTCCTTTTGGTTTCGAGGGGATCCCCTACCCCGGACAGGATGATACTGCCGTTGTTGCGGTCGATGCCCTCGCCACTCCCATTCGGTTCACCAATACCAGCGGGGCGGGGGCCGCCTTTGGAAATGCGGTTGCTGCGCCCGATCGCAACCTGCAGGTTCTCGCGGGAGGGCTTCAAGGCAGCGACCCAGAATTCTTCGACAACATTCTTCCCTTTGTCACCCTACCCGATCAACGCGCCTTCTTTAGTGGCCTTGAGCCCATCCTTGATCAGAAAGCCTACATCCTCACCAGTATCGCGCCCAATGTTCCGCTCGGCACCATGGCACAGCGAATCACTGCCGTGAGCGGCGAAGTTTACCGCTCACTCGATTCCCCGAACGGAAGGATTCGCCTTGTTGCAGCCTACCTCACAACGGAACAGCGCAGTGGCCTAGGACAGCAATTCACCTCAGTACCCGATCTTGATCTGCAGCAGGATGGCCTCGTCTCCGATTCCGGATGGGCCCTCGCAGCTCTCAATTCCGCACCTCCGACCGAACCCTTTTCCTACACCTATCCGGAAACCTGCCACCAGACCGCGCTCTATCTCATCGACACTGCCATTGACACCTCCAGTGGCTATTTCAACGCCAACACCAACCTCAACATCGGAGCATCCATCCTCGTGCGGGGAATCGGTGACCCGCTGGTCTCCAGCAAGTTTGATCATGGCACCGAGATGCTCAGCATGATCGCGGGCCCAACCTACGGCGCGGCGCGGGGCACGCCCATCGACGTCATCAGCTACGACATCTATCCCGACGGCGCGACCGCCAAGCTCAGCTCCCTGATCGAGGCCATCCGTCTCTCCAACAGCGACAAGGCCCTCAACTATCCCTACGATCCCGCCGTCTACTGCATTGCCAGCAGCGCAACCACCCCCAGTGTCAGCCCCGCGAGCCTGGAAGCCGAAGTCGACTACGCCATCGGGCCCAATGTCTACGCCACCGTTCTAGTTTCCGCCGGCAACACCGACCACAAGGATGCCTCGGGCTTTACGCCCTCCGACCTGGGCGAGAAGTCAGGAGTTATCTGTGTGGGAGCGATCGATATCGACAACACCAAGCTCGCTAACACGCGAGGACCGGGGGGTGTCGACCTCTGGGCCCCCGGCGACACCGTCGCAGCGGCTGATGTTGCCGGCGACCCCACCACCGCAAGCGGCACCAGCCCGGCCACGGCCCTCACAGCGGCTACCGCCCTCATCTATCTCAGTGGCAATCCCGTCCTCACCCCGGCGGACCTGGAAACGGCAGTGGTCACTACTCACTCCCAATCGGATATCATTGACCCGATCACTTACATCCCCTCCACCGGCGTACCCGGCGTGATGGACTTCGCAGACTGGACCAGCTGGTATGACCTGATCGACACCGCAACCACGGGGAACGATGACGGAGACAATTGGACCAACGAAGAGGAATACATCTGGGGCTTCGACCCCCGGGTGGTCGATTACGAAGGATCCCTGCTCGTCCTCTCCTACGACGCTGAAAGCTC
>JAPKFB010000113.1 GCA_028821775.1 Roseibacillus sp.
CCCCGGCGAAATCGGAGACGAGGTCTTCATAGGCGACCTCCGCCCATTGATCGGCGAGGACTTCACGGTAGCGGTGCCAGGTTTCGATCTCGAAGCGCGTTCGCTCGGCGGCGGTGCGGACTTCGAGGAAGCGGGCGCTCACCGAGTTGAGGGGGAGATAACGGAAAAAACAGGAGAGGACCACGTCGCGCGGATCACGGGACGCGTAGAGGATTTTCCCCGAGGGGACGGTGCGCAGGAAGCCGGGGAGGAGGGGAACGGTGGATGGATTCTTGTCGATGAGCCAACGCTCGCCCTGATCCTCGCCGAGGGCCCAGCAGAGGTAGTTGCGGTAGCGGTCGCGTTGCGCCTCGAGAGCGCGATCCGTGATCTTGTCGAGAGTCTCCACGCCGAAGACCGGCGGACGATTTGCAGACTTGGAGAGCACGGTGGGTAGGATGTAACTCGGAAAGGCTTCCCGTTCATCAGAGCAGAGAATCTCCGGATGAGCATCGAGGACTCGCTCGAGGAGAGTGGTGCCGCTGCGGGGAGGCCCTGTTAGAAGGGCGATCCTCGACTCGTCTTCCCGGGCGGTCCACCTCGAGAGAACCTCGGAGGTGAACTCGTCACGCAGCGCGGTGGTGAACTGGAGCTCCTGTGCCGCCTTTTGCCGGTAGGGCTCCGACAGGGGTGCGAGAAACGACTTCGACAGCTCCATCATCTTGAAGGCCTCGTCGTAGTGATCGTTTTGATCGAGGATGGCCGCCACCAACGAGGCCGCCTCGGAGCGGATAAAGGGGTGCGGCGTGGGAGCGTGCACGATCGACTCCAGGACCGTGGTTGCTCCTGCGGTGTCGCCGGATCGTCGCAGGACCCGGGCTTGGACCAATTTGCCCTCGGGCGAGTTGGGACGTGACTTGAGAAAGGCCTCGGCGTGTTCCAGCGAGTCCTCGAGACGATGGCGGCGCTCGAAGAGAATGGACAGCTCGAGGTGCGCCTCGGGCAGTGGGCGGCCGGACTGCAAGGCGGACTCGAAACAGGCGATGGCCTCCTCCGGTCTCCGGATCATGCGGTAGGTTTGCCCGGTCTGAAAGAGGAGGTCCTGATTGTTGCCCGCCAGTTTCATGAGGCGGGCGAGGAGTTTTTCGGCGGTGGGAATTTCGAAGCGAGACCCGAAGGCGCGCGCAGCATCGGTGAGTGCGAGGGTATTGTCCGGCTGCCGCCGGACTGCCTGTCGGAAAAGTTTGAGGGCCGGCTCAAACTGGTTGCGGCTCCAGCGCTCGCGCGCGCGTTGGAGCTCGGGAGAGTCCAGTGAAACCGGCAGGGCGGCCTGCTTCTGTCCCCTGGTCGGTTTTTTTCGACGCTTCGCCACGACGCAGGGAGCATGGAAGTTTCGCGTGCTCTGTCAAAGCCTACTCGAAGGCGTAGATTTTTCAGCTGTGAGTGGAGGCCAAGAGACGGCCCTCGGCCAGAGCGAGGCAGTGCACAACGCCCTCGACCGGTAGGGTTCGCAGGAGGGATCCGTTGGAGGCGCCGTAAGAGCGGATTTCGTTTCTTCCCCCGACGTAGAGAATAGTGCCGCCCAGAATGGGAGCTTCCGGTTCCCGCATGGTTTGTACCCAGGAACTGCCGCCCGTGGCCTGGATCGCCTCGCGAATCACATAGTAGCGGGTCGAGCCGTTCACCAGCACGCGGTAAGCGCACGAGTGGCGCGTCATGTCGGCCCTCGAAACTGCGTTGCTCTCCTGAAGGCGGAAGGTCCGGCTCTTGGGGAGTGGCTCGTCGGGCAGTCTCGTTCGCCAGCGGCTCTGCGCCTTTGCGGGAGGCTGGTGGTCACTGACGCGATTCAACAGTTGGGAATCTCTTTGCGGACTGGGAATCCGACTACTGAGCCACTAACGTTTCCCCTGTCATGAATACCGCCCGCGCTCTCGTCGCCTTCTCATTGATCCCGATCGCCATGCTCGCGCACGCCGAACTGGGGAGGCGCGTCGGTTGGTATCATAAAGTGCCGATCGTGGAACTGGTGGTGATGGCGGCGTCAGTGATCGTTTTGGCGCGGATGTGGATGCGCACCCGTCCGGTGAAGAAGGGCCTGATCGTGCTCAACGTAACCGCATGGATCCTCAGCGGCTTCTTTGTTTGGTGGACGCAGATCTATTCGAGTTTCGCGAAGATGGATCCGGCGGTGGCGGTTGGTGGCGATGCAAAGGATCGAATGGCGATCGACGGCCTAGTCGATCAAGATGGATCGGCTGTCGATGTCGGAGCGACACTCGCTGTTAGCGATGCGACTTTGTTGGTATTTTACCGCGGGCATTGGTGACCCTGGTGCATCGGTGAGCTAGGTCAGCTCCAGAAAAGTTTAAGTGCTTTCAAAGATGCGGGGGTGCAGATCGTCGCGGTCACTGTGGATCCGCCGGACAAACTATTGAAGGTGAAGAACAAGATCGATGCCGAGTTCAACTTCATCTCGGATCCGGACTTGAAGCTCATGGATCAGTTCGGGCTTCGTCATGAAAACGGCAATCCAATAGGCGGCGATATCGCGCGGCCGGCGACTCTGTTAGTGTCGAAGGAGGGCACGCTGCTGTGGTCGTCCTATCCGGAAAACTATCGCATCCGCCCGCGACCTAACGATGTGTTGGCGGCAGCGAAGAAGGCGATGGGAGGGTAGGGATTGGGCGGGGCGCCTGTTGTTTTTGAACAGGAGGGCGCAGAGGTAGCGGAGGTATTGCACCCCGTAGTGTCCAGAAACTCGATTATTGCTAGGAATTTCCTTTTCTAGCCCTGATTTACTGGCTCCTTCACGGGAAGGGGCAGGTGGGGGTGCAGCCAGCTGGAAAATGACCCCACCTTGGACAAAACCCGGGAGCTGGACATGTTGACATCAGGGGAAGCGGGGTTGAAGATGGTGACCGTCAAGAACACCTGAAACCGAGGTCCTCGATGCCCAGCTACACTCCCGCAGCCGCCGTATTTCTTGTCCTCGCGCTTACCCCCAGCGTGGCTTCCGCCCAGCAGAAGAGCAAGCAACACACCTGGAGTGGAATCGAGCGCATCGTGGCGGTCGGCGATGTCCACGGCGACCATGGCCAGTTCCTGAAAACGCTCCTCGCGGCGAAGGTCATCGACAAGGAGACCCGCTGGATCGGCGGCAAGACCCATCTCGTCCAGACCGGCGACCTCTTTGACCGGGGACCGGACTCGCGCAAGACCATGGACCTCCTGATAAAGCTCGAGGGTGAGGCGAAAAAGGCCGGCGGACACGTGCACTGCCTCGCGGGCAACCACGAGGAGATGATTCTGCGGGGCGACTGGCGCTACGTACACCCCGGCGAGGTCCAGGCCTTCGGCGATAACGCGAAATACAGTGCCGCGATCGGACCCGAAGGTCTCTACGGAAAGTGGATCCGCAAGCACAACGGCGTCATCAAGATCAACAATGTCCTCTTCCTTCACGGCGGCCTCGGCGGTCCCTACTCCACCATGTCGCTGGATCAGCTCAACGAGGGAATCCGTCACGGTCTCAATACCGGCACCGGTATGGCCCGCGACTCCAACGGACCTCTCTGGCACCGCGCCCTCGCCAAGGGCGATGACGCGAGCGTCAGCGAACAGGTCAAGCCGATCTTCAAGACCCACTCTGTCAACCATATTGTCCTCGGTCACACCCCCTCCGGGCGTATTCTTCCCAAGGCCGGCGGCAAGGTCATTCTCATCGACGTCGGCATGTCGAAAGCCTACGGAGGACCCGCCGGCTGCCTGGTCATCGATAAGGGCGTCTTCTACGCCAACTACGCCGGCCGCCCCCAGCTGAAGCTGCCGATAGAAAAAGGCGCTCGGTCCGGGGCGAAAAAATAATGGCCGCATGCGCTACAACCATATCCAGACCGCGCCGCTCTAACTCTTGTTGCTAGGAAATCTCTTTTCCAGCGCTGATTTACTGGCGCCTCACGGGAGGGGGAAAGGTGGGGGTGCAGCCAGCGCCTGACTGCCGAGTATAAAATAAACCGGCAGGAGGAACAATATGATCCGGGGGTTCATTTTAATCATTTTTTTACGGGGGCTTTCTTTTTAATCTCAACACCATTGGGAAGAAGCGGCTCCCAGAGCTTTTTTGCCTTATCCCACTTCAAATACATAGTTACGGTATCGCCTTTCCCGGGAATCGGGTTGTGCCCCTGAAGGCCCGGTAATGGCGGAAAGCGCATCGCAGGTTGCCACGCCTCAACAACCTGATTGTCCTTCAAAAACGCCCTGTCCGGGCACATCTTATGAATGGTGTTGATCTCCAGCCTAATCGTGTAAACCCGGTCGCGATGAATGCCGATAGACTGCTCAACTTCTGATTTCCGCACTTTGGACTCAACGGCTATCACCTTACCAGTGACGGTGAATTCAGATTGCTCCTCCAGTTCCTCCTGGCTCAGTGGTGCCTTGGCAGCGTACAGTTCCATTGCCCCCATGATAAGAAAACTCCCAATCAAGAGAGCCATGGATGGCTTAGAGAAAAATGCGAGACGTGGTAACATGGTCGAGGTTACGAGAACTGGGCCATTTGAAAAGTTAGTCGGAGTATCTACAAAGGACCCAGAAAATGAAAGGCATGAGATCCACGACCGAAGAAAAGATCCGCATCCTCCGGGAAGCGGATGGAACGGGCCGCAAGATCCAGGATGTCTGCCGGGAAGTGAGCATCAGCGAACAGACCTTCTACCCCTGGGGTCCAGAAATTGGGATTGTCGATTTTATACGGCATCCCGGTAGTAGTAGCGAAGTAATCCGCCAAGCCGCTCGCGGCAGTTCCCCTCCCCTTCTTCCACCGATCCAAACTCAGGCTCGATGATCTTGTTTTCTAATCCTTGGGCACATGCTCTTGCTGGTGGTTGATCCAGCCCGCCAGGGCCACCACCATCAACTTCATCACGTTCATTGGCGGAGTCTGACCGTCCAAAATCGCGGAGCACAATCAGAAAACTCCCTCAAATCGCCTCTTGTAACAGCCTGAACATCAGCGCGCTCTGTTGTAATCGGATTTCTGGACCCTGCGGGGAATTTTAACGCAGAGTTTAAAGGCTTGGCGCAGATTACGCGAATTTCTCCAAACACCTCTCCTCTTGTTGCTCCGCTGCCCCGCGTGAGTCGCCCTCCAAACAAACAATCGCGTGGGGCGGAGCCCTTTACGCGACCAAGTCGACGTTAGGCGGGACGCCCACGCTCCATCTTACTTCCGCTGGACTGAAGCGGGATCGCGAAAGGTGATTTTTGAGAAGTCAGGGTTTCCGCTGCGGAATTCTTCCAACACTTCTGGTTCGTAATCTTTGCAGGAGGGATGGTCGCCTTTGAGGAATTTTTGGAAGCCGGAGAGGCCGCCGCAGTCCTCGGGCGGGCCGTGGCCTGCGCCATTGTGGAGGTGGGGAGAGAATTCGGCGGAGGTTTCTTTTTCGCCAGCTTGAACGAAGTCCTCGATGACGATGCGGTGACGCCAGTTGCTTGCGGAATCGTAGAGGTATTGGAACTCGGAGACGTTTTCTAGGAAGAGATCCATGAGGCGGTTTTGGACTTCGCAGTAATGCGTGCGGTCATCGTCTTCGTCCGGGCTGAAGGTGAGTTCCAGGTTGCCGTCTTCCCAGACTTCGATGCGGTGGTCGTGAGTGTCTTGCCAGCCGAAGGCGTCTTGGATGGCGCGGTGGAGGTGGAGGTAGGAGCAATCGGCGGGGAGGCTGAGGCGTCGCCAGATGGGGGACGTGGTGCCGAGGAGTTCGACCCGAAAGATGAAGCGAGCGGGGCTTTTTAAGGTGAGGGTTTCGAGTTCGGCTTCCTCTTCCTTGAGCATGGTATCGAGCGCACCGCCATCGGTAATTTTTTGCGCGAAGTCACTGATGAGGTCAGCTCCGCCAGGGGTGGTCATGACTTTTTCCATGAAGGCTTCAATCTCGGCCTCGCTTGCGCCTTCGGCAGGCATGTTGTGGAGGAGGTCATCGAGCGGGTCGGTCATGGAAGAAGAGTAGGGAAAATGGACGATCGGACGATTGCAGAATGCAACGGCACCCCCACCTTCCCCGGCGTAGGGTCCAGAAACTCGATTACAGCGGAATTCACTGAACTCCAGTCCGTTAGGAGAGGCGTTATTGGGGCGGTTTCGGATCGTGCTCGGCGTTTCGGGACCCTACGAGGTGCTGATTGCCTTTGCCCCCTGCGTCTGGGCGGTGGGCGCTTGGCCCAGGCGCGATGATGTGCTGAGATCCGGGGAGATGAGAACCGTTCTCCTTCTTTCAATCGTGGGCCTGCTCTTCGGGGCAGCGACCGGGCAGGACGATGCCAAGTCGCAGACCAGGCTGGGCACCGACTATCTTCTCGGCCGGGGCGTTGAGCAGGACCGCGCCCAGGGCTTCAAGCTGATCCGGGGGGCCGCGGAGAATGGCGAGGCCGCGGCCCAGAGAATCCTCGGCAACCTCTACGAGTACGGCGTGGGAGCTCCCATCAACCTCAAGGAGTCCGCGAAGTGGCGACGGAAGGCCGCGGGTCAGGGAGACGGCAGGGCCGCCAGGGCTCTCGGCAACATGTATCTCTCCGGCCAGGGTGTGTCTCACGACAAGTCCCTCGCCTTCCTCTGGATGCGCCGGGCCGCCGAACAGGGAGACCCCGAGGGCCAGGCCACCCTCGGCGACATTTACGGCTCCGGATCCGGGGTCACCAAGAACCCGGAGCAAGCTGCCAAGTGGCACCAGCAGGCCGCCGAGCAGGGTCACCCCGGGGCCCAGTTTGCTTTCAGCCAGGCCTGCGCCGCGGGCACCGGAATCCCCCGCGACGTCGCGCAAGCCCTCAAGTGGCTAACCCTCGCGGTCAACTCGGGATACGGATCAGCAGCTAACGATGCCCTCGCCGCCCTCAAGGCCAAGGCCTCCCCGGCCGAGATCGCCGAGGGCCGGAAGCTTGCCGACGAGTGGACGCAGAAGGCCCCGGAGTAGGCTGGTGCACGCCGAGGATCCCGGTCTCCTTTGCACCCCGTAGGGTCCAGAAATTCGATTACAACGGAGTGCGCTTGGAACGGGCGAGAACTCCGATCCGAACGACGATAATGACGGGGTGAGTGACGCTCAGGACGCACTTCCGTTCGATGCGACTGAGTCACTTGATACCGATGGGGACGGCTTTGATCACGCGTCAGAACCTTCGCTCATTGGTGCCTCCCACTCTGAAGATCATTCGGACGATCGTCGATCTCTTCGCCGCCGAACTCAGCCCCCGGCTGCGCCTGGGGAGGGGGCTTCGTTCTCTGCGAAAAGGTCTCCTTGTTTCCTGTCCAGTTCTCCCACACCGATTGGATCACATCCAAAAAGCACCAAGAGCTCAGAAAAGGAATCCTCATTCGGGGCGATGTAGTCTCCACTATCCCCCCACTCTGAGTAAGTGCGTCTCGGTTCGAATATACAAATCCCCATCGAGCGCGGCAGGAGAGGCCATCATTCTCACGCCCACATCGTTTTTGGACACCACTTTGTATTCAGTTCCCGGCTCAATCACGGTTACTTGTCCCTCCTGGGAGCAAAAGTAAATCTTACCTCCCGCATAAAGCGGGGAAGCAGAATAGTTTCCCGACACCCGCTCCACCCAATGCACGTCGCCCCTCCTGGCATCGAAACAACTCGCGATGCCTCCATCCGAAATCACGTAGATCTCGTCTCCAATCAGCAGGGGAGAAGGTTTGGCAGGAATACGCTTGGTCGTTGTCCAAGAGACATGCGACTTCGAAACATCCCCGGAGCCATCGTGGCGAACCGCCCATAGCTGAGGATTTCCAAAACCGGTGCAGACATACACATTGCCATGCCCCACCACAGGACGAGGCACTACCGAGAACCCTCTGCCGTGATCGCACCGCCAGTTCTCCTTGCCAGTGAGAGGATCGTAGGAAACCAGCCACTGGGAACCCATGCAGATCAATTGATCGGGCTTCCCGTTTTCTCCCGGCACCACGACGGGAGTAGAGTAGGCCTTTTTCATCTCGCCACTCGCTGCCCGCAAGGGTGGACGATCGCTCTTCCAGACGGTCTTCCCAGTGTTCTTGTCCACGGCAGCGACAAATTGTTGATCTGTCCCATCGCAAATCAGGATCACCAGGTCTTTGTAGATAAACGGCGAACTACCGGGTCCAACACTGTGATGAATCTTGAATTGAGTGTCCCACAGCTTCTCCCCCGTCTTCCCATCCAGGCAAAAGGTGCCGAACGTTCCAAAATGACAATAAACCTTCCCGCCATCAAGCACAGCGGTTGGTGACGCGTAGCTGTTCAAGTTATGGATCGGCTCTGGCCCCATCAACTTCGTGAGCTCGATCACATGAAGGATTTTCCCACTAGCTTGATCCAAGCAAATCGCCTGCAGCTGAACTTCTCCCGCCACCTGTTTCTGTCTGGCCTCGCGTTCATCGGTCTTCGCCTTTTCCAAACTCGCCTGGCGCTCTGCTTCGGTGGCGACCCGTTCAAGTGCTGTCGTCAGCCAAATCCGTCCATCGGCAATCACGGGAGAAGACCATCCCTTGCCCGGAATAGCTGCCGACCACTTCACCCCATTTTCGCCAGAAAACTCCGTGAGGTAGCCGCTGCCTTCAGCGTGACCATCCCCCTTCGAGCCTCGAAATTCGTTCCAGGACGGGGAGGCAGCTACCACCCCGGTCAGGGGGCAAGCGAGAACGCAGGCGAGGAAAAAGGATCGATCCAAAGAAGCCCTTCGAGAACGGCCAGGAATTCCCTTTTCGGGGCTTCCCTGAATGGCGGTTCGGGAGGTGGGGGTGCAGGAGGCCGAAGGGGGTGAAATCCTGCCTTCGTCCCTCATTATGGGGAGCTTAGCTGTGGTTGTGGGCAGGGCAAGGTGGAAAGCCCGTCACCGGCACGAGAAGTGGTCCCCTTAACGGAGCCAGGGGCGGACGGTTCTTAGTTATGCTGTGGCAGGGCCGGATGGCTTGGTTGGTTCATACGTTTGGTTTGGTTCCGCCCTTCGAGGAA
>JAPKFB010000052.1 GCA_028821775.1 Roseibacillus sp.
CTCATTCCACCTCCACCCCAACGGCCCCGAATACGACTGGCCGGCCGAGGACCTCCATGGCTTCTGGGAAACCCTAACAAACTACAACGTCGTCGCCCTCGTCCACGGCCACACCCACGGCTCACCGCCCAGCAAACTCACGTGGGACGGCAAAACCTTCGGCCGCGACCTCCCGGACTCCATCGATGTCTTCAACCCCGACGACTCCGGCGCCGCCAAAACCGACCCCCGCGATCCAACAAAAGCCGTCGGCCTCTACCACGGTCTCCTCTACGCCGAACTCGTCGATGCCCCCGGCATGGAAGACGACACCCTCGTCGTCCGTTCCTATTTCACCCGGGACAACTGGTCCACCCACACCTGGCACACCCGCTGGCAACGCAACGTCTCAATCCCATGACCCCGCAGCCCCCGCACACCCCACCGGTGGGGGTGGCACTTTTTGCACGCGTTAGTGCATGGTGCTTACCACAATAGAGCAACCGGCAAAGAACGCTATCGGGATCAGTAACACATAGCCAAGGATCAACCCCACCAAGGCCATTCCCCGCTCCCGCCCTTTTGCCTCTCGAATCTGCCGAGGTGCGATATGCCCGAATATGATCGCAAGAACCAGTGCCACGAAAAATCCGGTGAGGGCCAGCATTTGAATGAGGAAGGGGAGGCCCGCACCGACCCCAACACCATGATGGGCCCTATAATTCCCAGAACCATGCTGGTGACCACCATCTTGTTGGTAGTGGGTGCTGGTGCACTGCTATCGGGAGGCAGAGGAGGTGGTTCCCTTCGGTAATTCGATCACCTGCGATCAGGTTCCAAGAATCGAAAGTGCTGCTCCAAGTATTGCCTGAGGCAATAGTTCCCATAGCCCCCGCATCACGGTGCAGGAAACAGGCTGCGGAGTGGGTCAGCTAATGGTTGGCTTCCTCTTCGGTTGGAACCTCTTCTCCCTTACGGATCCAGTATTTGGCAGCAACTAGAACCGGTTTGCGGCTCCTGACATTCCAACTGACCCCAAAAGGGTGTTCGATCAGTCTTTAACCACGGTTGAATCGCTGGAAGTGCTATTCTTTTCTGTAGTCGGACGGTTGTGTCACGTGAACACCACCATACGCGGCAGCAGAAAAGTGCCATGAACGGGTCACCCATTTTCCATTTTCCTTGACCCAGATGTGCGTCACGCGCGTCCGGTAAGGGATCGTATTGCCTTTTGATTTGGATAGTCCCTCCAGATAATAACGTGTCAGTATGACCTCTTTGCTTAAGGAAATGGCTTCCGGGTAATAGACCTTCCACAAGCTGGAATAAGTCGCAAAGTTCTCTTTCATCTGCTCCAGCGAAGAGAGCTTCAGTGGCTTGTGAAAACTGCCGTCTGAATTTGTGGCGTAGACTCCCTTGGGGCTATGCATCCCAATCGCTGTCTCTGCATCCTGTTTGCTAACCGCCATCCAGTAATCTTGGACCTGCTTGATGCATGCGTCTCCTGCCCGATCTGTCGATTTTTCCTGTGCCAGCGTTTCGGCACCACTCAACAGAAACAGCAAACCGGCTGCACAACCAAAACCTAAGAGCCCGTTTCTCGTGCCCGTGTATCCTCGTTCTTTAAAAGTCATGTGATTTGATTCAGGGTTGTATTCTATCCTCAAGTTGCGGGAACATGACTTTGATGGCAACCATATTGCTGGGATATTTCCTTTGGGGCCGCTCTGGATGGCGGTCCGGGAGGAGGGGTTGGTGAGTGCAAGGGCGGAAGGGGGTGGAAAAATCCTACAAGGACGGCGAGATAGGGTCTGGGGAGTAATGGAGCAGCAAAGGCGAAGAAGTTGAGACGGGCGATGAGGTCCGCGAATAGCTCCCCCATCACGGTGCAGGAAACAGGGTGCGGGGTGGGCCTGCTAATGGTTGGCTTCCTCTTCGGTTAGAACCTCTTCTCCCTTACGGTTCCAGTATTTGGCAGCAACTAGAACCGGTTTGCGGATCCTGACATTCCAACTGACCCCAAAAGGGTGTTCGATCAGTCTTCAACCACGGTTGATTCGCTGGAAGTGCTATTCTTTTCTGTAGTCGGACGGTTGTGTCACCTGAACACCACCATACGCGGCAGCAGAAAAGTGCCATGAACGGGTCCCCCATTTTCCATTTTCCTTGACCCGGATGTGTGTCACGCGCGTCCCCGCTTGGTGTTCTTCTGTCCCCGCTTGGATGTCTTCGTGGGCTGGCTTTGCGAGTTCTCCATGGACCCGGATTCAGGCGGGCTCTCGGGGCCGGACGGCAGTTTCTCCAACCCCGGAAGCCTCCCGAACGGACTGTGTGTCAACTCCTTGCCCCCGCCCGTCGATTTGCGTTTCTTCTTGCGACTCACGGCTCCTATTCAGGCAAGCGAGCCGCGAATTAGACGAATTCGCGGATGTTTCCCTGTTGCCTTGCGGTCCCAGATTGTTGCGAGGTGAGGGGAGGCCAATGGCTCCACTTAAGTTGGCGTCATCGTGAGATCCGCCATCCTGACGACGCCTCTGAAATCGGCATTGCTGAGGTCGGCGTTCGGCTCAATCGTGTAGACGTGGTCGTTGGCCGTGATGGGTCCGGTCCGGAGACCGGTTTCTGGGTCCTCGACTAACTGACCCAAGGCAGGGAAGGGCGGCCTAAGCCGATTCGATTCTAGCGCTCCTGCACCTGGAGTCGGAAGAAGAGGCGCCTCTCTCCGAAGAGAGGGGTGTCAATACGCCACTGCCGGGGTTCACCGCCCAGATAATTAAAACGATCTTCGTTCCAGTTGACAAGGTCGGTGCTCCACTGGGGAACGACTTCCACGCCGTCTGCGCCCGGAAAAAGGGGCGCGGAGAGGGTTCTGGTGGAAGAGTCGAGAACAGCGGGACCTTCCAGAGCGTAGGCCAGCAGATCGCCACCATCGTAGGAAACGGTGTCCGTTCCACCCGGAGATCCACCAGGAGCAGTGCTGGCGCGCCAATTCTCCGGCAGGCCGTGATCTGGCGCCGACTGCGGCACGATGAGAACAAGGCTCGGTCCGCCTCCGTCTGCACTGTCGGGCCAGGGAAGGTTGTTGTCGTA
Organism: Roseibacillus sp.; assembly: GCA_028821775.1. Taxonomy (GTDB): domain Bacteria; phylum Verrucomicrobiota; class Verrucomicrobiia; order Verrucomicrobiales; family Akkermansiaceae; genus Roseibacillus_B. Next base: position 3,070 of record JAPKFB010000052.1, read on the forward strand.
GGTGAAAGCCAGAATCTCCGCACCAAGGGAATCCGAGATTGCCACGAGTTCGCCTCCATTGTTGAACGCTCCTTCGAAGGCCCCTCCAATGGCTACCCCGGGATGAGCTGTCGCGAAGGCGACGGGATCCCGCACGAGGACGGCCCGCTCTCCGGGGGCCAGGGTGTAACCGAGTGGGAAGGTGAAGGTGATCCCGTCGCTGAAATGGACTCCGGTGAGATCGAGTCCATCGATGGCGGAAATGTTCATCACCTCGATGAATTCGCCGGCGGCGTCAGTGACCGCAGGACTGTACATCAGTTCGCTCACTGCCAGGGTCGCGGCGGTGGGCGATATCCCGACGATGAAGGTGGCCTCGTTGAGGGCCGACCACTCGGAACCGTCGAAGGCCCGCGCCTGGAGATGGCTGGTCTCATTCAAGGAAAGTGAATCTCCACCGCTCAGGGTGGTGGCCTCGATTTCCGGTACAATGAGGAAGTCGGAGCTTCCGGAACCGAAGTTGAGTCCGTGAATGGCGAGAAGGTTACCGCTGGGAGAGAGAAGGTTCTTGTGCTCCGTGAGGTCGATTTCTTCGAACTGAACCGCGAGGGAGTCCTGGTGCGATCCGCCGGCTCCGGAGTCCCAGGCCGGAGCAGTGGTGGGCGGATTGCGGGAAGCGACCTCGACGCCGTTAAGATAGGCGATGAAACCGTCGTCGTACTTCATGCGCAAGCTGAGGGTCAGGAGATCAGCCGAATTGGCACCTGGAAAGGGGATGCGCAGGTAGGCGGTCGCGTGTCTGGTGAACATCTCCGTGTGCAAATCGAGAGAGATCTCGTCCTGGTAGCCGCTGCTGTCCTCATATCCCACCCCGGTGGTTCCGGTCAACCAGGTGGAATCGTTGAAGGAGGCGGAGCGCCAAGTGGTGCCCAGCGACCCGTCGGTGGGCACGAGGGCGCGGATCGGAGCGCCGGCGGCCAGCAGGGTCACCGCATTGGCTCCACTGGAGGCGCTGGTAGCAGCAGGATTGATGGCGCCTCCGGGCAGACGAGGATCGGAGCCGTCTGTAGTGTAGTAGACCGTGGCATCGGCTGCGAAGTGAACATTGAAACCGGGCAGGACCACTCCTCCGTGCTGGTTGAACTCGGGGGCATCGAGGTCGGGATAAAGGTTGTGGCTACGCATCTGACTGAAGACCACGGCCTGCCGGCCAGGAAAGTAGGCGTTCACCATCCTGGCGTTCTGCGCATCCCAGTGATCCTGCACGGTGCGAAGGCCCGACCCCTTGGCGTCGCCCCAGCGGGCCGACTCGGCGAAGAGAGCCGGACGGGCGATGGCGGCCAGTTTGTGCCAGCGGGCGAGGTTGTTGGCCACCGTCATGGCGCCGCCGTGGTGATAGTGTTTGTAGACGCGATCCGCAAAGCGCATGCGGTACTCGGCATTGCCACGGAGTGGGATTTCAATCTCGCCCGGCGACTCCGTCCACCAGTTGTGGCCAGGGGAGGTCTGCACCTTGTTGCCGCCGTTGGGATTCCCCCCCGCGAAGGGAATGTCGTTGTCCCAAGTGAAGAACTTGAAGCCATCCGTGCGTTCCCGAATCCGGTCACGGATGACGTAGTAATTGCCAGGCCAGTCCACCTGGGCATGGAACTGGCCGTTAATCACGTAGTCGATGAAGTTGTCGAGATTGATGAGGACAGGATAAGCCCGGTTGGGTGAGCCGTCCGGATTATTACCCTGAATACGCTGATAGCCCGTGGTGGTACTGAGTCCTGCATTGGCCTCGCTGCGCAACTGGTTCCACATTGCGATGGTCCCTGCGGTGGATCGATCCGGACAGCAGAACTTCACCACGTCGTACTCGCTCTTGTCACCCCCGAGGTATGTTTCCGCGAACGAGTCGTCGGGGCGCTCGGTGGGATTGTAGAATCCCCAGTAGATTCCGTTGAGGTAGACATGGGCGAAGGATCCCCGCACCGCCGGCTGGCCCATGTCGAATTGCGCGCGCTTGCACCACTCGTCGCCAATGTAGGATGCGGAACCGAAGCCCTGGTATTCCGCGAGCCAGGCATCGCGGATGTTGCCCCGGAGGGCGATGGTGTTGAACTCGCCCGGTCCTTCTTCACCGAGAATGGGATACTGCATCTGGGCATCGCCGTACTCCTTCTTGAAGAGGAGTCTCATGTTGAGCTTGGGCGTGGTGTTGAGATTCCGGGAAGTGAATCCCATGATGCGCAGCCCGGCATTGGTCTGGTAGCGCCCCAGACCGTCCTCCCCGATAATCTCCATTGAAACCGGGCGTTCCCACTGGGATCCGCGACCCGAGGGGTTGAGGTAGATGCCGGATCCAGAATCAAAGAGATTGTCGCGATCGGTCACGATCGAAATGGTAGGGATGGCCTGCAAGGACGCGACAATGGCGGCCCGGGCTTCGAGCGGCGTGAAGGAGTTGTTGCCCGCTGCCCGCGCATAGTCGGCAGGATTTTGATCCATGGCGTAGTCCGCGGCCACTCCCCAACTGGTGGGATAGCCGGCTGGATTGCCCTGGGTGGCGACCGTATCGAGAAAGAGATAGCTATGCGTGTCCACGTTGCTGGGCTGAAAACCGGCCTTGAAGGCGACCGCCCGCAAGACGGTCGTGGTGCTGATACTGATGGGCGCGGTGTAGACCGTTCCGTGCGTCTCGGTGGGGGTGGATCCGTCGGTGGTGTAGAGGATCCTTACGTCCGACGTGCTGGATGTGATGGCGACCGCAAACGGCGCACTGTAAAATCCGCGGTCCACGCTGAACTTGGTGTCGGCCACGAAGCCGACGATGCCGGCGGGGTCATTGGGAGCGCCCGGGGTGGGGGTGGTGAAGTATCGGGCCGAGGAAACATCGTGGCTGATTCCGGAAAGCTGCGGGGAGGCAACAAAATCGCTGTCGCTCGCGATCACGTTGAGACCTTGCACCGCCAGGACATTGCCAGTCGCCATGAGCGTGCCTGCAGGCAGGGCGGTCGGGAACAACCCGGTGGCGTTTCCTTCCGCAGTGGCAGCCGAATTCCAGGCGGGCGAGCCCGGGGCATTGAGGTTGGCAATCGGCACGCCGTTCACCCAGGCGGCAAACCCGTCGTCGTAGCCCATTTCCAGTTGCAGGGTATTGATGGTGGCCGGATCGGCCACGTCGAAGGGCACGCGCACCACGATGCTGGAATTGTTGTTGTGCATGGCGCCTTCGACATCGGTCTCGATGTCGTTGGCCGCATGGGGGCTGTATTTGAAGGTGCCCGCCGCGTATCGATTGGACGGTCCACCATCCACGGTGGAGGGAAAACTTCCGGCGTTTCCAAAGCGCGAGTTCCCCACGAATTGAATGAGCCCGCCACCGGTGTCGATATCGAGTCCGTCGAGCGCGGCCACCCCCTGGTTTCCGTTCATTTCACCCGAGCCGTAGCCGTAGGCCGCCATCGTGTAACTCCCCGGCGCGAGCACGAGAGGCGCAGGCAATGACTTGAAGCGGGAGCCTCCTTCCAGCGTTCCGGGATTACCGCCGGTGAAACTCTCGGTCGCGAGGATCGCTCCCGCGTTGTTCCCATTACGACTCCAAAGCTGGGCCGTGATGGCGCGGTTCAGTCCGTCTGATCCGTCATCAAATACGCCGAAATCGGTGACTCGGATTTCCTGGAGGACCTCGAAGTCCATTCCGAGCGACCCGTTGTAGGACTGGTTACCGGGCACTCCCGCTTCCACATGGTAAGCGCTATAGAATCCTGATCCGCCCCCAAGCACTGGTCCTGGAGAGGTGTTGTAGCCCACTGCCGCCTGGCCGACCGTCCACGTGACATCGTTGAAGCCGGGCTGGATCCAGTTGGCCGCAAGAGTGGCGTCGGGCACCCAGTAACGCGCACTGGAACCGGGTGCCACCAACGATTCCAGCTGAGTCAACAGCCCGTAGCCCACACCTTCGCGCTGGGAGGGAACGATGGCATATTCGAAAGCGACCGAGTCATCAGGGCGCAGCAAGCTCAATGGCTCACCGGAAGTATCGAGCTTGAAGGTGGTGTGTAGATGACCCCCTCCATCGACATAATCCTCGACGGCCTGGCCGGAGGCGAAGACCACGAGATAGCCGCCGCCGGGAATGGAGGTTCCCACCGGAAAGCGCCAAGTTTCCATGTCGTCACGCAAGCCCCATCCAGCCAGATCGATCTCGACGGCGTCCGGATTGTGCATCTCGATCCAATCCGGATAATTTCCGTCTCCGTCCGCGAGCGCGTCGCTGTTGGACGCCATGAACTCCGAGATGATGGGCTCGGCCTGGAGTGAGGGGAGGGCGCTCCATGCAAGTGCTATGGCAAGACGGAGGGTCATCGGGGAGTCTGTGAAGTTAGACCGGGAGGGGTGCAATGCAAGCCCGCTCTCTCGGTAGCGACTTAACCGTCGCAGGTTACTCCAGGCGTTCGCGAACGATTAATTCTCTTTCGGCCGCGATGGGCCCGGCGATTTCGCTGGTCTTTCCCGAGGGCCAGCTCACGCGCACCGAGTCCACCGACTCCGCGCCACCAAGTCCGATGATGAGGACGGCGCTGTTCTGTGCGGCATAGCCTTCCCCGAGCTGGCGCACGCGTCGGATTGTTCGGGATCCGATCTTCACCTCGACCGACGCACCCACTCCATCGCGGTTGCTCCACGAGCCCTTCTCTCCGCTCGCTTGCGCTCCACCTACCAGTCGGATCTTGAGGAATTTGTTCTGCGAATGCTCGCCGATCCGGTTGCGATAGAGATTGAGAAGTGGCGTGTTGGCATTGACCATGGCGAGGTCAGTCCAACCATCGCGATCGAAGTCGAGTGCACACCAGCTGCGACTATCCGCAATGTTATCGGCCCCGGAGATTGCCGAGAGATCGGCAAAGGTCCTGCCCTCCAGATTGAGGTAGAACTTGTTGCGTTCATAGCCGCTGTAGGAATGGCGGTGATAGTCGGGTCCGTAGTAGTGGGTGAGCCGTTCGAGGGCAGGATTGTCGGCTCCGGTTTTCGGGTCCTTCTTCCAGATCTTCTCCTCGCGGAAGCTGCGGGGCAGCGAATTGTCGGAGCGCACGACCGAGCGCCAGAGGCAACTTCACAAGTCAACCCCGATGTCCAAGCCCGGCGGCGGGGTGTAGAATCCACTCGAGACGTAGAGGTCGAGGCGGCCGTCGTTGTCGAAGTCGCAGAACTGTCCGCCCCACGACCATCCTGCGAGGTGCACCGGGATGGGCATTCCGTCTCCTCCCGACATTCGCTCGAGGGTCCCGTCACCCTTGTTGCGGTAGAGGAAATTTCCGCCCGCGGTGGCCGCGAAGCGTCGATCGAGCCCTGGGATCTGGGCCGTAATTCTGCGACCGGCCTTGGAGAACATGTTTGAGACATAGAGATCATCGTATCCGTCACCGTCGTAGTCACCCCAGGCCGCGCCCATCGCAAATCCCATCGTGTCGATTCCGGCCGCGGCAGTGATGTCGGTGAACCCGCCGCTTCCATCGTTGCGATAGAGGAAGTCCGGGGCGAAATCGTTGGCCACGTAGAGATCCTGGTCACCGTCGAGATCGAAGTCATTCCAGGCCCCGTGGAAGCTGTTGCGATAGCCAGCCAACCCGGGCGAGGAGGGCGCCACCTCGAAGTGGGTTCCCCGTCCCAGGAGCAGGACGTTGGGCGGGCCGACCTGGGCGAGGTAACTGTGGGCTTCGGCCTGGCGTTGCACCACCTCGGCCGCATCTTCAGAGGTGAGGAAGCGTCGCGCCCATTCCGGGGCGGACTTCACGGCCTGCCCGCTGATCCGCTGGTTGATGTCTAGCGGGCTGTAGGTGCAGAGGTAGACGTCCAGAAATCCGTCGTTGTTGACGTCGGCGGCGGAAGCGGAAGTCACCAACCAGGGGAGGGCCGCATTGACGACCGGATCGGGATGAGGGGCAAATCGGCCCTCGCGATTCACGAGGTAGAGACTCCGCTCCAGGCTGCGCCCAAGCAGGAGATCCGGATCCCCATCGTTGTCGAAGTCAGCGAAGAGAGCGACCGTGTTGCGACCGTCGAGGTCGAGGCCGAAACGGGCCGCACATTCCTCGAAGGTGCCGTCCCCGCGGTTGCGCAGGAGGAGATTCTTTCCCCAGCGCACACACACGTAGAGATCCTCCAGGCCGTCACCGTCAACATCGGCAACGGAGAGAGCGGGGTGGATGTTGACCGAATCGGGATAGAACCGCGAGTCGCTGTAACCCGGACGATTACTGGCCGGATTGCCCCCAAAGTAGTTCTCGACCAGAATTTTCTGATGCAGCGAAGTGCGCGCGTCCGCGAGGGTTTTCGCGTCGGGCAGGACTCGCGCAAGGACCTCTTCAAAAAAGGGCGCCGGCGCCCGCAAGGCACGAAGACTCTTCTGTTTCCAGTCGATGATCTGCCACCGACCAGTACCAGCGACACGCGACCACTGCGCGATGTTTGTTGAAAGTCGCGCCATTCCGGAGTGAAGAGAAGAGATGCCAATCACGGACTCGAACCGAGCTCGGCCCGGGGAGAAGAAGCGGCCCTTCATCAAACTGATCTCCGCCTTGCCGATTTTCTCGGTTTCCAGACCGGGCGGGGTGAGCAAATCGCCGAGGGAGGGCGGGCGGGAAAGGGAGCTGCGCCGGGGAGTCGACCAGATCCGCTCCTCCACCGCGAGGTCTTCGAAGGTCACCTCTGAGTTCGTCTCGGGGGAGAGGCCGGTAAACTCGCATTGCTCCGAAAACAGCTCCAGCGCGAACTTCTTGAGGATCGGAGTGAGTTCCAGAATCAGTTCTTCCGAAGCCACCACCTCGGCAGCCAGCCTGGCGTTCACTGGCGTGGCCTCGGCACCGCTCCCATCCGTCGAGTCCTTCTCCCCGCAAGCGGAGAGGAGGGCTCCTCCCGCCGCAAGAAGAGTAATCGATCGCACGCGGGCCTTGATTCTGGTCATATCCACCTGATCATTCGGGTTTGCAAAGCAACTAGATGCCCGACTCCTTAGCAAGGCGGTATTCGAGTGTTGTATTATTATCGACGGCTCAAAAGCTCGTCCCTTAAGATACAACAAATCCAACCACCGTCTATGAAAGCCCAATTTTCCCTGCGACCGGGATTCCTCGTCGCCTCCCTCTTTTTCGCAGCCACCCTCCAGTCGAATGCCGCCATTGCCTATGGCATTCCCGCTGGCACGGCCGGCACGCAGGCCTATAGCGGAGCCCTTGGCAACGACTTCGACGTCAGCAGCCCCGACGGAATCCTGGTGACCCGCCTGGGCGTCTTTGATGATTTATCCGATGGTCTCAATTCCACGATTACGGTGGGAATTTTCGACCGGACCACCGCCACCCTGGTGGGTTCCTCCCTTACCCTCAGCGGCAACGAGGGCTCCCTGGAGGACGGAACCCGCTTCGCTGACCTGACCTCACCGATCGCGCTCCCCGCTGGATTCCAGGGATCGATCGTGGCCCAGGGCTACAATGGCGCTGAGCGAAACGGGAATGGTGGGACCGGATCCACGCCAGGAACAACCGACGACGGTGGCGGTGCCATCAGCTTCGTGGGTACTTCGCGCTTCGGTCCAGATGGGGTGTTTGCGTTCCCCACCAGCCCCGACGGCGGTCCGGCCAACCGCTACCATGCCGGCAACTTCGACTTTATTGTTACCAGTGTGGACAGCGACAACGATGGCCTGCCCGATCACTGGGAGACACGGTTCGGCCTGAATCCCGCCGACGGTGGCGACGCGGACGACGATGGGGATGGGGATGGGCTGGATAACCTCGAAGAATACGAAAATAAAACAGATCCGACCGAGCGTGACAGTGACGGCGACAATCTGAGTGACGGGGAAGAGGTAGGCAATACCCTGACCGATCCCAATGAGGCCGACACAGATGGTGACGGTCTGAATGACGACGTGGAAACCAATACCGGCACGTTCCTCAGTGACACCGATACCGGGACTGATCCCAACGATGCTGACACTGACAATGACGGAGATGCCGATGGCGCCGAGGTTGCGACTGGCTCCGATCCCCACGATCCCAACGACGGTATTCCTGCGTCCTTCACGGGAATACTGGCAGTAGACTATCTCACCGGCGCGCCTGGCACGCAGGCCTTCGCCGAAGGCCTGGGGCACGATTTCGTGGTCAATGAAGCGATTACCGTGAACGCCCTCGGCGTGTTTGACAGTGATGCAGACGGACTGGGCCTGCAACTGTCCGCGGAACTCTGGCAGCGTGACGACGCGGGAACACCCGGGATTTTCAACGACGACACGGGCACCCAACTCGCTTCCATTCTCTTCACCCCCGGCGATCCGGGGTTCCTTCACAATTCGAACCGCGTCAAGGCCCTTCCTGATCCGATTACCCTGGAACCGGGTGCCTACACCGTGGTGGGCCGAGGCTACGGCAATGGCGAACTGAACGGCAATGAGGGCACCGGCGGACCCCTTATCGATCACAAGGACATCGAGGAAAGCGAGGGACTCATCAGCTTCGTGGGCAATTCACGCTTCGGCGGTGGCGGGGTGGCCCAGCAAGCCTTTCCCGCCAGCGTGGACAGCGGCCCCGCGGTGCGCTACAGCGCCGGCACCTTCGCCTACAAGCCAGCCAAGGCCGATCGCTTCTTCCTGCGCATCACGGCCAATGGTGACGATCTCATCTTCAAGTGGGACAGCAGCTTCGGGAAGATTTACGACATCCTGAGCAACACGGACCTTTCCTCCACTCCGGTCGAAAACTGGCCAGTGCTCCGGGGAGAGATCTCCGCCACCGCGCCCCTCAACACGGAAACCATTCTCCGCCCTCCCGATGACGAGCGCTACTTCGTGGTGGTGGAAAAGGACGGCCCACCGCTCTTCGAGGATGATTTCGAGACCGACAAGGGGTGGACCGCGATCGTGAACGATGCCAACGGTAATACCAACTGGGAGCGCGGTAGCCCCAGCGGCACCTCTGGACCGCTCACCGGAGCCGACGGTTCCGCCAATGCATGGTCCACCAACCAGGGTGACTACGGGCCGGACTCCGATATCTCCCTCCGCTCGCCGGCCATCGATCTGACCGGCATTCCGACCGCCGACTTATCCTTCGACGTCTTCAGGGATGCCGATGGCTTCGCCGATACCGCCTCGGTGCGCTTCTTGGACGCATCCAGCGCCATCCAACTGGGGTTCAGGCAGGTCATCGACATGACTGTCATCGACGTTGACTGGAGCAACCTCGACATCCCGGTGGTGCCAGAAGCCCTCGGGCAGAACATCATCATCGAAATCAATTTCGTCAGCGACAACAGCGCGGACTTCTTCAGCGGGCTCAGCATCGATAACGTACGCCTAAAATAGAACCAAGTGTGGTGGGGAGTCGGCAGGGGTTGGGTTCCTGATGATGGCATGATCGTGAGAAACGATCATCGTTTGGAGTTCACCGGGATGTCGACCTCCGGAAAGGGCGCGGGTCTACGCCCTGCCTTTCCTTGACCTTGTATTTTTCCAGATATTCTAGGCCCAATTATCATCCGGCCCCTAGCGGGCGGAGGTCCAGCTCATCGAGCTGAAATTTCAGTTAATCAGCCCCACTCCATTGCTCTTCGCCGGCATGCCAATCGATCTCTTCACGGCACGGAAGGTACGGAATAATGTCCTTTTAGGGGTTGATTCAGCGCGACCTAACTGGTTTAGTCATATCGAAAACCTACTAACTTAGTCATGAAGATAGTTCGATCACTCACCGCGGGCACTGCCCTTTTACTTGCCAGCGCCCTCCAATCGCAAGCCGCCATTGCCTACGGCATTGACGCCGGCACCGCTGGCACCCAAGCCTATGGCGGAGCGCTCGGCAACGATTTTGACGTCGTCAGCACGACCGGAATCTCGGTGACCCGCCTGGGCGTTTTTGATGACTTGTCGGATGGTCTCAATGCCACGATTACGGTGGGAATTTTCGACCGGACCGACGGCTCTCTGGTTGGCTCCTCGATTGCATTCAGCGGTAACGATGGCTCGCTGGAAGGCGGGAGCCGCTTCACGACTCTGGTCTTACCCATCAATCTTCCAGCTGGATTTCAGGGATCGGTCGTGGCCCAGGGCTACAATGGCGCTGAGCGAAACGGGAATGGTGGGACCGGATCCACGCCAGGAACAACCGACGACGGTGGCGGCGCGATCAGTTTCGTGGGTGGATCGCGCTTCGGACCAGCCGGGGTGTTTGCTTACCCCACCAGCGTCGACGGCGGTCCGGCCAACCGCTACCATGCCGGCAACTTCGACTTCGACGTCATTCCCGAGCCATCCTCCCTGGCCCTCCTTCTTGGCGCCTTCGGATTCTTCGGATTGCGGCGGAGAAAGTAACACTTCAGATCTGCTCGTTTTGAATGCCCCCCCGCTCTCCTGAAATCGTCGCGGGGGTGGACCGCACACGGCTTCAGTATGAGCGATGCCCTTCGCGGCTGAGCTTTACGAGTCCCCTGGCGTTTCTGTGTGCAGTCGCGCTATGGTCCGCTAGCGTAAAGGCGACTCCTTTCATCTCCGAGTTCATGGCGGCCAACGGGTCTACTCTGGCCGACGAAGATGGAGCCTTCTCCGACTGGATCGAGATCGGCAACAGAGGAACGGAACCCATCGACCTGGGCGGCTGGCACCTCACCGATGACGAGACCAATCTCGCCAAGTGGACCTTCCCAAGCCCCACCCCACTGGCCGGAGGGCAGTCATTGGTCGTCTTCGCTTCGGGCAAGAACCGTGGCCAACCTGGGAGACCGCTCCACACCAACTTCGCTCTGAATCGCAGCGGAGAGTTCCTGGCCCTGGTCTTCCCCGATGGTGCAATCGTCGCGAGCCGCTTTTCTCCCTACCCCCCACAGGTCCTCGACCTCTCCTACGGAGTGGGGCTGGGTCCCGCGGCCGTGACCACTATCCTGATCGAGGACGACGACGAGGCCCGCCTGGTCCTGCCCTCCGGTCCGGTTGACGACGCTTGGCGGGGCGGAGAACCCTTCGATGAAACCTCCTGGACCCCCGTGCAACTGGGCGTGGGCTTCAATACCGATGGTGGCGCGGTGATCGGTGGAGGAGGAGGGGGGGGGACCACCATCGCCTACAGCGCCGCAGAGGGGACTTCCGGCACGCAGGTATTCGGTGGAGCGCTGGGAATGGATTTCGCTGTGCTCGAACCGATCTCGGTGAAGAAACTCGGTGTCTTCGATGACCATTCGGACGGGCTCAGCCGCACCATTACGGCGGAACTTTGGTCGCGGGATGGCAACGGTAGCGGCGGCGTGCTGGCCAGCCAAACCTTCACTTCCGGCAGCCCAGGAACTCTCGAAGCGGGCCATCGCTTCAAGTCTCTTCCCTCCCCGCTCACACTGGAACCGGGCGCCTATACCATCGTGGCCCACGGCTACGGAGCTGATGAACACAATGGTAATTCGGGCGGCAACGGGGACTTTACCACTTCGAACGATGGAGGGGGCCTGATCCAGTTCGTGGGCTCCAGTCGCTTCGGCTCCGCGGGCGGGGTCTGGCCGGATAGTGAGGACGGGGGCGGACCGGCGCGCTACGGAGCAGGTACCTTCAGGTTTTCGGCCGCCGGCGACAGCCTGATTCGGACCGATCTGGAATCCGGGATGCATGGCCAGAACTCCTCCGCTCTGCTGCGGATCCCCTTTCACTACGCCGGACCGGAACTCGCCAACACGCTTACCCTCGAGATCGCCTACGACGATGGATTCACGGCCTGGCTCAACGGCCAGTTGCTCACTTCGCGCAATGGCTCCGCCGATCCCGATTGGAACAATTCCGCCAGCGCCGAAGGGAATGCGTTGGAGACCATCGTGTTGCCCTCGACGGCCTTGACGATCGGCGACAACGTTCTCGCTGTCCAGGGGATGAACCTGCATGCAGACGATTCTGACTTCATTGCTGCTCCGAAACTCTCCGCCGTTTTCTCTCGCTTCGAACGTCTCTACTTCTCCAATCCAACCCCCGGCCAACCCAACCGCCAGGGCGAACAAGGCACGGGGATCGTGATCAACGAGATCCACTACGACCCCTCCTCAAACACCGCACCGGCCGAGTTCCTCGAGCTCTACAACGCGGGATCGCGAACGGTGAATCTCAGCGGATGGCGCCTGACCGGGGCAGTGGATTACGCCTTCCCGCCCAACACCGAACTGGCGCCTGACCGCTACCTCGTGGTGGCCCTGAGTGCGACTTTCTTCGAGGCAGAGTTTCGCGACGTTCCGGTCTACGAGCCTTTCCTGGGCCGGCTCAGCAACAGCGGGGAAACCGTGGAACTGCGCAACAATCTCGATGAATCCATCGACAAGGTAAACTACGCCGTTGGGGCACCCTGGCCCGTGGTGGGCGACGATCCCTATCCCTCGATCCAACTGCTCCATCCCGGGCAGGACAATGATTTGGCGGGCAGTTGGCGAGCCGCTCCACCTACGCCGGGAGCGCTTAACGCCGTCTTCTCGGTCGATACCCCGCCACAGGTGCGCCAGGTCAAGCACCTGCCTCCCGCCCCCGCCAGCGGGGAAGAAGTGGTGGTCACCTGTAAGGTCACTGATCCCGATGGGGTGGCCTCCGTTACGCTGGAATACCAGACCGTACTACCGGGGCGCTACCTTCGCCTCAGCGACGCTGCCTTTGAAACAAGCTGGGATACGCTGCCGATGTCACTCCTTCCCACTGGCCTGAGCACCTATCAAGCGACGCTGCCCGCCGACCTGCAGCGACATCGTCAACTCATTCGCTACCGCATCGTGGCTGAAGATTCCTTCGGCGATTCCGTGAGGCTCCCGCTGCCCAGCGATCCCTCCGCCAACTTTGCCTACTTCGTCTACAACGGCGCTCCCGCCTGGCGAGGAGCCATCATTCCCGGCGAAACTCCCATTCTCGACTTCAGTGGGGAGGCGATGAACCGCCTTCCGATCTATCACCTCATCGCGAATGCGGAAGACGTGATCGCGTCGCAGTACAACCGCTCTTTCAACGACAAAGTCTATCGCTTCGAAGGGGCCTTGGTCTACGATGGCGTCGTCTATGACCACATGCGCTACCGCATTCGTGGACATGGCTCGACCTACAACACTGGAAAGAACAAGTGGAAGCTCCGCTTCAATCGCGGACGCCTCTTCCAGGGACGCGACGACTACGGACGCCCCTACCGGGAAAAAGTACGAACCCTGAACTGGAGCGCCCTCTCCAGCCCTTGGAATCCCGCCAATCGCGGAGCGGCGGGATTGGACGAAGCGCTCGCCTTCCGGCTCTGGCGCATGGCCGGCATACCCGCTGCCAACACCAACTACTTCCATCTTCGCATCATCGACGGCGTGCGTGAGACGATCCGGGGCAATCAGTTCGAAGGCGACAACTGGGGACTCTACCTCGCCCTGGAACAAGCAGACCGCCGCTTTCTCGACGAACGCGGGTTACCCGATGGGAACACCTTCAATATGCACTTTGGCTCGAGCAACATTGTCAATCAGGCTTACCGACAGCCGCCCGACCGCAGCGACCTCTTCACGTTCTACGGAAGCGGCTCCCGGGGATACAATCGCGCTAATCCGGTGCAACCGGTGACCTGGTGGGAACGCACGGTGGACTTGGAAAGTTACTTCTCCTATCGCGCCATCCTGGAAGCGGTCAATCACTCCGACTTGCGCGACAAGGAAAACTCCATCCTCTACCACGACCCCACCAAACGGCGGTGGACCATGATTCCGTGGGACATCGACCTCCTCTACGAAGAGTTCGACCGCTGGGGACCAAACGCGGTGCAAAGCCCCGCCACCCTCGAGCAGTTCCGTAAGGCACTCACTCATCCAGAAATCAACATCCGCTTTCAAAACCGCGCCCGGGAGTTGCAGGACCTTCTCCTCAATAGCGACCAGGGATGGACTCTCGTCGACGAGCTAGCCGGTGTCCTGGGCAGCTCCGACGGAAATCTCGGCATGGCGGAATTGGACGCTGCCCGTTGGAATGGCGACTCGCACACAAGACGGGTCGAGGGATCGAGCCCCAATCCGAGAGCCTATTTCTTCATGAACCCCTACACCTCGACGCGCTTTCCCAACAAGAATCGCACCCTCATTTCCGGGGACTTCCCGGGCATGGTCGACTGGGTGAAGAAGTTCATTGTGCCGCGGGGCTTCGGCGGGGGCCGACTCCGTGACATGACGCGGGACTCCAGCATTCCGGAAAGACCAACCATTTCCTACGCCGGAGAGAACGGCTTCCCAACCGATGGGCTGCGACTCACGAGCAATGCCTTTGCTCCCGGAGATGGAGGAGCTTCATTCGCGGCCATGCAATGGCGCATCGGCGAAGTCCGCCATCCGGACGTGGCTGGCTTTGTGGAGGGCGAACCGTGGCGCTATGAGATCGAAGCAACCTGGACCTCGGGCGAACTGAATGTCTTTCAAGACGAGATCGTGGTGCCCGCCGTCGCGGTGGAAGTCGGCCGCAGCTATCGTGCCCGGGTGAAACACATGGGCGACGACGGGCGCTGGAGCCATTGGTCCGCACCCCTTGAATTCACCACCGTCGATCCCGATCTCCAGCCCTATCTGGCTGGGCTCGTGATCAGCGAGGTGATGTACAATCCCGCCGACGACAATCAGGAGCTCGAGTTCATTGAGGTGCGAAACGTGGGACCGTCTGCCCTCGAACTCTCTGACGTGCGCTTCAGCAACGGCATCGAGTTCTCCTTTGCGGGTTCGAGCATCACAAGCCTGGCGACCGACACCAGCGCCCTGGTAGTGCGCAACCTGGCCCTCTTCGAAGCGCACTACGGCGCAAATCTTCCCGTGGCGGGCGAATATCGCCTCTCCGCTTCCAACAGTCTGAGTAATGCTGGTGAACGCGTGACGCTATCCTTGGGCGCGGACAGCATCATCCGGGACTTCAGCTATCGCGATAGCCTGCCGTGGCCAAGGGGTGCTGACGGCACGGGCTACTCGCTGGTCCTGAGCGCCCCCGAATCGCTTCCCGATCACAGCCTCGCCGCCAACTGGCGCAGCAGCGCCCTGCCCGACGGCAATCCAGGCAGCTCCGATGCCATCCCTGTGTTCACCGGCGATCCCCACCGCGACGACGATCGAGATGGCCTTGCTGCTCTCCTCGAACACGCCCTGGGTGGCGATCCCGCCACCGCCGAGTCCGAATTGGTCCCCACCGCTTCCGTCATGAACCTCGAAGTGGAGGGCACCTTCGACACCTACCTCACCATCAGCGCCCGGCGGGCCTTGGGGGCCGACGACGTGGTCCTCGTCGCACAGGTCAGCGAGAACCTCCTCGACTGGTCGAGTGCTCAGGAGCGCGTGGTCCTGGTGAGCGAGATCCCGAACGGCGACGGCACTTCGACCATGACCTGGCGCAGCGCCCGGCCAATTGCGGAAGTGCCCCACGAGTTTCTGCGAATGGAAGCTTCCATTCTGCGCTTCCCGTTCAGGTAAATTATTGGGAGCGGTTCTCGCGCTTCTTCCCCGCAGCAGGGAACTTGGCCGCACCGCCGAGGTTGCCTGGGCCTGTCGAAGGTTTCAGCCCCTTTGCCGAACATCCCCGTCCACCTTGGTTTTGTATTCCAATTCTCCGGATCATCCCGAACGAACGATGCCGCCATGCGCCCGTCGTAAAGTTGGTGCCAATTGCACCACCGCGTTGAGGAACTCGCAATATTCAGCGCCGGTTGCCTCGTATTTACCAATCCGATCGTGGTGGGCGGTGTGCAGCGGTCGTATGACAGGTTCGAAGAGCGTCCCCAAGTCCACGGGGAGGTCTAGTGTCCGGGCCCGCTCGCGCCATGGTAGACCTGCGATCGTGTGATCACCGCGCAAGGGTTTGGACCACCGGACGATCCAGCCTGACAACTGGAAAATCCTATCGTATGACCCGGTAGTCCAACCGATGAACGTGCTCATGCGCCGAACAACAAAAATCTGTCTCGATGCGATCGCGACCGCCTTGCTCGCGGCTCCCCTTGCGACCGCGGCCAAACCGGCGCCGCGCGAGATGCCGGCCGCCGCGAGCAGGAAGATCGACTTTGCCGCCGACATCAAACCAATCCTCAATCGCAGCTGCACCAAGTGCCATGCCAACGGGAAGCGCAAGGGAGGGTTCAGCATCGACCATGTCCACTCCTTCCTGGGCGGCGGCGAGAGTGGGCCGGCAGTTGTTCCAGGGAAGAGCGCCGAGAGTCTCCTCATTGAACTGGTGCTCAGCAACGATCCCGATGAACGCATGCCCTCCAAGGGCGACCCGCTGACACTCGACGAGATCGGCCTCCTGCGAGGCTGGATCGACCAGGGTGTCAAATGGGAGAAAGGATTCACCTTCGCGAAGTTCCGCAATGCCCCGGTCGCGCCTCGCAAGGTTGCGCTCCCACCGGGACCGGAGGCCAACCCGGTGGACCGCTTGCTGGCATCGTATTTCAAGAAACACAAGATTGCCCCGGCCGTCACTGTCACCGATGCCGTCTACGCGCGCCGTGTCTTTCTGGACACCATCGGACTGCTGCCTACTCCGGCCGAACTCGAGACCTTCCGCGCGGACAAACGCTCCGACAAGCGTGCCCGTCTGGTGACCGACCTGTTGGGCGACAAACAAAACTATAGCGAGCACTGGATCACCTTCTGGAGCGATTGCCTGCGCAACAGCATGTCCCGCTCCTACCATGGCGGGGGAGGGAAGCAGATTACCGG
This sequence comes from Roseibacillus sp., assembly GCA_028821775.1. Classification (GTDB taxonomy): domain Bacteria; phylum Verrucomicrobiota; class Verrucomicrobiia; order Verrucomicrobiales; family Akkermansiaceae; genus Roseibacillus_B. The sequence continues at coordinate 19,759 of JAPKFB010000052.1, forward strand.
CTGGTTGAAGAACTCACTGGCGGAAAACAAACCCTACGACCAGTTCGTGCGCGAGTTGATCAATCCGGTAGGCGGCTCCGATGGATTTATCAAGGGGGTGGCCTGGCGCGGAACCGTGAACGCCTCCCAGGTGACCGAAATGCAGGCTGCCCAGAACGTCGCCCAGGTCTTTCTCGGACTCAATATCAAGTGCGCTTCCTGTCACGACTCGTTCATCAATGACTGGACCCTCAAGCAGACCTACGCCTTGGCCTCGATCTTCTCCGATCAGCCGATGGACATTCACCGGTGCAACAAGCCGATCGGGGAAAAGGCCGCGCCCGCCTTTCTCTATCCGGAGCTCGGCACCATCGACCCGGCGGCCCCCCGCGCCGAACGAATCAAACAGTTATCCGAGATCATGACCTCCCCGAAGAACGGACGCCTCGCCCGCACCGCGGTCAACCGCCTGTGGGCGATTTTCTTTGGTCGGGGACTGGTCGAGCCGGTCGATGAAATGGACAACCCGAGCTGGAACCAGGACCTCCTCGACTGGCTCGCCGTTGATCTCGTCGATCACGGCTACGACTTGAAGCGCCCGATGAGTCTCCTCCTTACCTCGCGAGCTTACCAGCGGCCCTCGATAGCGCTCGCCCCGGACGCCGAGAACTATGTCTTTCGGGGGCCGGTTGTGCGGCGGATCTCCGCCGAGCAGTTCCTCGACGGTCTGGATCAGGTGATTCTTGCGGCAGGTGAAGATGCTGCCCCGCGAAGCACCGGACAGAAGCGAGCCGGGCTCCGTAAGCTCAATCACCTCATGCGCATTCTCGGACGGACGAAGCGCGATGTTGTCGTCACGCGACGCGAGTCGTCCGCCACCACTGCGCAACTGATCGAGCTGTCCAACGGCAAACCGCTGGCCGAGCTTGTGGCCCGCGGGGGCAAAGCCTGGCTGGGGTCGGGGCAAAATCCCGAAACCATCGTCAGTTCCCTCTTTGCCAACGCCCTCGGCCGCGCGCCCTCTGACCGCGAGAGGCAATCCGCCCAGGACGTCATCGGAAACCTGGCCACCGCCCAGGGAATCGAAGATCTTCTCTGGATGCTGGTCATGCATCCAGAGTTTCAGTTAATCCACTAGCGAAGCTTGGCCTCAAACCGACAAAGACAAATAGCCGCGAAAGTTCACGAATTTCCACGAACCGGATTCTCCCCGGGTTCCAAACATTGATCCGCCAACCATGAACACTCCAACCAACCGCCGGGATTTCCTTTCTTCCGCCTCGGCTGCAACTCTCGGGGCGCTGTCCGCGGGGTATCCCACCACTTCTGCGGCAGCTGCGGCGATCGCCAAAGCCAAGGCCGCCTCGCTCAACTCCACCGCCGACACCGTGATCGTGCTCTGGCTCGCGGGTGGGATGGCCAGTACCGACACCTTCGACCCGAAGCACTACACGCCTTACGAGAAAGGGCTCGATCCCAAGCGGGTCCTCTCCACCTTCCCCGCCATTGATACCGCGGTCGACGGTCTCAAGTTCACCGAGGGATTGGAAAAGATCGGCGCGGTGATGGACCGCGGCACTCTCATCAAGACCTACCGTGCCGCCGACCTCGGATTCATTCTTCATAGCCGCCACCAGTTTCACTGGCACACTGCCTACGAGCCGCCCCTCACGGTGGCGGCCCCCCACATCGGTTCGTGGATTTCCCGCACCGTCGGGCCTCTCAATCCGGACCTGCCTGCCTTCATCGACATCGGACAGACTTTCGACGGCGGCGAGAAAGAGGCACTTCAAGCCTTCCACACTGCGGGCTTCCTCGGGAGCGAATTCGCACCGTTCTTCCTCGTCGAACCTGACCAGGCCGTCGAAGCGGTCAAGCCGCCCGCGGGGATGACCGACGCCCGCTTTGCAAGTCGCTACCAGAATTACAAGAAGTTGCTCGCCAACAGCCCGATCCAGCAGCATGGCTCGGAGTACCAGCGGGAGTCGCTCGTGAAGTCGATCGACAACGCGCATCGCCTCCTCTCGAGCCCCAAGGCCCGCAAGGCCTTCGATCTGAGTTTGGAACCGAAGGAGAGTTATGAGTCCTACAAGGGGGGTGGCCGCTTCGGTCTGGGCTGCCTGCTTGCCCGGCGCCTCACCGAGGCCGGTGCGCGCTTCATCGAGGTCACCCACGGCTACTACCCGTTCAAATACTGGGACACCCACGACAACGGTCACACCAGAATGAAAGAGCTCAAGGCCATGATCGACGCGCCCATCGCCCAGCTCGTCCTCGACCTCGAGGCCCGCAAATTGCTCGACCGGACCCTCATCGTGGTCGCCAGCGAATTCAGTCGCGACATGATGATGGAGGGTAAACCGGAGAAGCGGGTCAAGGACCAGGTCAACGTTCCGCCCCGGATCGACGGCCCCCAATTCTACGGCATGCACCGGCACTTCACCGGCGCGGGCAGCGTCCTCCTCTTCGGCGGTGGTGTGAAAAAGGGATTCGTCTACGGCGAAACTGCCGACGAGCGCCCCTGCACCACGGTGAAGAATCCCGTCACCACCGAACAATTGCATGCCAGCATTTACCGCGCCCTCGGCATCCCTCACGACCACCACTACAACGTGGAGCAGCGACCGTTTTACGTCACCCCCGACGGAACCGCCGAGCCCGTGATGGAACTCTTCGGGTGATTGGTCGACGAGTTGTCGCTTACCCGGACAGCCTCATCACGGGGTTGGCGGTTGAGAATTTGGCACCCCCACATCCCCGCACCAGGGGTCAGGGTGGGGGGTGCTCGAGGCTGAACTGGAAGAAGGCGGCGTTGTCCTCCGAGGTGAACTCGATGCAAATGCTGCCGTCGACCACAGACACCGATTCAGGATTCACGGTGAAGGGTGCGAAAGTATTGGAATCGATGAAGTTGACCTCCATTGTCACGTTCCAGGCATGATCGCCCGCCTGCGTGAAGAGGCTGTATGTGGCAGGGTTACTGCGACCGCCCGGATCGCAGGAAGGCCATCACCTCACCGTTGTTGATCCCCGCCACCAGATCCGGGCGCCCATCGCGGTTGAGGTCGATCAGGTTGAGAGACTTGGCGTCACCTGGGATCACCAGGCCGCTCTCGGATGGAGAGATCGCCTCGAAGAATCCGCCCCCGGTGTTGCGAAGGATCAACCCGACGCCGCCATCCATGTGACCGGTTTCCGGCTGGGGGGAAAAGGAATTGCCCACTACGCAGAGGTCGAGGTCGCCATCTCTCTCGAGATCGCTGAAGGCCATCGCAAAAATGGGTGCGACCTGCGCCAGCCTGGGCAAGGGCCGGAACGTGAAGCTCCCCGTGCCGCCATTCACGAATATGCCCGACTGCAGGGTATTGGCTTCATGGCGTGTCGCTGCTCCGAGCCGTTGCTCCGGATACAATTCGGCGAGGGTCTTGGTGGCAAAGCTGTGAAAACTGGCATGCTGCTTGCCCAGTGAAGGCATGGCGTTGCGGGAGCAGCTGAACCCGCGCACCGGAACCATGGCTGCGCCTTCGAACTTGGCCTCCACAATTCTCTTCCTGCCACTGCCATCCACGTCGCCGTAGTAGAGCACGGCAGGATGCCCGGGTGAGGCGTGGTATTTTGAATTGAGTCCCACGTTGCCGGCCGCGAAATCAAAATCGCCATCACCATCAACGTCCGCCACCGCCAGGCTGTTCCACCAGCCGGTGAGAGATTGCAGGCCCGACATGGTGGAAGCGTCAGCGAGGGAGCCTTCCTTGTTCAGATAGAGTTTCACCGGTCCCCACTCATGGGCGACGAGAAGGTCGGGCCAGTGATCGCCATTGAAATCGGCCCACCGGGCGGCCGTCACGAGACCGGTGGTGGCCAGCCCCTTCGGGGTCACCTCCACGAATTTTGGCGCGCCTTGTCTGGAGTCGTTGCGGAGCAACTGGCTGCGTGGTGTTTCGGGATACCGTCCCGGGATGCTGCGCCCACCCACGAAGAGATCGAGGTCGCCGTCGCGGTCGAAGTCCGCCGCGCATGCAGCACCGCCGCTGAGGTTGGCCTTGGGGAGAGTGCCGGCGGGAGCTTTGGTAAACGAACCTTTGCCGCCGTTGAGATAGAGACGGTCGCGCAGGACTGCGGCGCCCGGTTCGCATTCCACTCCGCCACTCACAACGTACAAATCGAGGTCGCCATCGCGGTCGGCGTCGAAGAAGAGCGGCGCGATGTCCTCGCAGGCCGCGTCTGCTTCGAAAGGATCGAAGGTGTTGACCACGAAGTGAGCTCCCTGGGCGGTGGGCGTCTCCAGGCGAAGATAGATGCCGCCATAGGCCCCTGCGGCCCGCCCGAGGTAGAAGTCCTGGCGTCCGTCGCGATTGACGTCTCCCCACGCAATTCCCGGACCGAGCTGGGAAAGCTTGCTGGGAAGCAGGGGTTGTCTCCTGAAATCATCGTAGGGTCGTTCCCGATGCGCAATCCCGCGAAACATCGCCGAGGAAGCGAACATCGGACGGGGCGAAGTGGGGGGCGCAATGCCCGTTTTGGGTTCGGTGATGATGTGCAGATTTCCAGCGGCGAGCTTACCGACTTCCTGGCGTGTTCCCGAGGGCCAGGTGATGACGAGGGACTCAAGCGCTGTTGCCTCGCCGAGACCGAAGTGAAGCAGCGGTTCGTTGGAGGACATGAAGCCGCGGGAGAGGGCCAGTGTCTTGGTTTGCAGCGCGGGCTTGGTCTCGAGGTGTGCCACCACCGTTGCACCTACGCCCCAGCTGTTTCCACCCCGTCCCTTCAGCCGCAATGCGAGCCGATTCCCGCCAGCCAGATCGTTGCGGTAGAGTGAAGGGTTGCCGCCGAAATTGTTCACCACCAGGTCGAGATCCAAGTCGCCGTCGAGGTCCCCGAGGGCGGCACCATAGCTGATCGAGTCCCCGGCGAGTCCCCACGCCTTCCCTACGTTCTCGAAGCGCAAATCGCCCGCATTTCGAAATGCCCAGTTCGCGGAGGCAAGAGGTTTCTGCTTCTCCCAGAACGCATTGGCGGCGGGTTGGCCCTTGTTGGCGATGAGATCTTCCTCCTGCTTGCGCAGGTCGCTGTTGAACCAGTCCCGGCTCATCCCGGTCGAAATGTAGACATCGTCGCGTCCGTCACAGTCGAAGTCGGCAAACTTGACGGCCCAGGTCCAGTCGGTGGCCGCCATGCCACAGAGGTGGGCGACTTCCATAAAGCGTCCCGTGCCGGTGTTGAGGTAAACCGCATTGCGCATGTACTGGCGCGGGGAGGGGAAGTTGAGAAACCACGAGTCGCTCTCGCGCCCGGTCATGTTGCCCATCGACATCTTCTCCTTATAGTGGGTGCTGCCCGCCATGTCGGAAGCCATGTAGTCCAGGCGGCCGTCATTGTTGATGTCCGCCACGTCGGATCCCATGGAAAACCAGGGGGTGTGGGGCAGCACATCGGGAGCGACGTCGCTGAAGGTGCCGTCCTTGTTGTTCCGGTAGAGCCGGTCTGCTCCGTAGAAATCATTGGCGACGTAGAGATCGATCCAGCCGTCGGAATCGTAATCCCACCAAGTTGCGGAGAGCCCGTATCCGGTAGTCCAGATTCCCGCGGCCTTGCTTACATCCGTGAACTGCGGGCGACCCGCATCGTCATTGCCGTCATTGCGAAACAGGTAGTCGAACTGTGCGCTGGCCACTTGCTTGTATTTGCCGTCCGGCATCTTCACGAGGCCCGCGTACTGGGCATAGCGATCGGGAAGGACCGGTTCACCATCCGGACCGGTGGCAACATTGAATCGTTCCTGCAGGAGGCCGGGCGGGGGTTTGATGCGATTGGTAACGAGGTAGAGATCGAGGTCGCCATCGCGATCGTAGTCGGCAAAGGCTGCCATCAGGCTTGCGCCTCTGAAGGTCAGACCGCTGGCCTGGGCCACTTCGGTGAAGGTGCCGTCACCGCGATTGAGATAGAGGCGGTTCGCCGTCCCGAACATGCAGACGAAAAGATCGAGTCGTCCATCTCCATTCACGTCCGCCCAAGTCGTGCCCGCACTCCAGCCACTTGCAACGGCGAGCCCGGCCTTCCTGGTTGCATTCTCGAAATGAAAGTCGCCGAGGTTGCGATAGAGCTGTCCGCCATCTGCCGGATCGGTGAAGAAGAGATCGGGCTTCCCGTCGTCGTCGTAGTCGCCGATGGCCACTCCGCCACCGGTGAACGATCCGCTGATCACGTCCTCGAGACCGGTCGGCGGATTCCAGGTGTGCTCGAAGTCGATCCCGGTGCGTGCCGGATCGAGCTTCGCGAAGGTGCCCCCGAAGCAAGAGAGGGCGCTCGCAAGAAGCAAACAGCGGGTGAGGGGAAAAGAGAGCATGACGGGGGCGGGAACATGGTGATAGAGTTCCTGCACCGCTTCGTCCACCACAACTCCCCCCCGAATGCTCCACGCACTGCTTAAAACGGCATTTGCCGTATCTGTGTTCGCGCTCATTCCCATCGCCGATGCCGGCCTGGTGGCGCACTGGCCCCTCGATACGACTGCGGAGGACGTCATCGGGGGACACGATGGATTTGCGGGCGGGGGAGTGGTTTTCGGCGCGGAGGGAGCTGCGGCCCACTCGGGATCGGCAGCGGAGTTCAACGGATCGTCTTCGACGATCACGGTGCCCTATTCCGCCGCATTGAATCCGGGCAGTTTCACGGTGGCGATGTGGGCCAATGCGGATAGCACGGGCGGCTTTAATTCCGCCATCACGAGCCGCGACGACAATGGGACGTCGGTGAACGGATACATCATCTATAATGACAGCACGGGTCGCTGGAATTTTTGGACCGGAGGCGGTGGACCCTCGGGAGCCTGGCTGCAGCTTCGGGGTCCAGCGGTGCAGGTCGGTTCCTGGACCCATCTTGCAATCAGTTACGATGCGCGTTCGCAGACGATGCGCCTGCATGTCAACGGTGCGCTGGAACGGTCGAGATCGGGCGGCGGACTCTACAGTCCGAATGGCCCACAAACCAAAGATCTCCATATCGGATCGGGTGCGGACAACGGGAGTCAGTTCTACTTCGATGGACTCCTCGATGACGTGGCCCTGTGGGACGAGGCTCTCACCACGGCGCAGATTCAGGAGGTGATGAACAACGGAGTGCCCGGGGGTGCGCCTGCGGTGATGACCTTCGCCGCCGCGCCGCCCTTCATCGATTCAGGGCAGAGCGTGACCTTGTCCTGGGACACGGTGCGCGCCAGTTCGCTCTCCATCTCGCCGGATGTCGGCGTGGTTGCCGGACCGGCGGGAAGTGTGATGGTGAGTCCCGCCCAAACCACCACCTACACGCTCACTGCCGTTGGCGAATCTCCTCCCAGAGCAGTGGCCCAGATCACCGTTGGCGTGGATGTGGAAGTGCTGCCGCCAGTGCTCAACGAGTTCGTCGCCGACAACGAAACAGGACTCAGCGACAGCGACGGTGATCGGGAAGATTGGATTGAGATCTACAATCCCAATCCCTTTGCGATCGAACTGGGAGGATGGTCCCTTACCGATCATCCGGCCGCTCCGGACAAATGGATCTTTCCTGCCCACGTCCTTGAGAGAGGCGGCTATCTCGTGGTCTTTGCTTCGGAGAAGGACGGCCCACTGGATGTTTCCTTCAGGCTCGCAGGCGGGGGCGAGTATCTCGCCCTGGTTTCGCCAGATGGCGACATCGTTCAGGAATTCACCCCGAGCTATCCACCCCAGTTCGATGATGTCGCCTTCGGGATTCCGTCCGGGGGTGGCGCTGCCGTTTCACTAATGCCCACTCCGGGTGCTGCCAACGGGTCCGGGCTCTCTGAGATCTCGCCGGCCATCCTCAGCGTCAGCCAGTTTCCGCTCTCGCCTGCGCAGAGCGACGCGCTGGTCGTTACCGCCGAGATCGAACCCCGTCTCGGAGCGATCGATACCGTCACTTTCACTTATCGCATCGACTTCGGGGGCGAGACCTCCCTGCCCATGACCAAGGTGGACGGAACCAGCTACCGCGCGACTATTCCGGCCTCAGCCTACTCCGCAGGAGAGATGGTGCGTTGGTTCGTCATCGCGAGCACGGCCGGCGGAGAGACCACGCGCTCGCCTGCCTTTCCTGATCTCGCCGAATCCGCGCAATATCACGGAACAGTGGTGGTGGATCCCTCCATCACCTCCTCGCTTCCGGTTCTGCACTGGTTTGTTCAGAACACGGGTGCCAGCAATACGCGCGCCGGGACACGGGCCAGCCTCTCCTTCGCCGGTCGGTTTTACGACAACATCTTCTGCCGCATACGAGGGCAAAGCACCGCCAACTGGCCCAAGCACAAATACAAGTTCGACTTCTATCGCGGAGGGCACTTCTTCTGGAAGGAGGGAGCCCCCAAGGTGGAGGAGTTCAACGTCAACTCGCACTATCGCGACGGTTACGTGCGCGAGAACGCGATCTTCGCCTTCCTCAACGAAGCCGGTTCGCCTGCGCCCAGGACGATGTACATGTGGATTCGCCGTAACGGCACAGACTTCGGGCTCTTCTCGTTCGTGGAGCAGATCGACGAGGAGTTCCTGGGCCGCCACGGTTTTGATGCCACCGGTCCGATGTACAAAGCGATCAATGTTCCCGCCACCCTTTCCCCCACCGTGAACACCAGTCTCTATCGCAAGGTTCTCAATCGTGATGATCCCTACACTGATCTCCGCGATTTTGCTGCCGATATCAACATCTCCAATGCAGATCGCTTCGCCTATGTCGCCGATGAGGTGAACCTTCCCAACTACATCAACGTGATGGCCGCAATGGCGGTCCCCTTTAATCACGATCAGCTCACCAAGAATTACTATCTCTACCGCGATCCGCATCGCCAGGAGTGGTTCCGCTTCCCCTGGGACGGGGACCAGGGATTGCCGTCTGGCACCACGAGTTCTCACCAGAACTGGGCCAGTCCGCTCTATGGCGACGCGATGCACACGCAGGAACTGGTTAACGGTAATCCCAACCCGACCTGGCAGAACCACATGCACGCCGCCATTCTGGACAATCCCATCACACGGGAGATGTACATGCGACGATTGCGCAATCTCGCCGATCAGCACCTTCGGGTGGACCGCAATGGAAATGGATGGTTCGAGAATCTCATCAACGGGTGGAATAATGAGATTTCAGCGGATGCTGCACGGGACTTTCAGCTGTGGTCGGGCCAGGGGATCAGGTCCCTCAGCGGCACGGTTTCGAATGTTCTCAACACTTCCTTGCCCAATCGCCGCAGGGCTCTTTTCCAGACCTACGGGCCGGCCGGGACCGGTCTCATCCCCAATCCGGAACCCTCAAATGCGGTGGTTGAGTTTGGGGTCATCGATTTCAATCCCGCCAGCGGTGATCAGGATCACGAGTACATCGAGATCACCAACGCCAACGATTACGCAGTCGATCTCAGCGGCTGGCGAATCGAGGGTGGCATTGCCTTCACCTTCCCGCCGGGTGCTGTGATTCCGGCAGCGGGTGTCGATCCCGAGCGCGGCAAGGTTTTCCTGAGCCCCGACGTAATTTCGTTCCGTATGCGTCCTTCCAGTCCCACGGGCGGCGAATCGCGGATCGTGCTCGGGAATTACGCTGGCCACCTCTCCAACTTCGGGGAGGCTCTTACGCTCATCGACGACACTGAGCGACAGGTTGCCCAGACCGTGTTGACTCCTCTCCCCAGCGACGTGCAACTCTATCTCGCGGTTTCGGAAGTCATGTATCACCCTGTGGTGGAGGCGGCCGAGTTTATCGAGTTGATCAACATCAGCGACTCGGTCACGCTCGATCTCACCAACGTGAGGTTCAGCGCCGGGGTGGAGTTCGATTTCACCGGGAGTGCGGTGACCTCCCTTGCTCCTGGCGCGCGCGTGTTGGTTGTGCGTGACCTGATCGCCTTTACCGCCGCTTACGGTGCCGGGTTGCCTGTGGCCGGCTCCTTCGCCAATGGTAGCGCACTTTCCAATGGCGGTGAGCGCATCAAGATCGACGACGCTTCGGGGAGCACGGCCATCAACTTCAGCTATCTTGACGCAGGGCCATGGCCGCCTGCCGCGGATGGTGAGGGCTATAGTATCGTCTTGAAGCGGGCAGAGGCTGGGAGCGATCCGGACGGGCCCGGAAATTGGCGATCGAGTACGCTTCCTGGCGGATCGCCGGGTGGCAGCGATGCCATCCCGTATGGTGGAGGAGATGTCTTGAGCTACGCCTTGGCCAGTGAACCAATCGTCCAGCGCACTGCCGAACAGGTCACCTTCAGCTACCGGCACCGTCTCGGTGCAGACCAGGCTGAGGTTACGGTGGAGTGGTCGAGTGATTTAATGGTATGGAATTCCGGACTGCTGGACTTGATCGGCCGGATGCCGGACGGGTTCGGATTGGAGATCGCAACCTGGCAATTACCCCTTGAATCGAGGGGATTTGTGCGCTTGCGGGTGGTGGTGGTGCCCTAGCCGGTCGCCTCCCGGGCGATTACTGAGGATTTGTCTTTACAGCTAACAATGCTGTATTGGAAATTGGGGGCAATGAGAAGGCCCGCATTTGCCCTTGCCCTATTCGTGACCTCCCTTGCAGCCTCGCTACCTGCTGGTGCCGGGGTGATTGCGTGGTGGCCCCTCGATAATGACGCCAGTGATGCCTCCGGAAACGGTCATGATGGTGCCGTGGTCGGTGGCACGGTCAACTTCGGCCAGGCAGGTGCCAATGGTGCCACCGGACTCTCCGCAAGTTTCCCGAACCAAGGTCACATCGACGTGCCTTACGCCGCCGCGCTGAACCCGGGAACCCAGTCACCCAATGGCTCGGGCAGTTTCACGATCGCGCTCTGGGCCAACTCAAGCAGCAATGGAGGATTCAACTCACCCTTCACTGCTCGCGAGGACAACGGGGCCTCAGTGAATGGTCCGATTATTTACAACAACAACGGTGGCAACTGGAGTTACTGGGCCGGCAACAACGGACCTTCCGGGGCCTGGAATGCCATCAATGGTCCGGCCGTGCCCGTCAACACCTGGCAACACGTGGCGATCACTTATAATTCGTCTACGCAGACTCGTAACATGTTCATCGATGGCGCCGTGGTACTCACCTCCAACATCGGCGTCTCCGCCAACGTCTTGCGCGATATTCACATCGGATCCGGTCAGGACGACGGACGCAACTTCTACTGGAATGGACAGATCGACGACGTGATCATGTTTGACGAGGCCCTGGACGCAGCTCAGATCCAGGACGTCATGACCAACAGCATTCCTGAGCCCAGCAGCACGAGTCTCATCGCCTTGGTGGCCTTCGGTTTCGCCCTGCGCCGCCGCCGATAGACCGCAGGCGTCCACTGAATTTAGAAGGCCGGCAAACCCACTCCCTGGGTTTGCCGTTTTTTTTCGCCATTACTGCTCAAGTTTTCCTCCACCAGCAACCGCTCCATTAGACATGAACTTACGCTTTCTCGCCCTCTTCACCCTTTGTGCAGTCCCTCTGGCCTCTGTGCACGCTGCTCTCCTCGCGCACTGGCCGCTCGATACTGATGCCACCGATGCCACTGGAAACGGCCATGATGGTGCCGTGGTCGGTGGCACGGTGACCTTTGGGCAACCCGGAGCCAACGCTGCCACCGGCGATGCCGCGGCCTTCCCGGACAACGGTCACATCGACGTGCCTTACGCCGCTGCGCTCAACCCAGGAACACAGGGTGTGGATGGCTCAGGCAGTTTCACGATCGCGCTCTGGGCCAACTCAAGCAGCAATGGAGGGTTCAACTCACCCTTCACTGCTCGCGAGGACAACGGGGCCTCAGTGAATGGTCCGATTATTTACAACAACAACGGTGGCAACTGGAGTTACTGGGCCGGCAACAACGGACCTTCCGGGGCCTGGAATGCCATCAATGGTCCGGCTGTGCCCCTCAACACCTGGCAGCACGTGGCGGTCACCTATGATTCGGCCACCCTTACCCGCAAGATGTTCATCGATGGAGCCGAGGTGCTCACCGCCAACATCGGCGTCTCGCCCAATGCCCTGCGCGACATTCACATCGGCTCGGGCCAGGATGACGGTCTCAACTTCTACTGGAACGGACTCATCGACGACGTGGGCCTCTGGGATGTGGCCCTTGGGCAGGTCGAGATTGAGTCTGTGATGAACAACGGAATAGGGGGCGGGGTGGCCGATCCCAATCTGAGCACCCGTGGGTCGTATAATCTGACCTTCGACGGGATTGATGGGACCTTCAACATCCCCATCGACAATATTGGAGAAACGCAGGACCTGAACATTACCGGGACTCCTGCCATCGGGGGTGCCGATGCCTCCAATTTCAGGGTCGTCACCGTTCCCGGTCCCATTGGGCCAGGCACTTCGGCAAACCTTGAGTGCTCCTTTGACCCACTCGGTGCCGCGGGTTTGTTCGAGGCCACCTTCGACATCGTGAGTGACGACCCTCTTGAGCCAAACAAGGTCGTCACGGTGCGCATGACCTTTCGCGATCCTTTCGTATCCGGACCTGCTGCGATCGACTTTGGGACCCTGGTTTCTGGAGCCGGGGCTCAGGTCATGCAGGTCACGATTGAGAACCCCGGGATCAGCCAACTTGACATCTCCGGCATCTCCCTGACTGGGCCTGATGCGGGCAACTTCTCACTCGGGGCCTTCACCAGTATTGCCGGCGGCGGAATGCTCGAGGTCGATCTTACCTTCAACCCCAACGGCCAGAATGGCTCCTTCGCTGCTGATCTCGTGATCGAGTCCAACGATCCCATCGTTCCCAGCCTGATCATTCCCATCGTGGTGCGGATTGAGTTCAGCAATCCTCTCATCGCGCACTGGCCTCTCGATACCGATGCCTCCGATGCGACCGGGAATGGCTTCGACGGTACCGTGGTTGGAGGAACAGTCAATTTCGGGCAACCCGGCGCCAATGCCGCCACCGGGACCGCAGCCTCCTTTCCGGACAACGGCCATATCGATGTTCTCTATGATGCGGCACTCAACCCCGGCGAAAAAGCGCCAGCCGGTGCGGAGAGCTTCACCATCGCGCTCTGGGCCAACTCGACCAACAACTCCGGCTTCAACTCTCCCTTCACGGCCCGCGAGGACAGCGAATCGGTGAATGGTCCCATCATCTACAACAACCCGAGTGGCAACTGGAGTTACTGGGCCGGCAACAACGGACCCTCCGGGGCTTGGAATGCCATCAATGACGGCCCGGTACCCCTCAATACCTGGGTGCACGTGGCGATCACCTACGAGGCACTTGAGACCAGGCGGAAGATGTTTGTCGACGGGGTGGAAGTGATCAACCAGATCCTTGGTGTTTCCGCCAATTCCCAGCGCGACATTCATATCGGCGCGGGCCAGGACGACGGTAACAACTTCTACTGGAACGGGCTCATCGACGATGTCGGGCTTTTCCGGGTGGCTCTCACCGACGAGCAGATCCTGACCGTTATGAATAGTGGGGTGGCGAGCTTCAACAAGTCATCGAAATTTCCCTTCAGGGTCTCGGATGCTCCCAACGAGATGCTGGACTTCCGCTGGGACAGCCAGGCCGGGAAGGTCTACAACTTGCGGAGCGTGACCGACCCCTCTGCTCCCATTCCTCCCGGGACGGAACCACCTGCTCCCTCCGAATGGCCCATCCTTGGCGCTCATACGGCCATCGCAGCCACCCCGCCCGAAAACACGCTGACCATTCCGCGGCCGGTCGACCCCAGTCGTCATTTCGTCATCGAAGAGTACAACGCGCCGCCGGTGGTGGCCTTCTCCGATGACCTCGAGTCGGGTGTGGGCAACTGGATCACCCATGTTAACGACGGGATTGGCGACACCGATTGGCAACTGGGCACGCCGGCTGGTAGTACCGGCCCGCTCTTGGGAGCCGGAGGCTCAGCCAATGCCTGGTGCACGAACCTGGGAGACTACGGCGCCAATTCGGACATTTCGCTCCGTTCACCACCGATTGATCTCAGCGTCTTGCCCAGCGCCACCCTGACTTTTGAAGCCTTCCGCGATGCGGACGGTTTCGGGGATTTCGCCAAGATCCGTTTTCTGCGGGCCAGCGATCAGGTTCAGCTCGGCGCGGACACGCAGATTGATATGGCTCCGCTTGATTTCGACTGGATCACCTTCAGTTTTCCGGTTGTTCCGGAAGCGATCGGCGAGACCGTTTTCATCGAATGGATCTTCACGAGCGACAGCACCCCGGACCCCTTTAGCGGATTCTCCATTGACAATATCGAAGTGACCGACTGATCACCCATGCAGATATGGATTTGCGGTCAGTCTCTGAACTACGGGTTGGTCAACGTCTGGTAGAGAGCGGCTCCCGGGGCGTAATTGTCATCGGCCGAGGTTGACTTAATGTAGTGTCGATTGCTGAGCAGGGTGTAGGCGTGTGCACCCCCGCCTTCCCCGGTTCCTGGGCCTCCAGAAAATCAAGGCTGGAAAAGGAAATTCCTACCAGTGGGCAGGAAGGCAACCCACAAGTGATCACGGTGCCTGAGTTTCGAGCCAGCCTTGTAGCAGCCCCCAGTCGTGTCGTTGGGATTTCCAGCTGATGGCACGTTTTTGTTCCAGACCGATATTCGTTGGCGTGAGTCGCAGCGCGTTGGAATCAAATGAGTGAGCCGCGCGCACCCAGTCATCCTGTTTGAAGCTGAAGATGCTCTTGGCGGTGGCTCCACCGCACGAATGACAGTTGATGCAGGATTGCATGACTGTATCACGCGATGCATGCCGGTCGGATTCAAAATAATCCTCGTTGTAGACAAGCGACAACCCGGTGCGTTTTTCCAGTGAGACCGGCTTGAGCCCGCCGGTCTTATTGGCGAACAGGTCGTGCCGATTCAGGGTAAACTTGAAAACCGCCTGGCTGGTTTTGTGATCGGTGATCTTTTGGCCGACTTTCCGGTAGACCCGCAGCTGAACCGATTGCACCAGTGGCGTGGACACCATTTCCCCTGCCTGATTGATTGCCGTCATCTGCCGCACCAGCGCCACGGCTGTGCCTGCGGGGAAGAGCGGCAGGTTCTTGTCCCAATCCTCGGGTTGCAAGGCTTTGCTGGAATGTTTGTTTAACCGGGCGAGATAATCCAGCGTGGCATCTCGTCTCCCGGGCAATTTCAGGAACACAAGGAAAGGGGAGCGGCCGCGGTAATACTGCATATGCACCGGGGCACTGGGACCATTCAAGGCTCCGCGCACACAGACCCATGGGCCATCGGGATTGAGAAGATCCGTGGGGAGCAGGGGGCGGCGCGGGTTCTTCTCATCAAATCGGGTATTGAATGTCTTGGCCGCAATCGCCCGTGCATAATTATTGGGCAGGGAAGCAATCTCTCTTTTATTGAGGGCGAGACTTGTGATGGCCTTGGCCAGCCTTTGGCGCAATGCCTTGCGAGCGTTGGTCAGTTTGACCGTGGCATGTTTCTTGGGGTCAACCTTGCCGCCAAAAGGAAGGGGATTGAAGGTGTTGGCGGTCCAATCGAAAACGGCCCAGAGATCATGTTGCATCACTGCGCGCTTGACTGGGTCCTTGATTAG
>JAPKFB010000009.1 GCA_028821775.1 Roseibacillus sp.
GCGGGGAGAGGAATGAATAGAGGGATTCCTGAGTGTGACTAATCAGAGGCGCCCTACGCAAGTGGTCGGCGATCGTTACGACCCTGGACCGAGCGCCAAAACGTCTTCTGAGAAGGGGAGAGCTGTGGGGGATGAGGTTGGCTATGTTCGGGATTTGAGAGGGCTTGGATTAGGAATCCCGGTTTCCGTGATTCGCGATTTTCGGCAAATCGTTTCGGCCGCCTGGCTGATTTCCGCTTCCACATTGCAATTCGGGCGAATCGATGCGATGGCCCCGCGCGCATGCTGACGATTCGGAACCTGACCATGAACTACGGAGGGCGGACGCTCTTTGAGGAAGCCGACCTGACCATCAACTGGGGGGAGCGGATCGCCCTAGTCGGTCCGAACGGTGCCGGAAAATCGACCCTCTTCCATATCGTCCTCGGGAATGAAACCGCGGACTCTGGAACGATCGACCGGGATGAGTATGCCCACGTCGGTTATCTCTCGCAGGAAGCGGGAGATCCGGGGGAGGAAACTGCGCTCCAGATTGCCACCGCGATCAATCCTGAAATGCGGGACGTGCAACGCACGATGCGGGAGCACGAAGCAGCCGGCACTCTCGACTCGGAAGAGTATGCCGAAGCGCAGGATAAATTCACTCTCATGAATGGGTTTCAGCTCGAGCCCAAGGCCAAGAAGATCCTGGCGGGACTGGGGTTCAAGCAGGAGGACTTTGATCGGCCCGCGCGTGAGCTCTCCGGCGGGTGGGTGATGCGGGCACATCTGGCGCAGATTCTTTGTCTCGAGCCCGACCTGCTCATGCTCGATGAACCCACCAACCACCTCGACTTGCTCGCCCTGCTCTGGTTCCAGGGCTACCTTTCGAATTATCCGGGAGCGATTCTCATGATCTCGCACGATCGCGACTTCATGGATGCCATCGCGGAGACCGTGATTGAGATTGATGAGCAGAAGCTCATCAATTATGGGGGTGATTACTCGAGCTACCTTGTCGAGCGTGAGAAGCGCTATGAGCAGAAGGTGGCGGCTTACCGAAATCAGAAGAAGGAGATCGACCGCGTGCAGGAGTTCATTGATCGCTTCCGCTCGGTATCGTCGAAGGCGTCCCAGGTGCAGAGCCGCGTGAAGCAGCTAGAGAAGATGAATACCCTGGAGAAACCTCGTGCTCCCCGCAAGGTGTTCAAGTTTCACTTTCCTTCGCCCCCGCGGAGCAACCAGAAGGTCATCGAACTCAACAAGGTGAGTCAGTCCTACGGAGAGACGCGGGTTTACGATAACCTAAACCTTGAAGTTGAGCGGGGAGACCGCACCGTCCTGGTGGGGCCGAATGGATCCGGCAAGTCGACCTTGATCAAGATCCTCGCTGGTTCGGTGCCGATCGATGGAGGGGAGCGCAAGGTGGGGTATGCCACCAAGATGGGATACTACTCGCAGCATCGCTCGGAATTGCTGGATGAGAACAAGTCGGTCCTGGACGAAATTTGCACCACCGGTGTCGGTATGCGGGAAGAGGAGGCGCGAGGTCTCCTCGGGTCCTTTCTCTTCCGACGCGAGGACGTCCACAAGAAAGTGAAGGTCCTTTCGGGTGGTGAGAAGAGCCGGCTCAACTTGGTGAAGTTCCTGGTCGATCCGCCCAACCTCCTCCTCATGGACGAGCCGACCACGCACCTGGATCTGCTCTCGGTGGATGCCCTCATCGAGGCACTCAAGCAGTTCGAAGGATCGCTCGTCTTCATCTCTCACGATGTGCACTTCATTCGCAAGCTGGCGGATACCACCTGGCATGTCTCGGATGGCGGCGTCACGAAGTACAGCGGAGGCTACGATTATTACCTCGATAAGTCGGGCCTGCTCGATGACGAACGAGGCGCGGTGACCGCGTAGGATAAGAGCGCGCCGCTTACTTCTCTCTCACCGTGGGATGTGGGAACACCTTTACGTGGGCGGCGAGGACGCGGCGAAGTTCCACGATGGGAGTTGCGTGGTCATCGACGCGGAGATCGCGAAAGCGATCGTTCAGACCGGCATAGCCCCAGTCTTTTCGCACGATGAGAAGGGCTGCGGACTGGCGGCCGCGTTTGTCCCCACCGGCCTCTTGGGCTGCTTCGAGGGCGGCCAGCAGACGATGGGAGAGGAGTCCCTTGCTCTCCTCGAAGGCTTTGGCCATGGCGGCCACGACTTCCGGGCCAGCAAGGAGGTTGCCCTGGACCGCGAAGTTCCTGCCCGTCTTGCCTCCGGCCCAGGCATGGCACTTCTCACCGGTGAAACTCAGGGCTTGGCCCTTGGCATCGATGATGCCGACCTGGCGGTGCGCTTTGCCCGGATCCTTCCGGGTGAGAATTTCGAGGGCCTCTTTCGGGGTGTCACCCTTGGCCAGAAGAGTGAGTCCGTCGGGGCCATAGGTCGTGTTGGCAGCCGACTGGGTTGCGATTGCGCCGACGCCAGCCTGCGCCCAAGGAACCACTCCGCCCACGGCTGGGGACTTGGAGGCGACGGCGATGCCCAGTTCCTTGGTGGCGGGGTCGTAGGCGACGATGGAAAAGGTGGCGACGGTGGGTGCGGCGGAGGCGAGTCCGCAGAGCGTGCACAGAATGAGCAGGGTCGCCTTCATCAATAGGACCGGCCCCAAATGGCGCGCTGCCTGGTGGCCTCGCCGCTGAGAACGCAGGGTGTTTCCTCGCCCTCCTGTTGGCCATTGGGCAGGCAGCGAATGGTGATCTTGTGGGCCTTGGAAAGCTCCTCCTCCTGCTCGCGTGATCCTGCCCAGGCGGTGAGCAACCACCCAGGGTTTTCGCCATCCCAGTGAGCTTTGAAGTCCTCGAAGTCACTGCACTCGGTGATGTTTTCGTCGCGGAAGGCGGTGAGTCGGTCGAGCAAGCTTTGTTGGATTTCAGCCAGGATTGTTGAGCAGTTGCGGATGAATTCCACGCGCTCGATGAAGTCCTTTGCGTTGGGATCCTGGTCGCGACGTTGCACGCACACCTTGCGGCCTTCGAGGTCGCGCGGGCCGATCTCGAGGCGAATGGGGACCCCCTTCTTGATCCACTCCCATTTCTTCACGCCGCCGCCGAAGTCACGCTCATCGACGTGCACCCGGACGGGGCTGCCGGCATAGCTTTGTTCAAGGCGCAGGGTTTCGGCGAGCGCGCGGCACGATTCGAGCACCGCCTCGCGGGTTTCTTCTTTCGGGGTGACGGGAATGATGACGATTTGCTGTGGTGCCACCCGGGGCGGAAGGACCAGTCCGTCGTCATCGGCATGGGCCATGATGAGGGTGCCGATCAAGCGGGTGGAAACGCCCCACGAGGTGGTGTGGACATGCTGTTCCGACCCGTCACGACTCGCGAAGGTGATGTCCTGTGCCTTGGCGAAGTTCTGTCCGAGGTAGTGCGAGGTGCCGGCCTGAATTGCCTTCTTGTCCTGCACCATTGCTTCAATCGTGAAGGTTCTTTCCGCGCCTGGGAAGCGCTCGGTTTCCGTCTTCTCGCCGGGCACAACGGGGATCGCGAGGTGATCACGGAGGAAGTCTTCGTAGAGTTGGTGAATGAGCTTGGTCTCGACGATGGCTTCCTCCCGGGTCTCATGGGCGGTGTGTCCTTCCTGCCAGAGAAACTCGGCGGTGCGCAGGAAGAGGCGAGGGCGCATTTCCCAACGCATGACATTGGCCCACTGATTGATGAGGAGGGGCAGGTCGCGATAACTCTCGACCCAGCGCGAAAAGGCGGCCCCAATGATGGTCTCGGAAGTGGGGCGAATGACGTAGGGTTCGGTGAGCTTGCCGGTGGGAACCATGCGGGTCTTCCCGGTCACTTCATCCTTCACGGTCTCGAGTCGGTGATGAGTGACCACCGCGCACTCGGTGGCGAATCCCTCGGCATGCTCCGCTTCCTTCTCCAGGTAGGAGAGGGGAATGAGGAGGGGAAAGTAGGCATTTTGATGCCCGGTTTCCTTGAAGCGAGCGTCGAGGTGGGACTGGATATTCTCCCAAATTGCAAAGCCCCACGGCTTGATCACCATGCAGCCGCGAGTCTCTGAATTCTCCGCCATATCGGCGGCACGAATGACCTGCTGGTACCACTCGGGAAAGTCCTCGGCCCGGCCCGGGGTGATGGCGGTTTTGTTTTTGCCCATGTGCGGGGAGGAAAACCACGAATAGGTGCGAATGAACACGAAAATCGGCAACCTTGACCGATGGTCGCAGGGTGGAGAATCTCCGAGGAGTGGAGATTTGCGGACGCAGCGGTCCTACCATTCGGATGGGACGGGGACTGAACCGGAACCTTGAGCCGCCGTGCGCAGCTAGTTTTTGAGGGTTGCAAGTTTCTTGCGCAGCATGGCGGCCTGCTTGCCTTCAAGGACCTGCCAGCAGGCGAGGCCGTTGCCAACCAGGTCCCACTGGTCGAATTCCCAAACGACCTTCTTGTCCTTGGTGATCTCGAAGATTTGCGGGTTCTTCTCGCCGGCGTGGCAGTTCCCGATGATGAGGTTGCCATTGGAGAGCTCCTGCAGGCAGGTGGTCCAGGAGAGACCGATCTCGGTGTCGGGCACTTTCTTGGTAATATTCCAGACCGATTTTTTATCGGGGGACACTTCGATCACGCTGTTGCCGCTGCCGGTGGCGATGAGAGTGTTGCCATTCTGGAGGCGAATGGCGCCGTAGACCCTGGTCTTGGTGGGGTACTCCCAGACGACCTTGCCGTTCTGGTCATACTCTGTCACCACGCCGGGGTTCTCCGCGCAGGAGAGGTAGTTGCCGTTGGCGAGCATGCGGACGAGGCGGGTCTTCTTGCGGCCGCCTTCCCCCATGGGAACCTCCTTGATTTTCTTGCCGTTCTTGTCGACGTGGATGAAGCGGCCCACGCCGCTTTCCGCGATCATGGTGCTGCCGTCGGGGAAGCGGGCGAAGGCGTGCACATCGACGCGCTTTCCGGCGTTGCCGTTCTCCTTGGCGGATTCGTATTCCCACACCACCTTCTTCTCCAAGGTGATCTCCTGAGTCTTGGTCCAGGTGTCGTGGAAGAGGATGTTTCCGTTTGCGAGAAGGTGAACATCGTGATGCCCGGTGTGGCCACGCTGCGGACCGGCGGTGTCGTGCTTCCAGAGCACCTCCCCCTTGGAGTCGCAGATCGCGAGAACGTTTTTGCCATAGGAAGCGCCGACCAGAACGAGGCGGTCTTCTTCGGCATGGGTGAAGGTCGCAAGCGAAAGACTGAGGGCTGCGAGGCTGAGGAATGCGTGTCTCATGAGTGCAGTCTAGCAGGGGGGGGAAGGACGACGCAAACACTCGTTCCCGCTGGGAGGACGCAATTTACGGGATGATCACACTATCGCAGTAGGCCAAGACATCAGCGAAGGGATGATCTTCTAACAGCGCGAAGGTATCGTGGCTCACGAGGCGGGCGCGGCGTTTGCCCCCCGCCGGGGTGTACCACGCGCGGGTGGTGGCGGGGCTGGTGAGGCCACAAAGAAAGCGGGCAAGTTGGCGCGGAGTGCGGAGGGGCGCGTGCTTCTCGTTGAGGAGGGTCTGGATGGGCGCGGTGTGTTCGGTGGTGAGTTCGGGGGCTGGTGCTTCAGGTAGGCCGCTCGCCTTTCCGGGCTCTCCAAGGCAATTCGCGCAGTGACCACAGCGATCCTCCATCGTTTCCCCGAAGTGACGCAAGAGGTGCTGGTTGAGGCAGCGGGTCTCTTCCGCGTAGTCGACGACTTGTTGCAGGCGATCGACGTCCTGCTCTTCGCGGCGGAGAAAGAGATCTTGCATGCGCTTGGTGAGGGCTGCGAGATTCTCCGGTTCCTTGAGTCGACGGTAGGCGTGGCGAATGCCGCTGAGCTTGAGCACGATGTCCCCGTGGGACTCGAGGTGGGTGAGGGCCTTGATGATGCGCTCACGGTCGCATCCAAGTTCTTGGGCTGCGCTGGCGGGATCGATGGTGGTCCAGAGGCGGCCATCCCTGCCGGTGGCGAAGAGAGAGCGCAGAAATGCTTGTCGACGTTGGTCGTAGCCGAGGAGGACTTGATCGAGGGTGCGCAGGAACTTGATCTGGTAAGTGGTGTAGAACGGGGTGGTGGCGGCGATGTAGCCTTCCAGTTCGAGGTAGGTGAAGAGGGTGTTGATGACGAGGGGTCGGATGTCATTGCTGCCGGCGAGGTCGTAATGCGAGACGTCGAAAGTCTCGCCGCGATTGAGGATCTGATCGAGCACGCGGCGGACTGCTTGTGGGGAGGGCGTGTCGCCAAAGACGAAGTTTTCCAAGGTGCGCAGGTCGTCCCGGCAGGCGAGGAGTTCGCAGGTGGCGGGCCTGCCGTCGCGACCGGCGCGACCGATTTCCTGGGTATAGTTTTCGAGCGACTTGGGGAGGTTGTAGTGGATGATGCGGCGGATGTCGGACTTGTCGATGCCCATGCCAAACGCGATGGTGGCGGTGATGATGGGCGCTTCGCCCGACATGAAGGCCTCCTGGCAGGCGGTGCGGGTTTCATCGCGGAGCCCGGCGTGGTAGGGCCGGGCGGGAATGTCGTTGCGCTTGAGGAAGGAGGCCAGGGACTCGGCGGTTTCCTGCTTGGTCCCGTAGATGATGGTGGGGGCGGTGGGATCTTTACGGAGGCGTTCGAGGAGGGTCCGGCGTTTGTCCGCTTCCAGGCAGGAGGTGACCCGGAGTTGCAGATTGGGGCGATGGAAAGAGAGCTGGGTGTGATCGGCTTCCGCGATGTTGAAGTTGCGGCGGATGTCGGCGGCCACTTCCGGAGTAGCGGTGGCGGTGAGGGCGAGGATGCGGGTGATCCCGAGATCGCGCGCAAACTTGGCGAGCTTGAGGTAGTCAGGACGAAAGTTGTGTCCCCACTCCGAGATGCAGTGCGCTTCATCGATGGCGAGAAGCGAAATGTGCGTGCTGGCGAGCCGGTTCCGGAAGTTCTCGTTGGCGAGCCGTTCCGGAGCGACGTAGAGCATGGTGAGGGTGCCTCTGCGCATCTGGTCATAGATCGCGTGGGCTTCCTCGGCGGTGAGGGTGGAGTCGAGTCGTGCGGCGGCGATGTTGCGATCTCGCAGGGTATCGACCTGATCCTTCATGAGGGCAATGAGGGGCGAGATCACCAGAGTGAGCCCGTCGAGGAGAACGGCAGGAAGTTGGTAGCAGAGCGACTTGCCGCCCCCGGTGGGAAAGATCGCGAGCGCAGGGCGATCTGCGAGGAGGGCCTCGATGACCTCTTTCTGGCCCCCGCGGAATTCAGAAAAGCCGAAGTGGGATTGGAGGGTGGCGGCGAGGTCGGGCACGGGTACGAGGTCAGGGTAGGGTAAGCAGTTCAGGGGAGCCAGACTCTCTCAATCAGGCCTGGAACGAGCTCTCCTCTGCGACCGGGATGATCACGAACCGTCGCCCACTTGATCGCTATTTTCGCCAGGGACCTGTGATTGCGAAGGTGAAACTCATGCCTTGGAGATTCACGAAGAGCGTCCGACCGTCTGGGGAGAAACAGGATCCGCAAAACTCGTCTTTGTTTTTCGCATTCCTGGCAAGGGTGAAGATTTTCCCCTCTGGAGTGACGCCCCGCAGATGAGGAGTCTTCATTTTGTGTTCGGTAATGAGATCTTCGCAGATGATGAGATCGCCATTGGGAGCTGCACAGAGGTTGTCGCCATTGGTAAGAAGGTCTCTCTCCTCAGGCTCAAGGAAGAGTTCCACGGTCGGGGGCGCATTGCCAAAGTGCCGGGGATGGATGTGGAAGATTTGCCCCTGTTTTCTCGGGCCGCCATCCGTGCAGCAAAGGTAGAGGGCGCCCGCGGAGTAGTAGATCCCTTCGGCGCGGGCAAAGCGGGCAGCACCCTTGGCGAATCCCCGATGACGCAGGTCGTCGTCAGGAGACTCGAGGTTGTCCATCTCAATCCAGCGAATGGCCATGGGCTGGGCTTTCTCCGCGAGGCGCTTCGCCTTTTTGTCGTTGTTGCGGAGATCGGCGGAATCGTGCCCGACGATTGCGAGGGCGAAGAGCCTGCCCGATCTGAAGTCGCGCTTGCGATCCGGAAGAAACCGATAGAGGAGACCATCAGGGCGGTCCTCCGTGAGGTAGAGCGATCCGTCAATGGGATCGAAGGCGACCGCTTCGTGGCGGAAGCGGCCAAGCGCTTTGAGGGCAACAGCCTTCTGCAACCCGAGTTTGGGATCGGCTCTCACCTCGAAGCAATACCCATGCAGGCGCCCCCGCGCAGAAGTCATGTCGTCCGTCTCCTCACAAGTGATCCACGAAGCCCAAGGCATGTTGCCGCCTGAACAATTGCGGTCGGTGCCGGTGAGGGAGAGGAATTCCTGCTCCGTCTTTCCCGTCTTGGGATTGTAGACCAAGGTGGTGGTGCCGCCGATTTGAGGGGGCTGCCTTTGCCCGCCGGGGTCGTGAGAGAGGCTGCGATCGAGACTATCCGGATAGCGATCCTTGGGGAAGGGGCCGAGGTCAACTTGGTCGAAAGCCAGTTCGTGGTTTCGGATGAGGACGACCCGTCCACCTTCGCCCTCGAAGGCCGCCATGTCATCAAATTTGCCGGGCACCTTGAACCCGTCATTCATCAAGGCGCCCTTCTTCGAGATGACGCGGTAGGAAAATTTGGCCGGGAGATCGAGGATCTTGTCCTTGTCTGGAAAGAGGGGCCCGTAGGGTTCAATCCCGAGGGCGGAAAAATCAGCTGCGTTCTTTCCCCGCAGGTAGTTGCCCAAGCCGAAGAACCCCGCGGCGAGCGCAGAGTCCTTCAGAAAGTTCCGACGTTTGAACATGGTGGGGCTAAGCTCAGGAGAATCGGTGGACATGGTGAGCAGGCGGCGCTTGGGGTTGATACCCGCCGGGGCCTCATCGAGGCGAGCTGGAATGGCGCGCCAGACCAAAAATTTCAGGGGGGAGAAGAATGCAGAGAAGGGGCGAAATCTGCTGGAGGGCCCCCAAAAGGGGTAATTTGCGCTCCGATCGTCCTCATTCCCCACCAGAGCTGAGATTTCCGGCTCATTTTTCAGCTTGCGGGTTTGACACCGCTCAGCGAGTTTTTCTTAAATCCATCAACGGACGGGCTTATTCTAGCCTGCTCGCCCACCACGCCACCAAATACGATCCACCTGAATTCGCATGAGTGAAGACGACAAGCAACCGCCCAAGCCGCCCAAGCCGATGAAGAAGACCTCGGCCGTTCCCTTGAAGAAGGAGACGGTGCGGGTCACTCTGAAAGACACGGATGATGCTCCCAAGCCTGCGGCACCGGCGCCTACCATTCCCTTGAGGGCTGCCAATCCGGGCGCGCCCAGCGCATCCAAGCCTGCGGCACCCGCGCCGACCGTGCAGCTCAAGACCCCTGGAGCGGCCACCGCGCCGAAGACCACGCCGCTGAAGACGCAACCGCTTGCTACCCCCGGTGCCCCGGGTGGTGAAACTCAAGCTCTGCCCAAGGCCACCGTGCAACTTGGTTCTGCGACCCAGGCGCTTGGCGCCCCGACCGGCCTCCAAGTGTCGACGATTCAAACTGCGGTTGAGGAAGAAGACGAAGAGAACAGCACGCTCACAGGGATTCTTTCCCTCGTGGCCTTTCTCATCGCGCTCGCCGTTCTCAGTTTTCAACTCATGACCACCGCCAAGTGGGTGGATCAGGAAGAGCCCGTCAAGAACGGCTCCGGATGGAACGCACTCTTCGAATAAACAAGACCATGGCATTTCCGATCATCACAACAGTTCTCGCCGCTATCGTGCTCGCGCTTGCGATCATGACTTAAGCTCAGGCGGAATAAGAACGTCCGAATTTACTTGCAGGGGCGGCGCTTGACGCCGCCCTTTTTGCGGCCATAGTCCTGCCATGGCTCTTCAATTTACCAGTGAAAACTTCGATGCAGAAGTGCTCCAATCGGATCAACCCGTCCTCGTCGATTTTTGGGCAGAGTGGTGCGGTCCGTGCAAAATGATCGGACCGCTGGTCGATGCGGTGGGCAATGACACCGAGGGAACGGCCAAGGTCGGCAAGGTGGACGTCGACAGCCAACAGGAGCTCGCGCGCACCTACGACATCAAATCGCTTCCGACCATTGTCTTCTTCAAAGGCGGCAAGGTGGCCGAGACCATGGTCGGAACGATGGGAGTGACGGCGGATGCCCTCAAAGAGAAGCTCGCAGCTCTGGCGTAGCCGGGCGCGAGCGACTCAGGAATTTCAACAAGGAGCCCCGCGAGAGCGGGGCTCCTTTTGTCTGGTCGGAGGGTCGCGGAAAACCACGCCATTCTATCCCAAACACTCCGCGAAGATTTCGAGAGTATCGTCAATATCGCGATCGCTGTGGGCGAGGGAAAGAAAACCTGTTTCATAGGGGCTGGGTGCCAGATAGACTCCCTTCTCCAGGGAGGCCCAGAAGAACCTTTTGAAGGCCTCGAAATCTCCTTTCTGCACGGAGTCGACATTGATGATTTCGGAATCGCCGAAGTAGAGGCACCACATTGAGCCCACCCGGTTCAAGCGGTAGGGGAGCCCCTTCTCGGAAATAATTCCGCGCAGTCCCTTCTCGAATCGTTGCCCGATGGCTTCCAGGCGCTGGTAGCCGTTCTGCTTCTCGAGTTCCTTCAGTTGGGCGAGGCCTGCGGCCATCGCGAGGGGATTCCCGGAGAGGGTGCCCGCTTGATAGACCGGACCATCGGGTGCGAGTTGATCCATGATGTCAGCGCGTCCTCCGAAAGCTCCCACCGGAAGTCCGCCTCCGATCACCTTCCCCATGGCCGTGAGGTCCGGGGTGATCCCGGTGAGCTCCTGCACGCCGCCCTTGGCGAGACGAAAGCCGGTCATCACTTCGTCGAAGATCAAGAGGGCCCCGTGCCTGGTGGTGAGTGCGCGTAGAAGTTCGAGATAGCCTGGCTGGGGCAGGATAAATCCTGCATTGGCAGGGTAAGGTTCGAGGATGATGGCGGCAATTTCATGGCCGAACTTGGTGAAGACTTCCTCGATGCGCTCGGGCAAGTTGAAGGGGACGGCAATGGTTTCGGCCGCGAAGGATCTGGGGATTCCCGCCGAGTCCGGTTCGCCATGGGTAAGGGCACCGGAACCAGCGGCCACCAAAAGCGAATCGACGTGACCATGGTAGTGGCCCTCAAACTTGACGATCTTGTCCCGACCGGTGAATCCGCGTGCGAGGCGAATGGCGGACATAGTGGCTTCGGTCCCGGAGTTCACCATGCGCACCTTCTCAACCGAGGGGACCCACTCCACGATGATCTTGGCGATCTCCACTTCGGAGGGATTGGGAATACCGAATGAGAGACCCTCCTTGGCGACTTGGTGGACGGTGTTGGTGATGACCGTCGGGGCGTGACCCAAGATGGCCGGTCCCCAAGTGCAGACATAGTCGATCAGACTTCTGCCATCCACGTCTTCGATGCGACATCCCTTCGCGCGGCGGACAAAGAACGGGTCACCCTCGACATTCCGGAAGGCTCGCACGGGGGAGTTGACGCCCCCTGGAATCAGTTTTTTGGCGGCCTCAAAGAGCTTTTCAGAAATTGGTCCGTTCATCGAGGCGGGACTATAGGGCGGCATCCGAGAATGCCGACCAAAACTACGCTGAGGATGGATTGTTCAGCATTTTGTAAAGATAAGAAGCGGCGGATTCATTGAGACAGTTTATGCTCGCCGATGGCTTTGGGGATAAGTTGAGTGAGGATTCTCATCAAAGGATCCTTACGCATTCTGGCTGTTCTCACCCTTGCTACTGTTCCTGCCCCTGCGGTTCTGGTCAGTAGTGGAAACCTTGGAACCTTCGCGCTGGGCGGATCCGTCAACATTATCGAGGACCCCGGTGCCAACAATGCCGATTGGTATCCGGGCGTTGTGTTCTTCCTCGACTGGAGAAATAAATTGGTCTGCGAGTTTTAGGCCTCTGAGACCCTCCGTGCTCAGGTCACTTCGAAACCCTTGACTGGTGATCCCGACTTCTTCCTGCTCTCCAACCTGAACCCCGCCCCTTTTTTCGTTCGAGGCAGTGAGGCGGGAGGAACTGGGGCGGGCGAGGTGGTCTGTATTTCCTTTGGGATCGCCTCCGAACCTTCCACGATCGTCCTATTCGCCCTCTTACCTTGCCGCAGGGCCTGATTTCTCGTTGCGTTGCCGATTTCGCAGAAGGTATTCGGGAGAAATACCGAATTCCTTTTCTTGTGTGCCCGTCGTAAGGAAAAGAGGGCTTTCCTTTGGAGGTCCTGATCTTACCTTGCTAACTTACCATGAAAGCGAATCCATCTTCGGCCCTCTTGGTCCTTTTCCTGTCGCTCCTCCTCATCGCGCCCGCCGGAGCGGATTTGCGGAAAAAGCCTTCGCTCCTCAATGATGACCCGGAGGTGGTCTACACCGAGGAGTTCACGGCCAAGAAAATTGAACTTCTCGTCGTGAAGCCCAGCACGGTTTACGCCACCAAGAAAGGAGGACGAAAGCTCGGAGTCTTGAAGGTGAATACCAAGTTAACGGTCCTTGGGATCACTGAGAAGGCCTACAAGATCCGTGGCATGGCTACTCATGGTGGAGTATCGGGATGGGTGTCTCCCAAGGGACTGGGATCCAAGGACAAGGATTTCGCCGCCAATTTCCAGAAGGTCTACGAACGGCAGAAAATTGTGCGTGAGTTCATCGCCAATCACGAAGTAGCGATCGGGATGTCGACCGAGGAAGTCGCCTTGGCCCTGGGTCAGCCGACCAAGACGAAGGTGCGTCAGACCGCCAAGGGAAAAACCGGCAAGTGGGAGTTCATCAAATACGAGGAAGAGGATCACTACAACCTCGTGCGCGATCCCATCTCCGGTTCCGTGTTCCGCCAGTTTTCCCACACCACCAAGGAAGAGATTGGAAAACTGGTTGTTGAGTTTGAGAACGAGATCGTGACCGCGATTGAAGAGAGCGAGAACAATGAAGGGGGCAAGGTAAAGATCGTGGTCCCGCCCTTGTTGATCGCCTGGTAGGGTTGATGGGAGGGACTTGGCCTTAGTGGGCCTGTGTGATGCGCAAGCGAGCGCCGATGAATAGCCGGAAATCCTGAAGGGTCGCTATTTCATCTCCTTCGAGTCCGGAGGCGAATGGCGCAAGGACGCTGCGACCCCTCCGGGGTCGGGGAACTTACGAAGAGTCCGAAGACCCGGGGTGTCTCCGAGCACCTAACTTGGCAAGAGCGCGGGCTGGGCCGTGCGCCTGGAAGTCAAGCGATGCTCCGGAAGAGTCAGCCGTTCCTGCGGCGCTCTGGCCGTGTGGATTCGGGTGATGGGGGTCAGCCGGGATCGGGAGAGGCGGGCGGAGGCGGAAAGTATGGCGCGTGCTGGCCGGAGGTTGCTGGGCTGTGCACGCCTGCGATGAAGCAGAACGATGCACCCGGCGCACGCGCCAAGAAAGAAGGGAGATGGTTCGGGAACTACGGGCATGGCTAAAAAGAGATCGGTGGAGTGTCGCGCGATCGATTCGCCGTCGTTGGTGTCCCACTGAATGGTCACCACGGTCGTTCCGTCTGGAGTTTTCTGAAAGCGGGGCGGGGGAGGGGCCAGGGAGGGAGTGACATCGGTAAGGTGAGGCCCAGCGAAGTAAGCCGCGAGAGGGCGATCAGGGGCCTCCATGGAGGGGAGGGCTTCAGCGATGATCGGCGCCTGAGGCCCTTGAGCCGGAGCGGACAAGCCAGTCACGGCCACAAGGAGACCCAGCAAGGCGTGGCGCAGGGGTGGTAGCGGTAGGTTGGTAAGGGAGGACAACATCGGCGAGGCGCGGTGCGATGTTTAATACTCCCAAAATATAAACCTTTTGGAAAGAAACTTTTAAAAACAAAGACGATTATCCCCCTAACCAACTTGTTACAAATGAGTTACCGAACAAATCCTCTATGAGAGGACTGTAAAAAGTCCAGCATTCTAAGGACATTTTCATCCTTGGCGAGCTCGGACGATGATAAAAGTTTAATCTGAGCGGTCAAATTGGCCTCTTTTTTTAGAAAAAGAATCTTATAGGCGTTTTTGAGCGCGCGAATTGCAGTCTCGGAAAATCCTCGGCGCTGGAGACCAACGATGTTGAGGCCGCGCAATTGGGCAGGATGTCCGTCGGCGATGGTGAAGGGAGGGACGTCCTGAACAATCTTGGTGCAACCTCCGATCATGGTGTGGGCGCCCACGCGGCAAAACTGGTGGACTCCCGCGAGGCCGGAGAGGATGACGTGATCTTCGATCGTCACGTGGCCGCCCAAGGTGGCTGCGTTGGAGAGGATACAATGACTTCCGACCACCGAGTCGTGGGCGACGTGGGCGTAGGCGAGGAAGTTGTTGTCTGATCCGATCAGGGTGGGGACTTCGGGGGTGGTGCCGCGGTGCACGGTGACAAATTCGCGGAAGGTGTTGCGATCACCGACCTTGGCGGAAGTTGGCTCGCCGGCGTATTTCAGATCCTGGCTGCGGGCGCCGATGGAGGAGAAGGGGTAAAACTCGTTGTCCTCCCCGATCGTGATGGGGCCCTCCACCACGAGGTGAGCATGCAATTTGGTTCGGGCGCCGATGCGGACGTGGTCCCCGATCACGCAGTAGGGGCCGATTTCCACGCCGTTTCCAAGTTCGGCTTTGGGCGAAACGACGGCAGTGGGATGAATCACGGTGAGTGCGGCGGCGGCCTGAGGCGAGAATAGGCCAAAGTGGACGCGGGGAAAGGCTCAATTTGTGCCGCTGGAGGGCTCTCTGAGGGCCTGCAGAATGCGCGAGGGAGGGACGGATGATTGGATTGGAGCGCCTACGATGGGAGATGAAGGATACGTGAGCTCCCGGGCTGACGGAGATCGCTGGAACTCGGTCGATCAAGCGTGTTGCCATCGGTATGCTTGCGCTGTTGAGCCGTCCTCATCGGGTCGAGTTCCATTTGGTGGTCAGCGAAGTTCGCTCTCTTGATCCCTGACTGGTCATGCGCCTTTGGGCGCGAGCTCGGGGGGAGAGGTTTCCGGCGCGGAAGGCTTCCCGGGTTGGGTCCCGAGCGCCCTGTTTTTGTTAGGGAATGGATTGGCCAATTCGAGGAGGGAGCTCTGTTGATGGTGACCCTCTGATCTTTCTTTGGTCATGTAAGAGAGGCGGTTGCGAGGATTGGGGCCGAGCTTCTGATGCGAAGTGGGGGACGATGAGAGGTCCTCTCCCGCTCTCCAGGGCTTAATGCAAATTACTTGCGTTTGCGGATTGGGGGCGCTAAGTGATGGGCATGAACGTGCTGCGCGTCCTCCTCGCGATGGCCCTTGCTCCCCTGGCCTCTGCGGAGGTGAAGGTGGCCGTTCTGCATCCCCTGCTTGGGGACTTGGCCAAGCGGGTCGGCGGCGGGCATGTTCAAGTGGTGGACCTGATTGGAGCGCAGGGTGATCCTCACAGATTCGAACCGAGCGCGAAGGAATTGCGGGCTGCCAAGGGCGTCCAACTTTACCTTGTGAGCGGGAAGGGACTTGAGCCCTACCTGCCTAAACTGAAGGGCATGGTTGGGAAGGATCGCGTGGTGGAAGTTGGCAAGACCCTGCCAACCTTGAAGGCGGAGGTGCTCTGCGAGCACGGTGAACACGCGCACGTTCATGAAGAAGACGATCCTCATTGGTGGCACTCGATTGATTGCTGGCGACGGGCGGCAAGAATCGTTGAGAAGGAGTTGAGCCGGGTTGATCCTGTCAACGCGGCCCACTATGGGGCAAGCGCCAAGCAAGTGCGCAAGGAATTGGGCGACCTGAGACTGTGGACGGAGAAGGAGCTGAGTAAGGTTCCCAAGGATCATCGCGTGCTGGCGACCGCCCACGCGGCATTTGCCTACTTCTGCAACGAGCACGGATGGAAGATGCTTCCGGTGCAGGGGTTGAATCGGGAGCAAGTTGCTTCCCCGAAGTTTGTTACCGAGGTTGCGGACGCGATTCGCAAGGAGAAGGTGCTCGCGATCTTTCCGGAGAAGCGATCCAATCCCAAGATGCTCAAGACGGTGGCGAAAGGCGTGGGAGTCAAGGTCGGAGAGGCCCTGCTCGCAGACGGCGGCGACTCCATCGATGCGATGTTTCGGCACAACGTGGAGGCGATCGTGGCGGCCTTGGGAAAGAAGTAGGTGCCGATCCCGCGCCTTGTTCCTCGCTACCACGCCCTTCTTTCTACTAGAGTGTGGCGTCGAATGATCTGTCCCACTCTTGCGTTGGTGGGAGCGGCCCTTCAGCTCCTGATTCCCTTCCGGGTGAAGGGGGCGAATAGAAGGTGCTCCTCGTGGGTTCGATTGTGAGTTTTCTAAACCTGCGAGCACCTGTTCTGAGGAACTGTTAGGTCGTGGCGACCGATTGGTGTTGAGCGCATGGAGAGCTCAAGTCAGATTGTGGTGTGATGAAGTATTGCAGTGTTCTGGGAGTGGGAGGGACGGAGATCTCCCCGCTGTTCGGATTGCTGACCTTTGTCTTGGTGGGTGTCGTCCTGGTCTCTCTCGTTTTACTGCGGTTTCGTCAGTCCCTCCTCGTCGGCTACTTCATTTGCGGGGTGATTCTTGCCAATAGCGGAGTGCTCGACTGGATCGGAGCGAGTTCAAGTGATCTAGACAACCTCGCCGAACTGGGAATTATTCTCCTCCTCTTCACGCTGGGGCTCGAATTCTCGGTGGAGGAGATGAAGCACCTGCGGCGGGTGGCCGCCACGGCGGGCGGTTGGCAGGTCACCCTGGTGGTGCTGGCGGCGGGCGGGGTTTCGGCCGCCTTCGGGTTGGGCGTGCCGGCCGCCATCGCAGTGGGAGTGGCGATCGCCCTCTCCTCCACCGCGGTGAGCATCAAGGCCTTTCAGGACATGGGGATGGCGGATAGTCCCGGAGCGCGGGTCGCGCTTGGGGTGGCCATTTTCCAGGACCTCCTGGTGATTTTCTTCATGATTGTGCTTCCGCCCCTCCTTGGGCAAGGGGAGGGGAGCATGGCGGGTGGGCTGGGGCTGGCGATCCTGAAGGGAGCGCTTTTTCTGGGAGCCTGTTGGTTCTTGAGCCGGATTGGGATTCCGCAGCTCCTTCATGCGGTGGCCCGCACGCGGAGTCGGGAGCTCTTCACGGTGACGGTGGTCGGCCTATGCGCGGCGGTTGCCTTTGGAGCGGTGCAATTGAATCTGAGCGCTGCTCTTGGTGCATTTGCGGCTGGGTTGGTGGTGAGCGAATCGATTTACAGTCACCGCGTGCTGGCGGACATCTTGCCCTTCAAGGATCTTTTCCTGACGATCTTTTTCGTCTCGGTGGGGTTGCTCATCGACATTGGTGAGGTGGCCGCGAACTGGGGGTTCATCGTGTTTGGGACCCTGGGAATTCTCTTCGTAAAATTCGGGGTGGCCTTCTTCGCGGCTCGTCGGCTGGGGGTCGCCCTGCGTCCCTGTCTCCTGGCGGGTGCGGCGCTCGCGAGCACCGGGGAGTTTTCCCTCGTCCTCCTGGAGCGGATCGCCGATTTCGGAATCTTTGCGACCCACCCCGAAGTTGTGCAGATTCTTCTGGCTTCCACCGCAATCGGGATGGGGCTGGTGCCGACCTTGATGCGGGGCATGGAAAAGTTGGCCCCCGTCCTGGAGCGGAAGGGATGGTTCACGGGCAAGGAGACCTGTTTGACGGAGCTGACGCCTGAAGGGGAACTCAAAGCGCTCAAGGATCATGTGATCATTTGTGGATTCGGGCCGGTGGGCCGGAATCTCTATCGGGCGCTCGCGAAGTGTAAGATCCCAGTCCTCGTTCTGGAGCTGAATGCCGACACCGTCAGGGAGCTCACCCAGCAGGGCGTGAAGGTTCTCTTTGCGGATGCCCGGCAAGCGGAGTCCCTCGAGATGGCGGGAATCAAACGGGCGCGGAGCATTGCCTTTACCTTTCCAGATGCCGATGCTGCGGTCGCCGGAATGCGACTGGCTCGGGAGCAGAATCCCGAGATTCTGGTCTATGCCCGCGCCAAATTTTCCGCGGAAGCAGAGCGGCTTCGCGCCCATGGTGCCAACCAGGTCTTTCACGACGAGCAGGAAAGTGGGCAGGCCATGATCAAGTCGGTGGTGACCTGCTATGCGCCGGAAGAGATCTTCGAGGACTCGGCGTGGTAGTTTGGGGGGATGCCTATCGAGCGCCCACATCCCGCGAGAATTGGGCTTGGCGCTGGAAAAGCGCCGTCTCTGGTTTCCTTCACGGTTGACTAAAGTCATTCGTCCGGCGACTCCAACACGTGCCTGATTGGGACTATCCGAACCTGCCGGTGAGTCGGCGCCGGGAGGAGATCCTCGACGCGATGCGATCGAGTCGGGTGGTCGTGGTGGTGGGTGAGACCGGGAGTGGGAAGACGACCCAGCTTCCGAAGATGGCCTTGGAGTTGTCCCGGGAGGAGGGGCGCCGGGGGAGGGTTGGATGCACCCAGCCGCGGCGCTTGGCGGCCACCAGCGTGGCGCGCCGGGTGGCGGAGGAGATGGGTGCGGCCGAGGGGGGGCTCGTGGGTTACCAGGTGCGCTTCGCGGAGAAGCTATCGGATCAGACCGCAATCAAGTTCATGACCGACGGTATTCTGCTCGCGGAAACGCAGCGCGATCGATTGCTCAGGCAATACGACACCCTCATCATCGATGAAGCGCACGAGCGCAGCCTGAACATCGACTTTATCCTCGGCTATCTCAATCAGCTGCTCGAGAAGCGAAGAGATTTGAGAGTGGTCATCAGCTCGGCGACCCTGGACGCGGGCCGCTTCTCCGAATTTTACCGCAATGCGCCCGTGGTGCAGGTGGAAGGACGGGCCTTTCCGGTGGAGGATCACTTTTTGCCTGGGACGGATAATGAAGAGCTGCGCTATCACGTGGCTCGGGCTGTGGAGTGGATTTCGGATCTCGATGATCAGGGTGATATTCTGATCTTTCTCCCGGGCGAGCGGGAGATCCGGGACTGCGCGAATCTCTTGGAGGGGCGGGATTTTTTGAACACGGAAGTGCTTCCGGTCTTTGCGCGCTTGAGCCTGCAACAGCAACAGCGAGTCTTCCAGTCGAGCCCGCGGCGCCGGATTGTGCTCGCGACGAATGTGGCGGAGACCTCGATCACCATTCCCGGGATTGTCTACGTGGTGGACTCCGGCTTGGCCCGGATCAGCCGGTTCAATCCAGGAAGGCAGGTGCAGCGTCTGCAGGTCGAGCAGATCTCGCAGGCCAGTGCGCGTCAGCGTCGGGGTCGATGCGGGCGGGTGCGCGATGGAGTCTGCGTGCGTCTCTATGATGAGTATGATTTGGAGAACGCAGCAGAGTTTACGGACCCTGAGATCCGGCGCTCTTCACTGGCAGGTGTTGTTCTGCGCATGAAGGCCTTGAAGCTTGGGGATATTCGCGAGTTTCCTTTTCTCGATCCGCCCTCGCCCCGCGCGGTGGCGGAAGGGTTTCGTACTTTGGAAGAGGTGGGTGCGATCGATTCACGTCAGGGCGAGCTCACCGAAGTGGGGCGCAGCCTGGCGCGTCTTCCGCTCGATCCGCGACTGGGTAAGATGCTCCTGGAAGCGCGGCATCGAAAAGTGCTCGGCGAGCTTATCGTCATCGTGGCCGGTCTGAGTGTGATGGATGTGCGCGAGCGCCCCTCGGAGAAGGAAGGCAAGGCGGATGAAGCGCACGCGATCTTCGATGATCCTATCTCGGACTTCCTGAGCCTGCTCAACATCTGGCACGCCCTGCAGGATTTTCGCAAGGACGGACGGCGGTGGCATAGCAATCAGTTGCGCCGCTATTGTGAGAAGACGTTTCTCAACATGCGGCGGGTCATGGAGTGGGATCAGGTTGCCAGGGAGCTGAGCCGCTTGATGCGAGAGCAGTATGGGCGGCGCCCCCGTCCCCTGCCGGCCAATCGGAACGAGTGGGGAGATGACAGCGAGATCCACAAGTCGATCCTCGCGGGTATGCCGCAGCAAATCGGGACCTGGGAGAAAGAGAAGCGCTTCTATCGCGGGACTGCGAATCGCAACTTTGCGGTCTTTCCGGGATCGAGTTTGTTCGGAAAGAAACGGCTGCCGTGGGTGCTGGGATTCGATTTGGTGGAGACCACGAGATTGTGGGCGCGCAAGGTGGCAGCGATCGAGCCCGAGTGGGTGGAGGAGGTTGCCCCCCAGTTGTGTCGGAGCAACTTTCATTCGCCCTACTGGGAGGCGCAACAGGGCGCGGTCTATGGGATCGAGACCGTGGTGTGCGGCGGGCTCACCCTGATCCCGGAGCGACGGGTGCATTATGGGCGGGTTGATCCCAAAGCCGCCCACGAAGTCTTCATTCGGGAGGCCATCCTGGGCGATGGGATCAGTGCCAAGTGCGACTACCAGGATCAGTTCATGCTGGTGCGGGCTGAAGTGGAACGGGCGGAGCACAAGCTCCGCAGAGTGGGAGGGCTCTGGTCAGACGAGGGAGCCTACGACTTCTTCTTCGAGCGTATTCCCGGCGAGGTTTCCACGGCGAAGAACTTCCACCGTTGGCGACTGAAGGATCGCAATGAAGAGCGGCTCATGATCCGTCTCACGGATGTGGTGTGGGAAGAAATTGCAAATGAATTGGCGCTCTTTCCGGATGAAGTGCATCACGGTGAAGCGAGCTATCGCATTGCCTATCGCTGTGACCCGGAAGAGCCGGATGATGGCATTTGTTTTGAGATTTCGATCGATGAACTTGCGCTCTTTCCCGGACACCTCATCAGCTGGGGGGTGCCGGGTGATTTGGAGCAGCGGGTGGAATTGCTCGTTCGTTCCTTGCCGAAGTGGCAACGGCAGGCCTGTTTTCCGATCGTGGATGCGGTGGCTGACTTCCTGGAGCTGTGGCAGGATTGGGAGCCGGATCGCGAGTTGACCAGCGCCTTGGCAGAGTATCTTTCCGAGCGCTCCGGGCATGTGATCGAGGCGAAGAGCTTTGAGCCGAAGCGCTTGCCGGCGGAAATCCGCTCCAAGCTGCGAGTCCGTGGCGATCAGGGTGAGGAGCTGGCCCTCGGTGAGGAGGTAGAGGAAATCTTAGGTCGCCTGGCCCCGGTGCTGCGTCAGCGCAGGGAGGACACCGCCAATCTGGAGTGGGAAATGACGGGTGGGGAAGTGTGGAGCTTCGGGGAGGTGCCCGTGGTCGCGGATCAGGATTCGTCTGTGGCCCCTGCGGTGCCCAAGCCGATCTATCCGGGCTTGGTGGATGAAGGGGAAACGGTGGGAATGCGGGCCTTTCTCGAACAGGAAGAAGCCGCGGAGAGTCATCGCGCAGGCTGTGTGCGGCTTTTCCTGTTAGAGCAGCCCGCGCAGGTCGATTTTGTGCGGAGGCAGTTCCCGATGGGTCCAACCACGAGATTGTGCGCCTCCATGCTGAGCCCCGGAGGAGAACTGGGGGAAGATCTTTTGCGTTGTGCGGTGGAGGGGGCTATGGGGTGCCTGCCGCGGACGGAAGAGGAGTTTGCGATGGCCTCCGGAGCAGGAACGGGGAGGCTCTTTGAATGCGCGCAAGAGCTGACCCATGCGTTGGAAGAAGCGGTGGAGAGCTATCGACGCATCTCGGAGTGGATGGAGCACTACCGGGCCGATCACCATCTCTACCAAGTGGTGAACGATCTCGACGAAGAGCTGGCCTGGCTGTGGCGGGCAGGATTTTCCTGGAAGGCGGGCTTTACCCGCATGAAGCGTTACCAGCGATTCTTCTTCGGCATTGAGGAGCGAATCTCACGGCTGGAGAGTCATCCCATCGTGCGTGATGAGGAGAAACGCGCACGGATTCTACCGCTGTGGGAAGCGTGGATTGCGCGCTGGACGGAGAATCCCGAAGCGGTGCGCTGGTGGGAGATCGGTTGGATGCTGGCGGAGCTCAGAATGGCACAGTTCGCCCCCAGTCAAGCGCGAGAGATGCGGGTGAGCGAGAAGCGGATCGAGAAGGCCATGGAGGAAGCCTGAGGGCCCCGGTCGGGCTCGGCCCCCGGCTACAAGACCGAGGCAAGGGCGTTGCAGAGGGGCTCGATATTTGCACTCGTGATGCCCGCGATGCTGATGCGCCCGGATCCCACGATGTAGACCGAGTGTTTCTCACGAATCTCAAGCACTTGCTCCTTGGAGAGCCCGGAGAAACTGAACATGCCGCGTTGGGTCGCCACAAATGAGAAGTCGGCCTTGTCGGTTTTGGCAGCCATGGTTTCCACAAAGAGCCGGCGCATGGAATTGATGCGATTGCGCATGGTGGCGACATCTTGTTCCCAGATCGTGCGAAGTTCGGCATCGGCGAGCACGGTGGCGACGAGGCGGGCTCCATGAGCCGGTGGGTTCGAGTAGTTCGTTCGGATACAGAGTTTGACGTGACTCATCGCATTCTGAGCAGCCTCCGCGGCACCAGCCACCACCGTCATGGCTCCGACCCGTTGATTGTAGAGGCCGAAATTCTTGGAGAAACTGGAAGCGACGAGGAGTTCGATTCCTTTCGCAGCGAAGGCGCGTAGACCGAAAGCGTCTTCCACAAGCCCTTCCCCGAAGCCTTGGTAGGCGAAGTCGAAGAGGGGAAGAAATCCCTGGGCGGCAGCGAGTTCGGCGAGTTCTTCCCACTGCGCGGGGCTTGGATCCATGCCGGAAGGATTGTGGCAGCAGGCGTGAAAGAGGACGACGTCACCGGCGGGAACGTTCTTGAGGGCCGTCACCATCTCGTCGAAGGCGAGGGTGCGTGACTCCTGATCGTAGTATGGGTAAGTGCCCAACTCGAGACCCGCAGCAGTGAAGATGCCGTTGTGGTTCGCCCAGGTAGGATTGCTCATCCAGAGTTTCGCGCCGGGGTTTGTGCGCGCGATGAAATCGGCTGCCACGCGAAGCCCGCCGGTTCCGCCCGGGGTTTGGGCCGCGAGAGCGCGACCGGACTGGACCATCTCGTGATCTGCTCCGAAGAGCAATTCGACCACGCTGCGGTCGTACTCGGCGAGGCCGGTCATGGGGAGGTAGCCCCCTCCGGAGGTGGACTTCTCGGCGAGAATCTTCTCGGACCGGCTGATGCAATCCAGAGTCGGGGTCTTCCCGTTGTCGTCGGTGTAAATTCCAGTGCCGAGGTTGATCTTGGCGGGATTGGGATCCTCTTTGAATGCTTCGGTGAGGCCGAGAATGGGATCGGGGGGAGCGGGCAGGAGGGACTCGAACATGGAAGGAGTAGTATTGGGATTGGGGGGCGAGGTTGGCCGCGCTTGCGGGCGGAGGCTATAGTATTGTGATTCCGCAATGGCAACGGCATTCACTCCTCAGTCCCAATGCGTTCCACAGAGATCGTGGGGGGAGGCTTCGTGGCGCGCCAAAACTCCCTAGAGGGGCTGGAAATCGTCGAGAGGGTGGCTCGAGAGGTCCCTTCAATGACCGATGACGTAGTGATCGAGAAACTCATTGCGGAACTTGCCTTGGGGATCGGAGCGCTTGAGATGCTCTCGGAAGAGAGGCAGGTTCCGGTAGGCCGATTGCAGACGGAGGGGAGTCATTGTAAACAGTTTTCCAAGGTGGGGCCGCGGGTCAAAGGGATCGAGGGTCTCTTCGATCAGGTGCAGCACTCTCTCAATCTCCGGGGTGAGCCCGCTCGGCAGAACTGTTCCCTCTGGTCCGAGGTGTTGTCTCCAAGTAAAGTGAATCGCAACCCTATCTTGTTGATAACAGGGACTCATCTTGAAATCGTCGGCCGCGATGGTGCGGACCTCGCTGACGAGAATCAGGGGAGAGATTTGAGCATGAAGACTGTTGAGGGCGCGGATGGCGTTGGGAGCGTCCGCGAGGGGGATCAAGTATTCGCTCTGCAATTCGGAGCCCGCGCTCGGGGTGAAGCTCATGCGAAAGTGAGGGAGTCGATCGTGCCAGGGACCTGCTTCTCCCATTTGCCGCGTGCAGTGATCTGGATCGCCCATGACCGGGTGGAGTGGCTTCTGTGCGGGGAGCGCGCCCAGCGATTCGAGTTCTGATTTGGCGCGGGCAAGGGTCCCTGGGGCGAGGCGGGAGTCCCCGATTCGTTCCTTGAGCCAGACCTGGGTGAAGGTGTCGTGGCGCCAGTCGGTGAAGAGACTGACGCTGTAGGCGCAACGCATGAGTTCCTCGAAATAGTCGTCAAGATGCGCCATGGGAAGCGACTCGTACACCCACTGGCGCACGTGGTAGGTTGGTTCGAGTTCCAGAGTGATCCGATAAACGATTCCCAAGGCGCCCAAGCCGACGAGGGCGAGAGTGAATTCGGGGTCGCCCCGCGAGAGCGTTACCGCCTTGCCATCGGCAGTGATCATGTCCAGGCGCATTACTGCCGCGGCCAGGTTGCGATGTCTCAGCCCGGAGCCGTGGGTGGCGGTCGCACAGGCGCCGGCCACGGAGATGTGGGGGAGGGAAGCGAGGTTGGGGAGAGCGAATCCGTTCTTGTGAAGCGATTCGCAGAACTCGCCGTAAGCGAGGTTTGCACTGATGGTAATGGTCGCCCGCTCGTGATCAATTTCCAGGCAGGGTGGCAGGTTGTTCAACGACAAGTGCAGTGCGCGGGTATCCGCAATCCGATTGAAGGAGTGACGCGAGCCCAGGACCTTGATGCGTTCGCTTCGGGCGACCAGGGAGCTCAGTTCCTCGACCGAGCCTGGCCTCTCGAGGCCGGAGGCGCGATACGCGATGTTCTGAGCCCAGTTGAGCATGACCTTTCTTGAAGGGGAGAGCGCGCGAGGACAAGACGAGAGAGAATGGGGTGCGGCGAAAGGCTCAAATTGCATACTCCCCGATCGCCAGATCAGGAGATGAGCTCCATCCTGGGCATTCCCCTCATCAGCCTGATTCCCAGCTTGAGAGGGGTAGAGCTTGCTTGCGGGCCGACGAGGGAACCGGCCTTTGAGCCCCTTGCCTGGCCGGTTGCGTCCGCCTATTGGAAAGAAAGTGAATTTTCCTGTAACCGTCGCGGATCGAGCTTCGAACACCCAGATGAAGGCCCGATTCTCATCGGGTCCGAACTCATCGAAGCTATGAACATGAAACAAATTCTCTTAATTGGAGGCGGGACCGCCTTTGGAGCCATCGCCGCTGTTGTCATCATGAAGGCCCAGCCCACCGGGGAAGAAAGCGCCGCCAATCCGGAGTCTGCGGCCCCATCCAAAGTGGCCGCGGTTGCTCCGGGTCTCAAGGAGGGCGACGGCCAGTCCGATCAGAAACCTGCCGCAGGGAACATTCTCGAGCAAATCGCCGAGGCCAATCCCGAGCTCGATCTCGCGGAGTTCGAGGGACGGCGGGACGAATTCCGGAGTGCGATGCGCGAACGTCAGATGGAGCGGTTGACGAGCAAGATGGCCAAATGGAGCGCCGCCCTGGGTCTCGAAGAAGGCCAGCGGGAAAAGCTTCTTGAGCTCGCGGACGCCCATTTCGAAGAGCTGGAGACCCTTGAAGCCAACGCAGAGAGCGGAGATTCAGCTCTCATTTCCGACTCAGCCAAGCGCGCCATGGCGATCATGAGCGGGAGGGCTCTCGAAGAGTCGATGGCGGAACTTCTCACCCCAAGTCAGAAGGCGACCTATCAGGAATTCGGCGAGAGGCAGGACCAAAGTCGCGCCGAAGCCCGAACCCTTCGCCAGCTCGCGGGACTTCAGGAAGACCTGATGCTCACCCCCGAACAACGCAATGATGTCTACGGTGTTCTGTACGAGAACTCGCTGACCGAGGTCCAGGGGAAATCCGACGTCAGCTCGCTGATTGAGTCCTTTGCCTCCCAGGCCGGAGTGACCATCGACCCCGCGCTCCAGGGCGTGATTTCGGGCCTTGCCGATCGCGGGCTCGAAGGACTGGCCTCAGGCCAGGCCTTGGATCGCGAGTCGATCGAGGAATTTGCCAAGGGTGCGGTCAACGAGTCCGTCGAACAGCAAGTCGAGCAACTCCGTCCGGTCCTGACCGAAGATCAACTGGAACTCTACCGGAACCAACTGGAAGGTCGCGTTGGCAATCTTTTGCGAAGAGGGCAGCCCCGCGAGTAAACTGAGTCATTGACGACCTTCGACCCGGGGGGGCATGGTTGTTCCTCGGGTCTCAAAATCCCCTTCCATGCACCTCGCCCAAAGAGCATTATACACCTTGATCCCGTTGCTCCTGGGGCTGGCCCCGGGGATCGCCGATCCGGTTCAGCAGCAGGATATCGGTGCGGCCTCGCCGTGGGCGGCTCACATCGATCTTGCGAAACTGGATGATTCGCCGCTCTCCTCCCTCCTTCTCGAGATCGCGGGGTTTGACCGCATCATACAACTCCAGAACGTCCTGAAGGAACAACTGGCGATTGATGTCAAGGCGGCCGACAGCGTGACCCTCTTTGGCTCCGGCAAGAATTCTCAGGAAACGGCCGTGATTGTGCGCGGCAAGTTCGAGAGCCTTGATCTGTCGGGACTGTCGGCGGCACCAGGTGGGCCCTATCGCGGGATACAACTTCACGAGGGGCCGCCATGGCAGGCCGGCGCACTCTTTCTCGCAAGCTCCTCGGCCCGCGAGCTGGTGGCCGGAACTTCCCTGTCAGCGGTGCGTGAGGCGCTGGATGTCCTGGCCGGTCGCCAAAAGTCCTGGCGAGGCGTTTCCCTCGCGGCGCACGCCAAGAGGGAATTGAACTCGGCCACCGCCCTGCTCGCGCTGGACATGAAACGACTTGGCGGCCAACTGGAGTTTGAAGCGGACTTCACGCGCTCCATCCGGAGGGCATGGTTCCTGATCGGGTCGCGTGATGATCAGGTCGAAGCCACCGTGCTCATCGATAGTACCGATGCCGCGGGCCTCGCTTATCTCCAAACCCAATTGCAGTTCCTGACGGTCATGCTGAAGTCCCAGGAAGGCGTTCCGCCAGCATGGCTTGAATTGATGAGCGCCCTCAAAGTGGAGACCAAGGATCACTGGATGACCGCGAAGGTGGGTGCTCCGCCGGAGAAGGCCGCGAGATTGTTGCGGTCACTCGGGCCCCTCTTCCAGACGGAGGCGAAGCAACCAACCCCCGCAGAATAGATCTCGCGTTCGGATCGATGAGTGAATCGGACGAAGACCTCTTGGCGCGTTGCCAACGCGGCTCGCTTCGTGCTTTCGAACTTCTCCTGCTACGCTATCAGCCACGGGTCCTGCGCTTTCACGAGAATCAGCTGGGAGATCGGGAAGACGCCAAGGATGTGACTCAGCGGACCTTTCTCCAGGTCCATGCCAGCATGGGGCGATTCAAGCCAGGTCATCGCTTCGCGCCCTGGCTCTTTACGATTGCCCGCCGCCAGGGCATCGATTTTCTGCGGCAAGTGGGATCGCGGCGCCGGGTTCACGAGCAACTTTTCAGCGAGCCAGAGCCGACGGCGGGGGCGGATCCCCAAACCCTTCTTGGTCAGAGGGAAGAGGTCGATGTGATCTGGCGCTGGATCTGGCAAACCCTCGATCAGCGCTCGGCAGAACTTCTCTGGCTCAGAATCCAGGAAGAACTCGATTTGCCCGAGATCGCGATGGTCATGAAGTTGACCCGCAGCCATGTGAAAGTGCTCCTCCATCGCGCCCGCAAGTCCCTCCTCCGCACCCTTTCCCAAGAATCCTCCAAACTCTCCACCAAAACAACCGGAACGAGACAGAGAACGGTGTCGCAGTTCCTCCTCTGAACAATGTCATGAAACGAATCACTTGCCGCCTGGCTCAAAGAACAATCACTCCTGCCGGTTTGTTGGCCAACCATGTCGGACGCTGCGAAGAGTGCCAATCGTACTTTGATCGGGTTCGTTCCCTTGAGGAGGACCTCCGCACCCCTCCCGAAAAACCAGACGAGGAGCTCGCTCAGTCAATCATGGCGATGATTGAGGGTGGGGAGCAGGGTCCAGCGGTGAAGCGGGCATTCACGATTCCCATTCGGCGGTGGGTTGTTGCTTCTGGACTGGCCGCTACTGCGGCGGTGATCCTCGCGCTCCTCATCCTGAACAAGTCAGACGAACCCACCGAGATGGTGACCGATCCGCCGCCAATTCCAGTCCAGCCTCTTGTCCCTCCCACTCCGCAAGGAGCACCGGTTCGCGAGCAAACTCTCGCCTACGTCGTGCGGCAACAGGAACTGTTGCAACGCGACTTTCAGAAACTTGGAGCCCATCTGCGCGAAAACCTCATTCTCTTCCGGCCGCGGGATTGATCGTTCTACTCGGCCCAGACTTCAATTTCCGTCAGCCCACTGCGGGTGTGACCCTTGCCGAGGTGGGTGAAGACGACGCGGAGTTTGGCAGATTTGACGGGTGGGAAGAGGACGGTGTTGGCGGCGCTGCCGACAGGATTCTCGGGGGTCTTTGTTTGGTTGGGGATCTCTTGCCACTGATCGTCCTTCCACCGTTCGAGGCGATATTGCTTGGGAGCTTGTACTCCGCCGCGGTCGTCGTAGATGTGGAGGATCACGCGTGCGAATGTTTTCTTTTCGCCGAAGTCGAGAGCGAACCAATCGGTGTCCTGGTTGGGAGATCCGTAGCAGGTCCAGCGGTTGGCGGGAGTGGCGCGGTAGACGATTTTCCCATCGTGAGCGCTGGGGGGAATGCCGCCGTAGCGGTCATGAAAGGAGGCGCTGGCTTTGGGGAAGCCGCCCTCCTTCGGCTTTGGATTGAAGGCGATATTTCCAGCCGGAGGTGGTGCCGGGGAGTAGGGATTGGTGACCGGACCCCAGGCTTCGAATTCAGTGAGGCCGGATCGTTTTGATTTTGCGTGTTTGAAGATCGCGCGCAGTTTCTGAGCTTTCAACTTGGGAAAGCGAATGAGGTAGGGGCGATGCCCCGCCGGGGCCGCCGTCTGGCGTTCTGCCTGGTCAACAAGCGGGACGGGTTTCCAGGGGGTGTCGCCGTTTGTGTATTCCAACACAATCTCTGCCGGTGACGCGATCGGTTGACCTTCCCCATCATCGAGGAGGAATAATTTCACATGGGTCAGAAGGCGAGGGATGCCGAGATCAACGGTCACCCAGTCGCTGTCATTTGGGGAGTCGGCACTGGTCCAACGAAGGGG
Source organism: Roseibacillus sp. (assembly GCA_028821775.1). Classification (GTDB taxonomy): domain Bacteria; phylum Verrucomicrobiota; class Verrucomicrobiia; order Verrucomicrobiales; family Akkermansiaceae; genus Roseibacillus_B. Next base: position 28,929 of record JAPKFB010000009.1, read on the forward strand.
CGGGTGAAGATGATACCAGGCGGTGTTGCCGTCGTGGATGAACGCGAGAGAGGAGTTCGGTCCGGTGTGGGAGGCCGTGAAACGGGGAAAGTAGCTTCCGTCATTGTTGACGGCGTAGTTGACCTCCGGGCGCGAATCGAGTGGCACCTCCCTGGCCTCAGGGAGCTTTGCGATGAGTTTTTGCAGGGACGGCGAGGCGGCTGCTTTCTCACCATTGATGAAGATCTGCAGTCCCGCGCCCCGTCCATAGCGCTTGCCGCTCTTGTCCCAGACAATCGCAATGCGATGTCCCCGGTAGGGAATTTGATCCATGGCGAAGTAGTCCCACTCCGGAGGAGCGAGCGGATCGACGGTGAGGGTGTTGCTCTCGTCCACCACGATTCCGACCAAGCCGGTAATGACCAGGTCAACGAACCCGGAGTGGAAGTAGTGTTCGCTGCGGTAGGTCATGTCGTGGTGGTCCCACGATCCGGTGTCGGGATGAAGAGCCTCCGCGATGTAGGGTTTTCCGTTCTTGCGTTGAGAGCGGGCGTAGTTGTGCAGAAGTTTGTAGTAATCTGCGCGCGAGATCTCCTCCTGCTTGTAGTGGTGGAGGAGATTTGCGAGGCCCTTGAGGGTCTGAGTGGTGGCGAAGGGCCAGGACTGACCGCTCCACCAGCAACAGCTGTTTTGCAGAAGGAAGAGGGGGTCGTGGCGCTCCACGGTGGTGGGGCCGAATTCGGAATAGAAGTAGTCGGGATCCATGAGGAACTTCCAGGCTGCCTCATATCCGGGATCGGGGAGGTTGAAACTCCACGGGACATAGCCCGCTTCCTCGCGACCGTGTTTGCTGCCGGCGAACTTTCCGCTCTGATAGATGAGGGTGTTCTTTTTGACCTTGTTGCCATCCTTGTCTTCCTCGTCGTCGCGAAACATGGGGAAGAAGAATTCGCGCTTCGGATCCCAGAGTTTTTTCTGCAGCACGGCCTTCAGGTTCGAGGCCGTGAGAGTGTGGTCTTGGGCCGATTTGTGATCTCCGGTGAGGGCTGCGATCTTGGCGAGGGCGCGGGCATCGGCCCACATGTAGCTGTTGAAGCTGGGACGGTAACTCGGAGCGCCGGAGAGGATGTTCTTGGTTTGGCGGCTCGCGATGTTGAACTCCATCCCGTCGTCGTGTCCGACCTGCCAGAAGAGGCCCGCCCCGGGCACCCACGACCTGCGCCGCCATTCCGAAAAGTTTTTTTCGAGATCGGGTCGGAGATCGGCGAGGAACGCCTTGTTCGGATGGACGAGGTGAGTGGCCCAGATGGAGTCTGCCATCCAGGCCGAATACTTCCGCGGTTGCGCGCCAGGGGTGCGGAACCAGTAGCGGGCAAAATCGCGGACGTAGCGTGGATTATGGAGCCAGCGGGTCTCATAGAATTGGTGTCCGGACGGACAGGAGATCCCTCCGTAGGCTCCCGACCAGAACGGGCGGTTGATGAATTCGGTCCACAGGTAGCCCGTGGTGGGAGAGCCATAGGTCAGGTGTTTGCTGACCAGTTCCCAGCGGTAGTAGTAGGTCGTGTTGATCTCGGCATCGGGAGTGTCGAGAAAGGGGATGTTGTTCTCGAACCAATCGAAATCGCGGTTGTCCCAGAAGGACTGAGCCTCGAAGAGTTGGCGGTGGTCGAGGAGCGGGGCGCCTCGGGCAGGGAGGGGGATTCCGGCCGTGAGCAGGAGAATCCAGAGGACGGGGCGGGGAGAGAGTGACATTGGAAATCGAGGATAAGCAGGAGAGGGCTGGATGCACAATGACCTAATGGTGTTCAGGGCGCCGCTCACCGGGAGCAAGATGGCGGTTGATCCGCTGGGGTCGGCGGTCCGAGAGCGCCGAGATACTTCGCAAAAATGCGCGGGAAGTCATCGTTTCCTTGATGTGCCAACCGCGCGGCGACATGCTCATCCTGTGAAGAGGGTGCGTCGGACAATCTTCCTGCTGGCTTGCTGCCTGTCCAGTGGAGGGGCGGGCGTCGGGTTGGCGGAACGCCCACTCGACTTTGAGGAGCACATCCGACCGATCCTTGAAGCGAACTGCTACCGGTGTCATGGCGAGCAGAAGCAGAAGGGGAAGTTACGATTGGATGGGCCGGCTCACATTCGCAAGGGCGGCGATTCGGGTGAGCTGCTGCTGGGGCCTGGCCGGCGGTCGGAGAGTTTTCTCTACAAGTTGGTGAGCCGTGCTGATCCGGAGGAGGCCATGCCGCCGAAGGAGAAGGATACCCTTTCCAGAGAGGAGATTGAGCAGCTGGGATTGTGGATCGATCAGGGCGGGAAGATGCCCGGTGAGGGAGAGGCGGTGAAGCTCACCACCGATCACTGGTCCTTTCAGCCGGTGGCGAAGAGTCATCGCCATGCAAAGGTGGACGACTATTTGAAGGAGGCGCGCAAGGCGAGGGGTCTGAACTCTTCCCCACGGGCGAACCGCCGGACCCTCATTCGTCGTCTCTATCTCGTGATCCTGGGACTGCCGCCCACGCACGAGGAAGTGGAGCTCTTTGTGAAGGATGATTCGCCGGATGCCTGGCCCGTGCTGGTGGAGAAGGTTCTGGCGAGTCCGCACTACGGCGAACGGATGGCGCGCCATTGGCTCGACATCATTCGCTTTGCGGAAAGCAACGGCTTTGAAACGAATCGTGAACGTCCCACCGCCTATCGCTTCCGCGATTACATCGTCGAGTCGTTCAACGAGGACAAGCCTTACGACCAGTTTGTGAAGGAACACCTCGCGGGCGATGCGTTGGGCGCTGACATTGGAACCGGTTTCCTGGTGGCGGGGCCCTATGACATCGTGAAGAGCCCCGATGTGAACCTGACCCTGATGCAGCGGCAGGACGAGATGGCCGACATGATCAACACGACCGGGACCGCGTTCCTTGGACTCACGATCGGTTGTGCACGCTGTCACAATCACAAGTTCGATCCGGTGACGCAGAAGGACTACTACTCGATGCAGGCGATCTTCGCGGGAGTGAGCTACGGCGAACGCGCGCTCAAGGCGGAGGGCAATTCGAAAGCGAAAGAGGAAGCGGTGGCCCTGCACAAATCTCTCGCTGGCGCCGAAGCCGCCTTGGCGGATTTGCGAGCGCTGGCGGCGAAGACAAAAGGCGCACCATCCACAAAGCGTCCGCCGGTCACGGCGAGCGGAAACGTGGAGAACTTTTCCGCGACCGTCGCGAAGCACGTGCGTTTCACGATCAACCGGAGCAGTGCCTCACAGCCGTGCATCGACGAACTGCAGGTGTTTGCGACCGGAGGCGAGAACGTGGCCTTGGGCGGAGTGCCTAGTTCATCCGGTGACCTTGCAGGCTACGCCAGCCACAAGCTGGAACACATCAACGATGGGAAATTTGGGAACGGGCGAAGCTGGATCGCGAATGGGAGCACCGGGTGGGTGCAGATCGAGTTCACGAAGCCTCACAACATCAATCGCATCGAGTGGGCGCGGGACCGCGAAGGACGGTTTGCGGATCGGGTCGCAGTCGACTACCAGATCGAACTTTCCACGGATGGAAAGAACTGGAAGGTAGTGGCCCACTCGGGCGAGCGTGAGGCGTTTGCAGGAAAAGCTGATCCCAACGCCTTCATCACGAAGTTGCCGGCTGAGAAGGCGGAGAGGGCGCGGGCCCTGCTTACAGAAACAGGAGCAACGCGTTCTCGAATCGCTGATCTGGAACAAGGACCCAAGGCATGGGTAGCGAGCTTCGCACAGCCTGGGGCGACTCATCGGCTCTACCGCGGGGATCCGATGGCAAAGCGGGAAGCGGTGCCGCCAGATGCCCTGGAAGTAATTGGGAGTCTGAAGCTTGCGATGAATGCGCCCGAGCGCGAGCGCCGAGTCAAGTTGGCGGAATGGATCGCGACGAGTGACAATCCGCTGACTGCCCGCGTGGCGGTGAACCGCCTGTGGCAATTTGTTTTCGGGACGGGGTTGGTGGATACTCCGAGCGACTTCGGAACGAACGGAACCAATCCCACTCATCCTGAGTTGTTGGATTTCCTGGCGTCGGAATTCGTGCGGGGCGGATGGTCGATGAAGGACGCCTTGCGGACGATGTTGATCTCCGACGCCTTCCAGCAATCGAGTCAACCCAACGCCAAGGCCGCGCGTATTGATTCCGACAGTCGCTTCCTGTGGCGCTTCCCACCGCGGCGACTGGAAGCGGAGGCGATCCGGGATGGCATCCTGGCCGCGGCCGGCACCTTGGATCGCAGGATGGGCGGGCCGAGTTTTCATCTCTTCGACGTCGATCGTGAGAACGTGGTCCACTATCATCCGAAGGAAGAGACCGGACCGGCAGAGTGGCGGCGGATGATCTACATGTTCAAGATTCGCCAGGAGCAGGATGCGGTGTTCGGCGCGTTTGATTGTCCGGATGGCAACCAGGTCATTCCGAAGCGCAATCAATCCACCACACCCCTGCAGGCGCTCAATTTGCTGAACAGCCGGTTCACGATGCAGCAGGCGGAGAAGTTGGCGGCGCGAGTGGGCGAGGGGGAAAAGGGGATTCGGGAGGCTTACGAGATACTTTACGGGCGCGCAGCAAACGAAGTTGAAGTAGCGGACGCGCTGTCGTTCGTGAAGGAGTACGGAACGGTTTCGTTTTGCCGGGCAATGTTGAATACGAACGAGTTTCTTTTTGTATTTTGATCGATAAACGACACTTCTTTGATCGCCGCAATTTTCTCTCGCACACTGCGAACGGACTGGGAGGGGTTGCCCTGGCATCCTTGCTGAGCAAGGAGGGCTTGCTGGGAGCGGAGCGGGAGAGTGCGCCGGGGAAGACCCCGATTCGCCCTTCGGTGAACGCGGCCAATCCTCATGCCGCGCGCCTGCCCCACTTTGAGGCCAAGGCCAAGCAGGTGCTCATGATTTTCTGTTCGGGTGCGATCAGCCAAGTGGATACCTGGGACTACAAACCCGAGTTGATCAAGCGGCACGGTCAGCCCATGCCGGGCGGGGACAAGTTGGTCACGTTCCAGGGAGCGCAGGGGAATCTCACCAGGAGTCCGTGGGAGTTCAAGGCGCGCGGGAAGAGCGGGAAGATGATTTCGGAGTTGGTGCCCCAGCTTGGGGAACTCGCCGATGAGATGTGCTTCCTCCACGCCATGACGGGGAAGACCAACACGCACGGTCCGGGAGAGAACTTCATGTGCACGGGGTTTACCCTGGACGGATTTCCCAGTGCGGGGGCGTGGACAACCTATGCGCTGGGCAGCGAAGCGGAGGACCTTCCCGCCTATGTTGCGATTCCGGATGTGCGGGGCACGCCACAATCGAGTGTGAACTGTTGGGGGCCGGGATTCCTTCCGGCGGCCTTTCAGGGGACGGACTTCAACGCGATCAAGCCGGTGCGCAACCTCGCCATTCCGAAGGGCATCACGAAATCGACCGACGATGCGACGCGCGCCTTTCTCGAGCGGCAGAACAAACGTCACCTGGAGAACTACGCCGGGGATTCCGAGTTGGCGGCGCGCATTGCGAGCTACGAATTGGCGGCGCGGATGCAGATGAGCATTCCTGAGGTCACTGAATTGGGAAACGAACCGGCGTATGTGTTGCGGGACTACGGCGTCGATGAATCGGGAAGCAAGATCAAGGACCTGCGTGCGTCTTATGGTCGCAACTGCATCCTGGCTCGGCGCTTGATCGAGCGCGGGGTTCGCTTCGTGCAACTCTTCAATGGCGCTTATCAAACCGGGGGAGAAGGAGTGAGCAACTGGGACGGGCACAAGCAACTCAAGACCCAGTATTCGATTCACGGTCCCGTGCTCGATCAGCCCACCGCGGCACTTCTGAAGGATCTCAAGGCGCGGGGATTGCTCGCCAACACCCTGGTGGTGTTTTGTTCCGAATTCGGGCGCATGCCGACCCACCAGAAGGGGGCGAGCGGGCGCGATCATAACCCGAGTGGCTTCACAACCTGGATGGCGGGGGCGGGAGTGAAGGCGCCCTTCAGCTATGGAGCGACCGATGACTTCAGCTACAAGGCGGTGGAAGATGTCACCACCGTTTACGACTTCTATGCCACGATCATGCACATTCTCGGGCTCGATCATGAGCGCTTGAGTTTCTATCACAACGGGATCGAGCGGCGGCTGACGGACGTGCATGGGAAGGTCATTCGAGAGGTCCTGACTTAAGGGTTTGGAAGGGGTTCATCGCCCGGAATGAGGCCGAAAGGACCGACTGGGAAGTCGTGAGACGGCTCGCGATCTTGATTTCTGCAAGGGCTGTAGCCCTTGATTCTAACCACGGCAGAGGCCCTTTGTTCTGACACTCGGACTTTGACAATCGAACGTCCGGTCTGATTGCCTTCTCTGCTCCACCCTTGCACCCTGCCTACTCCAAGAAGATCCCAAGATCATGAAACTACCGGACGTGATATCCACGGTGACTGCGCTCGCTTGTGCGACGTTGCCAGCGTTGAGCCAGGACGACGATCCTATCGCCGTTGATGAAGAGATCAGGAACACCGAACGCAAGCCTGCCCGCGCAGACGCGTCTACTGAAGCTGGTGGAGCACGCGGGGTGGAAGACCGAGCTCGGATTGGCGACGCTCCGGAAACCCCATTCCGAGCGCTTGCGAACGGTGGCCCGGCTGATGGTCCCGGACGGATCCTACATGATGGCTGGGGTCGTTTGACGCAAGGAAGAGCCGGACAAGCGGATGCTCGTCATGGGGCGCTGTGATTTCCTGAAGTGAAGGCTCAGCGAGCAACCGCGGTGACCTTCCCGGTGAAGACGAGGTCAAGAGTCGATCCTTTGCTGTCGAGCTCGAAACGTTCCTTCAGGACGGCGGCGGGGATTTCCAGAATCCATTTCCCAGCGCGGCGCACGAGGGTGCCGTCCAGGACGATGGGTTTCGTCTTGGCGATGGTGAGGCTTTTTTCGGACTGCCCCACGAGTTTCTTGAGCAGGAGACCATGGCCCTGGATCCGACAGACTCCTCCGATCTTGAAGCGGTAACCGGGACGACGGAAGGTTCCGCGGGAATCGATCTTCAGGGGACCGGAGAAGGTATGATGCTTGATGGTGAGAATGCCGCTGGGGATGATCCCCCTGATACTGCCGATGAGGGGAGTCCAATCGTATTTCAGGTGGGCATTGGTGGAGGTGGCGAGATCGATGGAGTCCAGGGCGAGAGATCTAGTGTCATCGGTCGAAGTGGTGAGCGTTGCTGTGATGGTTCCCTGGAGAGGACAGCGGCTTCTGGAGTGGCGGGTGCCCAGACGGAGCGGATCGAGAGTGGTGGCGATGAGTCCGCTTGACTGGCTGGAGTCGAGATGGAATTCCAGTCGTTCGACGGTGCTCCTTCTGAGGGGGTCGAGCGCGAACGGGCCGGTGGTGGATGGGGCGGGGGGAGGCTTTGGTCTGAAGACGTGACAGCCCACCAGGGAGAAGGCTGGGTAGAGGAAGGTGATGAGAAGGAGCGCCCTCACGTCAGGGTCTTGTTAGGCATCGACAATTGCGAACTTGAGTTCGGCACTTGAAACCACTTCTCCGTTCACGAGGCAACGGCAGTCTGCCACCCCGATGTTGCGCTTGAGCTTCACGATCTCTGCTTCGATGAAGAGAGTGTCTCCGGGAAAGACCGGCCGGCGGAACTTCACGCGATCCGCAGACATGAAGTAGCCGATTTTGCCTTCGTTTTCGGGGAGACGCAGGACGAGAACGGAGGCGGCTTGCGCCATCGCCTCGAGTTGCAGGACACCGGGCATGACGGGGTGATCCGGGAAGTGTCCCTGAAAGAAGGGCTCGTTGAAGGTGACATTCTTGACCGCGGTGCACTTAAGGTCGCTCGAAAAGTCGATCACGCGATCGATGAGCAGGAAGGGAGCGCGGTGAGGAAGGATTCGGAAGATGTCCCTGATGTCGAGGACCGCTTCGTTTTGCGGGAGCTTGAACGAGGGCACCATGGAGCGCATGCGCATGTAGTCCTTCTTGAGCCGGGACGCCATCAGGGTGTTCGGACCGTGGCCGGGTGCAACCGCGATGACGTGACCGGTGATGCGTTTTCCGGAGAGGATGAGGTCTCCGATGAGGTCGAGAGCCTTATGGCGGGCGAACTCGTTTTCGAAACGCATAGGTTCCTTGGAAAGGACTTCCTCATCGCGAATGACGACCGCGTTTTCCAAGGAGCCTCCCTTGATCAATCCCTTGTCGAGGAGGGGTTTGATGTCTTCGTAAAAGGTGAAGGTTCGAGCGGGGGCAATTTCGTTCTCGTAGAGCTCGGGGGTGACCTCGCTGGAGAAGTATTGGGTAAATTTGCCATGGCGGCTCAGATTGGTGACCGAGACGCGAAATCCGTCGTAGGGGACGATGGTGATGTGTGATCCCTTATTGTTGTCAAAGTGGACGGGTTCACGGATTTCCCAGATCTTGCGGCGAGCCTTCTGCTGTTCGAGGCCTGCCTTTTTGATGAGTTCGACAAAGGGCTGCGCGGATCCGTCCCCGATCGGAGGCTCGTTGGCATCCATTTCGATGAGGGCGTTGTCGACATTCATGCCCGTGAGCGCAGAGATGACGTGTTCTACGGTGTGCACCCGGACCGAGCCGGAAGCGAGGGTGGTGGCGCGCTCGACCTGTTCGACTCGATTAACGTCGGCGTCGATGATGGGCTGGTCCGGCAAGTCGATGCGGCGGAATTTGAATCCGTGACCTTCGGGCGCGGGCTTGATGGTGAGGGTGACCTTTTGGCCGGTGTGCAGGGAGGTGCCCTCGAGGGTGGCGCAGCCGGCCAAGGTATGTTCCCGATCGGATTTTTCGTTAACCACGATTTGTTTTTTCGGAGCCTTTTCAATCGGCATGGGCGGGAGAGTAGGGAAAGAGACGCGTGTGGCAAGGACTGAGGGGGCTATTGTCGGCGGAACTCCTTGCCCCACGCAGCAGGCGGCGTAACGGTGGTTCGCAGATGAATGAAACGATTGCCGTGCGCACCGATTTCAGGCTGGTGGACGAGTCTCCGGATTGGCTGATCGTGGACAAGCCGGCTCCGCTCATCGTGCATCCGACGAGTGAGAAGAAAGAGCCAACGCTGTTAGGCGAAGTGAATGCGCTCCTGGCCGGGCGGGGGGAAGAGACCGGGACGCTTTCGATTTTGAATCGCCTGGATCGCGAGACCAGCGGGCTGGTCTTGATGTCGCGCACTCCGCGAGCGGCCCGGCAATTTGGCAAGGCGATGGAACGGCGTGAGATCGGCAAGGAATACCTGGGGATCGTGACCGGCTGGCCGGAATGGGAACGTCGGCGGGTGGAGGAGCCGATCATTCGAAAGGGCGAAGTGGAGGAATCGCGGATCTGGATCAAGCAGATGGTGCATCCGGAAGGCCGGGCCTGCGTGACTGACGTTGAAGTGGTGCGTCTCTTTGAAAACGAGAGGGGGAGATTTGCGGTGGTGCGCGCGAAACCGGAGACCGGGCGGACGCACCAGATTCGGGTGCATCTCGCGCACCTCGGAGTGCCCATCGTGGGGGACAAGATCTACGGACCCGATGAGGAGTGCTACCTGGAGTTTATCGAGACGGGGTGGAGCGACGGTCTTGCGGAGCGCCTCCATATACGCAGGCACGCCCTCCATGGGAGCAAGCTGCGCGTACCTTGGGAAGAGGGCTCGCTGGCGTGGGAGTCGGAGCTACCGGAGGAACTGGCGAATTTTTGTGAGATCGGTCTTTGCGAGGGAGCTTCGAACTTGGAGAGTGAGTGATGGTCAGACTGGAGGAAATCGTCGGGCATCTCGATGCCGAGTTGCGCTTGAGTGAGATTCCGGATTATCCAGGCGCTCTCAATGGCTTGCAAATGGAGGGTGGGGGAGAGGTCCGGCGGGTGGCGGCGGCGGTGGATGCCTCCTTGCCGGTGGTGCGCCAGGCGGTGGCTGCGGGTGCCGACTTGTTGATCGTGCACCACGGCATGTTCTGGTCGGGAGCGAAGGCCGTGACGGGCGCGACCTATGAAAAATTCAAATTGGCGATCGATGCCGGACTGGGAATTTACAGCGTGCACATTCCTCTCGATGTGCACCCCGTACTCGGGAACAATGCACGCTTGGCTGCGGAGTTGGGACTGGAGAACCCGGAACCGTTCTTTGAGTGGAAAGGGATTCTGTTAGGGATCCGCGGACGCCATGCGGGATCCCTGGAGGGGCTCACCAAGAGGGTGGGGGAGGTCCTCGGGAGCGACCCTCATGTCTGTGCAGGAGGTGCTGAGGATGCGGGGCTGGTGGGAGTGATCAGTGGCGGATGCGGGGCGGAAGTGGAAGCCATCAAGGGCTGCGGGGTGGATACCTTTCTCACGGGAGAGGGGCCGCATTGGAGCTTTACGGCGGCGGAGGAATTGGAGCTCAACGTGCTCTATGGTGGGCACTATGCGACGGAGACCTTCGGAGTGAAGGCGCTGGGCGAAATGCTGGCGGAGAAATTTGGAGTGGAGTGGGAGTTTCTTGACCACCCGACCGGGATGTAGCGGAAGGCGAGCGTGCCGGAAGAGGGAGAGGGGATCACGAGCTCTGCTCGGGACCGGGGAAACTCCCCGGGGCGGATTTGTTTTCCAGTAGAGACTTCGTGATCGTGGCAGGACGGGAGGACGCAGAGCCCTGGGCCGGTCCCAGGATTGGAATATCCAAAGCGAAGGAGCGTCCGTGGCGTTTTTTGAGGAAAGGATCGCCCTCGCTCAGCGCGCTTCCGGCGGGAGTTTTTTGAGCTTTTCCTGATGATCAGGAGTGGTGAGCTAACTTGGAGGGGTATTTACCAAGCGGCCGGGAAAAAGGTGGCCGGGAGGGCGCCAGCGGAACTTGAGGGCTTTAATATTGCCGGCGGAGGCGGGAGAATGACAATTGAGCCTCAAACAGTAGGCTCAGAAATTGGTGCGGGTGAAGGGAATCGAACCCTTATCTCAAGCTTGGGAAGCTCGCATTCTACCATTGAACTACACCCGCTCGCTGAGCGAGATTTGGCATTAGCGCAAACTGGTCACAACTAAAAGTGGAAATATGGCGCAAACCCTTTATTTTTCAGGGAATGGAAGCAGTTTTGCCATTGCCTTGAATTTCCCGAAAAAAGCCTTGGCGCTGTTGGACACGGGGGCTACAAATGCAATCGGAACAGCGGGTATAGCTTAATGGTAAAGCCCCAGCCTTCCAAGCTGGCCATAAGGGTTCGATTCCCTTTACCCGCTCCATCTCGATACGAATTAGCCCGCTCAAACTTAGAAGCAAAACCATGAAAAAAACTCTCAACTACGCGTTCCTCGCTTGTGCGGTGGCGATAGCCCCTGTCGCTCTTGCTGAGGAGTCCAACTGCAGCAAGGTGTCGGAGGCCGTCATGAAATTGGTAGCCGCCAAACCTGATAATGTGCTCGCCATCGTCGCGCGCCAAACTGGAGCCAACCCCTCTTGCGCTTGCGAGGTTGTGAAGGCTGCCATCGTTGCCACGGAGGCTCCCAGCAAACTGGTCGGCCAGATTGTGGCGACCGCGATCGAAGCATCGCCCGAGAAGATGAACGTGATCACCGCGTGTGCTATCGCCGTCGCGCCCGATGCCCTTCCGCAGATCAAGGCGGTTCTGGCCAAGCTCGATCCGAAGCTTCTTGCCAAAACGGGCAACGATCCCGTGAACGAAGCTGGTGCGAAGGACGCGAAGGACGCGGTTGTCATCGGGATCGATGTTCGCAATCCCCTTGATGGGATCTACCTCGTTCCCGGCTTGCCTCCCATCCACCCTCCCCTCGTCTCCTCGACCTGTACTCCGGATCAGTTTCCGAACATCAGCCTTCAAGACTAGCGTCAGCTCCTCTCAACCATCTATCTAAGGAAGAAAACCTCGGGTTAAGCAGCAACCTACTCACCTTTGCCTTTTATGAAAAAAACTATATTTATCTCCGCCCTCTGTCTGGTCGCTGGCGGACTCCTGTCAGCGCAGGGTCTATATAACATCATGCCGAACGATGATGAGGCCACCGATTCCTCTCCCTTGAGCTGGGTAGTCGGTGCCAACATCGGTTGGGATTCCAACGCTTCTCCTCAGTTTTCTGAGGTTGCAGGTGTCGACACCGATGAGGTTCTTTACCTTTCGGCCTTCGTCCAAGCGAACTTCGCGAACAAGACTCCCCAGACCACTTTGGATCTTTGGGGACAGGTTGGCGTTCTCTACTACCTGGATGAAATCGATCAGCGCGGGGGTGGAGCTCCGGACACGCGGGCTGATGAGGACACGTATCCCAGCTTTCGTGGAGGGTTGAATTTTGTTCACCGGGTGAATGAAAGCCTGCGTTTGCGCAGTCGCACCAACGTTTCCTACGAACAAGAGCCTGATTATGACTACGGGGTTGCTACCGATCGTCGGAATGGGAGCTACTTCATCTACAGCTCGGACAACAGCGCGGGCTATCGTTGGACGGAGCGCCTCGGGACGAGCACAGGCTACCGATTGAGTGGGTTGACCTTCGATGAGGTTGATCGCAATGACTATGTGCGCCACCTGTTCTACCATCAGTTCCGCTATCGCACGACGCCTTCGACTGTTTGGACTGCTGCCTATCGCATCCAGTTCCAAGAGAACGATGCCAATACCGACTCCAAGTCGCATTACTTCTTGGTTGGTGCTGAGCATGAGCTCAGCCCGACGACCGTGGTGGTGGTGCGAGGTGGTGCCCAAGGTCAGGATATCTCTGGTGGAGAAACCAATTGGTCTCCCTATGCAGAAGCGACCTTGCGCACAGCTCTGAGCGAAACCGCAAGCCTGCGGGCCTTTGTTCGCTACGGTCTGGAGGATCGGAATCGTGCCATTTCGACTCAGGACGGCTTCTTTCCGGAGGTCGGGATCTATGAAGAGCGTCGGGTCTTCCGGATTGGAACTCAGGGTTCCTACATGGTGTCTGAGAAGCTCACCGCCTTTGCGGGCGCCAATGTCATTTACACCGGCTACGACAGCAAGGTGGGCGGCATGCCGGCAGCCCCGGGGAGCTTGGATGAGAGTATCTTCAATGTGAATGCCGGAGCCAGCTTCGAGGTCTCTGACAACCTCTATGTGACCGGATCCGTCAATTTCACCGAATCCAGCTCAGACGCGGATATCCGTGATTACAAGCGCACACGCGTCCAGTTGGGCGTCCAGTCAGCTTTTTAAAGGATTTCCTGTCGAAAAAAACCGAACAGATCCGTCCCCGCAATGTCTGCTTCCATTGCGGGGGTTTTCTGTCTAAAGGCATCTTGCTCCCATTCTACGAACAATTCGCCCCCATTCGCCCCTTACCTTAGCCCATAGACCATTATGCAAAACGATATCGATCGCCAGAACGCATCCAGCGAGGCCTCCCTCCATGCCGTCGATTACTGGCAGGTTCTCAAGAACAGATATGGCGTGATTTTGCTCACCTTCCTCCTGATTTTCATGACGGCGGCGGTGATCACCTATGTCCTGCCCAAGAAGTATGAGAGTATCTCCGTAGTGCAGGTCAATCCGGCCGTGCTGGAACTTGATCCTCTCGCCGGGATGACGGGTCCTCCGACGATCGGCGCCTACTATACCCGCTCCTATATGCAGAACGAGTTCAAGGCCATCGAAGCGGAGAAGACCCTCCAGCGCGTGGTGGATGTTCTCGATCTCACCAATCGCTGGTCGACCGACAGGAACACAACACTGCTGCTACTCAAGAAAGTTCTCAAGACGGAACAGATTCGAGGCACGGACCTCATCGAGATTCGAATTCGGCATCAGAAGAGAGAAGATGCTCTCGCGATCGCCAAGCAGGTTGCGTCCGCCTACCAGGAGCGTCGCAAGGATGAAGAGCTAGCACGCGCCAACCAAGCGCTTGATGCCTTGGAGACGGAAGTGCGTTCCCAGGAAGATTTGGTCGAAGAGAAGCGCAAACTCTTCCACACCATCGTCAAAGCGGTCGGCATTCCCTACATCGAGGAGTTGCGCGGCAGTGGGCAGATGGGTCGAGGGGAAGAAGAGATTCTGCGTATTGCCCAAATGCAGTTGTTCGAACGCGAGAAGGAAAAGCGAGGGCTTGAGATTCAGATCAAAACCCTCCTTCGGTTGGATAGTGAGGATTTGAGAAAATATGCCGCGGGCCTGGGGCTGCCTGATAGTGTGGTGCCCGCAATGCACAACCAATTCATGGCGGGGAAACGCAGCATGGCCGCGATGGCCGCCTCCGGACTGGGAGCAAAACACCCTTCGATTGCGATGGCAAAGATTTCCCAAGACGCGCTCAAGGTGGACCTCGACCAGCAAGTGGTTGTTTTGCAGGAAGTTCTTCAGACCCAACTGAACCTCGTCGACAGCAAGCTGGATAAGCTCAGCGAAGTGGTCGAAGAGCGTCGCTTTGATGCGGTCGACAAGGCCCTCCAGTCCCAGGACTACGTCGAGGCCAAACAAGACTACGAGTCCGCCAAGGGGATGCTGCGGACGATGAAGATCACCAACTCCTCCAAGCGCATTGCCCTCAAAATTCCGAAGAATCCGATTACGATTCACGAGGAACCCAAGATGGGAACTGATCCAGTGAGCCCGAAGGTTACCCTCTACCTTTCGCTCGGTGCAGTGGTCGGTCTGATCTTCGGGATCGCGATCGCCTTTTTTCTCGAATACCTCGATACCTCGGTCAAGAGTCTCGAGGATGTCGAGCGCTACCTTCAGGTGCCCGTCCTGGCTGTCGTTCCCAAAGATGTTGGAGTCCTGCACAAGCAGAGCGGAATGAGTCCCGATGCGGAAGCCTACCGGATTCTACGAACCAATATCGAGTTCAACCGGAAGAACCCCGAGGACAATGCCATCACGATTGTTTCTGGTGGAGCAGGGGAAGGTAAATCCACCACCTTGGTGAACCTCGCCTACGTCTGTGCACAAGGGGGATACACCACCCTCATGATTGATGCGGACCTGCGTCGTCCCCGTCTCCATACCTTCTTCGACATCAACAACTCGGTGGGATTGACCAATTATCTCACCACCGACCTGATGCTGGAGGATGTCATCCTGCAAACTCCAGTCGACAATCTCTACTTTCTCCCCTCGGGGATTCTCCCTGCCGACGCAGCCGGGATTCTCAACTCGCGCCGCATGTCTGTACTCATTCAGGATGTGAAGCAACGCTTTGATCTGATTCTCGTCGACTCCCCTCCCATTCTTGGCGTGAGTGACGCCTCGGTCCTCGCCTCCGAAGTCGATCTGACCATGATTGTCGTTCAGCACCGCAAGCTGCCTCGCAACATGCTCCTGCGAGTGAAGCACGCGGTGGAAAACGTGGGCGGTCAGGTGATTGGAGTTGTCCTGAACAATGTCGATGTCCGCAGCGACAGTCAGTATCAGTACTACACCAGTTATTACACCTACTATGCTCCATCCGCGGATGCGGAACCAGTGGTCGGTCCAAGTGCTCCGCGGATTGCCACTGCAGCTGCCCCCACTCCGGACGACGATGATGAACTCTATTGAGCATCAGATTGACGGCTGCCTCATACATCAATTCCACCACCCCAAAAATCATGAAAGCAATTCTTAGTCTTGCCCTCGCCGTTCTGGCCCTCATGCCTGTTTCGTTGCAGGCTCAAATCGAACCAGGTTCTGCGATTCTGATCACTATTCAAGGCGTTCCGGTCTCCGAGCAAGGGCGCATCAATGCCACTTATCCGGTTTCTGAAAAGGGCTACATTACGATGTGGCACATCGGTACGATCAAGGCCTCCGGTCTTCAGTCTGACGTTCTTTCGCGCAGAATCGAAGCGGCCTACGTCGCGGCCGAGATTTACACCAGTCCCACTATCCAGATCCTGGCGGATTCCAGTGATACCCTGACTCGGCAACTCATCACCATTGGGGGCAAGGTCAGGGCGCCTGGGCCGAAGCCCTTCGCGCGCAACATGACCCTCTATGACGCGGTGATGGCTGCAGGTGGCCCCACCGAGTTTGGCGCGATTAATCGGGTCAGTCTGTATCGCAACAACAAGCGCTACGTCTATGACCTTAGGAAGGGGGAACACAAAATGCTCAAATTGTTTCCCCGTGACACGATCGACGTGCCGCAGAAGAAGTGGAACGGGGGCTAGGTCCGAAAATCCCTGAAAATCTGCATGGGCGGGCAGATGCTCCGGCCATTTTACGTTTCAGGCGGTTGC
This sequence comes from Roseibacillus sp., assembly GCA_028821775.1. Lineage (GTDB taxonomy): Bacteria > Verrucomicrobiota > Verrucomicrobiia > Verrucomicrobiales > Akkermansiaceae > Roseibacillus_B. Next base: position 45,065 of record JAPKFB010000009.1, read on the forward strand.
GTTTTGGCCCGAGGGCGGTTAGGAATTTCTCATGCTAACAAGGGTATGCTCCCTCGTTTTCCTGATCTTCGGGACTGTGGCGGCTCTGGCCTCACCCCAGGATGAGGCCTCGATCCAGATCCCCCCGAAGGAGAAGGAGCCCGCGACGACCCCGGATGCGGTCCCGGCCGAGCAGGCGGAGAAGCCCGAAGGCGCTCCCGCGCCATCCAATCCTGCGGAGGGGCCCAAGCCTTCGCTGCAGTTTCCCTCTGCGATTCTTGGGGAGTTGTCCCACGAGGACTTCAAGCATCGCCTCTCTGCCCAGGATTCCCTTTTGAAGTGGGGAATGAAGGATCTCTCAGGCAGCATCGAGATGCTTTACGGAGTGTATCGTGGTGCCGATGACCCGGAATTGCGCTTTAGGAGTCGTCAAGTGCTCAAGCGGTTGGTCATCGTCCAGCAGCCCTTTGATGGAGATGGTTATCTCGGGATTCAGATGGAGCCTGCTCAATGGAAAAACCTGAGGGGACAACTGCAGCCCGTCGTGCGCGTCACAGTGGTAAGGGAGGGGACGGCTGCCGAAGTCGCAAAATTGAAGGTGAACGATCTTGTGACCGGAGTGGATCAAATTGTCTTTGACGACCTTTCTCCCACGCGGATGTTCGCTGATTACATTCAATCCAAGAAGCCGGGTGACGTGATTGCCCTTCACCTCAGGCGTGGGGAGGAGAAGCTGACCCTCAAGGCGTCCCTGCGTCGTCGTTCTCCTCTCCTTGACGAGCTCACTCGGTGGGGAGCCCAGCTAATTTTGCCAAATCAGTCCGAGCTGGATGAAAGCGACTTTCAGGACTGGCTGAAAATGCGCAGAGCTGCTGACCGGCTCCGAAGCCGGGGTGAAAAGTAAGAGCCCCACTGCGCGGAGGGGGAAAGAATTCGACAAATTGAGACAAATCGCCGATCCTAGACGAGACCTTTTCGCCCTCTTATAACGGTATTCTTTAAAATGGCTGGTAACTCCACTCTCCTCACTGCGGCCTTGTGTGCCTTGGTGGGCTGTTCCTCATTCACCCTGCAGGCCAAAACGGATTTCAATGTCGTTGGACGCGAAATGGCAGGGATGTTGCAGAACAGCCACTACGCACGCATTCAATTCAACGCCGAGCTCAGCGAGAAAATTCTCGCCGACTATCTATCGGACCTCGATCCTGCGCGGCTCTATTTCACGCAACAGGACATCGAGGCCTTTGAGAAGAAGTACGGTCGGCGGCTGCACGAATTGCTCATCAAGGGCAAGTGTATGGAACCGGCCAACGAGATTTACAAAGTCTACTCCGAGCGGGTGAAGGAACGGGTGGAGTTTGCCAACAAGCTCCTCGAAACCTCAGACTTCAAATTCACTTCCAAGGAGGCTGTGATGCGGACCAGGAAGGATGCCCCGTGGCCTGCCAGTGAGCAAGCGGCGGAGGAAACCTGGACGCGTCAAATCGAAGAGGCTCTCCTTGCCGAAATCCTTCGTCGGGATGCGGTGAAGCGACTCGCCGAAGAGCAGGGCAAGAAGAATCCGCTGGCAGAGGAAAAGGGACCGAAGGAAAAGATCGCCCTTCGCTATAAGCGGTTTCAGCACAGTATCGGCGAAGCCGATGAGGAGGATGTGGCCAACTACTTTCTCAGTGCGGTCGCGGCCGCTCATGATCCTCATACGGATTACATGAGCATGCGTGAGATGGAGCGCTTTCGCTCGGGGATGGCAAACTCCCTCGTGGGGATCGGAGCCCTCCTGCAGGCAGAGGATGATGGCGCCACCAAGATCATGGGAATCGTGGTCAAGGGGCCGGCAGACAAGCAGGGCGAACTCAAACTCAACGATCGCATCGTGGGTGTCGATCCCCTGAACTCCGGCGAGATGATCGACATCATGTACATGAAGATCGACCACGTCGTGGAGAAGATCCGAGGGAAGGAGAAGACCGAAGTCCGGCTCAAGGTGGAACCTGCCGGCGGTGCCCCCGGAGAAGTGAAGTTCATTACGATCACTCGCGGCCGGGTGGATCTCAAAGACGAACTCGCGACGGCCGAGGTGATTGAAGTTTCGCACAAATCCGGGAAGCGTCGGATTGGCTGGTTGCGTCTCCCCTCCTTCTACATGGATTTTGAAGATGGAGATCCGAGCGTCGCGACCGATGTTCAGAAATTGCTTGCCCGACTCGACAAGGAGCGGCTGGACGGTCTCGTGCTGGACCTCCGCCGCAATGGTGGGGGCTCTCTCGAAGAAGTCCGCCGGATTACCGGATTCTTCGTAGGCCGGGGGCCGGTGGTGCAGATCAAGGATACCATCGGGCGGATCGAATCGAAGGAGTCCCTCTTCAAACGCCCGCTCTACGACGGTCCTCTCGTGGTGGTCACCGACAAATCGAGCGCCTCCGCCAGTGAGATTCTCGCAGGCGCCCTGCAAGACTACAATCGTGCGGTTTTGGTGGGAGATAGCTCCACCTTTGGCAAGGGCACGGTGCAGCAGCCGATGGAAATTGGCCGTTTTTTCCGCTTCTTTGAGGACAATGCGCGGGCCGGTTACCTGAAGGCCACGATCCAGAAGTTCTATCGGGTCTCTGGCAGCTCGACGCAGAAACTGGGAGTGACGCCTGACATCATCTTTCCCTCGCTCACCGATGCGCTCGACATAGGAGAAGCCTATCTCAAGCATCCTCTCAACCATGATTTGATCCGCAAGTCCCCGGATTTTCGACCGTTGGATCGGAAGGGGCTCTTTCTCCCCATCTTGCAGGAGCACAATGCGGAGCGGATCAAGGGCTCCAAGGACTTTCAGTACATCGTGGAGGATGTCGCCCGCACCAAGAAGCGCATCGCGGGCAATTCGGTCTCCCTCAACCGTGTCAAACGGGAAGGTGAGCTTTCTGAATCCGAGAAGCGACGGAAGTCCCGCAATGCCGAACGCCGGAAGCGCTTTGCCACGATGGAAGAGGCGGACAAGAAGCGGCTCAAGTTTTTCCGCCTGACCCTCGATGATCTCAACTTGGAGAAACTTCCGGAAGTCGATCGGGAGAAGGATGCCGAAGCGTTCATGCGTCGTGCCAAGGATAAAGCGGAAGCTCTGGACGACACGCCTCTCTGGCCGAGCGGGCTTGATCCTGTGAAGCGTGAATCGCTGTCGGTGATGATCGATCTTGTGGATCAGCGAGACAAGGCACGCACGGCGGGAATTCTTCCCGACGGTCGTTGAGAAACCCTCTTGTCAATGGCCATGGCGGACATCGCCACCAACTTGCGGAGGGTCGGGGCGCAAATTTCCCGCGCTGCCGCGCGCGCCGATCGAGATCCTGCCACCGTGGAGCTTCTGGTGGTCAGTAAGACTTGGCCGGTGCCGGTGCTCCAGGATGTCCTCGATGCCGGACATTATCTTCTGGGTGAAAACAAGCTGCAGGAAGCCGCGGCCAAGATTCCCGCCCTGCCGGCCACCACGCGTTGGCATTTCATTGGGCACCTGCAGAGAAACAAGGCCCGCAAGGCGCTGGAGCTCTTCGAGACAATTCACAGCGTCGACTCCCTGAGACTGGCAATTCACCTGGATCGCATTGCGGGTGAGCTCAAGCTTAAATCGAAGATCTATCTCCAGCTCAACGCCGCGGAAGAAGAGAGCAAGAGTGGTTTTTCGGAGGGCGAGCTCCGCGAGGGGCTCGATGCCCTCCTCGCCTTGGAGCACCTGCGAGTAGAGGGCTTGATGAGTATTCCGCCTGCGGTGGAGTCCCCCGAGGAGGCGCGCCTCTCCTTCCGCGAGCTCGCTGGCTTGCGGGACGAATTGCAGGATCGGTGGGGAGTGGCGCTGCCTGGGTTGAGCATGGGCATGAGCCACGATTTTGAGATCGCGATCGAAGAGGGTGCGACCATTGTACGAGTTGGGTCTTCCATCTTCGGGCCGCGCCACGTAAAGCCGGGGGCCTCCAAGTAATTTCTGGAGTGGAGTGATGATAGCGATCGAGAATATTGTGGTGGTGGGAACTGAACTGGCGATTGCGTGGGCAGACGGGAAGGAGAGCTACCTCGACTTTGAGCGTCTTCGGCGGGCCTGTCCCTGTGCGAGCTGTCAGGGCGAGCCTGATGCGGCGGGAACTGTGGTGAAACCAAAGGTGACTTACAACGAGAAGAGTTTCTTCCTGGCCCGTTACCAAGCGATTGGTGGCTACGCCCTGCAATTCCACTTCGGCGACGGCCACGGGACTGGGATCTACTCCTTTGCCTACCTCCGGCAGCTTGGCGGAATATAGTTCGAAGAGGTTTGGACCACGGGCGCCCCTGTGTAGGTGCAGGCAGGATGGAATCCTTGAGGTCCGTTCACCTCTCCGGCGTTCTCAAATCCAGGACCCTGTTCTTCAAGTGATCGGGAATGGGTTTCGAGGGTGAGGGTGCGAGAGGGGAGGCGCTCCTGAGACGGCGGGCAAAGACCTGGAGTTGGACTTCGCGGCCTTTTTTTTGGTCTTCCCGAAGAACGACCTTCCAGAGCTTGGTTTGGCCGGTACGGACGGAATGGATCATCATGAGGCTGTGGACTCCGGCATGCTTGAGGTCTCCTCTCCCGGGCTGGGCGACGCTGGAGGGATGAGAATGGAAGGAGCCGATGATGGTGGAGTTCGTCCCCTTGGCGATGCGTTGCATCCGGCGCACGCTTTTGGAGGAGAGAGTGTAGGTATGTGCGCGGATGCTCTCATTGTTTGCGAAGCATAGTTCCAGGGTGCCGTCCTGGCGTTGGAGAATTGCTCCGCAGACTTCTCGATTGCCGTCCTCTTGGGCGAGTCGAGCCTCACGTTTAAGGCGGTCGCTTTCATGTTGGGAGAGCCGATAATTGGAGTCCATCCATCCACTTGCTATCTGTGAACGCCAAGTCCCGTCCGAGACACACGAGACGCAGGCACAGGTGCACAAGACGGCCGCAAGAAAGGGTCTCAGGAGGTGCAAAGAATTCATGAGCCTCCTTGTAGCGCGAAAATTCATCCTCCTGGATTCGAGCATTGAGCCATCGTTGGTGGGAGCTCAGTTGCTTTCGAGCACGCCGCCGCTGGATCCAGTCTGCCCGTTGTAGGCGCGGAGGTGGTATTCGGCGTGGGCACGATCTTCGGACCAGTGGCCATACCAGGAACCATTGTTGGGACGGTAAAGCATGGCGCCTTTGGCTTAACCGTAACCACCGGATTTTCCACCCTTATCGTAGCTTGGGGCAGAGGGAGTTCCGAATGGCCCGCAGATGCAGGAAGATATGAAGGTGCCGAGGGCAGGGATCGACAGGGCGAATGTTAGTTTGGAAATTACCTTCTTCACGTTTTGAAGCTACCCAAGATGGGGATGGCCCATCAACTTTGTTTTCAGATCAAATTACGCAGTTTTTCTTAAGAACTGATTAAGGGCCCGCGCGAGTAGACCCACCGATAGGATTGGAGTGAAAGTTGGGCTGAAATCCTTTCTTGGAAGGGAAAACCCACCATGGAGGACGAAAACGAAGCCTTCTCTGGGGTCGGAAGGAATGATCTCCCTGAATTTTCCCGGAATGCGGTCAAGAGTCCCGGTCCCGACGATAGGGATTAGTTATAGTTGGCCTCCTCGCTCTCGCGGGCGGATTTGGCGGCCGCGGGAGAGAGGTCCCCTTCGGGGAGCACTTTTTCGAGGAGGCGCTGGAAGCCCTCTTCGGCCATCTCGCTATCGGGATAGATTCGCTTGGCCCGGAGATACCAGGCAATGGCGGATCCCGTTTGCTGTTGTCTCCGGTTTTCGAAGTTCTTGGCGCGCTCCAGGGCGTTCACGAAGGTAGAGACCTTCGGAGTCAGGGTTTCGATCTCTCGACCAAGCTTGGGATCATCGGGAAACTCTTCGCGGAGCGTCGCTAGAGCTTCCCAGGCGGCGAAACTGTTTCCGTGGGAGGCTGCTTGAGTGGCCACCAGGATGGCACCATCGATGCGGTGAATGTTCTTGATGATCTGGGTCAAGGTGTCTTCCCGGATCTCATCGCCCTTCACGATGGGAGCGAATTCGTACTGCCGCTTGAAGATCTCGCGGTAGTTTTCCTCACTCCGCAGCCGGTCGAAGTCGTTGCGGGTGGTGACCAAGACGCTGCTTTTCTGAATGAGGTCCTTGAACTCCTCGAGCTTGGGGTTGGTCGGCCAGATTTCGGCGGCGGCCTTGAACTCCTGCGCGGCCTTCTCACGTTCGCCAGCGAGCAGGTAGGTCTTGGCAGTCTCCACCGAGAGATCGCTGGCGAGGGTGTAACCCGCGATGGCGCTCTCGGCCTTGGCGGAGGGGAAATCCTTGGCAACTTTGTTCAAACGATCGACCAGCTTTTTCGCGGTGAGGTAGTTCCGGGCCTGCATGGCTCCGTAGAGATCGTAGAGGTCGCGGACGTAGAGCTGAATCCTGCGCTTTTTCTCGCGTTCCAAAGTGGCGACCGGAGCGAGATATTCTCCAATAATGTAGGCTTCCATCAGGCGTTTGGACGCAGTGTGAATTTCCTCGCGCTCGAGGAGGAAGGTGACGGCTTCGATGGCCTTGTTCACTTCCTGGATCGCTTCATTCGCGACTGAATCAAGGGTCGAGACGGTGGGATTGACTCCCAAGCTTTCGGAAAACATCTTGGAGACATCGGAATTCTTGTCGAGATGCAGGGCAGTATCGCCGTCTTTCCAGATTTGATTGTAGAAACGGGAAGCCATGAGGACGTGCTGGTAGCGGCGCTGCATCGTCCAGAGAGCCATGTTGGCTTGATATTGGATTTTGGTCTGGAGGATCTGAACTTCGGATTGCGCGAGGTTTTTCTTCTTCATCATCTCCACTTCGGCAATGCGGCGGAGAATCTCGGCGTACTCCAACGAGTTGGCGCCCCGTCCGAGTGAGGTTGCTTTCTTGTTCTTCTGTTCAGCCCCTTGGCCAGATGAATTTGTGTCACCGGTCTTCTGATCGCGATCATGGCGGGTCTTCCAATCCCCGTCCCGGATCCGCTCTTGCTTCTCCTCCTCCAGTCCCTCGTTGATCTTGTGGAGATTGCCGTTGTCCTTGCGAGCCAACATCGCGACGTAGACCGCCTCCGCGAGGGTCATGCAGATACGGGCATCGGCCGGGAAGGCTGCGGCTGCGGGCAAGGTTCTGAAGGCGGCCCTGATATCGGGCCCCGTTTTGCGATAGGGCGAAAGGTCAGCGAGGATTTGATCGATGTTCGCGCGGTAGTCCTTGGCGCCCTTGGAGTCTTCGGAGGGTTGACTGAGGTACTTTTCGAAGCGGGCGCGAAGGACACGATTGTCGCCCAGCGGGATGGTCATTCCTGCCACCGTGACGGTTTCGTCTCCCGGATTGAGGAGCGGAATCTCTTCCCCGAAGGGAGACTTGGATTGGGGCTGCTGCCGATTCACGGTGGTCGTGGTGTCGGTGGGCGTTCCCTGAGTGGCTCCGGGCTGTGGTGGGGTGTAGACTTGGGCGCAGGCGGCGCTGCTCAGGGCCACAAGGAGGCCGATTCGGATCATCTTCGTCTTCATCATGGGGATCGGGGCTGTCGGTGAGTCTAAAGGCGTTTTACTCCCGTTGCAATGGGAACTCCGCCTTTACCAAAACGAATCATAAATGCGTAGGTGACGCCCCGCTCAATGTTGATGGTGGCCACATCGTCGGGAACGATGATAAAGAGGGGCAATTTCTCGCCCTCGGAGTCGACCACGATGCTGATTCCGAGGCCGGAATCCCGGGATTCGCGCCGGTCCACCGTGCCTTCCACGGTATACTCGTTTCCGCGCAAGCTGTTGGCATTGCTATAGACCTCCTCCATGGGGAGGGTTGGGGCGTCGAAGGTCTCGCTCCGGCCCTTTCGCAGGACGAGCGCTCCTGCGAAAATGAGGAACAGAACGCCCACCGCGATTCCCACGATGGCGGTGGTGTTGAGACTGGAGCTGGCGCGGCGACCCATCTGGAGAAAATGCTAAGTTCGAAAATTGGATATCTAAAGGAGAATCAGTCCCATTGGTGACGGGCCATTCCGATCCAGGCGGCAACGATTCCCACCAGGACGTGAGCGACCAGCATGTAGAGGCAAGTGTTGTTGGCCGAGAGGCTGGTGTCGGCCACCACATCGACGGCATTGAAGATGTTTCCTCCAAGGGCATCGACGGAGCCCGACCAAGCCCAGTAGGCGGAGATGAAGGGGCGGGTTACCGATTCGATCGATTCGGGGAGGGCGAGGATGGCGCCACTGAGTGGGAGTTGGAAACCAACAAGGTAAATCGAGAGGAGAGAAGCCTGCTCGGCAGTCCTCATGAGGGAAGAGATAGCGAGACAGATCGAGGTGATGGCTGCATTGACGAGGACCAGGAAGATCACATGGTTCACAAAGGTCCCGCGGAATTCCCAGAAGAACTCCACAAAGATGCCCATCCAGAGGGACTGCGCGAGGATGAGACAGGAAAGGAAGGTGAGCTTGCTCATCAGGTAGGCAAGGGGGCGCACTCCTCCAAACTTTTCTTTCTCCATGATCTGACGTTCACCCGCCACTTCCCGCGCGGCATTGTTGGATCCCATCAAGGCGAGGAGGATGACTTCGAACATGATGATTCCGGAGACCGCGGAACCCACCCTGATTTGATCGTTGCGCACTTCGACCTTGGACTGCAACTCGAGGAGCATGTTTTCCTCCGGCAAATCGGAGAGACGTTTGATGGGGTCCTTTCCCTTTTCGGAAAAGAGGGTGACCAGGACGGGGAAGCAAATCAGAATTGCGAGTTGCAGAAAGACCTGCGCGCGATCGCGGAAGAAGATCTTCCACCGGCGGGTGAGGAGCGTGCTGAACTGGCTGAAGAGACCCGGGGCGCGAATGGGATCCGGTTCATCGATGATCATCTCATCGCCCTCAACGTCACTTTCGGGGGTGTCATCCTTCCTGGACTTGGTCTGCCGGGCATCGCGCGGAAGTTTGATCTTGCCGGCCGCGATTTTCTTTTGGCGGGTCCGTTCCAATTTGCGGTAGTAGGCTTCGCGGTGCTTTTGCCACGAGTCCTGCCAAGCGAGTCCGGATTGTTTCGCGAGGATGGGAAAAATTTCCTCAGTGTCATCGACCGAAAAGTAGTGGGTGAGTTGTTCGGGAGGACCGTGAAAGGCGACGCAACCTTCGTGCAGAACGAGGATGGAATCGTAGAGTTCGAGGTGGGCCAACGAGTGTGTCACCGAGACCACCATGCGCCCGTCGTGGCGGGAGAGTTCGTGGAGCAGGTGGACGATCTCCCGTTCGGATCGCGGATCGAGACCGCTGGTGACCTCATCGCAAAGCAGGAGCTTGGGGTCGGAGACCAGTTCCATTGCGAGGCCAAGGCGTCGCTTTTGCCCCCCGGAAAGAATCTTGACCTTGCGGTCCGCGATGGGATCAAGTCCCGTCTCTTCGAGCATGCGATCGATCCTGCGATCAAGTTGCTCGAAATTTGCGCTCTTCACGCGCAGGCGGGTGGCCGTTTCGACCGCTTCGTCCACGGTCAGTTCATCGTAAGCGATGGAAAATTGCGGGACGTATCCGATTTCCCAGGGTTCGAGATCGCCTTCCTGGGAGAGGTTGCGGCCCTCCCACCAAAGAGATCCTTCGGACTCGGGGTTGAGCCCTGCGATGGTCTTGAGCAGGGTGGTTTTGCCACAGCCTGATGGGCCGACGATGGCCATGAAGTGGCCCCGGGGGACCGCGAAGGAAGCGTGGTTCACGAGATGAACCGGATCGCCATCTTTCTGGATTGTAAAACAGATCTCCTTGAGCTCGAGCACTTGGGATTGGGATCGGTGTGGGGTTGAGAGGGGAACCGGATTCAAGCGATCCCACAATCAACTGGCGAGCACATTTCTTGCCTGATGAGGGTCTACTTTCTTGAGCGATTCCGCTAATCCGTTACGCTTTGCCAAGGAATGGCGAGATCACGACGGGCACGGCGAAAGAGCGGGAAGGGCAAGGCCCGACAAGGGAGTCGGGCCGGGGTGTGGATGGGAAGGGTTACCATCGCGATCATCGCCTTGGTTGGGATTACCCTCATTGGAGGATACCTCTGGATGCAGAGCTACCTGCGGAGTGACCGCTTTCGTGAAATGGTGAACAGGAAAGTGGGTGAATCTCTCCAGGTGGAGGCGACCTTTGACAAGTTTTTGTGGGATGGCATGGAGTTGCGTGCGCCGAGCTTCAAGGCCGAGGGCGAGAACATGATTCGACGGATCGAATTGGAAGATCTCGAAACCGAAGTCCGGTTCGCGCCGCTCTTGAGAAAGCGATTAGAGACTGGGGAGGTGCACGCGCGACGGGTGCATGTCGAAATCGATGTGACCAGGGACAGTCCTCGATCTGAGGATCGTCGCAAGGAGGCCTTCAAGTTCACCACCGCGCGTCTCGACGAGATGAGTGGCGAAGTAGACTTTGGAACCTCGGCTCTGCGATGGGACGGCATCCAGGGCAACATTTCTCCAGGATACGCTCCGGGTTCCTACGATGCCACCTTGTCGCGGGGCCTCCTCCTGACGCCGCTGACCCTTTTTCCCGAGTTGGATCTGCAGGATGCGAGCTTGCGCTACGTCGATCGAGCGCTCTTTCTGAAGAGTGGAGATTGGCACGTTTTCAAATCAGGACGCCTGGCCACCGATGGTGAAATCGATTTTGGAACCGGTCAGTATGTCTTCAATGGGGACCTCGTGAACGTGCAGTGTGATGAAGTAGTTCCCGATGACTGGAGCAAACGACTGCGGGGGGAGCTGAGATCGAATTTCACGGTGGAGGGCGCAGGAAAGGAAGCGCCTCTCATCATCGGGGAGTTGGAGCTTGTTCGTGGGAATCTCACCGCCTTGCCCCTGCTCGATCGGATCGCGGCCTTCACGGCCACGGAACGCTTCCGCCGACTCGATTTTCGAATCGCCAGGCTCAAGTATCGTCAAGAGGGCGACAAGTTGGAACTCACCGAGATCGTCATCGCCACGGAGGGCTTGCTGCGCCTGGAGGGAGATCTCACCATCGAGGATGGCCGGCTTGAGGGCTTGATTCAGCTGGGAGTCACTCCGGGAACCTTGGACAGCATTCCTGGTGCTGCAGATCGACTCTTCGTCGCGGGCAAGAATGGGATGCACTGGACGCCGGTAAGGATCACCGGGACCACAAAGTTTCCGCGTGAAGATTTGAGTGAGCGCTTGATCGCAGCCGGCTTTGAATGGATGTATGAGATGGTGGATGGCCAGCTTGTTTTCAGAGAGAGCGGCAAGGTGGCCGGAGATTTTGCGCTGGGACTATGGGAGACGGGTGGGGAGGGTGCCAAGGTGGGCATCGATCTCATTGGACAAGGAGTGGATCTGCTTAACAGGGTGCCCAATCCGGTGGGCAAGATCCGCAACGGAGTCGGAAGTCTTATTGAAGGAATTCTGGGTAATCCGCAGCGTCCGCAGGACCGAGAGATGCCTCCCCAGCCCAAGAGTCCCGGGGAGGAGCGGAAGGATCAGGAGCGCGAACCTCTCGAGGAAGAGAAAGGCGTTGAGGAAGAAACGGAGAAGGATGCCGGGAAGGAAGGCAAGGAAAAGGGCAACGACTCAGTCGACCAGCAGGAAGGGAAGTCCATCCTGGAGCGGGCGCAAAAAGCTCTCGAAAAAGAACTCGGTTTCGAGAATCCCTGAGGGCCCTGCTGCTCAGGGAGCGCGTGCGGGAGGGGGACTACTCGTTCACCACGAACTTGCGGCCCTTGCCGTTGATCCACGCCGTGCGCACGCTGCTGAGGAGAGCGTCCAGAGTGCCGAGGTCCTTCACGCGAAACTCGATGTTCTTCGAGTGGGTGGTGATCCCATATTGCTTGTGCACCATGTTGTTGATGTCTGCGCCGGTGCGTTGGCCCGCGCGATCCAGGAGATCCCTGCCGCGCTCCACAATCTTGCGCCCCGTGGCGAGAGTTCCGTACTGGGCGGCCGGGGTGATCTGGTAGACGCGTAAGGTGGTATCACCGAGGGTGTCGATGGTCACCTCCGTCACGATGAGATTTCCCTCGAGGAGGTACTCGTGCTTGCTGATCGAGGTAATCCGACTGAGGGCCACGAGGTAGCTGCCGCCGGGCATCGTGCCCTGCCAAAAGCCTTTCAGGTCGGGAGAATCCTTATAGGTCTTGTCCTCGTCCTTGCTGGTGGTGGAATTTGGATTGGCGGTATCCTGGGCCAGGGCGAGGGGCGCGAGGGCAAAGATGGCGAGAATGCTCAGTATTTTCATGGTCTGCGAGGTGTTACCTCGCGAGTATTGTCCCAAGCTTCGCGCTCGTCAAAGGATCGTTGCGGAAGATTGGCGGTTGAGAGTGGGCCCCGGATCCGCTTGGTTCTCAGCATGCCGAGCTATCGTCCCAATGTTGCACTTCTCCTCCTCAATCGTGATGATCACCTGCTGATCTGCGAGAGGATCAAGATCGACGGGTCCTGGCAGTTTCCCCAAGGGGGGATGGATGAGGGGGAAACGCCGCTCCAGACTCTCCATCGGGAGGTGGAAGAGGAGGTCGGCCTCCCGCCGGAGTGGTACGAGGTCCTCGAATCGCGCGAGGGCTATCGCTATCTCTACCCGGAGGGCGTCAAGAAGAAGAAGAAGGGTCACTTCGATGGGCAAACACAGACCTACTTTCTCTGCCGTTTGAAGGATGGCGCGCCGCCCATCAATGTCGATCAGAAGCCCCGCGAATTCAGCAGCCACACGTGGGTGAGTCCTGCGCAGTTTGAACTGGAGTGGCTTCCCGAGTTCAAATGGGAGGTTTACCGCAAGGTTATGCGGGACTTCTTTGGGGTCGAGCTGGTCCCGGGAGGATCCGAGAAATAGATCCCCTTTCCTCCGTCATGGCGCCGACGGCGGCTGAGATCTCGGGATCTTCGCCAAGGTCTTGATGGCCTCGAACATTTCGGTCCAGCCCTTGTTCCAAATGTTGTTGTGCCCGGCGCCCTTGATTTCCAGGAAGGTTTTTGGTCCACGGTGTTCGTGATAGATTCGCTGGCCTTGGCGAAAGGGGATCGCGCGATCGGAAGTGCCGTGAATGACGAGGAGAGGCGCTTCGATTTTCCTGATTCGTTTCAAGTTCTTGAACTTGTCTCCGGGGATGATCGGAAAATGGGTCAGGGTGCGATAGACGGAGAGGAAGGGCGCAATCAAGACGACGCCATGGACCTGGTGACGCTCCGCCAACCAACAAGTTGGGCCCGTGCCCACGGACTGTCCGAGCAGGATGAGGCGGGCAGGGTCGATCTTCTGTTCCTCCACCAGGAACTGGTAAGCGCGCTCTGCGTTGCGATAACAGGAGCGCTCCCCCGGCGAGCCGGCGCTGTGGCCGTAGCCCGGGTAGTCGTAGCCGAGGACGCCCAGACCTTGCATCTGGAAGGCCTCAAAGAGTGGCTTGAGTGAACCAATGTCCTCCGCGTTGCCATGCGCCCACAGGAGAACGAACTGATTCTCCTTCGGAGGAAGGTAGAAACAAGCGACCTGCTGCTCGCCCGGATCGAGAATCTCAAGATCGGCTCCATATTCGGCATACTGCGGAGGCGGGGGCAGAAAGATGATCTTGTTGGAGAGCGAGCAGGTCATGATCGTGAGGGAGAGGTAGATCAAGCCGAGGAGTCGGGGGATCCTGTTCCAGCCCCATTTCCCAATCATCCAGCGAGGTGGCTTCATATATTTATAACGATCCCTCCTGAAGTCTTCTAGGTGAAATAGCGAAGATTTAAAACCCGGCTTGATCAGCCAGGATCTCCACTTCGGGATCGAGATAGGCTTCATCGATGAGGTTCTGTGCCCACGGCTCGGGTGCGAAATGGCGGAGAAGGCGAAGCGCCATTGCCTGCACGATCGGGATGTCGGACCAAATGAGCTCGGAGAGATGACGCCACTCATCCGCGCGCAGCTTGGATGGTTTGTTCAACTGGGCGAGAACGTCTTCACTCACCAGGAGACAGCGTTCGAATTCGGGATCGTCTGGGGCGGGAGGAAGCTCGTAGGTGACGAGGGGGACCCCGCTCGCCTGCGTGAGTTCACACTTTGACTTGGCGCGGCGGGCGAGATCCTTGCCGAGCAGGGAGAGAGCCTGTTTGCGTTCTTGGTTCGTGTCGTAGCCCCTGGCCATGCCGGGTGCTATCCTCAGGAAGGGCGCGAGGCAAGCCGATGCTGCGATCCCATCCACGGAATTACCCGTTCATCCGGTTGCCCTCCCTCCAGTTCATGTGGTAAGTCCGGTGTGTGAGTTGCCGACCAGCCCCCATCACCCTCGCCCTCACCGCTCTCGCTGCGGTGATCATGTGCGTGGGATGTGCCTTGCAAACCAAACCCGGATCGTCCGCTGCGATCTCGGTGCGCAAAGCTCTCGCCAGTTCGCTCCTGGACGATCCCAAGGTGGGTCTCGCGAACTTCCATGTCAGTGGGCGTCACGACAGTGCGACCGCGATCGACAACATCCGGCACGCCGCGGCGGGGAGACGATCCCATCGGAGTCGTTACCAACGAGCCCCGGGGGGGGCCATCTATCTCGATACCCGCATGTTGCGGACCCTGAAGATTCTTGCTCGGGAGGGATATTCCTTTCGGGTGACCGAGTTGGCGGGCGGGTCGCACAGTCCCAAGTCCGGGCACTATGGCGGCACGGCCTTCGATGTTGACTACATCAATGGAATCAAAGTGGGCTGGGGGAATCCCTATTTCAGGCGCTTCATGAAGAGGTGCCGACAACTCGGAGCACGGGAAACCCGCGGACCGGGAGATTCCGGACATCGTTCTCATGTGCATGTTGAATGGTGAGCTGCGGCCTCAGGTCGAAAGTTCGCCAAAGTTACGATGCGGCGGTTGTTCGAAAGATCGCCAATATCCAGAGACCAAGTCCCACCTAAACTTCAAGATCAGGGGCCGAGGCAGGTCGTTCGCTGCGGAGGACTCTATTTTTCCAGCCAGAGAATCCCGTAGTGCAGGGCCTGGGTGCGATAGGCCAACATCATGGAGGGAATGGTCAGGACGAAGCTGGGACGGCGGCGCGCGGTCACGATGGAGGCCCTGAGAAATCGCAGGCTCCAAAGCGCCTTTGCGGCGCGGCGGCGAATGATCCGCCAGGTTGGTTCCACGGCAGTGGTGAGATCGCGATAATTGGTGAATCGCAGTCCCGCGTCCTCGGCAAGTTCACGGTATTCCCTGAGCGTTCCCAGGGACGGGAGCTGGCCGTCGCGGCAAAGACGGCGAAGGAGGATGGTTTCCAGGAAACTGCAGTCCGGAGCGGCGGTCCAGCAGGCAATGGCGGCACGTCCACCATGCGACAGAGTGCGCGACAGTTGGCGAAAAAACAATCGTTTGTCTGGCATGTGGGCCAACGATTCGATCGCGACGGCGGCCCCAAAGGAGTGGTCATCGAAATCATTGTGGAGCCAATCTCCTTGCCGAATCACAGTGCTTCCCCTGACGGGAGGAGGGTGCTCCTTCGCAAGCTGGACTTGCAGAGCTGAGAGGGTGATCCCAGTGACATGGGCGGCAGTGTGTTCCGCGAGCCATCGGGCATCTGCGCCGTATCCGCATCCGATGTCGACCACGCGTTCACCCGGTTGGAGGGAGAGGGGCGCGATGGTGACTTCGAGGAGTCGCCTCGTCGTTTCCTGAATTGAGAGTTGTGGGTCGTCCTCCCATTGTTCCTCCCAGAGCCCGTGGTGGAGATGTTCGCCCCAGAGTTGGCGGTAGAAAAAGTCGAGCTCGTCGTAGTGACGGGCGATGTCGGGTGCGGTGGCGGCTGAGCGGAGGGCGAGCAAGGCAATCAAACCTCGAGAACGAGGGGGAGCTTGGTGAAGAGGAGGATGGTGGTGATGCGATCGGCGGGGAGGCCGAGAAGCTGAGGGATGGAGTGGCGGTAGTTGGCGAGTTGCGGGCCGTAGTGGTCGGCGCGGCGGGCGGTGTCGCATTCGTTCTCCGCCGCGTCGGTCTTAACCTCGAGGATGGTGGCGCGCAAGGGGATCCTGCCGGGGCCGTAAACGATGACGACGCGATCAAAGGGTCCAGAGATCCAATCACCGCTCCGCAATAGCTCAAAGGGCCGCTCCCGCCAGCACTCGATCGTTTCGTTCCGCTTGATTCTTGGTTTGTTGAGCGCGGCTTGGAGATCGGGATTTGTGAGGCTGCGTTTCACCTCTTTGCGGGCATCTTCGAAGACGTGAGGGGTTCGGCATGCGATTGCGGATTGGCCGCCTGGTGCACGGAGCTTTCGAGATTTGGAATCTCAATTGTGCATTTGCCCCAGTCTCCTGGAATCGGTCTGCCGAATTCGTCGAAGGAGGAGGAGAGACTAGTGGGGGTGTGCACGACAACTTCGCAGCGGAGATGTGCGACGTGATGTTTCAGAGCGGAGCAAAGGAGGGGCGGAGGATCGGGAACGCCGAGAAAGGTGCGAATGACCTCTGCGCTTTGCTCGACCGGTCGGGGTTCAAAGAGCGGGAGTCCGAATTGATCGCTCATGCCTGCGGAGACTAGAGCCGGGTGAGCGATTCCAAAGAGCAAATCGAGGCCCTCTATCACCAGTAGAAGGAGAAGTTCTAACAATCCAAGACTGCTAGTTCTGCATCAAGATAAGGGATAGATAGAGACTAAAAGATCGAAGTAGTCAGACTCTCTTAATGGAAACAGGTGTTTTTCGAAGGGATCTAGATAGTTCTAATTACTTAAGGGAAGCTTCGGTTTTGGTTGTGGTTGAGGGGAGAGGAGCGGGCTCCAAGATTTCTGTGCAAAGCCATTAGTTGGGCGGACTTAGATAGTTAATCCAGTGAACTAAAAAACGTATGGGATGACGGATAGTATTAGGGGTTTGATGGCCTTGTTCCTTCAACCTCACCCGGTTCATGAAAACAAACTTTTTCGTCCTAGCGCTGACGCTTGCGTTGGTCTCCTCCGCTTCCCGAGCCGCGTTTCCAAGTGGCAGCCGAGTGTCCTTCGTCTTTCCGCCAGAGGTAGCCGGAGTGGAGGAGGGCTATCTCTATACTCCGGCAGATCCGGCCCTAGCTCTTGAAGAGCGCAAGGCTCTTGCGATCTGTCCCGAGGTGCATCCCTCCCTGGCAGGTGAGCTGTGCGAGGTGAAGGGTGAGGATCCCACTGGAAGGCGTCGCCGAATGCGGGTGACGCGTGCACTCTCGGTGGAACTGGCCGACTCCGGGACCGCGATCAAACCAGCGGAGGGGAAGATTCACCTGGCCGCGATGGCGCCCTTGCTCCTCTTGGCCAAGCGCCGCAGACATCTTTGATAGGAATTCATTGAAACCAGCAACAAAAGTTGTGAACAGGGACGCTGGAGGCCGCGTCCCTTGCCTTTTTGGGGGTGGCGGAATTGAGTGGGCGGGTCGGTTAGGAGCGGGATCCATCCCGGAGGTTGGACATTATCCGCCGGCCATGGAGGCGGGGTCGAGGGCGCTGGTGAGTTGCTCGGCGGTGATGCCAAGATCCTCCAGGCGGTCAGCACAGAGTTCGCGCACGGTGCGTCCAGTGTTCACCGACTCCTTGGCGATCTTGCTGGCTTGGTCGTAGCCGATGACGGGGGCGAGGGAAGTCACCATCGAAAGCGAATACTCGATGAGCTCCTCGCAGCGTTCGACATTGGCGATGATGCCATTCACGCAGCGTTCGCGGAAGATGCCACAGACGTTGCTGAGGAGGCGGATGCTTTCGAGAACGCACTTGGCCATCACGGGCATGAAGACGTTGAGCTCGAAGTGACCGTTGGCACCGCACCAGGTGACGGTCGAATTGTTGCCGAAGACGCGGGCCGCCACCATGGTGACTGCTTCGCTCATGACGGGGTTGACCTTGCCGGGCATGATGGAGGAACCGGGCTGGGTGGCGGGAAGTGAGATCTCTCCGATGGCGCAACGCGGGCCTGAACCGAGAAGGCGGAGATCGTTGGCAATCTTGAACAGGCTGGTGGCGATGGTGTTGAGCTGTCCGTGACACTCGACGAGGGCATCCTTGGCGGCCTGCGCTTCGAAATGATTCATGGCTTCCCGAAACTCGATGCCGGTCTTCTCCGCGATGAAGGCAATGGCCTTGGGGGGAAAGTCGGGGTGACAGTTGAGGCCCGTGCCCACCGCGGTGCCGCCGAGCGCAAGTTCGTGAATGGCCTTGAGAGCCTTGTGGGCGCGATCTACCGCGCGGGTGAGTTGCATGGCGTAGCCACCAAACTCCTGACCGAGGCGCACCGGAGTTGCGTCCATGAGGTGAGTGCGCCCGATCTTGAGCACCTTGTGAAACTCCTCGGCTTTCGTGCTCAGGCTGTCGCGCAGGCCCTCGAGCGAGGGGATGAGGTCGTTCTTGAGGGCCACCCCGGTGGCAATGTGCATGGCGGTGGGAAAGGTGTCGTTCGAGGACTGCCCTTGATTGACATGATCATTGGGGTGGATCTTGTCTTCGAGATCAGCGAGTTGCGCGCAACGATTGGCGATCACCTCGTTGGCATTCATGTTGGTCGAGGTACCCGATCCGGTTTGGTAAACATCGACCGGGAAGTGCTCATCGAGTTTTCCTTCGTAGACTTCCTGCGAGGCCTGCTCGATGAGGGAGGTCTTCTCGGTGGAGACATGTCCCAACTCGCCGTTGGCGCGGGCCGCAGCCCACTTGATGAGGCCGAAGGCGTGGACGATGCCCGGTTCGACCGGTTCATAGGAGACCGGGAAATTTAGAACGGCGCGCTGGGTGGAGGCTCCGTAGAGGGCCCGGATAGGAACTGGCATTTCGCCCATCGAGTCGCGTTCGATGCGTGTGTCACTCATGAGCGTAGAAGAACCGGAGCGGGCTCTGACTTGCAAGCTTGGGAATTAAAAGAGGGCAACGGGAGAGCCCATTTGATGGGGAACAAGATTGCAGGCGGGAACCGGGGCAGGGCTCCGAGTGGGTCCGAAATGGGGGCTTGTGCGCTGGATTTGGGCTTGTGAAGGGGCCTTTGATGCAAAATACGCCCTCCAAGGAGCGATAAGTCCTTACCCGGTGAGATTGGGAGCTTTGCCCCATTTCGAGCTAAATCGCACTTTGGAGGCCAAGAAAGCGTCCCGGCGAACAAAAAACCCTTGAATCAACCCTGATTCTGCGTAATTGACGCCCTCCCATGGCCAAGAAGTGCTGGATTGAGCGAAACAAGCGCAAGGCGCGAACAGTGAAGAAGTATGCGGACCTCCGGCACAAGCTGAAGGCGGAAAAGGACTATGTTGGTCTTAGCATGCTTCCACGTGATGCGAGCCCCACCAGGCTGGTCAATCGCTGCGAAGTGACCGGTCGCCGTCGTGCGTTCCTCCGTCGTTTCCGTCTTTCCCGGATCACTTTCCGCGAAATGGCCTCCGCCGGACTCATTCCCGGCGTGACAAAATCGAGTTGGTAGCGTAGCTTCCAAAGCTCGACTAGCGGTGGCAACCAATCTCCCTGCCCGCCGCACCCTCAGATGCCTGTCTACGAGTATCTTTCTGAAGGCCCCAACGATCCGGATCGAAGTTGCATCCGCTGTGCGCGGGGGTTCGAATTGAGACGACCGGTGGACCGTGACCCCCTTGAGGTCTGTCCGCTCTGCAAGAACCCGGTCAAAAAGATCGTCAGCAATGTATTCACGCCTCGAGTGGCAAAACCGTTTTCGGCCAAGGAGGCCAAGCGGGCCGGATTTACCGTCCTCGAGAAGAGGGACGAAGGAGTCTTTGAAAAATTGTAAGTGAGCGCCGGGATGAGTTTCAATATTCATTCGGTCCTGGCCGTCGGGGGAGAGCTTCCCACCGAATTCCCATCGTCTGGGAAAGTGATCCTCTTCCTGGTCGGGATTTTCATTTTTCTGGTGATCAACGCCCTCTTCGTGGCGGTGGAATTTGCCCTCGTCAAGGTCCGCAAAAGCCAACTGGTTGAAGCCCAGGAAAAGGCCCCTCGGAGGGCGCAGCTGGCGCTTCATGCCCTCGCGAAACTTGATGGCTATCTTTCGGCGGGGCAACTTGGCATCACGGTCGCCTCCCTGGCTCTCGGGATGCTGGGAGAACCGCTGGTGGCTAACTTCATTGGTCCAATCCTGGAAAATAGCGGGCTTGAGGAATGGGCCAAGCACGTGATCGCCTTTATCATCGCGGCGGGATCGTTTTCCTTCGTGCACGTCGTGATTGGGGAGCAGGTCCCCAAGGTGCTGGCGATTCGCAAGCCGGTGCCCATGACGCTCTGGCTCATCTCGCCTCTCCACTGGTTTTACCGGGTCTTCGGTTGGGCGATTTGGACCATCAATGGCTCGGCGAACTTCATCTTGCGCAAAGTGTTCAAGGTGGAGCCTGCAAGCCACGATGAAGTGCATAGTGCCGAGGAGCTCGCGCAATTGGTGGAGGAAAGTGAGAAGCACGACGAAGTGACCGAGACGGAGCGCGAGATTCTGATCAATGCCCTCGAGTTGAACGATCTCAAGGTCCATGACGTGATGACCACTCGCAGCGAGGTGGTGGTCTTCGATCTCGATCACTCCTTCGAAAAGAATCTCGAGATTGCGTCGCGCACCAAGCACACGCGTTTTCCTTTGGTGCAGGGTCACATCGACAATGCGCTGGGCCTGATTCACATCAAGGATCTGCTCACTCTCACCGGGGAGGATGACCCCGATCTCATGCGCATCAAGCGAGAGCTCAAGGTTGTGCCGGAGACCATGCCGTTGGATACTCTCCTGACGTTTTTTCTGAAGGAGAAGGCGCACCTCGCGATGGTGGTGGACGAGTTTGGCGATCCTTCCGGGCTGGTTTTCCTCGACAACGTGATCGAGGAATTGGTGGGCGATATTCAGGACGAGTTCGACAACGAGCGCAGTGCCTACACCAAAGTGAATGAGAACGAGTTTATTGTGGAGGGTGCGATCTCGCTCAACGAGCTCTCGGATCACGTTCCGGTTCTCGAACTGGAGAGCGGGGAGGTCACGACGGTAGGGGGTTATATCACCCAGCAGCTCGGACACCTACCCGAGCCGGGCGAGGTGGTGGAGATCGAGGGCTACGAAGCCAAGGTGACCAGCACGGACGGTCGCCGGGTGGGACAGGTTCATTTCACCAAATTGGTCACCGACCAGAAGGAAGAGGTGAGCGCTGAGGTGGAAGATGCTCTCTAGCAGGGGGTTGAAATTCTCCACCATGCCGCGCCGAGGGAGGGTTTTGTTGTGAGAAGAGTCGCTACGCCAATGAGTCGAAAGGTCGGGCCGCGGGGTGGAACCCGTGGAAGGGGTTGGCATTGTTGCTCGGTGGTCATGGATCTCGATTCAATTCCGCCTCGCGCCGCGCCAACCCATCCGACAGGTTCCGCGCTGCATTCTCGAGAATTTCAAGATCCTGCGAGACCGTCGAGGGAGGCATAATGACGGATTGGGGGAAAGGGGCCTCGACGTTTAGGGAAAACCGCACGTCACCGGTGGCATCGCTGGATTTTCCCGCCTGAGCATTTCAGGTGCCCGCGGTGCGCGAAAATATTGAAGACCCCAAGGTTTGTTTGAGGGGGAAGGCAGATTTGCTGGAATAATTTGAGGAGTGAGCCGTCAGTGCTGTAAGAGACCACGAGCGGGGATTGGTGAATTGAATCGCCTTGACCCCATGTGCTGTGGTGTTTCCACTGTAGCGTCATGAAAAAACTGGTTTTTGCCGGGGCAGCCCTCGCCTTGCTCCTTCCTTCCTGCGCGAGGGTGGCGCTGTCCGATCAAGCGGTCTTGAATCGAACTGCGATGAAATTTGATGCCAAGGGAGCCCGCCTGTCCGACTGCAGTCTTGTCAATCAGGTGGAGAAGGGGCGCGCGCTCTCCAACACTTCAGCTGGTGGTGGTTGTGCGTCCTGTCAGTAAATTCTCGGTGGTGGCGTTCATGCTCGGGCCGGGTCTGGCTTGGGCGGGACCGCTCGATGAGTCTGCCGAATTCGAGGGGGGCTCGGAGGCAACCTCCATCGGTCTGGGCTGGCTTTTCGAAGGAGCCAATCGGGTGGACGTTGAAGGGGAGGCGCTCCTTGGGGGCGACATTACGGTCCTGCGAACCACGGTGGCCTACGAGCAGCGGCGCGGCGAGATCACCTTGGGGGCGACCTTTGGCTACACCGATATCGATATCGACTACTCGCCGCGCACGGTGACCTTTCCTGCCGATCGGAGGGAGTCCAATCGCCAGGCTCAGATCGACTTGTCCTGGAAGGCGACCCCTGTGATCGAGTTGACGGGCCTGGTGCGAGGCTACGAGGGATTTCCTGATTACCGCTCGGTGTGGATTGCGGAATACTACGAGCAGCTTTTTGGGTTTGTTCCCGGCTATCGGGATGCTGATCCTGCGGGTTGGGCGCTCGGTGCGGGCGCGGCCTGGGACCTGGTGCCAGGGACGACCCGAATCAACTTCAACCTCGGCTATGGCGAGGATGAGATTGTGGAGGGATGGAGTTTTGGTATTGGTGGACTGACCTCAGGCCGTCAGCGGCTCGAAACGACTTCCGGCGGAGCGACCTGGCTCCAAGTGATCAGGGGCTGGTTGAAAATGGAAACCTCCATTCGGTTTCAGGAAATCACGGACCGCGAGTCGCGCTTCCAGGGGCAGACGAATTTGGCAGCAGCCCTTGGGCCGGATTGGACACTACGGGTGAACGCGGGCGCCACCCGGGAGCGACCAAGCTTCGAAGCATACTTCGTCGGGGTGATGGTCGACTATGAGTTTCTTCCTGGTTGGCATGTCGCAGTGAATAGTCGCTACTACGAAGATTCCGGCGAAATCGAATCTTACGGTTTCAGCACCGCTGCGCCCGGGTTGCAAGCGTATGAACTGGGGGCCTCGATTCTCTACGACAAGGATGATTTTGCGGTGCGCCTCTACGGGGGATTTTACAACACCGATTTCGAGCCCCTCACATCCACCAATAATTTCTTCGGCAATCTCTACCGTGATCGCGACTGGTGGGTCACGCGGATTGCCGTCAGTTACTCGTTCTAACCCCCATGAAACAACTTTGGATCATTTCGCTGCTGGCCTTCGGGATCGCGCCATCCGCCTTTGGTGCGGCCCCGCCCGTGGGCTCCATCTCTGATGATGTCGGCTACTCCGAGGGCAGCGCGTTCAATGGCAGCAACTACGCGACGCTGACTCAGAAGCATCTCAGCGATTACCCGGGCACCGTTCTGGCCCTGGTCTTTGTCACTCCGTGGTGACCGGGTTGACAAACTCTGGCTTCCGAGTTCGGGAGCAAAATCATCAGCCACTTCAAGAACGCCGGACGGGGAGCAAACGATGGGGCAAATGACCATGGGGTAGAAGTGGAGTTTGTGCTCGTCTCCAATGAGCACGAGAGTTTTTGGGATATCAGCGTCGAATCGTTGCGGGCCAACAACAGCTTTGAGAGGGCGGGAATCGATCTTGCGCCCAACCGCCTAGACGACATCCGCGTCTCCTATGCCTACTTCCGGGGAGACCCGGTTCCCACCCCCCCCGGGGCCCTCCCCTTC
Source organism: Roseibacillus sp. (assembly GCA_028821775.1). GTDB lineage: Bacteria > Verrucomicrobiota > Verrucomicrobiia > Verrucomicrobiales > Akkermansiaceae > Roseibacillus_B. The sequence continues at coordinate 68,506 of JAPKFB010000009.1, forward strand.
AACGCGAGACGCCGGGTGGTGATCCTCAACCTGATCGACAATGCCGTTGGCCTCTCGCTGCGGGAAATCCGCTACAACGGGGAGCCGGAATTCAGCGGGGCGCTTTCCGCCACGCAGGAAGCGGATATCAAGGCTGCCATCAACAGCATCCAGCCCGGAGTGGCTCTTCCCGACAACGATGGCGATGGTGATCCCGACGCCACCGATCCGGATGATGACAACGATGGCCTCCTCGATACCGATGAGGCGACCCTGGGACTTGATCCCTTCGATGCGGATTCAGACCACAACGGAATCGAGGATGGTGATGAGAATGCGGATGGCGATGAGTATTCCAATGCGGAGGAGCTTAATCTATTGCTCACTGATGCGCTCGATGGAAACTCTCGCTTTAACCCCGAATTGTTCCTCTCAGGAAGCGACTATTTAATTTCATTTCCGACTCTCCTTGGCCGTCGCTACACGGTGACCTGCAGCACGGATCTGATCCAATTCGACGAAGTGACCTCGCAATTGGGGACGGGTGCAGTGCAGACCATCGCGCTGGGACCGCTCATGGATTCGCGCTTCTACCGCGTCAAAATCGAGGTTGCTCCCTAGGGTCTGTCAGGGTTGGGTGGAGTGATCAGCCCGCAGGAGAAGGGAGTGCGGACAGGGCGCCGAAAGGCAGGGGGTTGCGCCATTCCTGCTAGCGAGGATTACGCGTGCTCCAGGAGGATGGAGTCGACGGCTTGCTCCATGAGGAGCGTGTCCGAAAACACGACCAAGGGAGTGCCGGCAGGGATATCGCGGCGGTTGCGGAGAGTCGCGACGGCATCCGCGATGGTATCGCGAGGTTTCTTGTGGAAGGGGATGGCGAAGGGGCGCACGCCTCGTGAGAGGGTGAGGGCTCGACAAACCTTTTCGTCTGGAACGAAGGCGTAGATTGGTGAGCGGGGCCGCAGGAGGGCGGCCTGGTTGGCGGTGGCGCCAGATTGGGTGAAGACGACCATCACGGCGTCCTGAATGCTGTCAACCAACTGAACCGCAGCGCGCACCGCGTGCTGTTTCTCCAAGCGGAGATTCGCATGAGTGGCGTAGCCCAAGCCGCCTGAGCGTTCGATGCGGCGGGCCACCCGGTCCAGGATTTCGATGCAGCGCACCGGGTGTTTCCCCACCGAAGTTTCGCCGGAAATCATGAGAGCATCGGCCTCTTCGTAGACCGCATTCGCGCAATCGGTCACCTCCGCGCGAGTGGGGGTTGGGCTCTCGATCATGGATTCGAGGAGATGGGTGGCGATAATGACCCGACGGCCCAGACAGAGGCAGCGCTTGACGATACGGCGTTGAATGATGGGGAGCTCTTCGATGTGGACCTCGATCCCGAGATCCCCACGGGCCACCATGATGATGTCGGCGGCGGAAATGATGTCGTCGAGATTCTTGATGGCCTCCTGATCCTCGAGTTTGGCAATGAGCTCCGCGTGTCCGCCTGCCTCCGCGATCTTTGCCCGCAGTTCGTTCACGTGCGCGGCGTCCCGCACAAACGATCCGGCCACAAAGTCGGCCTGGCACTCGACGGCCACTTCGATGTCCGCGCGGTCTTTTTCGGTGAGTGCTGGAAGATTCAGGCGCACCCCGGGGAGATTGATGTGTCGGCGTGATCCGATCGTGCCATGAGTCATCACCTCGCAAGTGATGCGATCACTGGTCACGCCTGCGATCTTCATGATCATGGCGCCGTTGTCGACGAGGAGGGTGTCGCCAATGTTCACGTCATTGACGAGGCTGGAGTAATTGACGGTGGTGGAGGCAGGGAGGGCGGGGGTGCTTCCCTCGTGCCGAAATTCGATCTGGTCGCCGGGATTGAGCTCGAGAGGAGTGGTGAGTTTCCCCGTTCGGATGGAGGGTCCTTGCAGGTCGAAAAGGATTGCGACCGGGCGTTCACGCGGAGCGTCCTTGGCCGCTTCCCTGATTCGTGCTGAAACTTCGCGGGCCCATTCGTGAGCCGCATGGCTCATGTTGATCCGAAAAGCGTCAGTGCCTGCTTCGATCAAGGCTCTGATCGCTTCGAGAGAGTCGGTCGCGGGACCGAGGGTGGCAATGAGTCGAGTGCGGCGCACGCACGGAACCGTGCAGTTCCCGTGCCAGAAGGACAATGCCAATTACGTAGGCAAGGCGGAAACACTGTCCACAATTGTGGACTACTTCTGGCCCCCGCTCAAATTTACGCCACTATTTCGGTCAGTGAAAGTGCCTCCCTCGCGTTCTCCACTGCGATTCAGGAAGAGTGTTGGAAGATCGGTGTGGGCAAAGTGATGCGGATCGTTTCGGTCTTGGTGCGCCGACCGGCGCGGGCAAGGATCATCACTCACCCCAGCTTGCGCGATGTGGATTCGTGATCGAGAGGGCCGAGGAGCCACTCTTTCCGATCGAAGAGAATCCATTTAACCTTGCGCCATTCGAGCTAGGAGCGGGTTTGGGAACAACGGGATTGGACCTGTCATCAGCGTGCCTGTCTCGTGACGTCATCGGTTGACTGGTGCAATGAAATCTTCAGCTCGGCAGAATCCGTCAACGATGGATTTGTTCCTCTCTCCTCGCATGACTTTCGGGTCCCCCGAGTCGATTAGCCTTCAGCAGTGGATGGTGCGGAGTGGCTCCAAAATGAGTTTGGTGCGTCCAAGTCCTTCACCTCGGCGGCGGTTTTTTGGTATGATGACATGCGGCCCAAGTTGGCGGGACCTCCCAAATCGTGGCGCGTTCAATATTGTGATGGAAGCGGTGGGTGGAAGGAGGTGCAGACCAAGGATGCGGATGGGCTGAAACTCGACACCTTCAACGAAGGGTGCTATGAGCGCGTGATCACGACCGCGCTCCGCTTGGCGTTCGAGTCGACCAAGGCGCATGCTTCCGGCCTGCTGGAATTCCGGACCTTGCCGGTGAAATAAGAACTAGCGAGGGCCTCTTCGGATCGCTCGACGAAATCATCATTGCGAGCCGGAATCGCTTGAATCGATGGGCTCTGTAGCTCAGTCAAGCGGGGAGGCCCGCTCGGCGGGTTCACGCAAAAGGCGGGTTTGGGCGAAGAATTATTCTGAATATTCGGTTCTTGAGCGGATAGTGTACAAGGAGTTGTTTCCTGCCCCACGCGATCGATGGATCCTACCTCTGAATATGTCCGTCTCTGGACCCGCCATCAGGCGGAAGTGGAGCGCTATGTCTTCATGATGATTCCCCGTGTGGTTGATGCCGCGGAGGTCTTGCAAGAGGTCTCGGTGAAGCTTTGGGAGAAGTGGGAACACTATGATCAGGCGCGACCCTTTGTGCCGTGGGCCATCCGGTTTGCCTGGTTGGAAGTGCTGAAGTGGCGGCAGCGTCAGGCCCGTGAGAAGCTGGTCTTTTCGGGTCCCCTGCTCGAGCAACTCAACGCAAGTCACGATAGTGAAATTTCCGTGATGGAGGCGCGTCGCAAGGCTCTGGAAGACTGCCTGGGCAAGCTCAACGAGCAGGAGCGTAAGTGGGTTAACATGCGATACGGACGACACGGCGCGGTCAAGGAAGAGGCCCAACGCACGGGCGTGAAACTGCACAAGCTTTACTACGCTCTGGAAAAAATCCGGGCTCAACTCATGAATTGCATCGATCAGACCATGAAACGGGAGGGCTGGAGCGATGCCTGAGTCTGTAGAAGAGAATCGCAAGCTCGATGCTCTCCTGGCACGCCTCGTGGAGGAGTCCATCACGGCAGCGGAGTTTGCGGAGTTGGAAACTTTGCTCGAGGGAAATACCAAGGCACAGGAACGGTATCTTCATTACCTCGGCCTTCACATGGACCTGCAGGACGCGGGGGCACTCTTCGTGGTCGACTCTAACAGCCTGTCCAGCGGGCGGCGATGGGCGAGAGGGACCGTCTTGGGATTCGCGGCGGTCGCAGCGGCGCTCGTGGGGGCGATTTTTCTGCTCGTGCGATCCGAGCCGGGTTCGCAAGTTCCGGTGCAAGCGCAAATCAAAGCCCAGATGGCTTCGCCCATCGCACGCATAGCCGAGTTGAATGGCTCGGTGGCGTGGACCGGCGACGGCGGGCAGGTAAACTACAATCTGGATGTCGGCGATGCGATCAAGGGAGGCACGCTGGAAACGCTTGCCACGAACTCGTGGGCCGAGATTGTATTTCTCGATGGTTCAAGTGTCTGGATCTCCGGACCTGCCGTGCTCACCTTGTCGGAGGGGGAGGAAGGCAAATTGATTCGTCTTCGCCGGGGAGACCTCTCGCTTGATGTTTCTCCTCAGTCGACCGGCAAACCGCTTCGCCTGGTGACCCTGACGGCCGAGGCAGAAGTTCTGGGCACGCAATTCAACGTCACCGCTGATTCGGCCTCGACTCGTCTCACCGTCAACGAAGGGCTGGTGCGTGTTAAGCGTCTTGTCGACGGCAGGGTGCAGGAAGTTCCGGCCAATCGTTTTGTGGTCGCGGCTCTCGAACGGGAGACAGACTTTGTAGCGACTCCGCGCGGCGATTATGCGGAAGTCTGGCAGAGCGAGCTTCCCCGCGACAAGCGGCAGGGAGAGTGGGAGTCCGGCGGCGGGGACCAGCCGGGCGTTTTGCGGGCTGAAGCCCACATTTTTCGGGGAGATCATGGCGAGCGTGAGAATCCAATCTTGCTTCACAGCGTTGTGGTGGGCCCTTCGGCACTACACCTTCCCCCGATTCTTCTCACCGAGGGTGCGCGCTTTCGGATTGTAGGCCGGCTTACGAGAAGCCAGGCGGTGAAGATCGGATTTGGAACCCACCGCGTCCGGGGCGGGTTTTCCGGTAAATTCGAGGCGTCGAGCAAGATCGAATTCAGCGAGGAGTCCCAGGGGAAGTTTGATATTGAACTGGCACTCGACGAGTTCCCCCGCATGAAAAATCGCTTTCCCGAGTCGCCTGTTGGCCATGAGCTCGTCTGGCTTTGGATCCAGACCGTGAAGGAAAACGTTGGTCTGGAGGTGATCAGCGTAGAACTTCTTGAATCGCGATGAGCAGCCACTCCAAGTAACTTTTAGCCCCTCCTGAATGAGAAACTCCGCAAAATTGAAGAAGACCATACTCGTGCATGGCGCGTGGCTCCTCGCCGCGATCACATCTTTCGTTCTGGGCTCGCAGCTCTTTCCGTCTGGCCGCAATGCCGAGGAGGCAGATGGGATGTCCGCGGGGCGGGCCAGAGGGCCGAGCGGTCAGATCGCGGGTTCGAGCGGGGTGCATGGCGGTTCCCGGGCGGGAGGAGAAGGAGGAGCGAGAGTTTCCGGCGCTGGGCATTCCCAAGGCGGTGGCCGCGTCGTTCCTTCGGCCTTTTCCGAGGAAGACATCGCTTCGTTTGGCGAATTGTTTCGGGAGTCCTCGAGCCCAATTGATCGTCGACTCGCCTTCTCGCGTCTCCTCGAAGCTCTCACTCCGGAGAATGCTGAACTTGTCCGCGTACAGATTGCGCACCTTCATGATCGCAGCGCTGAATTCCGCGAGTTTCATTATGCTTGGGGTGCGGTGGCGGGAGAGGATGCCATCATGTTCGGAGCTGATACCAAGAAGGACGACATGTCGCCAGCCCTCGCTGGTTGGGCGAGTGCGAATCCGGAGGCCGCCCTCGCTTGGTTCAAGGGTCTCGACATGGAGAACGATGCGCGTTTCGACTCGGTGCTCGTCGACAGGAAGATCCCGGCTGAGGCCCTGCGACACGGGCTCATGAGGGGATTGGTGCAGGGCTTGGCCGCCTCCGATCCGAATACCGCGACCCAGTTCATCAACGAATTGGCGGCCACCGACCAGAAGGGAACGGAGGGCATGATGCATATCGTGCTGGAAGCCGTTCTGCGCACGGACTCTCCTGCCGAGGCCGCGGTCTGGGCGGAAAATTTGACGGGAGATCATCTGAGGAATCAGGCCATGGGACGCGTCGCGGGCCATTTTGCGGTTACCGATCCGGAGGCGGCCGCGGTCTGGGCGGCAAACTTCAGTGGTCAGCCCGAGAGCTCCGCGGTGATCGGAGGGGTTGGAGCCCGCTGGGCCTCCAAGGATCCGGAGGCCGCGATTGCCTGGCTGAACGAGCTTCCCGAAGGCCAAGGCCAGAACGCGGGGATGCGAGGGGCGTTGCGGGAATGGGCGGAAAGTGATCCCACCGAAGCGGGTGGATTTATCCAGACCCTGCCAGCTTCCCCGATGCGTGATGCTGCGATCAGTGGTTACAGCAGGAGGATCGCCTGGGAAAATCCCCGGGCCGCGATGGGCTGGGCGGAGGCGATTTCCTCTCCAGAGGAACGAATTGAGACCATGATCGGGGTCGGCCGGGCGTGGAGACACCGGGACGCCAGCGGTGCGGCGGAGTGGGTGAGTTCCTCCGGGCTGCCGGAAAATCTCCAGCAGAGAATCCTGAATCCGCCGCGGCATCCGCAGGCCGATGGCATTAGGGCAACACGATGAATCGTTCCCGCTGGACTCACGGCTCCTGGCTCCTGATCACGATCGGCACCTTCGTGGCCGGTTCCCAGTGGGCAGGGCTCTCGAAGAGTGGTGACGAATGGGAGATGGTCGGGCGGCGCGACGAGAGGCCCCCCGCCGAAACCAGGAAATCAACCCCGCATGGGTGGGTCGCTCCCAGCAGAGAACTGACGAGCAACGCGCCCTCTCGAAAGAGCAGCAAAGGCCTCGAGAGGAGCAATCGCTCCGAGTCTCAAGAGGGATCGAACGCGTGGACGAAGACGAGAGGTAACTTGATTCCGAGTGCGATTCCTTCGAACGAAGCACCACTCAACAACGATCAAATGCGCTCCCTGGTCCTGCAGGCAATCAAGTCGTTCAATCCGGTGAAACGGCGACAGGCTTTCGACCGATTGCTGGAAGAGATGCAATCCGGGACCTTCACCAACGAGCAAGCCATGACGATCAGGAAGGCGATGGCGGAGAACGGTGCTAGTGGGGAGCAGTGGAAGAATTTCGATTATGCATGGGGCGCGAACGAGCCAGAGGCTGCGCTGGCCCACATCAACGAGATCCCGCAGCAATACCTCAACGGATTCCTCTACAACATGATTCCGGGCCTCGCGAGTGCCGATCCCCAGGCTGCCATCGATCTCTTTGGAGGCTTGGGAGTGGAAGTGCAGAACAAGATCAGGAACCGGCTTTTTGAAGGGCTGATCGACAATGACGTGGCCGTTGCGACGAACTATATTTACGATGTTACCAATCTCGAAGATTACAACTGGCGACCGATGGACGTGCTGACCCGGGAGATCGTGGTGGACGTGGGCGTGAGCGACACTCTGGCGTGGGCCGCTGAATTACCCGAGGGCCCTCTGCGGGGCAGTGCCTGGAGCGCGGCCTACGCGCATTGGGGCCAGCGCCAACCGGAAGTCGCGGTCCAATCAATCATCGAGATGTCACCCTCGCAGGATCGCAACCTTGCGATCAACGGATTTACCGCTGCCTATGCTCACCAGGACGGAGCCACGGCCGTGGCTTGGGCTGCTGAGATTACGGAATCTGGATTGCGCCAAGCAGCCTTGGTCAGGGCGGCCACGCAGTACTACCGCCAGGACCAACAAGCTGCCACCGAGTGGTTCGGGAGCAGTGGCATGTCCCCTGAGAGCTGGGCGCAGGCCACGGGAATTCCGGTCTCCAATCTTTCGGACAATCGAGAGTCGGAAACGCAGACCGAAGACGATTGATCCCCATCGGGGAGGGCGCGAGTGGCAGGGAAGGGATTTGCCACTTGGCGAGCTCCCTTTGGGCTGTCAGGACTTCCAAGCTTTGGCATTTCAGCGATTTTCCACTGTCCGGACCCCGTATCAACGGGTCGAAGTCTGGAAGAAGACAGGCAGTTGTGAGTTGCGGGTGGCGGGGGCCGCTCATGCGGTGTGGCAGCGCGATTGTTATCTAACAGGATTGGCGTGGGACAATCTTGCCGCGGGCGCCCTACTGCGCCCGGGCGGTCCGCCGGAATCAGTGCTGATGCTTGGGCTGGCGGGGGGAACGGCCATGCGCATCCTCCGGCATCTCCTTCCCGAGTGCCGGTTCACCGCGGTTGATATCGATGAGCAGATGGTGGAGCTCGCCCGGGAATACATGGATCTGGATGAACTGCGGATCGAGGTCCACATCGCGGATGCCTACCAGTGGGCGGGGGAGTGCAGGGAGCGCTATGATGTGATCATCGACGATTGCTACCTGGCGGGGGAAGAGGACGTCTTCCGGCCTGAAAAGACACCTGGGCGCGGAGTGGAGGTATGCAGCAAGTTGCTGGCGCCGGGTGGACTCCTAGTGGCCAACTTATTGACCGGGGCGGGGCACGGGCGGATGCAGAGCCGAACTCGGGCAGCCTTTCGGAGGATCTTCCCGGCGGTGAGTTCGGTGACGACACCCGAAAGCGAGACCGAAGGCTTGGTGGGCGGTTCCCAAGTCCTCACCAGTCGTGCCCTGGCTCCATGGGCCGACCATTTCAAGCGCATGAAGGACCGTGAATACTGGGGCTGGCTGGAATCCAGGGAGCTGAAGTGAGCATGCATCACCGCTGGATTCTCCCTTGAGAATTCGCAACAGGGGAGCTTCGATTTTGGATTGCGGTGGTCTGCCCAGCAGTGCGGCGAGGTCCAGAATCCGGGCCTGAAGTGATCCGTTGCCTCCGGATCGCGGACCGGATAGCTTCATCACCACTAACTTGGCCGTGGATCCACTTCTTTACACCTACATCATTGGCGGCGCCATTTTTGCGGTTGGATTGGTCTATGGCTGGAAGCATGGCTACGTCGGGTTGCAGGGATGGCCTCTTCTCCGACTGGTGGGCTGTCTGGCCGTGATGGGATTCTTCTTGGCTCTCCAGGCCTATCTGCAGTACGGGTCCATGCCCTCAGCGGATCCCGTGCCCTATCGCGGAGGTGCCGAGGATGCTCTTCAGAAGGACGGCAAGGTGCGGGGCACTGCACTCGATTACGGGATCATGATCGGCTACTTTGTGATCATCCTGGTGATCGGCACCTGGTTTAGCCGGAAACAAAAGACCACCAAGGACTTCTTTTTTGGCGGACAGCGGTTCAGTTGGTGGCTCATCGCCTTCAGTCTGGTCGCCACCACGGTTGGGTCCTACAGCTTCGTCAAGTATTCCAACAAAGGATTCGGCTACGGTTTGTCTAGTAGCCAGAGCTACCTGAACGACTGGATCTGGTTTCCCCTCCTCATCTTCGGATGGCTGCCGATCCTCTACTTCGCCCGGGTCACCTCCGCGCCGGAGTATCTCGGCCGGCGATTTAATTCCAAGGTTCGCTTATGGGCCACCGTTTGCATCCTGATCTACCTGGTGGGCTACGTGGGGGTGAACCTTTTCACAATGGGCAAAGTGCTCAATGCCTTGATCGGTTGGCCGATTCCCCTGGCCGCCCTGGTGGTGGCCATGATCTCCGCCACCTACGTGACAGCCGGGGGGCAGACCAGCGTGATCATGACCGACCTCTTTCAGGGCGCGATGCTCCTCCTGGTGGGTGGGCTCATTCTTTTCCTCGGGATCGATTATCTCGGTGGATTCGGCATCTTTTGGGAAAATCTGCCGCGCAGCCATCGGCTCGCCTACCCGAACTTCAACGAGGACCCGGGCTTCCCCAGCGTCGGAATTTTCTGGCAGGATGCCATCGCCAATTCAGCGATGTTCTACTTCCTGAACCAGGGCATCATCATGCGCTTTCTCGCGGCCAGGTCCCTGGGGGAGTCGCGTAAGGCGGCAGCCTCCATGATTGTGCTCCTTATGGTGGTGGCTGCTTGTGTAGTTGGTGGCGGAGGCTGGGTGGCCGCTGCCTTGGTCAATCACGGGGATCTGCCGGCTGATGTGAAGGCGGCCGATGCCTTCTATGTCGCTACCGAGTTTCTCAGCAAGCCGGGTGTCTTTGGCCTCGTGCTGGCGGCGCTCACCGCAGCCTTGATGTCGACGGTCGACACCCTGATCACCGCGGTGGCGGCTCTGACGGTCAACGATCTCTACAAACCCTATATCCGGCCCCAGGCGACGGAACGAGAGATGATGAAGGTGGCTCGGATCACCTCGATCAGCGTGATGGTCTTTGGCGTCATCCTCGTGCCGGTCTTCATGAACTTCGCGTCGATCTATGAAGCCCACGGCGCCTTCACCGCGGCGGTCACTCCGCCCCTGGTGGTGACCCTCCTGCTGGCGGTGTTCTGGCGTCGCTTCACGGCGAAGGCCGCAATTTGCACCCTCGTGGGCGGTCTGGGCGCGATGGCGTTTTCGATCTTAGTCCCGGAAGTGATTGCGCCGTTTGCTCATGGCGTGCCCTCCGGAGGAGGAGGGGAGGGGCCGCTCGGTGGAATCAAAGACTTCAAGTACATGCGCGCTTGTTACGGGATTGGGGTGTGTGCGACGATAGGAGTGGTGGTCTCGCTTCTGAGCAAACCGGAGCCCTTCGAACGTCAGCGAGGGCTGGTGTGGGGGACGATCGGTGATGCCTTGCGGGGCTATAAGGGCTCGGAGGGCTCGGAGGGTTCGTCCGTTCGAGCCCGTGCTCTTCCCCGCCTTGCGGGAGACTCACGCGAGAAGGAGCTTCATGGCGAAGCAGGGTTGCCGGTGATTTGGCCGTCACAGGAGCTACTGGAAGCGCTCGACAGCAGTTCAGGCGATCTCGTCTATCTCTCGGACACGCGGGTTTGGCTTGGGGGATTGCGATCCGCCCATGCGGTTCTCGGCGAAGCGAGTGCAGATGCCGGGATGCAGGTGACCATGGACGAGGAAACCTACCACAGTATCGTGACCAGACGGCGGAGGGAGACTCCTCTTGTGATCGAGCGTCTTTATTGAGCGGAGCGAAAAGGAGTCCGATCCTTGATCGACTCGAGTGAGTCGGATTCTGGACCAGGGACGGCCATCATTTAGCGGGCTCTTTTTGGTCAACTTTTTTCCGGGGCGTGAAGACGATGGCCGAGCCGTCGGCCCGCAAGTCGAGGCGTGCAAACTCCGCAACGTATTTCAGCACGGTCGAGACGGGGACGTTTTGCAATCTGAGGGTCACCGGCGTGCTTGGGTCTACGCCACGGCTGAGGATGATGTTCAAGCCCTTCTTCTTCGGGTCCAGCTGGCGGCTGGCGGAGGAAAGGTCACGGATGACCTCAGCCAGTCCGGTGGCGTCAAACTCCACCTTGGGCATGATAATTTCGGACGCCCGGCGTGCAGTCATGGGGCCACCGCGAGTCAGGAAGCCCTTCACGGAAGGCTTGTTTCCATTGCGGGGAAAGATGCGGAGGGCATATTTTTCTTCCCGGTAGTCAAATCCGGCGATCTCGGCGGCGTAGGCAAAGGCGACCCCTCTTGAGACATCGTAGAGGGTGAGGGTCACCTTGATCTCGCGGTTGCTGAGCTTAGGATCCACCAGGATGTTCTTACTTTTTCCCGAGGATCCGGGACCGCTGCGGAAGAACGCGATGACATCCTCCAGGCTCGCTTCATCAAATTCGATTTTCTTGAGATTGGCGGTTTCGGTTTGTCCCTCAAGTGCGGTAGCGGCGAGCAGGGCGATGGTCATAGTTGTTTGCAGGAAGGGGACAAATCGGAATCGCATTGCAGATGGTACCATGAAATTCCGACCCCTTCAAATTACTTGCCAGGAGAGGGTGGATTGTGACCTCTGCGCTCATCCTCGGTGTCCATGCGCGGGCGTCTCTGCTCAGCGACCTGAGCAGATTCCATGAGGGCTCCTTGATCAGGGCGACTGCTTACTTTCCGCGCAAGTCATAGCAAATCAATCGCGGTCCCATGTCGTTCTGGTTCACGAAGAGCAAGCCGCGGCTCACGGTGGGCACTCCCCAGGTTTCCGGGGCGCGGAAGAGTTGAGATTGAGCGAGAATCGTCGCTCCCTTCGGAGTGAGGTCGAGCCAGAGCAGGGTGCCCTGATCGCCCAGGCACAGAAACGCGCCGTCCACGCGGAGCAAACTCGCTCGTCCAAGACGCGCGCCCTTGATGTCGATGCCATCCCGCCACCGTTCGCGTCCGGTCTTGAGGTCGTAGCAAACCATTTCGGTTCCTGCGGTTCCGTCGATGCCATAGAGGTGATCCTCGTGGGCGATCGGAGTGGTGAACTGGCTCCCAAACTGTCTTGCCTTCCAGCGAAGTTTTACCGACCCGTCTGGTGCGAAGTCCACTAGTGCTCCACCTTGGGTGTAACTTTCCGTGATGAAGACCGCGTTTCCAACCGCGACTGGAGAGGCCGCATTGACAGACGCAAACATGCGGGCGCGCCAGGGAAAGGCTTGATCCAAGGTTCCGGTCTTGGGATCGAGACTGAGCAGTCCACCGGCGGGCGGGCTAAGTTTTCCACCGGCGAAGACCAGGATTCGCTTCTTGCCGTGAATGGTGGCCGGGACCGGAGAGGCGTAGCTGGCGTGCCAGTCGTGGTTGGTGCTCCAGATCAGATCTCCGGTGCGCTTCTGGAAGCTGGCCACGCAGATCTTGCCGCCGACGTTGACGATGAGTTGGTCGCCATCAACGAGGGGGCAACTTCCGCGCCCAAAGAAGAGGGGCGCGGGTCCGTAATCTTTGTCGAGGTTGGTCTTCCAGACGAGGTCGCCGGTCTTCAGGTTGAGGCAATGCAAGTCGCCGCGCACACCCACCGTGAACACCAGGTCTCCGTCGATCACCGGCCCGGACCGAGGGGCGTCAGAGATGCCGAAGCTCGAACCGAGTTGGACCGGGTAATGGAACTTCCAGTGCCGCTTTCCGGTTTCAGGCTGAAGACATTCGATCACTTCCCGGCCATCGCTGGCGTGGATCATCACGAGGAAGTCACCGGAAACGACTGCCGGGGCGTGTCCGGATCCACGTTTGACTTCCCACACCATCTTCGGGCCAGAGTCCGGCCAGGATTTGAGAAGCTTCGTTTCCTTCGAGTGCAAATCGTGGCGCGGACCCAGGAAGCGAGGCCAGTCTTCCGATTGGGCATCGGGAGAAAGCGCTTTCGGGGCTGCATGGAAGGTGAGTCGATCAAAGGCCTGGGGTTCCGCAAGGGCTAGGCTTGTGGTGCAGAGGATGAGGAAGGCGGGAGTGTTCACGGCGGGTCTTGGGGACGAGATCCTAGGAAAGCGACTCAGGGACTGGGTGCCAAAAGGAAATGCCAGAAATGAGGGGATTTGCAGGTCCGGATCCGCCCGTGGGTGGGCGGGCAAAAGTGTGGTGCCTTTATGGGCAGACCGATAGCCCGGAACATGTTGGCCCTTACGGCAGGCTGCCGTCAACGATTCTTGTCATCAGGTTGTCGAGATCTTCACGGGAATCGGGCATCTTGATCCCAAAGTCATTGAGCCCGAGAGGAAGCAAGGACCCGATCGCTCTGCGGAGCATTCGGATCTCAAAATCATAGGGACCGCATGGGTTTGGGTTCCCTCCCTTCGCCGGATCTTGATTGATGCGCTCGATCATGTCGGCGACGAAGCGTGTGATCCGAGCGAATTTTTTAAAGTTGACCCACTCCATAGTATCCTGCGGGTGGCGGTAGAATTTTCCCTGCGCGCAGCTCAGAAACAGGAATGGCTGGTGCTGCTCCGCGAAGGCATGATGGTCCGACATGCCACCAACGTAGCGATGCAGGGGGGGCGACGCGGATCCCTTTCGTCTCCCCGACGGTGGTCTCCATGGTTCCGGCCGAGGTGGTGGTCAGGCCGTGGAAATTGAGAGTCTCAGTTTGAGAAATCGATCTCCTTCTTCCGCGCTGTGGCCTGCACGCACCCGGCCGCTCCTTCCGAACGCGGTTCGCTGACGGCGGTGAAGATCTGGGCGGAGTGATCGAGGGCAATGGCCTGGCACGTTCCAAATGAAGAACGTCGCTTGAGAGTGTGGCCCCGCGCCTTGAGCGCGGACAAGAGATCCTGCCCGAGGCCATCTTCGACCAGGACATGGTCGGGCATCCACTGGTGATGAAAGCGGGGCGCCTTCACGGCCTCGTGGAGTGGTTGCTTGAGGTCGACCGTGCGCACAATGGTGAGAAGGGCCTGCGTGATGATGGTGGGGCCACCGGCGGCGCCCACTGTGAGCACCGGTTGGCCGTTCTTGAGGACGATGGTGGGCGACATGGAGGAGAGCGGACGTTTGCCGGGAGCGATCGCGTTGGCCTCGGCACCCACCAGTCCGAAGGCATTGGGGACTCCCGGCTTGATGGAAAAGTCGTCCATCTGGTTGTTGAGGAGCACGCCGGTGCCAGGAACGAGGACTTTCGAACCGAAGGAGGTGTTGAGGGTGGCGGTGCAGGCGACCCAGCAGCCGTGCCGGTCGACGGCGGTGAAGTGGGCGGTGTGCTTCTCAGTCTGAGCATCGGTCGCCGACTTGGAAGGATCGCCATGCCTGAGAACCGGAGTGGCCTTCGCAGGCGAGATTCGCGCGGCCAGTTTTTTGCCATAGCCCTTGGAAATGAGGCCGCCGACCGGGACATTGGCATGATCGGCGTCACCCAGCCAATGGGCGCGATCAGCGAAGGCGAGCTTCATCGCTTCGATGATGAGGTGAGTGCGGGTGGTCTGATCCAGGTGGGCGAGATCGAAGGATTCGAGGATGTTGAGAATCTGGGCGACATGGGTCCCTCCCGAACTGGGTGGGGGAAAGCCCACGATTTCGTGGTCGCGGTAGGTGGTCCGAAGAACATTGCGCGGACGGAGCCGGTAGTTGGCGAAATCAGCTTTCGTGATGATCCCGCCGTGGGTCTCCATCCATTTCGCGGTCGTGGTCGCAAAGGCCCCGCCGTAGAACCAGGAAATCCCCTCCGTGGCGAGGGTGCGATAGGTCCGGGCCAAGTCGGGTTGCCGGAGAGGGTCGCCCGCTTGGAGAACGGTTCCGTTGGTGCGGAAGAACGGACTGGTCGGTCCTGCAAATTTGGCGAGCGATTTCTCTTCGACGCGCAGGCGGCTCGCGAAATTCCGGTTGATGAGAAATCCCTCTTCGGCGAGGAGGGCGGCCTTCTTAAGATGGCTGGCAAGGGTGGTCCGGCCATGGTGGCGCAGGACATGATCGTAGACTGCAATCGATCCCGGGATTCCCGGAGCACGGGCCCCGGTCTTGCTGGCGGCGGTGTCCGGTGTGCCGTCCGGGCGCAGGTAGATGTCACGATGGGCAGAGGCAGGAGCCATTTCTCGCCCATCGAGGGCGAGGAAGCTTCCGTCTGGCAGCCGCGCGAGGAGAAAGCACCCGCCGCCGATCCCGCTATTGTGGCTGTCGACGACCCCGAGGGTCAGGCCGATCGCGACTGCCGCGTCCATCGCGGTCCCGCCCGCGCGCAAGACCTCCAGTCCGGTTTTGGTGGCAAGGGGATGAGGAGAAGCGACCGCGCCCGCAGTGCCCATGGCTTGGTGGACGACGGGAGGGGCGGGCAGGGGGGAAGCGGGAAGCGCTACCAGAGTGAGCAGAAAAAGCGGAAGAGGTCGCAGGAGATGATTCACCGTTCTCACCTTACCCAGGAGTGACGCGAGAGGCGACGGAATTGTCCGAGGGGAACCTTCGCGTGGGGGGGCGGGAAATTCTGGTGCTCGCTTCCCAAGCGCAGCAGGTTGAGCAAAACCCCATGATACCCCGAGAATCCGGTTTCACCCTGTGCCTCGCGGTGCGGGCCAGTCCGTGCCGTTCAAGCGTGGCGCCAAATTCTATTCAAGATTAGTGATCTCAATCCCGGCGGATCGGGACGGATGAGCATTCACTCCCGCCCCAAGATAGATCGTGGTAGAGATTGAACTTCCTGGGTCGGTTGAACCAAGAAGGGGAACTCGGTTTCCCCATTAAGCAATCAAGCCTGAGGGCCCCTTTTTTGCGGAAATAGCCCCACTCTTGCGCCAATTTATTTGGAGACCGTTGGAGTCAGTCCTGCCCCGCATTCGCCGAAACCAATCCCATCCGCTGACAAGGCATGAAAAAAACACATCTCGCCCTCCTGTGCACAATCCTCCTCACGGGGGCCTATTTTGGCTCAGGCTGGATTCCTCAGGTTCTGGCGAAACAAGATTCTGCTCCGCGAGTGGGCTCACCCAGGGCGCCGTCCAAGGTGGGGCATCCTTCCCTCATGAGTCCCCACGCTTCCCCCATTGCGGTGCATCGCAATCGCGTGTTTGTGGTGAACACGCCCTCCGATACGGTGGACGTGATTGATACCAGGACGAGGAAGATCGTGAAGCGCATCCCGGTTGGGATCGACCCGGTTGGCATCGCGGTGCGGCCGGATGGGAACGAAGTCTGGGTCACGAATCACGTTTCCGATTCGGTCAGTGTCATCGACACCAATCCGAACAGTTCGACTTATCTGCAAGTGGTTGCCACCGTGCAGGAATTTGATCGCAGAACCAAGGCTACTCGTTTTGACGAGCCGGTGGGAGTCGCCTTTGCCAGTAATGAGAAGGCCTACATTGCGCTTTCCTCCGAAAACCAGATCGCAGTCGTAAACGTAGCGACGCGCCAGGTCGAAAAGAGGCTCACCATCACGGCCCAGGATCCGCGCGCGATCGTGGTGCGCGGGGATCGACTCTATGTGATTCCCTTCGAGTCCAACAACAAGACTCAATTGTCGGGGGGCTACAAAATCGACGGCGAGTTGGTGACGTTCAATGCCCATGAGCACTCCATCGCCAATAACAATGTGCTCTCTCTTGGTCACGTCACGGACATTGTGAAACACCCCAAAGTTCCCGATCGGGACCTCTATGTCTTCGATACCAAGACCGACAAGCTCGTCGAAGTGGTGGATACCCTGGGAACCTTACTCTACGGCCTCACGGTAGACTCGAAGGGCCGGGTCTTTGTCGCGCAGACCGATGCCCGCAATGAAATCAACGGGCGAGCGGGATCGAAGAAGCATGGCTTGGCCGAGTTGCAGAATCGCGCCTTTCTGAATCAAATCACCTCGGTCCGCTTTGATGGCAATTCCTCCCGCCCGCCGGAGTTCATCAATCTCGAGCCCCTTCCGCCCAACCATCCGAAGCCCGGTCAAGCATTGGCAACGCCCTTCGCAATCGAGATCAGCGACGACGACTCCACCTTGGTGGCGTCTGCGGCAGGATCTGACATCGTCTTCACGGTTGATGCCAAGAGCGGAGAGGTTCTCGGACGGGTGCAGGTCGGGGCGGTACCCCGCGGCATCGCCCTGCAGAGTGCTGAGGGTGGAACGTTTACCCAAGCATGGGTCCTGAACGCGGTTGCCAATACCGTCTCGCTGGTTGATGTCTCGGCCCCCGGCAAGCTCAAGCTCAAGGAGACCATCACCTTGGAGGATCCTACTCATGCCGCCTTTAAGCGGGGGCGCATTGCCTTCAACACCGCGGGGGCATCCAGCACGGGAACCTTTGCTTGTGCCGGTTGTCACCCAGACGGTCACACCGACCAGTTGCTCTGGGTGTTGAAGACTCCCATCGTGACCGGGGGCAACCAAATCATGCCCCGCTCCACCATGCCTCTTCGCGGTCTGCGTGATACGGCACCCTTTCATTGGGACGGCATCCCCGGTGACCCCTACGGGGGCAACAACAGTGCCAACACCCGAGGGCATGTGGCACCGAACAGCAGGGTCAAGAACCCGGAGAGCTCGACCAGGCACCTCATTGATGGAGGTCTGGCCTCCACGATGTCGATGGTGGGAGACTCCACGAAGAACGAGGAAGGAAAGGCAGGCTTGTTGTCCGCGCAGCAACGCGACGACATGGCCAAGTTCCTGCTCAACGTGACCTTTCCTCCCGCGCAACGGCGCGCGTATACCAATGTCTTGTCGGACACCGCCGTGCGGGGGTTCGAACTCTTCCACATCAAGGGAAACCACGAAGGGAAACCGAGTCCGAATGTCTGTGGCGACTGTCATCGCATGCCATTCCTGGTGAGCACCAACACGCCGGGGACCGGGATGGACGCTCCCACTTGGCGGGGGGCTTATGACCGCTTCCTGATCCTCCCGCAGGGACGCTTGAATATCATCGCCTTTGATTTCTACCGACGGATTGCGGACGAGGGCATTCCGGAGCGTAAGATGTGGCGCCTCTCCTGGCGCGGTCACGAGCGATTCGATCCCGTCTGGAACATGGTTCTGGAAGGAAGCACCGGCTACTCGGGCTCCTTTGCCCGTCAGGTCACCTTGAACAAGTCGACCGCGAGTGACACCTTGACCACAGATTTGCTGGATGCCCTGGAGTTTTCCTCCGGCGAAGGGGGCATCGTGCTGCAGGTCGAAGGCGCCTTCCTCAATAATACGAAAGCGATGCCGGTGATTCTTCAGTACGATGCCCGCTACAAGGAGGGATCCTACGTCGAGGTCGCCGGCGAGCGCAGAGCTCTCAAGCGCGAGAGGTTGGTAGAGTTCGCATCCCAGGGTAAATTTGTGGGGACCTTTACCGGCCGCCATGGATCGAATGCTGATTACGATCACCCCCAACCAGCCTTGTGGACTCTGGGACCGATCGAGAAGCAGCGCGGATCCCAGGATTTTCCCATTCTCCATGGCGGCGAGACCACCATGACGATGAGTGGAAGACACATTCGCGAAGGGGCAAACATCCTTGTGGATGGAAGGAAGGTTCCGGGAACGATGAAAACGGAGGAGGACGAGAGAATCGTGATCAAGCTGGAGAGTTTGCCGGCGGTCGGCATGCACTTGCTCCAAGTGCAGAATCAGGATGGGCTGTTCAGCAATGACTTCATTTTTCATGTCGCAGAAAATGAAGAGAAGGCGGGCACCTTGCGTGCTCAGGCAGCCCCCGGCCGCGTTCGCGACGATCTGGCCCAGGCGATCGAGAGGGGGGATTTGGAGACCACCAGAAGACTGCTTCGGGCTGGCGCTCCGCTCAACGCACGGCGCATCCGAGATGGCGGCATGACGCCGCTGAGCACCGCGGTGTTTCACGGCCGGATGGAGATTGTGAAATTTCTTGTCGATCGAAAGAAGGCCGAGGTCTCCTACCACAACCGAGACGGAAATACCCCGCTCCACCTCGCGGCCTTCCTGTGCCGAAGGGAGATGATCGACTACCTCTTGCAGAAGGGAGCTTCTCTCAGCCAGAAGAGTGATCGGGGAGAGACTCCGATCGATGTGGTGTCCTCCTCCTGGAATGAGGGCTTGTCCGATTTCTACCAAGCGGTCAGTGAGGGAGCCGATCTCAAGCTCGATCTCAAAGTGATTGAGAAACTTAGGCCCAAGATTGCCACCCAACTCCGGGAGCACGCCGCCAAGCAGGACTAGCAGGAATGGCGCAAGGATAAGGCTCTGCCGTTCTGAGCTTGGGAGGGATCAAGTTCCAGGCATTTCGAAAACTCCCGGACTCAGGTTGAGAGCATATCAGAGGATGCTGCGATCCCTCCGGGGTCGGGGACCCACCTGATCCTTGCGCCATCCCTCCGATGAGAAGGGAGGAGGGCCCCCTCCCCGCCGCCGTAATTTCCGAAAGATTTTTCCGAATTCGAGGCCCTGGTGCGGAGTTATCTTGGGCGCGAGACGGCCCAGTGATAATATGACGATCAAGCAAACAGGGACCCTTGGAGGTCGCTCCCGGATGGGTGGGCCCACTGCTCTCATGGGGCTGCTTTGCGCCGTTCTTCCGTTGGAAGGGCAATCGACCGGGAAGGCGGGCGCAGGGGCAGCGAACTGGCATCAGTGGCGCGGCCCGGAAGCCAACGGGGTCTCCCGCACGGCCACTCCGCCCACCACGTGGAGCGAGAAGGACAATATCCGGTGGAAAGTCGAGATCGCCGGGAAGGGAGGAGCCACTCCGATTGTCTGGGGCGACAAGGTCTTCCTCCTGACTTCCATCAACACCGGCAAGGTGGATCCGTCTCTGACCAAGCCGGAAGACCAGCCGGATCGCGTCTTCGGAATCAAGTTCCCGAATACGAGTTATCAGTTCGTGATTCTCTGTCTTGATCGCAAGACTGGGAAGGAACTCTGGCGCCGAACTGCAACAGAGTTCGTTCCTCATGAGGGACACCATCGCGACAACTCCTACGCCTCGGCCTCACCCTTCACGGACGGCAAGCGCATATACTGTTGGTTCGGATCGGCGGGCATGTTCTGCTATGACCTCGAGGGCAAGAAACTGTGGGATCGCAAACTTGGGCAGGCCAGGATTGGGGCCAGCCTGGGAGAAGGGTGCTCCCCGGTGGTACACGAGGGCAAGGTCGTCGTGCTGCGTGATCAGCAGGGACCGTCCTCCATCGAGACCCTGGATGCGAGGACCGGCAAGACGATTTGGAAGGAGGACCGCGATGAGCCGAATGGATGGGCGACCCCACTCATCGTGGCACACAACGGCAAAACACAGGTCGTGACCTGTGGGGACAATCTGGTCCGAAGCTATGATTTGGAAAATGGTGAGCTTATCTGGCAATGCGGCGGACTTTCGGAAAACACGATCCCGAGCCCCGTGGTGGAGGGCGAGTTCGTTTATTGCATGAGCGGATACAAAGGCTACTCGCTGCTCGCGCTGCCGCTCTCCGCCCGGGGAGACATCACCAATAGTGACCAAATCGTGTGGAGGAAGAACAAGGGCACGCCCTATATTCCCTCTCCGCTGCTCTACGAGGGGAAGCTCTATTTTCTGAAATCGAACCAGAGCTTTCTGAGCTGTCTCGACACGAAAACAGGCGAGGCTTTCTATGAAAATGTCCGCCTTCCCGAGGTCGCGAATGTCTACTCCTCCCCGGTGGGGGCCGCGGGCCGGGTTTACATCACGGGGCGCAACGGAGTGACCTTGGTGCTCACGCGCTCTCAAGAGTTTGCGATTCTCGCCACCAATGAACTTGACGATCAGTTCCGGGCCTCCCCGGCGCTGGCTGGCAAGGAGCTCTTTCTGCGCGGGAGCAAATTCCTTTACTGCATTGCGGAGAAGGACTGATGAGGACGCTGCGATCCCTCAGTTGTTGGAGCGTTCTGATCCAAGGGATCTTCCTTGCGAGCCTCGCACCACTGGCCCTGGGCTTTGAAGCAGAGATCGCTCCCCTCCTTGAGGTCTCCTGCCTCGAGTGTCATGACGCCGAGACGAAAACGGATTTGAATTTTGAGGAACTTGGCCACGATCTCTCCGATCCTGTGGTGTTTCGCCGCTGGGAAATGGTCTACGATCAGATCAGGACAGGCGAAATGCCGCCCAAGAAAAAGGCGCGCCCGGACGCCGCTCTTCTGAAGCGAGCCTTGCATTCTCTCCGCAACGACCTGCGCAAGGCCAATCGGCGGGCGCAGACGAGGAATGGACGCGTCCCGGTCCGACGTCTGACGGGGATCGAATACGAGTTCACCCTGCAGGACCTCTTGGGCATTGGAGGGGCCTTCGCGAACTATCTGCCGCCGGAAGGTGGGTCTGCCAAGTTCGACACCGTCGCCGAGGGGCAGGGGATTTCTCCGGTTCACATTCGGGGATACCTGGCGGGAGCCGATCGGGCGCTCGACGAAGCCATCACGCTGGGACGGCGACCGCCGAAGGAGCCCCGTCTGATCGACTATCAAAACTCGCCCTATGTCGCGATGTGGTTCGAGCGAGAGCTGCGGCGCGGAGGAAACACCATCAAGAAGGTGGAGGACGCGGTGGTGACCTTTGACAGTCGTCCTCATGTGATGCCCTCACATCACGTCGGTTATCGGCCTCCGTATCCCGGTCGCTACCGCATCATGGCCGGAGCATACGGCTACCAGGCAAAGACGCCGGTGACCCTTCTGCTCATGCGGGGGAGCGACACGCGTGATGGCACGGAGTTGATTGGGGCCTTCGATCTTGAGCCGGGGACCACGCGGACGGTCACCGTCACCACCTATCTCACGCCTGACGACTACTTTTACCCGGCGGTTGCCGATCTGGATTGCGATTCGAAGGGGCAAAATATATTCGGGGCAGGGGGAGCGATTGGCTATCGGGGTGAGGGAGTGGCGATCACGTGGCTCACGATCCAGGGTCCGCTGGAAGAGAATTGGCCGCCGGCGAGCACGCGGAAATTGTTGCATGGGGTTGAACTGCTGGAGGGGCGGGGGCGCGACGGGTCTACGATCAAGTTGAGCAAGCCGCCGCTCGAGCATGTGGCGGAAATTGTCAGGCATCTTGCGGAGGTGGCCTTTCGGCGACCACTGCGCGAGGGAGAACTGGAAGGCTTCGTGCGCTTGGCCGAGCCTACCCTCACGGAGGACGGTGACTTCGAGAAGGCCCTTCGGATTTCGTTGCGAGCGCTCCTCAGTTCGCCCCAGTTTTTGTTTCACTCCGGCGATCCGGGGCTGTTGGACGATCATGCTCTGGCGACCCGGCTTTCCTATTTCCTCTGGAAAAGTCTACCCGACGAAGAACTGTCTCGCCTCGCGGGAGAGAAAAGGCTCGGTGATCCCACCACTCTCGCGGCTCAGGTGGAGCGCATGTTGAACGATGAAAAATCGATGCGCTTCATTCGGGATTTTCTCGGCCAGTGGCTCGGGTTGCACGAGATCGATGCCACCACTCCCGACGACAAGCTCTATCCGGAGTACGATGACATATTACGTCAGGCGATGTTGCGAGAGACCGAGTTGTTCTTCCAGGAGTTGGTCGTCGAGAATCTCCCGGTCCGGAACTTGATTGATTCGGAGTTCTCGTTTCTCAATCGGCGACTTGCAAAACACTACGGCATGACCGGGGTGAGAGGGGAACAGTTTCGCAAGTTGGTTCTGCCCGAAGATGGTGTGCGGGGTGGATTGTTGACCCAAGCCAGCGTCCTGAAGATCACCGCGAACGGAACGGTCACCTCGCCGGTCAAGCGGGGTGCCTTCGTTCTCACGAAACTGCTGGGACGAGTTCTCAGTCCTCCTCCGCCGGATATTGGCTCGATCGAACCGGATACCCGGGGGACCACCACGATCCGGGAAACCCTGGATGCGCACCGAAATGTCCAATCCTGCGCCCGTTGCCATCGTGAGATCGATCCTCCGGGATTTGCGCTCGAGTGCTTTGATCCCATTGGAGGATTCCGAACCCGTTATCGTTCAAGCGGCAAGGGTGACTGGTCAGAGCGTAAGCTCTTTGGTCGCCGAGTTTATGAATACAAGGAGGGACCGGCGGTTGATGGGAGCGGCGTGACGGCGGAGGGCAGAACGTTCAAAGGGATTCGCGACTTCAAGCGACTTCTCCTCACTCAAGAAGAAGAAGTTGCGCGCAACGCGCTCTCCAACCTGATCGTCTACGCGACAGGTGGGGAAATTCAATTCGCAGATCGCGATGAGATCAATCAACTTGTCCAACGCTCACGCGAGGAGGAGTTTTGTTTGCGGGCCATGATTCACATGGTGGTGCAGAGCCAAATGTTCAGGAACAAATAAAACCATGACTGGTCTGCACAATCGCCGCACCTTTCTTCGGACGGCCGGAGTCTCCCTCGCCTTGCCGTGGATGGAATCGCTGGGTGCGAAGGGCGGCGAGCCATCTCCTCCCAAGCGGATGGTGTTTATTTGTTCCGCGCTGGGCCTGCATGGTCCTGCCTTGTATCCAACCAAAACCGGGACGGATTACGAGTCCACTGAGTATCTGGAGCTCCTGAAGGATCACCGCGACGACTTCACCCTCTTCTCCGGTCTCTCGCATCCGGATCAGGGTGGAAGTGAACATGCCACCCTCATGACTTGGTTGAGTGCGGCTCGGAACCCCGGTCGGGACGGCTTTCGCAATTCGATTTCGGTTGATCAATTTGCCGCGGGAAAGCTGGGCTCCATCACGCGCTTTCCCTCCGTCATTCTCAGCAGCGAGGGTCCCTCCAGCCAGTCTTACACCAGCAGCGGGGTCATGATTCCGGCGGAGTCCAGTCCCTCCCGCATGTTCGCCAAGATGTTTCTGCAGGGAAATCCCGGCGAAGTGGCACGGCAGAAGCGAAAGCTCAGCGAGGGGCGGAGCATCCTCGACGCCTTGATGGTACAAAGTAAATCGCTGAGTCGGCATGCCAGCACTGCGGATCGTGAGAGACTGGACGAATACTTTGAGTCCGTCCGAAGGACTGAGGTGGAGCTTCAGGAGGCGCGGGCGTGGTTGGACAAGCCCAAGCCCGAAGTTGTCCAGAAGCCCCCTGTCGACATCGGAGACAAATCCGACTTGGTTGGTCGGGTGCGCCTCTTGTTGAACCTAGTTCCCCTGATCGTGCAGTCGGACTCTTCGCGCATCGTCAGCATCGTGATCCAGGATCACCTCGTCGTGCCCCAGGTCGCGGGAGTGAGCAGTGAGCATCATAATCTCTCTCACCACGGCAAGGACCCCGCCAAGATTGCGCAGCTGAAGAAGATTGAGCGCGAGCTCTTAGGCTGTTTCCGCGACTTGCTCGAAAGGATGGGCGGGAAAAAGGAAGGGCCTGATTCCCTGCTCGACAACACCATGACGCTCTTTGGCAGCAATCTGGGCAATGCCAATGCTCATGACCCGCGCAACCTCCCCATCCTTCTCGCCGGCGGCGGCTTCAATCACGGTCAGCATCTCGCCCGTGATCGAAAGGACAACACGCCTCTCAGCAATTTGTTCCTGAGGATGCTGGGCGCAATGAAGATCGAGACCGAGTCCTTCGCGACCAGTTCCGGGGAACTCGAGTGGTAGACCGGAACCTCGGAACGAAGACAATTACCCCACCCCAAGAAAAACATGAAAAACCATTTGGCCACCATGGTGGCAACCCTCCTTGCAATCGGCTTACCGGGCCATGCGAACTCGATCGATGGTAGAGTCACCAATGCGGAGGGCAAGGCGATGGAAGGAGTGATGATCTCCGCTTTCGACAATGATTGGCGGAAAAGCACTTCGGTCTTCAGTCAAGCGGATGGGTCCTTCCACCTCGATGGATTGCGCGATGTGAGCCTTCGGGTGCGCGCCCGCTTGTTGGGTCAGCGTGACAAGTGGATCGAGGACGTGGAGCCCGGCACGAAGAGTCTCGCCTTCGGCATGGAGCCCGCCCGCGGAGTGGATCTGGAAGTGCAACGGCCCGCCAACAGCGGATTTGGAATGCTGAAGTTCGAGAGCATGCGTGACAAGTTGAACTTCAAGATGATGTGCAGCTATTGCCATCAGATCGGGACCGTGGGGTTCCGAACTCCGGAGAAACCAGTGGATTGGGAGACCATGATCACACGCATGGACGGCTACGGCGGGCTCTACCGGCACACCCGGTCGACCATCGTGAAGCGCTTGATCGAAACCTACAAAGATGATGCGGTGAAGAAGTGGCCGAAGTTTGTTCCGCCCCCGCCCCCGACCGGGGATGCCACCAAGGTGAAGATCACGGCGTGGGAAATGGGCGATCGCTACGAGGGATCCTTTCACGACCTCGAACTCGGGCCGGAGGGCTTGGTCTATGCCGTCAATATCAGCAAGCACCGGTTGGTGACTCTCGATCCCAAAACCGGCGAGCGGAAGAGATACCAGGTCCCTCGAGGATCCTGGGGGCCGCACTCGGTGGAGTTGAGCAACGAGGGAGACCTGTGGATCACGATGTGTGCGTCCGGACAGATGGCGAAATTTGACCCCAAGACCAAGGAGTTCCTGGTCTGTTCAAGTGGAGAAGCTCCCGCCAAACGAGGATCCTATCCCCACACCCTGAGGATCAATCCCAAGGATCCCGAGGGCTTGATCTGGTACACCGATGCGGGCCGTAATTCCTGTTTCTCCCTGCATCCGAAAACGCTCGAGGTGAAGGAGTACCATTTGCTCAAAGCCGACCAGGCGGTCGCCGCCGGGAAGGGGGAGTCCCGTGGAATCACCCCCTATGGTCTCGATTACTCGCCGGTGGATGGAACGATTTGGTACACCAAGCTGAATGGCAATCGGATTGGTCGCATCGATCCCAGCACAGCGGACGGCGACATCAAGGAATGGAATCCGCCCTTCCGGGGGCCGCGTCGCCTGCACCTTGACCAGGACGGCATAGTATGGGTGCCCGGCTTTGGTTCGGGAGTCTTTGGGAAGTTTGATCCCAAGACCGAAGAGTGGACCGTCTACCCCTTGCCGGATGCGGCGAATCAGATTCCCTATGCGCTCAACGTCGACCCGAAGGGCAAGGTCTGGATTTGTGGCACCGGCAATGACACCCTCTACCGGTTTGATCCCAAGACGGAGCAGCTTCTCGAATTTCGGTTGCCCATGCGGGTGAGCTATACCCGTGAAATCGAGTTCGATGCCGAGGGCAATGTCTGGACCAGCACGAGTGGACCTGCGCGGCACATGGAAACGGGGTGTGGAGCGATCATCAAGTTGGAGGTTCCGGACAATCTCACTGGCGGTGTGAAGCTGGTCAAGGTGGAGCTCAACGACGACGAGCGCGGCCTCAAACCTCCTGGTGCAAAACCGCCCGCTTCTCCCTTCGGCAAACTCCTGACCCGGATTGACGGGAATGATCTGCCCAAGGACTACAGAGGGGGAAGCGCTCACCAGCCGTACGTCGACAGGGTGATGGCGAGCATGAGTGGGGAAGAGCGAGGTCGGGTGGGGCAGCTTTGGGCAGAAAAGGAGCGCATTGACCCCGAGATGGCAAATCGTGGCTCGTCCTTCGTGAGAATACTGGATTACGTGGCCAAGGGGGAGGGGCGTAAGAGGCCGGGGAAGAAGATTCCAGGGCCGCCCACTGCGGCCAAGCCGAAGGCCTCTGGTGGGTCCGGGACTCGCGCAGGGTTGTCAGGAGTGGTCCGCTTCAAGGGGCCGCGACCGAAGCGCCAGCTCATTCCGATGAATGAACAGAGTCGGGACCTCTATGAAACGGCTCCTCTCGATGAGAGTGTCCTCGTCAGCAAACGAGGTGGTGTGGCAAACGTGTTTGTCTACGTGAAGGAGGTCCTCAAGGCTCAGAGCTATCCCATGCCGGCGAACCCTGCATTGGTGGATCAGGAGAAGTCCATGTTTCGTCCTCGCGTGCAAGGGATCCGGGTGGGGCAGGAAGTGTTGATGAGGAATGGGGATCCGTTTATCCACAACGTGCGCTCACTCTCCTCGAAGAATCGTCCGTTCAACATCGCCCAGCCGGCCGGGACCCCGGATCGCCTGAAGGTCTTTAAGGAGCAGGAGGGGCCGATCACGATCAAGTGCGACTTTCATCCCTGGATGACTGCGCACTTCTTTGTCATGGATCATCCCTTCTTCGCGGTGACCGACGAAGAAGGGAATTTCTCGATCAAGGGGCTGCCCGCAGGGGAGTACACCCTCGGCGCCTGGCACGAGAAATTTGGAGACAAAGAGCTCACGGTCACGGTGGGACCACAGGCGAAGAAAGTGGGATTTTTGTTCAAGGCCGAGGAAGAGTAGCAGGGCAGCATGACCAAGCACCTCTTTGGAAGCGGTCTGGCGAGGCGGGGCCCGGGCTCCTTACCGGAGGAATCCGATTTTGGCGGGGGATCTCGGAGATCATCCGGGTTCCCTCCGGGATCGACACTGCCTGCGGGTTCGCTAGCGTTCGCGTGATGATGTCACCGATGGGTAAATGCTTTTGTAGGGTAGCGATCGTGTTCGCTGCCATGATTTCTCCCCTTGTTCATGCCGAGGCCGGGCCGATCAAGGTGTTCCTCCTGGCGGGCCAGTCGAATATGGAAGGGCAGGGAGTCGTCTCGATGGATCACGCCGATCACTACAACGGTGGCAAGGGCAATCTCGTCTGGTCGATGAAGAACTCCGTGAGCAAGGCGCGGATGGGACATCTTCGCGACGCGGAGGGGAAGTGGGTGGCCCGCGCGGATGTGACGATCAGTTTTAAAGCACGGGGCAAGCTCCGCAAAGGGAAGTTGACGGTTGGCTATACGGGCTACGGCGGAAGCAGTCACATTGGACCCGAGTTGCAATTTGGGCACGTGATGGGTGATCACTTTGACGAGTCGGTGTTGCTCATCAAGACCGCTTGGGGCGGGAAGAGCCTCTTCCAGGATTTTCGGCCACCGAGTTCCGCGGGCAAGACCGGACCCTACTATGAGCAGATGATTTCGGAAATCCGCGCGGCGCTCAAGGAGTTGGGGGATAGCAAGTATGATTTGTGTGGCTTCGTCTGGATGCAGGGCTGGAACGACATGGTTTCGAAAGAGGGAACCAAAGAGTATGCTGAACACCTCGTGAACTTCGCCAAAGACATTCGCGCTGAATTCAAGCTGCCGAACCTTCCCATGGTGGTGGGGGAACTCGGTAACGGCGGCGCGGCCAGAGAAGGCAGTGGGATGGAGATCTTTCGGAAGGCACAGGAGACCGGCACCGGGAAGATTTCAAACGCCTTGTTCGTGTCGACCCATCAGTTCGCGCGCTCCAAGGATCTCTCTCCCAACATCGGGCACGGGCATCATTGGTTTGGAAATGCGGAAAGCTATTTCCTGGTTGGAGAAGCCTTGGGTGAGTCGATGAAGAAACTGCTCAGCCCATGAAGCCCACTTGGTGAGCGGCGCAGGAGTGAGCGCTCCTCCCGAGCTCTCGCTCGATCAGGGGCGTGGAAGCCTTGGGCGCGGTGGGTGCCCAATTCCCCGAGTTCTCAGAACCGGGACAGCGAACCATCAAGGCTCGACTCCTTCCACTTTGAAGTCATCGATAACCAGGCCGGTCTGGAACGAGTCGAAATTATCGCAGCTGAAGACGATCTGGAAATACACGTCCTTGCCGATTGCCGCGGCGGGAATGTCGTGGGACACCGTCTCCCAA
>JAPKFB010000010.1 GCA_028821775.1 Roseibacillus sp.
AAAGGCAGACCTACCTTTTCAATTCCATGGAAATGATTTCGAGGCCGCTGAGCTGAGTGGGACCGGTGTGAGCGACGAGATCGAGTTTGATGCTGCCGGAGGACTCGATTCCGGTGAACGACTTGGTAGTTCCGATCATTTTTCGTCCGGAGGGGACGTCCCTCGCGACCGGGTGACCTTGCAGATGGATGTCGGAGCTGCGCCTTTCACCGGTGGGATTGGCAAAGGTGAGATGAACGCGGTATTTACCGGGCTTCAGGCCGCTGACGGTGATTGATTCGAGGCCTTCGATTCCTGAGGCGGCAACCCACGGCCAGCCCTCGCCACCCTTCATCCAGAGGGAATGGTGATAGTAGGTTTTGGGTTTGGCGGGAACAGTTTTGATGGCGATGTCGGGTGAGGGTCCGCCGGCGCTGGGGTAGTCGAGCCAGAGGGTGCCGCTCTCGGTCATGCGATCGGCCGGAGCGCCGAAGTTGATTCCGATGCGCTGGATTTTGCCGGCGAGTTGGTCCCTGGGGATCGCGCCCCAGGTGGTCCACTGTTCGTGAGTTTGCGGTAGACTGTACAAGGAGAGGCCGGTAGGAAGCGGGTAACTGCAGGTGCAGCCTTTGTAGAAATAGGGCAGGTTGAGTAATCCGTTGGCGGGGATGACGCTGTTGGTGCAGCCTGAGCGCGGCCCGCTGATGTTGATGGTGCCGCTATCGATGCGCTTGTCGTAGAAGGCGGCGGTGCCGGAACGCATGGTGTAGATATTGCCGTAGTCGAAGCCGCCGTCACAACCGTAGCTCTTGGGAAAGACGCGTGGTTCTGTTTCACCGGTGAGCGGATTCTGACGATAGCCCGCTACAGGGGCCTTGGGATTCCAATCATCCTTCTGAGCCGGGGGCCGGTATTGGCTCGGTTGGACGGTCTTGAGATCGACCTTGGCAAAGGGTCGCCTTTTCAGGAGGTGGGTTTCGTCGTCCGTGAGGATGCGACCGGTGTAGACATCGGAAAAGATCGGTGGCAAGAGGCGGTAGTCAACGCGGCGCTCGCGGGTGGAGGCGTCGAGCCAGTCCTTGGTTGTGGAGATCATGACGCCGTCGATAAACTTCGGCTGCGGCGAGCGTTTGAAGTGCCCGAGGGTGTCGTCGAACCAGAGAACTCCGAGCGGAGCTTTCACGAGCGCGTCGGGGCTGGCCGAGAAGTCGCCGTGATAGTTGGTGCTGCCGGGGAGCGCTCCGTCCCGGGTGGTGGTTTGAAGACCGGTGGCGGACTGCATGATGAGTTTGCCGCCATAGGGGCGGATGGACTTGAAGACGCGATCGCGGGAATCCAGCGAAATGCCTTGGTGGGCGAAAATGAAGTTCGCAAAATAGGGGGGCATTTCAAAGGTGGCTGGTTCAGCGAGGGTGACCGCGACGCGGGAACCGCAGAGGCCAGAGCGGACGAGTTTGCGACGGAGATCCGCCACCCGGACAGGGTCGGAATCGACCACGATGAGGTGGAGCTTGGTCCGCGCGGCAAGGTGGCGGAGGGTGTCCAGGGTGGGAGCTCCGAGGAAGACGGCATAGCCGTGGTGGGAAGTGGTCGCGAGCAATTTGCGGGAGAGCGTGGTCGGTTCCGCGGGCCCGGCTTGGTCGAGGGCATGATGGCGAGGTTCCTTGCGATCGGATTTTCCGAAGGCATAGAGTCCGCCTGAAACGGTGGAGAGGAAGAGCTTTCCATCCGCGGCGATCATGGAGTGAATCTTGCCGGGGACTTTTGGGAATCCTTCCTTGAATCGAAAGACCCGTTCCGCGGCACGAATGGTGGTTCGAACTTCGGGTTTTCCCTCCGCCCGCAATCGATCCTCGTGGCGCATGACGTTGATCCCCATGTCGGCGAGGAGGCTTTTCCGTTTGGTCTTTTTTTGTGCGGACTTGCCTGGAAGAGAGGCGTACCAGCCGCCGGGATAACGGCCCCCGAGGGGGAGTTTGAAATCCTTGAGCACGCCGGTCTTCAAGTCGAAGCGGCCGGGGTAGGCGTTGCTGCTGGGAACCACGAGGTCCTCACCGTCGATCAAGAGGTAACCCTGCGGCGCGATGCCGCCAAGCGCGACGGCATTGTGGGGTTGCTGGCCGTAGAGGTGTCCGGAGCTGTCGTTGATCCAGATCTGCCTGCCGGTGGCGGCGTCGAGACAGTAAATGAAGACCCCTTCAAACGGCCACACGCCGGCGGCGAAGTAGACGCGGTCGTCATTGAGAACCGGGCCGCCGCGGATCGGCCAAACCGAGATGAGCCGGTTATTGCCGAGGAGCTTGCGATTTGAGGGGACGGCTTGGAATTTCCAAACCGGTTGGCCCGTATCGGCGGCGACGCAATAGAAGGTGCCGTCATCGGATCCAAAGAGGACGCGGTCTTTCCAAGCCACCGGAGCGAGTCGCACCGGTCCCCCGGTGAAGCATTGCCAGAGTTGCGCTCCGGAATTGGTGTCGTAGGCAGTGACCTTGTCTTCACAGTTGGAGGAGAGGAAGAGTCGTTGGCCACTCACGATCGGTTCGTAGCCGCCATCAAATTGGAGTCGAACATCGTCGAAGGCAGGCAGTGGTTTCGGCAGGTCTCGCTGCCAGAGAAGCGCCAGCTCAGCCGGAAGCTTCTGAGGGCATTCCGCAGTGCGTTCAACATCGTAGCGCCACATCGGCCAGTCGGCAGCGGGAACGGGAATTGCGGTGAAGGCAAGAAAGAGAAGACAGAGTGTGCGGCTCATGGTGGATGGCGAATGCGGCAGGATCTCAGGTGGTGCGAGGGGGATCCCTGAGGCGGGGAACCCGCGCGAGCAAAATCTGAGCTCCCTTCTAGCAAGCTCCGGGACATGATCAAGCCCGACATGGGTGGGGGGAAGGTCCGGATCCCTCGAATGTTCCAGAGGTCGGGAGGGCCTCAGCGCCTGCAGTTCCAGGCTCGGCGGCGAGAGGCTTGTGATCCTGCGGTTACATGCCCGCAATGCGGCGGCTGCCGACGTCGGTGGAGTGCATGACGTGGCTGTTGAAGCTCTCCAGCACAAGCTGGGCCTTGAGTTCGCGGTAGTCTGAGTGATCCCAGAGATTTTCAAATTCGTGGGGGTCGTTTTCGAGATCGAACAATTCTCCGAGATTTTCCCGATGATAGGTTACCAGTTTGTAGCGCGCAGTGCGGTACATGGTTGCGAAGGAGGCATTGCCCGCACAGAACTGCTTGGCAAGGGCGTCGAAGTACTCCGAGCGGACGCTCCCGCGATGATGGTGGGGGGAGAGTTCGCCGGACAGGATGGGAGTCAGGCTTCTACCCTGAAAGTAATCGGGGATCGTGACGCCAGCCAGGTCGAGAATGGTCGCGCTCATGTCCAGGAGTTCGACCAGGGCCTTGCTCTGAGTCCCGGAGGCGATCGTGCCCGGGCAGTTGAAGATGAGGGGGACGCGAACAAGTCCCTCGTAGAAGCGGCATCCCTTGAGAAGGAGGCCATGATCACCGAGGGCCTCGCCATGATCGCTGGTGAAGATAATCACGGTGTTCTCGCGCTGGCCGGTCTCGTCCAGATGCTGGATGATGCGTGCCAGCTGGTCGTCGATGAGCGCGATCATGGCGTAGTAGAGCGCCTGGATCTTTTTGGCGTCACGTTGTTCCGGGGACTGGGCTTCTGTTTGAAAGTCGATCGGGCTCAGCTTTTTTTGGGCCGCAAGATCGCTCTCGCGGAAGTGCGGCCCGGGCATCGCTTCCGGGTCGAAGCGGTCGGCATACTCTCTTGGAGGGACGAAGGGCGGATGGGGGTCGTAGGGATTGATGTTGAGCATCCAGGGTTTCCCGACGGTGGCCGCTTGATCAAGGAATTCGAGGGCGCACTCGGTGGCCCAGGTAGTCTGGTGGAACTCGGCGGGCACGTGATCCTCGTGTGCACGCATGGCGTCGAGATCGCCGCCGCGCTCGTGTACCCAGTCCGCGTAATGGTGCCCGGTTTTCCAGTCGTCGCGTGGGGCGTGGCTGAACTTCCAGTAGGAGAATCCGTCGTCAAGACGGGGCTCGGTCCGCACGCCGGCACTCTGCAGGTGGAACTTCCCGACCAGGCCGCAATGATAACCCGCCTCGGCCACCAGCTTGCTGATCAAGGGAGGATGGTTGACCAGGGACTCATTGCCGTTGCGAGTGCTGTGGGCCCGGCTGGGGTAGAGGCCGGTCATGAAACTGGTCCGGCTGGGAGTGCAGATCGGGCTTTGGCAATAGGTGTGGGTAAAGGCGGTTCCTCCGGTGACGAGGGCGTCGAGAGTGGGTGTCTGCACGTGTGGATTTCCCAAGGCGCCGATTGTGTCGAAGCGTTGTTGGTCAGTGCAGTACCAGAGGATATTGGGTCGATTGTTTGCGGGGAACATCGGATGCTTTGGATGGGGAGAAGTCTAGCGGTCGTGCTTGGCGGGGAGTTTCCGCTGTTGGCGGAGAGACCACCCGAGGAGCAGGGCCGCTACGGCGATGAGGATAAGCGCCCCGGGGCGGGAGAGCAACGGCCACCAGCTGCCGCCGGAACTCATCAGGGCCGTGACCATCGCCTCTTCGCCGAGGGGCGTGAGCACAAATCCGATCACAAAGGGGGCGAGAGGGATTCGCCAGTGGTCGAAGAGAAAACCGAGGAATCCGAAGCCGAGCATGACCCAGACATCAAAGAAGCGGTTTGCGAGAGCGAAGGATCCGAGGACGCAAAAGGCGGCCACTACGGGCATGAGGTAGGGCCATGGGACACGGGCGAGACGCGCGATGGGACGGGCGGCGAGGAGCATGATGGCGAACATCGCCACATTGGCCCACAGGTAGCTTGAGGTGATGGTGCCCACTACGGTGGGGTTGTTCTCGAAGAGCATGGGGCCGGGTTGCAGTCCGTGGATCACAAAGGCGCCGAGCAGGATCGCATCGATCACACTGCCGGGAATGCCCAGCGCGATGAGGGGAACGAGAGCTCCGCCCACCGTCGCGTTGTTGGCGGATTCCGAAGCCACGATGCCCTCCTCGCTTCCCTGTCCGAATCGCTCCGGAGTTTTGGAGGTGCTGCGGGCGGTTGAGTAGGCGACCAGGGAGCCGATATTCGCGCCGATCCCAGGGAGAATGCCAACCCCGGTGCCAATGGCGCTGGAACGCAGCAAGTTGAGGAGCTGTGCTCGCCATTCCCTCCACCGTAGAATCAGAGAGGAGGCCGGGAATCCGTTGCCCTCCTCGACGGGGAGGGGAGACTGGGGGGCGAGGACGCGGCTCAGGGCGAAGAGCCCGATCAGCACCGGCAGGAGCTTGAACCCGTCGTCCATTGCACTAAAGCCGAAGGTCAGTCGGATCTCCCCTGTGCCGGGCGCAATTCCGGGCAGAGCGCAGAGGATTCCGATCGCACAGGAAAGTGCGCCCCGCACAGGGGAGGTGCCGCTGACTCCGATCACAAGGACCAGGGCCATGAGCACGAGCGCGACATACTCGAATGGACCGAGGGCGGTGGAGAGTTTGGCGATCGGCCGGGCGAGCAGAACGAGGGCTCCCCAAGAGAGAAAACCTCCGATGAAGGACGCTCCGATGCCGAGTGCGAGGGCGCGAGAGGCGTGGCCTGCCTTGGTCATGGGGTATCCGTCGAGAGTCGTGATGACGGAGGCGGGCGTGCCGGGCATGTTGAGCAGGGTGGCGCTAATCAGTCCGCCACTCACGGATCCCACGTACATGGCGACCAGGAGCGTGAGGGCGGCGGGACCCTCCATGTTGAAGGTTAGCGGTAGCGACAAAGAGATCAACATTGCTCCGGTCAGGCCCGGAATCGATCCGACAATGATGCCAAGGGTGACGCCCAAGAGGACGAGCAAGGGGAGCGACGGGTGACTGAAGATTTCGAAGATCATGGTCAGGGGAGATCGATGACAAGCACCTCGGTAAAGAGGAAGAAGCAGCCCCACGCGAGGAGGGCACCGACTCCGGTCAGGAGAACCATGCCTCGCCGCGATCGTGCGCCAGCCGCCATTCCCATCAGGGGAATGAACCCAGCGGTAGCGACCGCATAGGGGAGGTTGAGGAATTGCATGGCGAGCACGTAGGCCGCGAGGACCGCGAGGGTAACGGCGAGGTAGCGTTGGTTGGTAGTCCCTTTTGCGGGCGAGGGGTGCTTGCGGGCGAGCACTCTCGCCACCGCTATTGCCATGAGCACCACGACCGCGAGAACAACCGGGACGACCGGGTCGGGAAGCCCTTGGTAGCGGACGAGGGCCGCACCGCGGAAATCGGCCTCCCGCGCGCTGAGATGCTCGTCCAGGGGTTGACCTCGCAGGAAGAGCGGATCGACTTTGAGCTCCTTCAGCTTGTCACGCACGTAGTCGGTCCGGATGGCGGCCTCAAGGGCATCGGCGAGTTCTTGCACCGCCGCAGGGGGAGTCGACTTTGGCGCCCACCAGTACTGCACGTGAGTCATCACCACCTCGTATCCGTCCTCGCGAGCGGTCGGCAAATTGGGGAGATCCGGGTGGCGCTTTGATGCGAGGCTGGCGAGGGCGCGGACTCCTCCCTCCGCGAAGCTGGTATACTCCGCCATCGAGAACGGCGTGGCGTCGAGGTGTCCCCCAATGAGATCGTTGAAGCGTTTTGATCCGCCACCACTGGCCACGAAACGGAACTTGGCCTCTCCGGCCGCAAGCTCCAGTTTCCGTCCTGCGAAGTGGGTGGGCGTGCCCTGAGCCATTCCGAACAGAACGCGATCCGGGTTTTTGGTCGCGGCCTCCATGAGGTCCTTGAGGGATCGATAGGGAGAGTCCTTCTGGACGCAAATCACCAATGCGGATTGTCCGGTGGCGGCGATCGGACGAAAGGCCTCGGGGCCAAAGGGGACCCGGCCGGAGTATTTCGATGAGAAAATGCCTTCGTGCAAATTAAGGATCGTGTAGCCGTCGGGTTTGGCATCGCGAACTCTCCGGCTCCCCACCGTTCCTCCTGCTCCCGGGACATTGATCACAACCATGGGCTGGGGCAGCAGATTGGCGTCCCGGATTGCCTTCTGCATGATGCGGGTAAAGGTGTCGCTTCCTCCTCCGGCGGGGAAGGGGACCACGACCTTGAGCGGTTTGCGGGGGAAGCGATCGGCAGTGGCCACCGCTTCGCCATCACGTTGCCGACATGCGCTCATCGCGAGGGTGAACACGAGGATCGTGAGACTCCAGAGGAGATGCCGAGCAGGACCCTTCATCTCAGTTGCCGATGAGCCAATTCTCCGGCGCGACGAAGTCCTTTTTTCCTTCGAGGAAGTCGGGGATGCCCTCGATCTTGAGGTGTCGGTGAACACGAAGTTTTTTCAACATCGCAGCAGTACGATCCGGTTGGGCGGAGGCCAGGTTGCTCTTCTCACCGGGATCCCGATCAAGGCCAAAGAGTTCGATCCGTGGACCCTCCTTTCCTGGTTTGGCGTCGAGGACGCTGTCCTTGGCGACGATCAGTTTCCAGGAAACCTCGTTCAGGGAGATCTGTTTCGGTTGGCCCTGAGCATAGTAGCTGAACCATTCGCGGGTGGAAGCCTCGGGTTCGCCTCGAATCACCCCTAGGAGATCGCGCCCGTCGAGCGGCATCGACTCCTTGACCTGTGATCCCGCGATCCGCTTGAGGGTGGGATAGATGTCGATGTATCCGGTGAGGGTCCCGATGCTGCGCCCGCCCTTGATGCAGTTGGGCCAGCGAACAAGAGCTGAGGTTCGGATGCCTCCTTCGTAGACGGTTCCCTTGTCCGCCCGCCAGGGGCCGTGGTCGGCCCGGCGCGTGATGCCGCCGTTACTGATGAAAAACAGGACGAAGGTATCGTTCGCGATCGTGCGCTCGTCGGTTCCAAGTCCCCACTTGCGCCACGGAGTGATCACGGATTCGCCCATTCCATAGCGGATAGGCCACCGTTCGGTCATGAGTCCGGCGCGGATCGGTGAGCAGAGAGGGGCGCCGTGGAAGTTGCTCAAGCGCACGCTCTGGGCCGCGAGGTGATCGAGGCGTGGGGGGGCGGCCTTGTCCGTAGTCGCCGCTGGTAGGGAGGAGGATGCCAAGGAGAGGAAAGCCCAAGCCAAGCCGGCCAAGAGATGGCAGGGACGTGTTCCAGGAGTAGGGAAACGAAACCCATTCGGCGGTGGTCGCATGGCATCTCAACGGTGTGATGGGTCGGGCTCCCAAGTCACGCTCTGACTCGCAGTGGGCTCGCGTTTTGTTGAGAACCGCGGGCGAGGGGGGAATCCCCGGAAAGATCCTACGTGGAGCTGAATGGCCCAGGGTGGTGGCCTCGGCCTGGGTATTCTGGAGCGTTTTGGTCTTCTCCGGGAAGCTCGCGGCGGAGACCTTGCCTACATTCTACCCCTGTGGAAATACCCGGCAAGCGGTTTAAGGGCAGCGACTTAAGCGTTGGTTCTCTTCTTCTTGTTTTGCAGAGGAGGGCTCTTCCCGGGATGCGCTCGCCGCCAATCAATTTCAGTCAAATGGGGCAGCAGGTGAGATCATTTGCTTGCGGGAAGGTTCCAAGAACCAAAGACCAAGTCGGTTGTTTTCGCTTCCCGCTGTCCACGGGGGCCTTCTGCTTCACGATGCCGAACCCACTGGATAGAATGTGCTTCCACTCGAAGGCCCTCACGGCATTCTCATTCATGTGGACTGGGGTGATCGATTGGGTGGGTGGAGCGGACTTCTTCCGGGCCCGCGCCAGCATTTCCTTCCTCGATTTCCGGCAGGCGGTGAAGAAACCGGGGTCCACGAGCATGGGTTTCTTCGTCATTTTCCGAAAGCTCTGATATCCCGCTGCCACGTTCGCGATGGTGGGAGAATCGAACTTGGGTTCTGACCGGTTGGGAAGTTTCTTCCTCACCGCCGGAAGCAAGAATGATCCCAAGCACGAGAAGGACGCCAAGAATTGGCAGGCAGAGTCTCATCAGGTCGAGAATGACTTGAAGTTATTAGGCGAATGTCACTGCTCTGTAAAAATCATCGCGGGGAAAGGGGCGTGAATTCACTTGCGGGTAGAGGGTTGGAGTAGCCCCACTTGCCCTTTCGCGCCAGCCGCCCAAACGGTGTGGCCGGCGATGCTGAGGGTGTGAAAGCCGGCATCACCGGGTAGTGATTTCCAAGTGGCTCCGCCGTCCCGGGAAAGATTTGTCCCGGAGGGCCCGACCGCAACCAGAGTGTTGGCATTGAGGTGTCCGACCGCAGAACGAAACGGGAAGGGAGCGTCACCCTTCGGACCCGTTACCAGTTGCCAGGACCTTCCGTCATCCTTGGAGCGCATGACGTTGTCTGATCCCTCGGATTCTTTCTTGTAGTCACCGC
Source organism: Roseibacillus sp. (assembly GCA_028821775.1). Classification (GTDB taxonomy): domain Bacteria; phylum Verrucomicrobiota; class Verrucomicrobiia; order Verrucomicrobiales; family Akkermansiaceae; genus Roseibacillus_B. The sequence continues at coordinate 9,292 of JAPKFB010000010.1, forward strand.
CGACAGCGATGCCATTCCTGCCACGGAAGGCGATGGAGAATATTCCGGTCGAGGGCTCGCCTGCGATCATGGGGGTGGCGATGACCTCCCAAGTTTTGCCCCAAGTCTTGGAGTGAAAGACCCGTGCAACATTCCCCCCACTGGTGACCCAGAGGTGGCCGTCCTTCCTCACTGTGAGATGAGTGCCGCTGGCGGCGAAAGCGTGTTCGTGTTCACCCATTCGAGGAGCGCTCTCCTGTGCGATTCGCTGCCAAGTTGCGCCGCCGTCCTTGGTGTCGAGCAGGAACAGGCGGCCGTCGACAGGATCCCCCGCGAGGAGGCCGTGCTTCTCATCTCTAAACGCGAGGCCGTTGAAGAATCCTTGAGGCTCCACATTCTGATGGACAAGTCTCCAGGTCTTCCCGCCGTCCTTGGTGAGGTAGAGTCGAGACGCTTGCCCGGTCCCGGCGCTCATCGCCACGCAGCGTTGCGAGTCGAAAGCCTGGAGGTCGCGAAAGTCGAGATCATCGTCTCCGACTCTGGTGAACTGCCAAGTCCGGCCGCCATCAGTGGTGCGAGCGACGCCCGATTTGGTTCCGAACCAGCAGACCTGGGAATTGACCGCGCTGATCCCGCGGATGGAGGTCGTCACACCGGAATCCAAGAGAGACCAAGTGGGCTCGGCTGTTGCGACGGTGAGAGAGAGAAGGAGGAGAGGGTGCATGGATGAGTCGGAGGGTGCCCTGAATCATCCTCGATGGCGACCTTGAGGCAATCCTCCGGAGCGGGGAATTAGGGAAAATCATAGCTCGGAATCCTCCCTCAAATCGTGGCAGGTAGGCGGCGACCTATCCGGAGTAGACAATTCCTCAATTGAGCGAAGCACAATGATCAACTTTGACAATACCTATGCGCGATTGCCTGATCGTTTTTACGCTCACGTTGTCCCCGCGAAAGTGCCCGCACCGAGCCTCGTTGGTCTCAACGAAGCGCTCGCTGAGGAACTGGGACTCGATCCTGTTTGGCTGAGCTCGGCCGAGGGCCTTGCAATGCTCTCCGGGAATCAGCTTCCCAAGGAGGCCGATCCGATTGCGCAAGCTTACGCGGGTCACCAGTTTGGGGGATGGGTGCCGGAGCTTGGTGACGGCCGGGCGATTCTTCTGGGTGAGGTCATCGATCTCCATGGCAAGCGGCGTGATCTCCAACTGAAGGGATCGGGGCAAACTCCATTCTCCCGGCGGGGAGATGGCAAAGCCACTCTTGGTTCTGCCATTCGAGAATATCTTTGTAGCGAAGCGATGGCCGCGCTCAACGTGCCCACCACGCGCGCGCTTGCGGTAGTCGCCACGGGTGAGATTGTGCCGAGGGAACACGCGCACCCCGGTGGCATTCTCACCCGTATTGCCGGAAGTCACATCCGGGTGGGGACCTTCCAATACTTTCAGGGATTACAGGATCAGGATGCGCTGCGACAGTTGGCAGACCATGCCATGAAGCGTCACTTCCCGGAAGCGACACAGGCTCAAAATCCTTACCTCGCTTTCTTTGAGCGGGTGGTCGCAGCCCAAGCCAGCCTGATTGCCAAGTGGATGCAGCTCGGATTCATTCACGGGGTGATGAATACCGACAACATGACGATCTCGGGCGAGACGATTGACTTTGGTCCCTGCGCCTTCATCGATTCCTTCCACCCGGACAAGGTCTTTAGTTCGATTGACCGCCATGGCCGTTACGCTTGGTCAAACCAACCTCAGGCAGCACATTGGAACCTCGCGCGCCTTGGTGATGCTCTCAGCCCCTTGATCGCGAAAGACCCTGCGGCGGGCAAGACCCTGATCTCTGCGGCCTTGGATCGTTTTCCGCACGTGTTCAAGGAGGCTTACCACTCCGGCTTTGCAGCGAAATTTGGCCTTCTCTCGATCGCAGAGAAGGAGGAGCAATTCATTGCAGACTCTCTGCAGTTCATGGCTGAGCAAGAGGTGGATTTTACGCTCTTCTTCCGGGAGCTCACTCGAATTGCGGGGGGCTCCGAGTCCGCACGGCTGCGTGAGCTCCTTGGTTCCAGAGCGGGTGTTGAGGAGTGGATTGCCGATTGGAAAGTCCTCACGGAGGGCGAGGATGATGAGCGGGTCCGCGTGATGCAGGACTGCAATCCGGTGCTCATTCCTCGAAATCACCGGGTTGAGCAGGCCATTCAGGCCGCCGAAGCAGGGGAGTTTGGGGTTTTTCGCCGCCTCGCGGAGGCCTGGTCCGAGCCCTTCGCCGAGCACGAAGAAGTGAGTGATCTCGAAGAACCGCCGCTGTCCCACGAAGTTGTTTGCGAGACTTTTTGCGGAACCTGAAGATCTCGTCTCCTTGGGGTGCTGGGCAACTTGAGGCGAGCCGGTAGTGGACGACTGGGCCTTCTCCAGGACAGGTCCTTGGCCCTGCCCCCCGGGCGGGACGACGCGCTCTTTGGCGAGAGCGCTGGCCTGCTCAGCCAAGCCTTCAGCTCCGATGGGATCCCCCGAGCTGAATTACTTCTGGTTTCGATTTCAATTGATATTACCAAAAAGCGCCCTACTTCTCTCCCCGCCGGAGCTTCCGAATGCTCCGGTCCTGCGTTCCTTAGCGTCTCTTCTGTCTTTTGGTGGTCCTTTCGCTAGCGCGCATTTCCGCGAGAAGAGTGTTCTGCGCGGGATTCGGGATCCTGTTATGACAATCTACCTTGGAAACATCTCCTACGACTCAACAGAGGCGCAACTCTACGACCTCCTATCGCCGCTTGGGGCAGTCTTTGACCTCAATTACCCGACCGACAGCGTAACTGGCAAACATCGCGGATACGCCTTTGTCATGATCGTCGACCGGGGCACCGCCAATGAGGTGATTCGCAAGCTCAATGGAGTTGATTTTGATGGGAGGCCACTCCGGGCCACCGAGGCCAAGGCCAAGGATCGTGGCCCTGACCAGGGAATTCCCGCCGGTTTTCGGAAGATGGGAGAAAATCCCTTCCACGGTGGTGGCAGGCGCCGCTAGCGGTTCTTCTGGACAGAGGTCGTCTTGCGGCCTCTGACGTCCAAGAGCGATGCCCGCTCCTGGATGATTCTCCGAGCGTTCACATAAAAAGCTGAGGTAGAACCGGAGCTCGATCTCGCGAGGCAGATCGACCGGTCGCACCGAAGGGGGGCGAATCTGGCGGCGCAGAGATTGATTGCTTCGATCTCCGAGTTGGGTCCCAGGCAAGAAGGTGGGCGGAAACGGGCGCCCTTCGCATTGGCGAGAACTTCGTCCCGCCGAAGCCGAGGGATTTTCAAACCCATCCGGGGTGGAGGAGAGGAGTATGGGTCGCGCGTGAGTGGTGCGAGGCTAATTGCGATTGGACCAAGGCAGGGTGTCCTTGGGAGCGCCAGCAAAGAGGAGGTTCAAAAAGGCATCCGACTCAATCGGATCGATGAGCTTCTTGAGTTTCGTTGCCCTTGTCAGGTAGCCTGTCTCGGAGAGATTCCGTACCACCTTCCGGACCGCTTGCATGTAAAAATTGAGCTGGCCGTCGATGATCCGTTGATGGGTCTCTTTGAGGGCGTTCAGCCTTGCACGCCATGTCTCCTGTTCGGACTGGAGGGCGTCCGAGGCATCGTCTGGAAGGCTCTCAAGCAAGCGCCCCTCCTTGGCAGCCTCGTCGAGAGGAAGTTCGATCGTTCTGAGGATGAGGCTGCTCCCTGAGTTCTGGGCGATCTGTTTCATTGCCCGGACGTATTCCTTGATCATCGGGGTGCGTCCCTTCCGAAACTTCAAAAGCTCCGATTCGGTCTGTCCTGCGATTGTTTGGTTGGCCGTCCTCAACTCACGCTCCCAGTTGGAGTTGACGACGGGCGCAGGAGTGGGAAGGGGATTCCACTCCAGAAGCAAGGCGGTCGCCCCGCCGCTCGATCCGTCGCTGGCCACCCAGTTGAGTTTTCGGGGGTTGGATTCCCGGTGAAGGGTGAGCCGATTGAGAAGGGGGCCTTCGCGCAGAGATTCCCAATTCCAACCAAGATTGTTCCAGCGCTCCCCAGTGAGCCACTGCCACCGGTCGTTCGGTTCGAGTCGAAATCCACCGAGCCAGAGAGCTTCGTCCTTCAGTAACTGTTCTCCAAAGGTGCCCCTGATCCAACGATGTTCCGGGTCGCTGGAGGGGACTGCCAGAGAAGCGGCGAGGGATTTTGCATATCTCCGGGCCTCTTCCCATGAGCGGGTGGTGTCAATCATGAGATAGCGGGAGTCCTCCCTGCTGCGTGTCCCGATGGGATACCCTGCGGCCGCAATTCCTTTGGTTTGAAGGTCGGTGATCGTTCGCTTTAATTGCGCCTCAAGGGATCCGGGATTGCTGCCATCATTTCTCCACTGGAGGATGAACCGGTAACGCTGGGAAGCGTTGGCGGGAGAGAGCCTGACTCGATCCGAAAACGCAACTCTGCGGTGAAGGCGGGAGCCGGAAACGAGTTTGTCGCTTGAGGACCACGGGGAGCCATCGATCCACTGCCAATTCTCACGCGCACCCAGTCCGGCTCCAATCCAGACGGAACCTTTGAATCGCAAACTCTTCTGAAGCCATAACCGGTAATCCGCGCGGGGAATGACCGCCAGGTGTGCTCCGTGCTCCTCCGCGAACTTTTGGGCCTCGTTCCAATTCAAGGACTGGGACGGGATGTAAAAATGATGTTCTCTCCCGACCACGGTCCCCGCCGGAAACTCGTCCCGATCGCCGTCTGCGAGTTTTTCCTTCAGTTGGGAAAGGGACTTGCGTCCTTTTGTGGCGAGACGATTGAGGGGGCGATCAGTTTGCTCCGCCTGAGACCTCGGACCGGTCGTAATTATGGTGATGGCCGCGAAGACCGCAAGAGAGGTTGCATGAGAGCAGAGCGCAGAAATGGAGGATGGCGCGCTGAGTTTCAATGGGGGGGAAGGTGTGGCGAGAAGAAGGGAATGACGGAGGGAGAGGACCAGGTGCGAATCGGTAAACTGGATGACTGACGATGGGGTCGCCCTGGCAACATGGGTCACCAATCCAATCCCTCCACCGATCACTTGTTCTCCTCCGGTTTGCGAAATTACTCAAGCTTTGGCCGCTCTCTGTCAATGCGGGCGAAATTTGTACTAAAACTAATCGATTTCGGTAAGAGGTTCCAACGAGCGAGGGGGCCATTCTGGGGCCGGAAAGGTTGTTCGCCCCGGCCGCAAGGTTTTGAATTTCGGGTTGAATGCGAGAGAATTGATCGTCACGTTCGCCTTGGTCCTCTTTCTCGTGCCTCAATTCGCTTCTTAGGCTTGCGATTGGATGGGCGGGTTGCTTGTAAGTGCATGAACCCTCTCCACTCCTCCCTGTTCCTTGCCTCCCTCATGGTGGTGGGATTATCATGGGGAGATCTCTCCCGGGCGGCAGATCCGTTCACAATCGTCGTTCTTCCGGATACCCAGCACTACACGGACAATGAACAGAACTATGCCCACTTCGTCGCCCAATCGAGGTGGATTGGAAATAACATCGCAGCCGAGAACATCGTTTTTACCACTCACCTGGGAGATATCGTGGAGAGCAATGGAGCGAATGCCCTGCAGTGGTTGCGTGCAGACCGGGTCTTGACGCGCTTCGACGCCTATCCTTCCTTTCCCTACGGGGTCGCCCTGGGGAATCACGACTACGACAATGTCTCTTCGAATCCGAGTGACAGCGCAGATACCTATGTCTCCCGCTTCGGAGCCGAGCGCTACCAGGGAAGACCATGGTATGGCGGATCCTCTCCCGACCAGCGCAGCCATTGGCAGCGCTTCTATGCGGGAGGACGGGTATTCCACCACATCACCTTGGAGTGGCAGGGTGCTTCGGCTACCAACAACAATTCTCCCGAGGTCACCAACTGGGTGCAATCCGTTCTGGATGCCCATCCGAATACCCCGACGATCCTTACCACTCACGAGTACCTTGGCGGTCCTCTCGGCGCTGGACGGTCAGCGGCCGGGGACGACATCTTCAACTCGCTCATTCGCGAGAACTCGCAGATCTTCCTCGTGATTGGCGGTCACGCTCTGGGGGAAAATCACCGCCTCGTCCTTAATGCTGTCGGAGAGCCGGTTTATGAAATCCTGGCCAATTTTCAGAACCTTGCAGAAGGCGGGACGGGTTACCTGTTGCTTCTCAAGTTCGACGAAGATCACGGCCGCATCATGGCCTCAGTCTACTCACCGTCTCTCTTGATGCTGAAGCACGGCGAAGCCAGCCAATACAGTCTCCCGCTCACCTTCGAGGATCGGCTTGGGCCGGGCGATCGCGCGTTGCCGATATGGTGGGGGCAGCCGCAAGCTCTCGCGGTGGACGCTGAGGAGGCCGAGCTCCATGCGGCCATCAATCGAAACTCGTCGGACCTCAAAGTGGTTTGGGACACGGTGGATCGCGGAACTCGCAAGGTCGTGAACTGGGCAAATGTGGTGAGCCTTCCCGCTTGGACCGGTGGAGATGGGCTGATCGACGCGAATTTGCAGGGGCTCCGCGAGGCCACGAAGTATTGCTACCGATTCATTGCGCGCGACCCCGGGGCGCCGACTTATTCCTGGTCGAAGCCGGGCACCTTCATGACCGGGGAGATTCGTGAGACGGCTTATCAAAGTTTTATCGGGAGCTTTGGTCTGGAATTCCCCTCCAATCAACCGGGAGCAGATCCCGATCACGATCTGCTGACAAATCTCGAAGAGTTTGCCTACGGGCTCGATCCAGCTCGAAGCGATCACCGCACCCTCCAAGTTGATGACCTCGCGGGGAGTTATTCTAATGGCGTGCCGTTGACAATGGGGAACAATGACGCCTCGTTTTTCAGTGTGCGATTTGTTCGCAGAATCGATCATCTCGCATCCGGGCTCTCCTACAACCTTCAGTTCAGCACGGATCTTCTCGCATGGGAGGACAGCGACACCCTCCCCGCCGTCCTGCTCCAGGACCTGGCGACAGGATGCGAATTGGTTCAGGTGGCTTACCCTCTCAAAGGCGCGCTGGAAGCGCAGTTTTATCGCATGCTCATCACCCTTGAGGCAGAATGAGGGTCGGTTCTTGTCGAGTGCGCTTCCACCGCCGATGCTGGCGCAGTGCCTCGCAAACCATCAGGACGCAGAAAACACCAACCTCTCGGGCTGGAAATCCTTCACGAGGATCGCGACATCATCGTGGTCAACAAGGCGGCGGGATTGCTGACCATCGGCACGGGGCGGGATGGCGGGCGCACGGCACACGCCGCGCTGGACGATTACGTGCGAAAGGGGAATCCCAAATCCCGTCAGCGCATCTTCATCGTGCACCGACTCGACCGGGATACTTCAGGTGTGCTTGTCTTTGCCCGTAGTGAGGAAGCGAAGAGAACCTTGCAGGACCATTGGCGAGATGCAGAGAAGACCTACCTGGCCTTTGTTGAAGGGCACCCTGATCCACTCGAGGACACCATTTCATCTTACCTCATGGAGAGTGATTCGCGGCGCGTCTATTCGACCAAGGATCCCAAGGCGGGAAAACTCGCCCACACCAAATATAAGCTTTTGAAGACGGTCGGGAAGCGCGCCCTGCTGGAGATCCAGCTTCTCACCGGGCGCAAGAACCAGATCCGAGTTCATCTGGCCGATAAAGGTTGGCCGATTGTGGGAGATGCGAAATACGGGCACAAGATACATCGGAACAAGCGCCTTGCTCTGCACTCCCACCTCTTGAGTTTCGAGCATCCCTACAGTGGGGTCCGACAATCGTTCGAGGCTCCCATTCCCGACACCTTCCACCAGATGGCCGCGGCGCCGCCGCCCCGGAAGCCTTCGGGCCGGGATCAGAATGCTTCCTCGTGAGGCGTGGTCATGTTCCGGCGGTTGATCAAAGGCGAAAGTAAGATGGCGAATGGCGGGGAAAGTTGACTGCTGCTCTTTGGTTTTGTGGGGACGTCGCGCCCTGATCGGGGCGGGAATCGTTGCTGGGAATTGGTTCGTGGTGCCTGAAAGATCACTATGATGAATTGCATTTCTCTTTCCTGATTTCCCTGTGGCGTTCACAAATTCGAGCGCATGGTCACTCTTCATGTCCACAATTCGGCAAATCCTGGCACGGGGTCTTCGGGATGAGTATTCGTTCGAAGTTCCGGGTCGTCAGCCTGTGCATCGTCGTCATCATGTTGGTGGTGGTGGCGGTCGGCAATTTGGTGGCGTCTGCCGAGATCACCAAGAAGGTTCACAACAATTTGAACCTGGTTGCAGATCTCCAACTTGAGCGGGTGAAGGATGTTCTCGACCGGAACTTTGAGCGCCTTGAGCAGGTGTCTGCCCGGCGTCCTCTCCAGGAGAACCTTGTCCTCTTCGTCGAGGACTCCGTGGAAGATAGCCGAGACAAGGTCAATGCCATTCTCCGTGACGCCAAGCAGGCGGTGGAAACCTTTGCCGAGGTTGCGATCATCAGCGAAGACGGTCTCGTGCTGGGCTCTTCAAATCTCGACAACATCGATGCGAACTACAAGGAGAAGCGGTTCTTCAAAGAGAGAAACAAGCCGGGTGGAGTGATCGCCGGCGAGCGCGGAGTCAGTTTCGAAGTCGATTCCGAGAACAGGCTGATTGTCGTGCTCTCGAAGCCATTCAAAGTGGAGGGCTCCGAGGTGTTGGGGTTGATCGTGATCTTCTCGGAGGGAGGGAGCCTCACTGCCACGGTGGATCACGGGAACGACATGAAGTCTCTCACCACCGTGCTCGTCAAGGAGGAGGGCGAAAACGGGATGGGGATCTTGACTCCACCCGAAGTAGTGGAAGGGGCGGGCACGGTTGGTAGTGCGGAAGTATTGCTACCCATGGTTCAGGCCGCCAAGGGAAAGGAGGGGTTTGAGCCCAACGCGATCGACTATCGTGGAGTGCCGGTGCTGGCGGTCACTCGCTACATTCCCAATCTTCGCCTCGGGTTTGTGGCCAAGTTGGACCGAGCCGAAGCATTTCTCGGTTTGCGACGAATTCGTAACATCTGGTTCCTCGTGCTGCTTCTCGGATTGGCAGCCTTGGAGGTGGCGTTTCTCATCATTCAGCGCTCGATGCTGAAACCGATTCAGCGCCTTGCTGAAACGGCTACCAAGATCAGCGAAGGCGACTTGTCTCAGCGGGTCACGGTGGATCGTTCCGACGAGATCGGGGAGCTGGCGCGTGACTTCAATCAGATGACGCAGCGACTGGTTGATGCCAATGCCGGGCTCGAACTCAAGGTGAAGGAGCGAACCGAGGAGTTGGAACGATCGAATGCAGACCTCGCGCAATTTGCCTACATCGCCTCTCACGATCTGCGCGAGCCACTCCGCATGGTCACCTGCTATGTGCAAATGTTGGAGATGCGTTACAAGGACCAGCTCGATGAGGATGCCCAGAAGTTCATTGGGTTCGCGGTGGATGGCAGCAATCGTATGCGCGAGCTCATTGATGACGTGCTTGAGTTTTCCCGAGTTGGGACCCGCGCCAGGGAGTTGGTGGAGGTTGATACCGTCGAAGTTCTCAGTGCGGTGAAAATGAATCTCAAGATCGCGATCGAGGAGGCCGATGCGGAGGTCAGGTGCGGAGAACTGCCGCACGTAGCGGGAGACTCAGTCCAGTTGATCCAGCTCTGCCAAAACCTGATCGCCAATGCGATCAAGTTTCGTGGCGAGCGCACACCGAGAGTGGAGGTGAAGGCTGAACTCCAGGAGGATGGTCGTTGGCGGTTCTCGGTCAGCGACAATGGGATCGGAATCGAGGAAAATTATCGCCAGCGGATCTTTCAGATTTTCCAACGCCTGCACGGGCGTGACGAGTATGAGGGAACCGGGATTGGTCTGGCGGTGTGCAAAAAGATCGTCGAGAGGCACAATGGCAAGATCGAGGTCGAGTCGGTGCTTGGAGAAGGCTCAACATTTATCTTTGATCTGCCCGCCTCTCATGAGGGTAAAGAGCCCGCCAAGGATGAGCGCGAGGAGCAGCAAGGCGCATCGGTCCCGACGATTCCATGAGCGCTCGCTGAGGAAAGGCAAGGAGCTGTGCTTGAGGCGGGCTCCGCAAATTTTCGAAATTCCTCCAATCTCTTGGCAAAGGAGAGGCGGGAAATCCCGCCGTCAGGTGGTTTCGAACGTCACCCTAGACTTTCCACGGGCCCGTGACCGCCAGCGTGATGCCCGGTTCGTAGATATTGACGAAGAGGGTGGTGCCGTCGGGCGAGAAACATGCGCCCGCCAATTCCTTGCTGTTGTATTCATTGCGCCCGATTGGATAGATCGCTCCGTTCGGGGTGATGCCCTGCAGGCGGGCGTGGCGGGGACCTTCTTCGCAGAAGATGATATCACCCCACGGTGCGATCGTGAGGTTGTCGGCGCCATGCAAGACCGCCTTGTCGTTTGGTTCGAGGAAGAGTTCGATGCGCCCTGGTTTGGCCGCTTCCGCGGGAGTGCCTTCCGCCGGGCTCGGGTAGTAGCGAAAGATCTGTCCCCACTGCTTGGCCCCACCATTGGTGCAGGCGAAGTAGAGTTCGCCATCGCCGAACCAGATTCCTTCCCCGCGTGCAAACCGTGTTCCACCCATCTGGTAGCCTCGCTTGCGGAGGTCGTCCTCAGGGGACTCGACGTCGTCGATATCGACCCACCGGGTGTTGTGCAGGGTCAGAAGGGGAAAACCGACCGTATCCTCTTCCCAATTCCGCGTATCGAAATCCTCTTTCGCTTTTGTGACTCCGCTTTCGATGGAGAGGAACTGCAATTTTCCGCCGGCCAGGAGCTCCTCTTTCTTGTTTGGAATGAAACGGTAGAGCAAGCCGTCGTTGCGATCTTCGGTCAGGTAGACAATGCCGGTGCGTGGATCGATGCAGACGGCCTCGTGGTTGAAGCGGCCCATCGCCTCGAGCGGTTGGGGCTTGGTGAGGACCATCTCGGTGCTTGCGGGAATTTCGAAGGCCCACCCGTGACTGCTCTCATTCTTGTTGTCGGGTTCCTCGGGCGTGCCGGCGGTGTCGACATTCTCTTCACAGCTGATCCAGGAGTTCCAGGGCGTCTGTCCGCCCGCGCAATTGCGGCAGGTTCCAGCCAGGCTGAGGAATTGTTTCTCCACTTCGCGGGTTCTCGGATTGTAGACGACAGTCGTGGTGCCTCCGATCTGGGGAGCGATTTTCTGCCCCGGATCGTAGATCAGGTCGGTGTCGACCTTGTCGAGCAATTCGTTTTGGAGTCCGAAGGGGCCCGCGTAAGTGAGGTCCTTTTCAAGTTCATGGTTGCGCACCAGGATGGTGCAGCCGCCTGGGCCCGGGAAGGCCCCCATGCCATCGGTTCGCCCTGGCATTCGGAGACCGTCGGTCATAAAGTCGCCTGCACGGCCGATGATCTCATAGGTAAATCCGGCGGGGAGGTCGAAGATCCGATTGGGATCAGGAAGCAGTTTGCCGTATTTGAGACCTTCCTCTCCGAGGGCTGCTTGCGCGGTTCGAATCGAAAAGCGGGAGAGTCCCAGAAAGCCGGCGGTCACGGCGGAGCGCCTCAAAAATTGGCGGCGAGAATTTGGCATGGTCAAGTAAGGGGGTGTCGCGGTGCTAGTAGATCACGGAACACGATGATCGGAAGCCGGAATTCCCGGCCGGCGAATTCAGTGGTCCAAGGACCCGGTGGAATCCGGAAACGGATGGGGGTCTGTGGGCACTGATTGCCGAGCGCTTGAGGAGAATTGAATGGTCGGATCGGCCGCGAAGTTCAGCCGCGATTCTTGTCACGCAGGGAATCGTGGATATACCAATTCTCGAGGCGCTCACGAGCCCACGGGGTCTGGCGCAAAAACTTCAGGCTCGATTTCACACTTGGGTTGTTCCGAAAGCACTGAATGGGAATTCGACAGCCCATCTCCTTCCAGCCATAGCAATCGAGAAGTTGTCGCAAGACAGTCTCCAAGGTGATGCCGTGCAGCGGATCTTTTGGGTGGGAGGAGGGAGAGGCCATGGAGAATGAAGTGGGGGGAATCCTATTGCGGAATCTGTTGAGTCAAGAGGTCCTCGAGCATGTGTCGCGTGACCTTGAGGGAGATCTCGAGGCTTTCGCGGGAAATCAGATTGAGGTTGTCGCCATCAGTGTGCCACCAGGCGAATTGGCTGAAGTCGCCGATGATGTCAATGGTGGGAATGCCGGCATTGTTGAGGGGGACGTGATCGTCAATGATCGGATGGAGCGCCTTCGTATAGCGCGCCTCCTCGCCCTCTTTCTTGGCGGCGAGGAGCAGGGCAGCTTCGAGAAGGGGAGGGGTGTCGGCCGGCAGGCGCACCTGCAGGTTTCGGTGCCCGATCATATCGAGCACGATGCCGAAGGAGGGTTTCCGGGGAGCGGTGCGCCAGCGCAGGGCGTATTCCTTGCTGCCATAGAGACCATCGGAGGGGTTGATGTTTTGACCAAAGGCTTCTTCGCCGTCGAAGAAGACGAGTTCCAATTTGGACGCCAATTCGGGAGTGGCTTGGAGTTGTCGGGCGAGTTCCAGGATCGCACCGATCGCGGAGGCTGCATCGTCCGCGGCCAGGAAGTTCCGGTTGCGGTAGTACTTGGAGTCGAGGTGGGCTCCCAGGAGGCCCTTGATCCCCTCGTCGGACACATCGCCAAAGCGCGCGGAGAGATTGGTGAACTTCATCTTTCGTCCGAAGTAGGCAACCTCCCTGGTGAAGGAGTGCGGGGTTGTTTTCCAACCCGTTTTTTTCAACTCAGCAATGATGTATCGTCGGGTCTTGGCAAGGGCGGCCGATTCGGGAGGGCGGGGTCCGTAGGAGAGGATCTCGCGGGTGTGATGAAACGCGGCCCGGCCTCCCAATCGTTCCCGCTCGGGAGGGAGTGCGGGCTTTTTCTTCTTCTCGCAGGCCGGCACTGCGAAAAGGGCCAGGGTGAGGGCAGTAAGGAGAATGGCGGGGATGAACCGACGGATCATTGGGGGGAGGTCCGAGGGGGAGGCTAGAGATCCTCAGTGCTCACGCCCATCATGGTGAGGAGGCGCTCAAGGTCATCGTTGCCATAATACTCCAGTTCGAGTCGTCCCTTTTTCGCGCTGTGGGTGATCGACGCGTGGGTGGTGAAGTGTTGGCGAAGTCGATTGGTGAGAGCTCGGATCATGGCTTTGGTCTCGGGGTCGATCACTTTCGCACCCTTGCCGCCCGGGTTGGACAGTTCGCCGGCGTGTCGCATCTGAACGAGTTTTTCGGTCGCCCGCACCGTCAGTTTGCGACGCATGACTTCCTCGGCGATCTCGCGCTGTTCGCGCTTCACTTTGAATCCAAGGATGGATTTGGCGTGACCGACCGTGATTTGACCGTTGGCGACAAACTTCTGGATGTCCTTGTGCAGGTCGAGGAGGCGCATGGAGTTGGCCACGCTCGAGCGCGACTTGCCCACCCGTTTCGCAATCTCGTCCTGCTTCATGGAGAATTCCTTCGCGAGGCGGACGTAGCCGCTGGCTTCCTCGATGGCATTGAGGTCCTGGCGCTGCAGATTTTCCACCAAGGCCATCTCGAGAACCTCGCGGTCGGTGGCCTCACGTTCGATGACCTGCACAGTATCCAGTCCCAGTTTTTCACAGGCTCTCCAACGGCGTTCTCCGGCGATGAGTTCGAGCTTCTTCCCGACCCGGCGGACGATGAGCGGTTGGATCACACCATGTTGGCGAATGGAGTCGTGGAGTTCCTCAAGGTCGGCCTCCGGAATGGTGGTTCGCGGTTGCAACGGGCTGGGCACAATATCAGTAATGGGGACCTGGCGGAATTTCTTGCCAATTTCCTTCTCATTGCTCCTGGCCCGCTTCTTTGCGGTCGTGGTGCCTTCCTTCGACTCCGCCGATCCGCTCGTTACGGTCGGCTTTTTGATGAGTGCACCCAGTCCTTTTCCCAATGCCTTTTTAGCCATGCCGGGCAAGACTAATCCCTGTGGGGGGCAAAGAGCAAAACTGATTTCGTGAATTAGTCTAACAGTGGTTCTGCCCTTGGGACGACTGGCAGGCAATATGGTCGCTCCAGGGGGGAGGATTTATCTGGGGTGGGATCCGGGCGTGGACTGCAAAAGAGGGAGCTTAGCAGAGTAATGAGGTTCTCCACAACGCCGTGCCGACGGAGAATTTCGTGGTGAAAAAAGCTGCTTCGCCAACGAGTTGAACAATCGGCCCGCGGGGCGGAACCTGTTGAAGGCGTGGGCTTTGTTGCACGTTGGTCATGAATCTCGACTCAATTCCGCCTCGCGCCGCGCCAACCCATCCAACAGGCTCCGCGCAGCATTCTCGAGAATTCCAACAGCTTGCTGGTGCCGCCGATCCTCCGGCTGGACTTGACGAGTCGGAATCCGTATCCCATCACTAGAGGTGTGAGGAGTGTTCTGTCTTCCCTGCTGATCCTTGGCTCACTGCTGGGAGGGTCGCATCGCGGTCATGGCCAGACGGTGCCGCAGTCGGTCCTCGATCAAGCGGAGGCCGCGACCAAAATCCTCGGTCAGCAGGTGCTGAAAGGGAATTATTCGTTCTCATTTGAACGCATGTATTCCCGATGCAAAAAGCGGGCGGCGATTCGCCTGGTGAGTAAGGACCCGTCCCTGCGGGGGAAATCGGAGGAGGAGAAGGAGCGAATAGGCGAAGCCAAACTGGTGGAAAAGTTGACTGAGATTCCGTCCCAGATGCGGAAGAATGGCATCACGATGCTGAAATTCGAGGTTTTCAGGCCCTCCTCGGGTCACGAAGTGTTCCTTGGGAGGGGGCAGAATGAAAAGACGGGAAAAGCGATCCAGATGTATCTCGAATGGTTGGTCTTTGTGCCTACCCGGGCCGAGTATCGCATCATTGATCCCGCCACCCGAGTGCCGAAGAGGATTGAGCGGCTGGGCTACCAGGTCGCCATTGTGAAGAAAGGAACCAGCGATTGGTATTTCATCGACGGGTCAAACTTGACCAAGGCGGAACTTCGTAGTTTTTTTCCCCGGCTCCCGACCGATCAGGAATTGCTCGGGCTTCCGAAGGTGGGCGGAGCGGAGTTGAAGAACTGACCGGATTGATTTCGAATCGCATGTCAAAGACCAAGACGAAGAAAGGCAAGAAGCCGCAGAAGAAGCTCAAGGATGCTGCGCGCTTGCGCAGAGAACTGGAGAAGCTCATGGAGCGAGCCAAGAGTGACTATTGCGAAGTGCGGAATTCCGAGATCCACGGCGCCGGGGTCTACGCGTCGAAGGACATTCCGAAGGAGCAACGCATCATCGAGTATCTTGGCGAGAAAATCGACAAGAAGGAGAGTGAGAAGCGGGCCAACAAGCAGATCGAGCATGCGGAGGAGACGGGTGACGCGGCGGTCTACATTTTCACCTTGTCCAAAAAGTGGGACATCGACGGTAATGTGCCCTGGAACACGGCGCGCCTCCTGAACCACTCCTGTGCGCCGAACTGCGAGGCATGGATTGAAGACAAGCAAATCTTCATTTACGCACTGCGTGAGATCAGCTCGGGGGAGGAACTGACCTTTGATTACGGCTTTGATATCGAGAATCACGAGGAGCATCCATGTCTGTGTGGGAGCGAAGAATGTGTCGGCTTCATTGTGAGCCGGGACTATTGGCCTGAGCTGAAGAAGCGCTTGGCCGAGAAGGAGAACGGCGTTGCCGGGAATGGAAACGGAGTGCCGGAATGACTCTTGCCTCGCGGGCACCGACCAAATTTGAAAGCCGAGTCTACGTGGCCCTCCGCGAGATTCCTCGGGGACGGGTGGTCACTTATGCGACCTTGGCCAGTCACTTGGAGTGCCGCTCCGCCCAAGCCGTGGGACAGGCCCTGAAGCGCAATCCGCTCGCTCCGGAAGTCCCTTGTCATCGCGTGATCCGGACGGACGGATCCCTCGGTGGCTATTCGGGCAAAGTCCGAGGAGTGCGGGTCGAGCGCAAGCGCCGTATTCTGGAGGAGGAAGGGGTGCCCTTTGATGAGGAAGGACGCCTCTTGGATGCTGAACTGCTCTGGAGTTGGCAGGATTGACTGTTGGCAGAGTCAAAGGAGGGAGTATGCTCTCGGGACCATGCGATCGCTGTTAATTATTCTGATGCTGATAGGCGTGTCCGGCGCAGTCTGGGCGGGCAATCCCGTGCGGGCCGCTCAGATCAAGAAAGAATACGAGTTGGCTACCGTGAAGTGGGCGCAGCAGTTGGAGACGGCCAAGGATGCGCAGGACCAGATGGCAATTTGGCGTGCCCGGCCGAATGCCTCCGCGCATGCCGGGCGCATGTGGGAAGAGCTCAAGAGCTCGTTGAATGACGATTGGACGATCGGATATTGTGCCTGGATCCTCGAGCAGGCACCTGTGTTTGCGGCAGAAGCGGAGGAAGGCGGGAGAAAGACGCGCGGGCAAACCGTCATGCACGCCCTGGATCGTTTCCACCTCAAGAGTGAAAAGGTCGGGCGTCTCTGCCTGGCGCTGACCACCCAGTCGGATCCAAAGACCCTGGCGCTGATTGAGAAGATCTCCAGGGAGAATCCTCATCGGGCCGTGCAGGGTCAGGCCGCCTTGGCGATTGCAATGCTGTTCAAGGGGCTGGGAGACAGTCGCGACGTGATGATGCATCGGCTCGAGCGGCTTCGCGAAGCGATCATCAAGTCAAATGATGTGAAGGTTGGCGACGTGTCAGTCGAGAGATTGGCCCGGGATGAGCTCGTCGTTATTCAAAGCCTCTCCAAAGGGAGGGTTGCTCCCGACATCATCGGCGCTGATTCTGCCCGCGAACCCTTCAAGCTCAGCATGCTGAAGAGCAAGGTGACCGTGCTGGCCTTCTGGCATACCAACATGCATGACGCCGAGCGTGGCCTGGGACTCCTGCGGGAGCTCCACGATCAGTTTCACACCCGCGGGATGGAGCTCATCGGGGTGACCAGTGACCCGGTGAGTGTTCTGCGAAACTTGCGATCAAACGGGACAATTCCCTGGCGCAACTATTCCGATGTCGATGGGCGGATTGCTCTCCAATACCGGGTGCGCAACCTCCCGATTGTCTATGTCCTCAATCGACATCGCCGCATCGAATTCATCGGCGGGCCCGGGACGTTCGTCAATCTGACCGTGGAAGCGTTGCTGGCCGAGTAGGGGGGAGCGCTTCTGCTCCTCCACTGTCCGCCTCGGCGGGGCCTGCGGAGCCATCATCGAGGGTGGCGGGGTCCCAGATGTAGCGGGTGAAGAGGACCTTCACCGAAGCGGTGAGCGGGATGGCGAGGAGGGCTCCGAGAAACCCGCCCAAGATGAGGGACCAGAAGAAGATGGAGAAGATGATGGTCATGGGGTGAAGACCAACCTTGTCGCCGATGACCTTGGGCTGAATGAAGAGCCCGTCAATTTGCTGGACCACAAAGAAGATCCCCAAGACGAGGGCAGGGTGTTGCCAATCACCCCAGGTCGCAGCCGCGATGATGAGGGCGGGGATGAGGGTCACCAGAAAGCCGATGAAGGGCATGACGCCGAGGATGGCGAGAGCGAGGCCGATCACGAAGGCGTAGGGAAGCCCGATCATCCAGAGAAGAAGTCCGGTGAGCACGCCGTCAATCAGGCTCACGAGGACCTGCCCGCGGAAGAAGGCGATCAGGTAGTCGTTCATCTCACTGAGGGTGCCGATTACCTCGCGTTTCAAATCGGATTCCTTGAGCGGAAGGAAGTGGCTCCAGCGCTGTTTGATGATGGAGGTTTCCTTGAGGAAGAAGAAGAGGTAGACCGGGACCAGGAGGAATCCGAGGGTGTAGCCAATGAAACCCAGGACCTTTCCCCCCGCATCGAGCCACCTGAACTCTTTTCCGAGTTTGGCCGCCCACACCCAAGCTTCAGTCTCCTGGATGGGAACATCTTGCTGATCCTCAGCCAAGACTCCCGGCACCCAACCAGGATAGGCTTGCAGCCAGGCGTGGTAGTCGGCGAGAGGATCCTGACCCTGAGGGGGTGTTTGAGAGGAGGGCTGAGGGGGCGTCTTGGCTGGTGCGGGCTCGAAACTTTCGTGGCGGCTGAGAGCCACTTTCAGAAGCGGTCGCAGCCAGGGAGTGCTGCGGAGAGTGTTGACGGCCTGCTCGGCGTGGACCTCTTTCTTTTCAATGAGCTGGCCGGTCTGCTCGACCACCCTGGGGAGGATGAGCGAGATTCCCAAGGCGCAAAGCAGGGTCGAGAGAGTGAAGACGTAGATGATGGACCGGAGCCGAGAGAGTCCTTTCTTTTCCAGTCTCTCGACCACGGGATTGACGAGGTAGGCGAGAATGCCGGCGACGGCGAGAGGGACGAGGACCGGTTGGAGATAGTTCAGGACGTTTCCCAGGAGAACGACAAACCCGACGATGAGGGCGCCGATCACAACGATGGCGATTCCAGTGAGCGCGCTCCAGAGAGTGCGATTTTGGAACTTGGTTGGGAACTTGCGGGGCACCAGTGGGGAAGGAATAACCAGTCGGGGGAAGGACGGCGATTATAAAGTGGGGAGGGAATCCCCACGAGCGGGTTCCGGGGTGGGGCCTTCGAGCGAGAGAAGGCAGCCTAATTGCTGTGCTCCTTCATCAGCCGATCAAGGACGCCGTTGACAAATTTCGGAGACTCGGTCGTTCCAAAGGAGCGGGCGAGTTCGATCGCTTCGTCGATGGCCACTGCTGGGGGGATCTCGTCGTCGAAGAGGAGTTCGTAGGTGGCCAACCGAAGAATGGCGCGGTCCACGCGATACAGTCGTTCGGGAGTGAAATTTTCGATTACCGAGGCGAGGTGGTGATCGATGCCCGGCAAGTGAGTGCGCAAGCCCTCGAGGTAAGATTCGATGCGGTCGCAGGTGGCGGTGATTTCCGCTTCCGCCTTGGCGACTGCCTTGAGTTCGGGGAGGGAGTGCGGAGCCTCCCCAAGAGCGAGGTCGAGGCGCTCGGAAAGGAGGGCCAGGGGGGCGCGGAGAGAGAGGGCGTCCTCGCGGAGTTGTTGGAGGGCGGGGAAGTGAGCATCGGCGGCGCTGACGCGTGCGGCCGCGACGAGGGAGGCGCGATTGGCGCGACGGGTGCTTTCGAGGCTTTCCCGCAGGCGCCTGGCATCCTTGTTGCCATTCATCTCGTGGCGAAGGCCGTCGAGGGACTCCTTCAGAGCCTGCTCTTCCTTGTCCCACGTCCAGATGGCTCTGCCGAGTTCGCCATCTTCGGAGCTGATTTCGATCCGCTCGCGGGGGCGGAGGAGATCGGGAAAGCCGGTGATGATTTTGTCGCGACCTTGTTGCAGGTGAAGCACGGCCTTCGCGCGAGCGCGAGTGAGCTTTTCGCGAAGGGGTTCGAGCAGGAGCGCGAGAACAGCTTCGTCAGGTGGGGCCGCGAGTTCTTCCGCCGGGCTGACCGCGTAGAGGAACTGGACCACTGCCTCGCGGATTCGACGTCGTGAGGTATTAGCCATTGCTCGGATGCATCCGGAGCGAACCTCCGCGGTCCAATTCGGCGAAAACTTCGATCATGGCCGCTGCCGCACGGGCCGCATCCGTGCCGCGGTTCTTTTCTTCGCCCTGGCAGCGAGCTTGGGCCTGTGCCTCGTCGTTGCAGAGGAGGACCTCGTGGATGATTGGCGTTTTGTAATCGAGAGCGAGTTGTTGAAGCGCTTCCGTGACGGTGCCGGCAACGAGATCGGCGTGGGTCGTTTCGCCGCGGATGATGACCCCGAGCGCGATAACGCAGATGGGTTCTTCGAGCTCGAGCAGGGCTTTCACGGTGACAGGGATTTCGAAGGCGCCGGGCACTCGAATGAGGTCGACCCGAGCCTGCGGCAGGTAGTCGCCCAACTCGTCGATTACGCTATCGACCAGCGCGTCAGCATAGACCTCATTGTATTTCGAGGCCACGATCGCAAGCTTGTTGCGTTTGTTGGAAAAGACTCGAGGCTTTGGTGGAAGCGCCAGGGACATGAGCGAGGTATTGCGGCTGCTTTGCTGATTGTCAATACGGGGCTGGCAGCAGGGGGATTGCGAAGAGGGTCAGAGCGAGTGTCCAAGCTTATCGCGCTTGGTATCGAGGTATCGTTTATTGTGGGGGTTCGCTTCGGCCCGAATGGGGATCTGATCCACGATCTCAAGGCCATAGCCCTCGAGGCCCACTACTTTTTTGGGGTTATTAGTGAGCAACCTGATTTTGCGGATGCCCAGGTCGTAGAGGATTTGGGCCCCCATGCCATAGTGCCGCAGGTCGGAGGCGAAGCCGAGTTTCTCGTTGGCTTCGACGGTGTCGAGGCCTTGTTCCTGCAGTTTGTAAGCGTGGATCTTGGCGGCGAGGCCGATTCCACGCCCTTCCTGGCGCAGATAGAGAAGCACGCCGCCATTTTCGGCGATGCGAGCCAAGGCGGTGTGAAGTTGACCTCCGCAGTCGCAGCGCCGGGAACCGAAGACATCGCCGGTGAGACACTCGGAGTGGACCCGAACAAGAATCGGTTCTTCGGAATCAATCTCGCCCCGGGTGAGAGCGAGATGATGGGAGTCATCCGTGCGCACGCGGTAGAGATGGCAATCAAACTCGCCGTACTCAGTCGGGAGCGCGATGGTCTCTTCGCGTTCGATGAGGCGTTCGGTGCGGCGACGGTACTCGATGATCTGGGCGATGGTGCAGGCCAATAAACCATGCGTGCTTTGGTAGTCACCCAGGTCACCGACCCGGGCCATGGTCCCGTCTTCGTACATGATTTCGCACAAGAGCCCGGCCTGGGGTAGGCCCGCCATTCGTGCGAGGTCGATGGCTGCTTCGGTGTGGCCTGCCCGGCGCAGGACCCCATCGTCCGCGGCTTGGAGGGGAAAGACGTGACCAGGTTGCACCAGGGTCTCGGGCCCTGCGTTCTCGTCGGCCAGGATACCGATGGTGAGAGCGCGATCAGCGGCCGAGATCCCGGTTGCGATTCCTTGGGCGGCATCCACCGCGACGGTGAAGGCGGTGCGGTGTCCCTCCCGGTTGCGGCGGGCCATGGGTGGGAGGTCGAGGGCTTCGACACGCTGACGGGTGAGGGGGGCGCAAATCAAACCGCGGCCGTGGCTTGCCATGAAGGCGATCATTTCTGACGAAACGCGGGCGGCAGCACCAATGAGATCCGCTTCATTTTCCCGTCCGGGGTCGTCCGCCACAATCACGAGTCGACCAGCCGCAACGGCGGCGACGATCTCTTCCATGGGGCTGAAGGTGAGGGGGTTCATGGGGCGAAAACGAATCACGGAGGCAACAGGAGGGTTTGGTTGCGCCGGGCAGGGATTCTTTAGGGTAGTTTTTGGGAATTGAAAGCCTGCTCTCAACTTGCCCCCGTTTGAGCTCTTCTCAAGGGGGAGCTACGATTGAATGGGGCTGATTAGCTTAGGCGATAAAAATTAGCCCTGGCTAAGTTTGACTTGCTTAGTCGGTAGGAGAGGCGTAAATTTGCGACATGAAACGGAAATGGATTCTCGCGGTGCTGGGACTGGGGGGCGGGTCTGCGGTCGTGAGTTGCGTCGAGAGCGACGGGAACCACACCAAGAATGGACCAGATGGATATCCTTATGAAGTGGCTACCACGGTGGGGATGATCACAGATATCGTGCGCAATGTGGCGGGTGAGCACGCGACAGTGGAGGGAATTATTGGGCAGGGAATTGATCCCCATTTGTATCTCCCCTCGACCCCTGACGTTAAGAGTCTGCGCCGAGCGGATCTCGTTTTTTACAATGGCTTGATGCTGGAGGGGAAGATGGGCGATGTCCTCGACAAAGTGGCGGCCAGTGGAAAGCCAGTGCACGCCGTGACGGCCAATCCCGAGTCATCCGGAGACTATGTCATGACCGACAATTCGAATCATCACGATCCCCATGTCTGGATGGATGTCGCGGGATGGATCAAAGCGGTGGAGGTCGTGAAGACCTCGCTGGCGGACTACGACAAGGCCCATCAAACGGACTACGAAAAGAACGCAGCGGTCTATGTGGAACAGTTGCGCAAAATCGACGACTATGCCAAAATATCGATTGCTTCCATTCCCGAAGGTCAACGTGTGCTGGTGACCGCGCACGACGCCTTTGGATACATGTCGCGGGCGTATGGGATAGAAGTACGGGGCATCCAGGGGATCAGTACGGAGTCGAACGCTGGATTGAGGGACATTGAAGAGTTAGTGGACTTCCTGGTGCAGCGCAGGATCCCGTCGGTCTTTGTGGAGTCGTCCGTGCCGCGCAAGAACATCATGGCCCTGGTGGAAGGGGCCCGGGCCAAGGGGCACGAAGTGAAGGTTGGCGGCGAGCTATTTTCCGACGCGATGGGTAAGGCCGGAACTTATGAAGGAACCTATGAGGGCATGATCGATCACAACGTGACGATCATCACCCGGGCCTTGGGTGGAGTGGCGCCGGTCCGGGGCCTCAACGGGAAGCTTGAGGAGTAACCCTTTGCTTGGAGCCCCACCACTTGCCTCATGAAACCCTTCGTTGATCCTCCTGTCATCCCGGTCGATGGACGGCCCGAGCACCCGGATAATCTTCCGCTATCCATTCACGATCTGACCGTCGCCTACCACCGCAAGCCGGTCATCTGGGATATCGAGTTGAACATCCCGGAAGGCAAGTTGGTGGGCGTGGTGGGACCCAATGGGGCGGGGAAGAGCACCCTGCTCAAGGCCTGTCTTGATCTTGTGCCCAAGACCTCAGGCGAGGTGAAAATCTACGGCGAGAGTTACAAGAAGCAGCGCAGCCTGATCGGGTACGTTCCGCAGCGGGAGAGCGTGGATTGGGATTTCCCGGTCAGTGCTCTCGATGTAGTAGCGATGGGAACCTACCGAAAAATTGGCTGGTTCAAATGGGTCGGGAAGGCGCAGAAGAAGCTCGCCCGTGAGGCTCTGGAGCGGGTGGGGATCGGGCACCTCGGCGACCGGCAAATCAGCCAACTCTCAGGCGGGCAACAACAGCGGGTCTTTCTTGCCCGTGCCCTCGCGCAGGATGCCAAGGTGTACTTTATGGACGAGCCATTTGCCGCCGTTGATGCGGCGACGGAACAAGCGATCGTGGCCCTCCTCAAGGAGTTGAACAAGGCGGGGAAGACCTGCCTGGTGGTCCATCACGACCTGGCCACTGTAAAGCGTTACTTTGATTGGCTGGTCTTGCTCAACATGCGCGTGGTTGCGTCCGGGCCCACCGCGGAGATTTTCACGAAGGACAACCTGCAGAAAACCTACGGCGGGAAGCTGAGTTTGTTGGATGACGTCGCGGAGGCGTTGCGCCATGTGGGCAGATAGGTCAGCGATCATCCTGCGAAGGGTGATTTTGGTCATTCTGCTCCTGGGGGCGGAATCCGCTTCCGGGGGACAGGTCGACTGGCCCGAGGCAGGGCTTGTCTGGAAGGTGTTCACCTTGCAGGATTACAATACCCGTCAGGTCGTGATTTCCACCATCCTGTTGGGAGTGACCGCGGGGCTGGTGGGAACCTTCCTGCTTTTGCGCCGACGGTCCTTGATGGGAGATGCCCTCTCCCATGCCACCTTCCCGGGAATCGGAGCGGCCTTTGTGGTGATGATCCTGTTGGGTGGAACCGGAAGATCACTTCCGGGATTGCTGGTGGGCGCGAGCGTGACCGGCCTGCTGGGCGTGCTCCTCGTAATGGCGATACGAAATACCACGCGACTGAAGGACGACGCGGCCATGGGGATCGTGCTCAGTGTCTTCTTCGGGGTAGGGGTGGCCCTGATCCAAATGGTGAAGGACATGCCTCAAGCGGGACCTGCCGGACTGAATGATTTCATTTACGGCACTGCGGCCTCCATGATCCACAGTGACTTCCTCCTCATCCTGGTGGTGGCGATCGGCACCTGCCTGGTCTCGCTTCTTCTGCTCAAGGAACTCACCCTCCTCTGTTTTGACGAAAGCTTCGCCGCGAGCCAGGGCTGGCCCACGGTGAGGCTCGATATTGCTCTGCTCACCCTTGTCACCGCGGTGACGGTGATCGGCTTGCAAGCTGTGGGGCTCGTCCTGATCATCGCCTTCCTCATCACTCCTGCCACCGCTGCCCGATTCTGGACCCAACGACTCGGGTGGATGTTGACTCTCTCGGCCATCATCGGAGGGGTGAGTGGGTGGCTGGGGGCCTCCCTGAGTGCCCTGGTGCGCGATCTTCCCACCGGCGCGGTCATCGTGCTGGTGGCCGCCGCCATTTTCCTGCTCAGCATGCTTTTCGGTTGTGGGCGGGGAGTCGTTCCCCGCGGACTTCGCCATGCGCGTCTCCGGCGCAAGGTGGGCCGACAACACCTCCTTCGGGCGGTCTACGAGATTGTCGAATCCGGGCAACCGGATGTCGCGGAGCCCGTTCGGAATCTTCCCGTCACCTTCGATGCTCTTCTCGCCCATCGCTCCTGGTCCGCAGCGCAGGTGGGTGGGCTCCTCCGCACCGCCCGGGCGGAGGATCACCTGGAGAATACAGAGCCTGGCTCGGTGCGTCTTTCGGAGGCTGGATTTGGGGAAGCGTCCCGGGTGACGCGCAATCACCGGCTGTGGGAGTTATATCTGATTCGTTATGCCGACATTGCTCCCAGTCACGTTGACCGGGACGCCGACCTCGTCGAGCACGTGCTTGATGCCGAGGTGGTGAGCCAGCTTGAATCCGAGCTTCAGGACCGGCCTTCTAGCCTCGAAGTGCCACCCAGTCCGCATTTTATCAACCAACCTAGCCCCGAAATCTCATGAACTGGACCATCGATGACACCTGGATCGTGATCATCGGCGCGATGTGTGCGGTGGCCTGCGCCCTGCCGGGGTGCTTCCTCGTTTTGCGGCGAATGAGCATGATGGGAGACGCCATCAGCCATGCGGTTCTTCCCGGCCTGGCGGCAGGATTTTTGCTGACAGGGAGCCGGGCCAGCCTGGTGATGTTCATTGGAGCGGGAGTGGTCGGAGTGCTCACCGCGGTCTTTACACAGTGGGTGAGCAAATTCGGGAAGGTGGACCGGGGCGCGGCCATGGGGATCGTGTTCACCACCCTCTTTGCGATTGGACTGATCATGATTCGGCAGGCCGCCGACGATGTGGATCTCGATGCCGGGTGCGTGCTCTATGGCGCCATTGAACTGACCATTCTTGAGCAACCAGTGAGAATCGGAGCGTTCGCGATTCCTCCTGCGGCCCTCATGATCGGTTCCGTGTTGATCGCAAATTTGCTGATTATCATGCTGTTATTCAAGGAGTTCCGGATCAGCTCCTTTGATCCCGCGCTTGCCACCACGGTTGGGATCAATGCCAATTTAATGCATTACCTCCTCATGACCATGGTAGCGATCACGACCGTGGCCGCGTTCGAGGCGGTAGGCAGCATCATTGTGATTGCGATGCTGATCGTCCCCCCGGCGACCGCCTTTCTGCTCACTCATCGGCTGAGCGTAATGCTGGTCTTCAGCGTGGTAATTGGTGTGATTTCCTCGATTCTGGGCCATATGGGGGCCCTCTCAGTCCCTCTTCTCTTTGGCCTGAAAGGGACCGTGACATCTGGAATGATGGCGGCAGTGGCTGGCGGACTGTTTTTCCTAGCTTGGATTCTTGGTCCGGAGGGACTTCTCACCACCAGAGTGCGAGGAAATCGAGAGATCGAGAAGCCGGGTTCCGTCCCTGCTGGTGAGACGGGCTAGACCAAATTCCCCTGCTAGCTTCGGGTGACGCAGTTGCTCACAAGACGTTGCGATCAGGTGTTGCAGGTTTTGAATGAACCATGTTAGGTTCGACCCCCGCTGGGCGCTTTGAGACCTGTTTTCGAGTGTGAGGTGGCCCAGAAAGATACAACTTAACATGACAGAATCAACGATGTCCGCGCTGAACCCGGATCGCGCGACGCTTAATTTCCTGAACAGTTTTCCGGAGAAGGTTCGCAACCGGGGAGAAAAGCTTCAGCAAGACGGAGCTGTCACGCAAATCTTCGGTAACCACCTCTTCATTCAAGGGCGGGTCGAGGATAGCGTGGGTGTGCATCGCACCACCCTTCGTTTGCAGGGGAATCGCTGGTTTGGCAACTGCACTCAGGAGAAGGAGGATATCGCCGGGGCTGCCATGTATGCGACCATGCTGGAGCGCATGCATCGGGGTGAAGATCTTCCCGAATCGCCCAATGAGTTCGACGATACGCCCGTCATCGACCTGATTGAAGGCAAGTTGGATCGTGAGCTTGATGATAAGGAGGCAGACTTTGTCAACAAGATCGAGAAGCGTTACCGTCGTTATGTGATCGAGGGTGAAGTCCACGATCACGACATGGTGCGTCTCAGCCCGCGCTGGGAGATTGCGAGTTACGAGCCGCTGGAGCTTTGGCCGGTTCCTCCTGGAGACATCATCGAGTTTTGGAACTACATCGCCTACGCGTTTTACAAGCGGAAGCTGAACTATCCGGATTTCATGAATGCGATCACCGACCTCGGGGCGGTGCAGCGCAAGATGAGCGACTGGGAACAGGAACGCGAAATTGCGGCTTGGTATGACCGCATCGAGCGCGTGATCGAGCGCCCGCCCCAAGTCGGACCGGTGAACGCGGAGTTTCGATTGGTCGCTACCATCAACGAAGCCCGCGTGGAAGCACGGGAAAGTGGTGGCGATTGGTATGCCTTGCGTGAGAAGCAGGAGATCGATCGCTTGCTGGAAGCCTACCGTGACTCCGCCTTGCGTCTTGACGCCTCGAGCCAGATTCTCTGGGAACACTTCCTCAACTACTACGTTGCGGAAGGGGAGGTCACCCTCGATCTCGATGAGGAGAAGGCCTGCCGATTTCTCAATCGCATGTTCTGCCAGGAGGCGGTCAAGAGTTGCCTCGTCAACCTCGATGCCCGGCAATTCAAGAAGGTCGATGAACCGCTGAAGTGGGTGTGCGAAGATGATCCCGCGAATCCGAATTGTTTCTCTTTACAACTGGTGACTAAGAGTGGCGAGGATGTCTCGCACTCGGTGCGGTTGTTGCCGGGCCGCGAAGAGTTTTACCAATCGGATGAGACCGTCTTTCCGGGTCCTCCGCGTTGGCTGGAAGAGACTGAAGTCATGCCCCGCTATCTCATTCCCAAGACCGTCATCGACGGTCTGGAAGGAGTGGAGTTTCTGCGGAAGATTGGGGCCAAACTTCCCGATTCGATGAAGAAGCGGGTGGTCGATCTCGACCTCTACCCGCGCTTCGAGATGAAGATCATGCAGGGCCTCACCGCGGCGGAAACCGAACATCTGGTCATCGATGTGGCTGCCCTGGAGAAGAAAGAGCGTCGGACCGAGAAGCTCATCAAGGGGGGCTGGGATCTCGTCAACCAGAAGCCCGTCCGCGGCAAGCAGCTTCTGCGCTTTGCCCGCGAAAAACTATATCCTGTTCCCGATTTGCTGAGTGAGCTTGGCCTCTCCTATGACGAGAAGCTGGACGCATTCAAAGCGCGGATCACGAAGCAGTTTCCTGAGAAATTTGCGGAGTGGAATGAGAAGATGCCCGAGTCGATTGTGATCGAAATGGACGGGCGACTCCGCACCATCCTTGCCGATCCTGTCTCGGCGGCGGTTCGCTTCGAAGTCGTCAACCAGGAGATCGATTGGTTCGACCTTCGCATCGTGATCGACGTGCAGGGCGTGAATTTGAGCAAGGCGCAGATTCGCCAGTTGGTGGCCGCGCGGGGTGGTTATGTGCGGATGGACGACGGGTCCTGGATGCGTCTTGAGATCAAGCTCGACCCCGATCAACGTGATGCGGTGACCCGGCTCGGTCTCGATCCCTTTGACTTGTCCGGCGAGACCCACCGTATGCACGCCATGCAGTTGGCCGACCCCAAGGCTGCCGAGGTCTTTGACCCCAAGGCCTGGAAGCGCATCAAGGACAGCGCCAAGGAGATCAAAATTGATATCACCCCTGAGGTGCCCAAGGGATTGGATGCCGAGCTTCGGCCTTACCAAGTGGAGGGCTTCCAGTTTCTCGCCTATCTCTCGTCCAACAATTTTGGCGGGATCCTGGCTGACGACATGGGTCTTGGGAAAACGGTGCAGAGTTTGGCCTACATGCTTTGGCTCCGTCAACTCGCCAAGGATAAGGGCAAGCATATGCCGATCCTCGTGGTCTGTCCGAAGTCGGTTCTCGATGTGTGGTCCATGGAGGCTGCGCGCTTCGCGCCCGAACTCTCGCTGCAGGTTTTGCGGAGTCGGGATGAGCTTGATCTCGAAGCTCTCAATACCACCCTCGATGTGCTCGTGCTGAACTACGCGCAACTCCGCGTGGGTGGTGACGAACTGAACACCGTGAAATGGCTGGTCGTCATTCTCGACGAGGGCCAGCAGATCAAGAACCCGGATTCAAAGGCCGCCAAGTGCGCCCGCGAATTGAGCTGCGAGAATCGCCTGGTGTTGACCGGAACTCCGATTGAGAACCGCTTGATGGACATGTGGTCCCTGATGGCGTTCGCGATGCCGGGAGTGCTTGGCTCACGGGCCTATTTCAAGAAACGCTTCGACAAACGCAAGGATCCCAACTCGCAGAACCGGCTTGCAGCACGCCTGCGTCCCTTTCTCCTGCGTCGGACCAAGGGGCAGGTTGCCAAGGATCTTCCGCCCCGGACCGAGGAAGAGGTCTACGCCAAGATGGAAGGCATTCAGCTGGAGCTCTACAAGGCCGAGCTTAAGCGAATCCAGAAGGCCTTGCTCGGCCTGGATTCCGACGAAGCGGTGAAGAAAAACAGTTTTGCCATTTTGCAGGGACTCATGCGACTGCGGCAGATTTGTTGTCACCCGGGACTCATCGATCCGAAGTATCTGAAGGAGGAGAGTTCGAAACTCACCGCGCTTTTTTATCTTCTCGATCAACTTCGCGAAGAAGGACACAAGGTGCTCGTCTTCTCGCAGTTCGTTTCGATGCTGGTGATCATCCGCACTCAATTGGAAGTCGATAGCCGCCCCTTCAACTACCTCACTGGTCAGACCAAGGACCGCAAGGGGGAGATCGAAAAGTTCCAGACCTGCAAGGAGCCTTCCGTATTTTTGCTCTCGCTCAAGGCGGGTGGTTCCGGCCTGAACCTGACCTCGGCCTCTTACGTCATTCTTTACGACCCGTGGTGGAACCCGGCCGTTGAGAATCAGGCCATCGACCGGACCCACCGAATTGGTCAGAAGAACAAGGTGATCGCCTATCGTCTCCTCACCCGCGACACGGTCGAGGAAAAGATTCGAGTTCTCCAGCACCAGAAGACCGCGTTGGTGAGCAACGTTCTGGGTGACGAGGGCTTCGCGAGTAATCTCGACCTGGATGACCTGCAGTTCATTTTGAGCCACGGGGGGGAGATGGAAGGGGATATTGAGGACGCCTGAGTGTGCTGAGGTAACAAAGAGCGTTGTCCAGCTGGTGAAATGACGAACAACTTTGCTTGGTAAAAAGCAGAGGGGAGACTGCCATCATGCTATCAGAAACCTGCTTGTTCTCGTCATTGCGGCCCTTTCCGGTCTGTATCCGTTGGTGATGGGCCCAACGCTGGATCCGCCGCCTTCCTCGATGAAGGGTTGGCAGGTCTTGGGTTTCTGAATGCCTTGGGGTGTCTCGGGGCTGATCTGGGAAACATTTTGGGAAAGAGAGGGCCGGTGCCTGCGCTCGTTCGGGACGTCACTCTGCCCCAGTGACAGCGTCCGAGGTAAGGGAGAGACGGATGTCTCCTGATCATGGGACTGTTTTGAGTCAGTTTACCGTTGTTTGCCGGGGGTGAAAGTGATGCCATGCTCAAGCCTTGATGCGATTCGAAAACTTGTCACACCAAGCCGCGTATCTCTCCTCATCTTATGAGTCACTCCACCCGAATTCCTGTCGTCCTCGCCACTGTGGTGGGGTGTGTTTTGCTTGGAAACACCGCATTGGCCAAGCCGGCCGCCGAGCGTGAGACCTACAAAGAGGTCATTATCCCCATTTTGCGGGGCAAGTGCTACCAGTGCCACTCTGATGCCGCCGAGAATCCAAGCGGGAAAAAGAAGATCAAGGGGAAGCTTGAGCTGACCTCGATTGCCTCCATCAAGAAAGGTGGCGACGAGGATGTCGCTGCGGTGCCAGGGAATGTGGACGAGAGCCTCATGATTGAGCGAATCAAACTCGCGCACGATGATGACGATCACATGCCGCCTGATGGAAAGCCGCAGATCGCACCTCATGAGCTCAAAATTCTTGAGTGGTGGATTTCGGCCAGCCTGCCCGAGGGTAAGAGTTTGAAGGATTCCGGAGCTCCCGCAGAAGTGATTGCGGCAGCTGGGAAGGTGCCCTCCGATGAGGAGGTGAAGAAGACCCTCGCAAAGGCGGCTAGTCAGACTGGAGCCGATACCGCCAAGCTTGCCGAGGCGCGCAAAGCGCTCGAAGATGTGATGACCAAGGTTTCGGAGAGCTTTCCGAATGCAATCGGTTTTGTTTCCCAGCAGGACAGTGACCTGACCTTTACCGCGGTGAGCATGCGCAAGGATTTCAAGGACGAGCACATCGCCAAGCTCGTGCCGGTGAACGGCGGTTTAGTCGACGTTAATCTGGGATCGACTTCGATCACCGATGCAGGGGTGGCCGGGTTGAGCAAGATGCCGAAGCTCAAAAAGCTCTGGCTCAATGGAACTCAGGTCACCGACAACGGCCTCGACGCGATCAAGGGGCTTGGCGAGTTGGAGTATCTCAATCTTTATGGCACCCAAGTGACCGACGCCGGACTCAAGAAGCTGGTGGGCTTGAAAAACCTCAAGAAGCTCTACCTCTGGCAGACCAAGGTCACGCCCGGGGCAGTCGAAGAGTTCAAGAAAAGCATGAAGGATTGCGACGTGAACCTCGGAATCAGCGTTCAGTAATTTCACGAACAAAGAGCGCGTCCTCAAGCAAGCCCCGCAGTGAATTCCTGCGGGGTTTTTCGTGGGCTGGTGGTCTGAGGGTTGGAGGAGCGGAACTTCGGAACGGGCTTGTAGATTTCTTCTGCGAGGGAGTTGAGGCGGGAGGACTGCGGGTGGCAGGCAAGAG
The DNA here is from genome assembly GCA_028821775.1 of Roseibacillus sp. Classification (GTDB taxonomy): domain Bacteria; phylum Verrucomicrobiota; class Verrucomicrobiia; order Verrucomicrobiales; family Akkermansiaceae; genus Roseibacillus_B. Next base: position 40,210 of record JAPKFB010000010.1, read on the forward strand.
CACTCCGCGCCCTTGCCCCTTAATTGTCCCCTCCGAACTTCGGCAGGATATCCTCCCCCGCAAGGACTTGGTCCCTGGGTAATTCGGGGGAGTCGGGCTACTACCTGTTGCCCTGGCGCCCCTGGAATTCACGAATGCTGTCGCGGAAATCCTGGCGGCGATTGGCGTCCTGGAGAACCTGCTCCTGTTGCTCGGCTGGAAGTCCACTGGAGGGAAGCCATGTGCGGGCCTCCTCCGGGTCCGACCGGATCCATGAGCGCGCTACCCCACTGAGGGTTTCGAGCCGAATCTGTTCATCGCTGATGGTGCCAGCCCAGTCCGCAGCGACCCGTGGTTCGGAGCCGTCGAGCTCATTGGCAAAGCTGCGCACGGCTGCGTCGCGAGTGGCCGAGGCCGGCATGGCGGTGAGGTATTCTCCCGCCGCCACCGGGTCTTCCTTGGTCCAGCGTTCCATCGACTGGTGGATCGCGCGGGGCTGGCTCTCGTCCGGGAGCTCGGCTAGCCAACGAACTGCAGCGCTGGGATCGTCGCGCCCAAGTTCCTCGGCTACCTCGCGGATGGCCCGCTCCGCGTACTCGTTCCCAGCGTGGCTCTTGACCCACTCTGCGGCGGCTTCCGGATCTTCTCGGGCAAAGCCTTCGGCCACCCGGTCGAAGGCCGAGGCCTTGATGGTTCCCTCGGGCAACCCTTCGGCCCAAGCGGTGGCAATGTTCATGCCGCGCTCGATTTGCGCGTTGGCGATGGTGTCGAGTTGCCGATCGAAGGCGTAGGCGCGTGCGCGCTCAATTCCTTCGCGAGTCCTTTGGTCGTCAATATTGGCGATGGATTCGCGTTGCTCGGTGTCCATCTGGAAGACGAAGGTGGTCGCGGCTCCCGGATCGGAACTCGCAAGGCCACTCACGATGCCGTGCGCGAGGCTGTTTTTCTCCCAGTCATTTTCCACTGTGGCCAAGTAAGCCTTGGCGGCCTCGGGATCTACGCTGGCCCAGCCCCTGATCGCAGCGATGCCAGCTTGACCACGGCGGCGGGGATCGCGGCCCAACTCAGCAACAGCAGCCATTGCGGCGGCGCCATTCAACTTGCCCCAGGCTTGGAGGAAGAGAGCCATCTGTTGGGCGGAGTCGCCTCCCCGGCCGCCCTTGCGCAGGGCGTCGAAGATGGCGCGGGCACTTCCTTCGTCCATCTCAAGGATCAGGTCTGCGAAGAGTTTGTTGGCGAGCAAGGGATCTCTCTCATTCAGGAACTGACCCACCGTGACCCCGGTCCCCGCCCTGTTGCCGGAGGGGTAGCGCGAGAACCTGGAACCACTCCCGTTTGCCTCACCGGAGGCAAGGGTGCCGGAGGGTCCCGTGCTACTCTTGCCATGGACGGAATGGTCCGGGTTTCCTGGGTTGTTGTTTGAATCAACGCTGGAGCGGCCGAACAGGAAGGCGGCCGCTGCGATGGCCACCCAAGCGGCATTGAGGATCATGGATTTGTTCATCGAATTGGGGGGTGGATTTGCGCCGAGAGCTCGGCAGAATATTTAGAATCAGGGCCGCCGGGGAGGAGAAATTCGAGGCGGATGTCCGAACCGGTGGAATCAACCTACATATGCGCGTGCTGGACGTGAGTTCCGCAGGATTTTCACAAATAGGCCCAGTCAGGAAGGATTGCGGATTTCACGATGGAGCCAGGTTTTCCCGTAGGTCCAGAGAGCCTCGGCGGTACGTTTTTTGAGGCCCATGGCCTCGGCCGCTTCGGCCATGGTCATCCCTACAAAATAGCGCAATTTCACCAATTCAGCGGTCTGGGAGTCCTCGGTTTCCAAGCGCTCGAGGGCTTCATGGACCGCGATCATTTCCTCTGCAGGTGCATTCACCACGATGGAGGTCGCCACGACTTCCAAGTCCACCTTGGGGGCTCCGGAACCCCGTTTCTGACTGTTTTGCTTGCGGGCGTGATCGACGAGAATGCGGCGCATGGCCTCCGCAGCGGCGCCAAAGAAATGATTGCGGTTTTGCCAGTTGGATCCCTGCGAGTTTTCAAGTCGCAGCCAGGCTTCGTGCACAAGGGCCGTGGCTTGCAGGGTATGGCCTGCGCGCTCACCAGCCATCTTGCGGTAGGCGAGACGTCGCAGTTCCTCATAGACGGCAGGGAGCAATTCCTCCGCGGTGGACTCACCGGCTTCAATACGGCAGAGGATTCGTGTGACGTCGTCCAAGATAGCGCGAAGATTGGCATTGCCCCATGCGCTGTCAACTGTCCGGAAGGGAAGTTTCTTCCCGATCAGGTGGACAAAAGTGCTCATGATGGTCAACTGCGAGTTATCGTGATAACGTTTAGATAACGAAGCTCTTGGGCATCGTTATGGTGCAAAAGACAAGTCATGGGCCGCAATTCAGAGATGAGTGCCAGCAAAAGCGTACGGGAGATTTTCACCGCTGCGCTCGCTTGTGACGACTCTGCTTCGAGAGTGGACCTTCTCGATGCGCAGTGTGGAGGGGATGTTGAATTGCGTGGGAAGATCGATGCACTTCTCGAGGAAACTGGGGAGGTGGGGGAGTTTTTGGAGCGTCCGGCCGTGCGGGACGAGACCCGGGAGTTGACCAGGGGGACGGGGGAGAACCTGCTTCCGGGGGAGAGTCCAGGAGATCAGATCGGCCCCTATCACCTCATCGAACTTGTCGGGGAAGGGGGAGGCGGATCAGTCTATCTTGCCGAACAGCGCGAGCCGATGCAGCGCGCCGTGGCACTGAAGATCTTGAAGCTGGGAATGGATACGCGAAGTGTCATCCAGCGGTTCGAGATAGAACGACAGTCCATTGCGGTGATGGACCACCCCAATATAGCCCGCGTTCTGGACGCCGGGGCGAGTCCCGATGGACGCCCCTACTTCGTGATGGATTTCGTGGAGGGTGAGCCCATCACGGACTACTGCGATGCGAAAGCTCTTCCCATCCGTGACCGGGTGGAGCTCTTCATCAAAGTTTGCCGTGCGGTGGAGCATGCGCACCAAAAGGGAATTATTCACCGTGATTTGAAACCCTCCAACATCCTTGTCTGCGAACAGGACGGGGAGGCCACACCCAAAGTGATCGATTTTGGAGTGGCAAAGGCGGTGGACCCGATGGAGGGTGATCGCTCGCTCACGATGAGCGAGACCGTGATCGGGACGCCGGCCTACATGAGTCCGGAACAAGCGGACCGTGATCGCGGAGATATCGACACGAGGAGTGATGTTTACTCGCTGGGCGTTCTCCTCTACGAGCTCCTCACTGGATATACCCCGCTCGATGGCTCGAAAGTGAAGGAGGTGGGGATCGACGATCTGCGGAAGGCCTTGCGTGATGCCGAGCCCTATCGCCCCTCCCTGAAGTTGCGCCATTCGCGGGTGGAGGATCGTCCTCGCATCGTGATGGATCGAAACACCACCAAGGCGAAATTGGAGGCAGAGGTGCAGGGGGATCTCGACTGGATTGTCATGAAATGTCTCGAGCGGGATCGCACTCGCCGCTTCGGAAGTGCCAGTGAGTTTGCCTCAGATCTGGAGTGCTATCTGCAGGGAGTGCCGGTCACCGCCAGTCCGCCCAGTGCTTCTGATCGCCTCAGCAAGTTTGTGAGGCGCAACAAGACTGCCGTTGCCGCGGGGATCGTTCTGTTGCTCATGCTGGTGGCGAGCGTGGTCGTGAGTACTGGCTTGGCCTTGCGGGCGAGGCGGGCGGAACGAGAGATTCGGGAGGCCCACCAACTGCAGTCCGAGTTGCGAGAAGCTGCCGACCGGGGACGGGAAGACGCCTTGCGGAGTGCCGAGACGGCACGCCTCCATGAGTACGTTGCGGACATTAATGTGAGTCGCCATGCACTTCGTGACGGTCACATTGCCAAAGCCCTGAACCTGCTTGAGCGGCATGGAGGAGGGGGCCAGGAGTCCGATCTGCGAGGATTCGAGTGGCGCTATCTGGCCGGGCGTTGTCTTGGGGAGCCGCATCGCAATCTTCCCGGTCAGGACAGTCCGATCATGAGCCTTGCGTTCTCCCCCGACGGAGATCTCCTTGCGATCGGGACTCGCAAAGACCTCTTGATTTGGGATCTGGTGAGGGATCGATTGCACCTCAGATTGCCGGGAGGGGTTGAAGCGGTTGTGTTTTTTTCCGATGGTGATCGGATCGCGACGAGTAGTCGATCGGGAGTCTGGATTCATGATCTGGATTCGGGCGACTCGGTTCGGGAGTTGCGGGGTCAGGGGGCGGCCCTCGCGGTGTCTCCGAATGGGGATTTGTTGGCCACCAGCGACGGACGAAACGTGACCCTTTGGGACACCTTGAGTTGGCAGCGCTGGCGGAGTCTGCCCGGGGTATCCGGACCGCTCAGCTTCTCACCGGAAGGAGATCTTCTGGCGACTGGATCGAGCGATGGGATTGTCTTGTGGTGGTTGGCGGATCAAGGGAAGAGCGTTACCCTGGAGGACTCTGCAGCGTCCTTGCGTGGCCTCTTTCCCGGTGGGAAGCGCATCATGTTTTCCCGTGACGGCAATGTTGTGATTGCACCTCATGTGGAGAAGTCGGCCCGGGGAGTCTTTTATCTGGGTGCGTGGGATTCGGAGACCGGAAAGGAGTTGGGTGTGCTTCCGGAATCACCAACCGATGAGGGGCACTCGGGGGTGATCACCTCCCTCTCCCTCGACAATGAAGACACTCTCCTGGCCAGCAGTAGCTGGGATCATTCTGTGAGATTGTGGGACTTTGAATCGCGTCGTCTTTTGCGCACTCTGCATGGTCATCGGGGGGAGGTTTGGTGCGCTGCGCTCTCTCCTCAGGGAGAGTTGCTCGCCAGTGGGAGCAAGGATGGAGGAGTGATGATTTGGCCCACGGCGGAAACGTCTCCCCTAGATTCGATCGAAGGACGCTGGCAGCCGTTGGGGTTCTCAAAGGACAGCCGTTATGTCGGCGCCCTGAACCGGGAGGGGGGGGTCTCGATCTTCAATCTCGAGACCAGGAAGGCCGTTCATGAAATTGTGTTGGAGTCCTCGGATTCGCGATTTGCACGCTATATTGTTTCGATCAGCGATGATTTGACGGCCTTGGCAGAGGCCCTTCCTGACGGGGTCGTTCGCTTGCGGCGATTGAATCAGGCCGGAGAGACTGGATTTCCCACCGGCAGTCGGAGGTTGGACGTTTTGGAGATGTCTCCAGACGCCCAGACCCTTGTGACGGTGGGTTGGCGCGATGATCTGGCGTGGTGGGACCTCAACGATCCGGAGGAGCCAATCATGCGAATCTCGGGGAGCCACGCGGTGTTTTCGGAGGACGGAGGAACCTTAGTGACGGTGACTCGGGAGGGCTACAGCATCATCTGGGATGTGAAATCGCGCAAGGAGCGGGTGCGCATTGATCATGGGGGGCAATCCTTTGGGTCGAGTGCCGCCCTATCGCCGGTTGGGCGCATCCTGGCGATGACCTACGGCTTCGATGACTTTGAGAACGCAGTGAGTCTCTGGGATACCTCCAGCGGGAAACGGTTGGGCACCTTGGCAGGACACAAGCAGGCCATCTGGTCGTTGGCATTCACTCCGGACGGCAAGACCCTGGCGACCTCAAGTTCAGATGGGACCTTGCGCCTCTGGAACGTCAAGTCCCGCCGGGAGCTTCTCTCGATCGAGGAGCCGGGAACCAATCTTTCGAATCTTCGCTTTTCCCCGGATGGAAACTTCCTGGTGGGCGGGGCGCCCTTGTTTGTAAGTCCGGGGGAGTTGCGAATCATCCACGCGCCCCCAATCACGTTCGACGAGGCAAACCGGGAACTCATCCCGTAGGGGGATCATCCCTGAGGAGAGCCCAGCGTTCGTGATCGCGCCAAACGCCCTCAATGCGGAGAAAGTTTGGAGAGAATCCCTCCCTGCTGAATCCTGTCCGTTGTACCAGTTGAATCGAGCGCCGGTTTTCGGATTGAATGTTGGCTTCGAGGCGGTGCAGATCAAGTGAGGAGAAGGCCTCGTGCACCACGAGCTGCAGGCCTTCGAACATCAGGCCGCAACCGGCGTGGGGGAGAAAGGCGTAGAATCCCAGGAAGGAGTTTTGAAAGTAACCTCGAATGATGTTGTTGAGATTGATCACTCCCACCAAGGCGCCGGTGTCGTGGAGACAGATCAGGCGGCTCTGGTGGTCGGATTGCTGGAAGCGCTCGAGATAGAGGTCAAAGTTTCTGCGGGTGAGAGGTGGGTGAATCCATGTGTCATGCAGGGCCCGGCTTTCGCGGGCGGCTGCGAGAAAGGCGTTGCCATCTTCTGTGGTTGGCGGGCGAATGAAGACGCGGGAGTTGCTCATGGAGGCACAAGCTAGAGGTCCATTCCGTAAAGTTCCGCGACTGAATCGACGAAGAGTTTGTGTTTCTCAGGCACGGCCGCGCGCCACTTGGCAAGATACTGCACGAAGGTCTCTCCCTCGGGCGAGGGAGAGGAATTGACCCAACGAATGGCGTTCCACTGTTCCGGTTTGCGCTCCACAAGAGCGAGGAGGGCGATGGCCATGGAGCCGTTCTTGTCCCGGTCGGTTCCATTCTTGCTCAGGTGCGCGGCGTGCTTCCGGTAGTAGGCGGGGAGTCCGATTTTGAGGATTTCAAGGTAGCCCACCCGCTTACGCATGATGTCGTCGGTGTAATCCCCGAGTTTGGGGGCGAAGCTTTTCCAATTCGGGTAAGGCGGGCTCTCTCGCCAGGCGCTGGACATTTTACGGAGGCAATAAAGGGAGGAAAGTTCGGCGAGGGTTTCTTCAAACCAGAGGTTTCCCTTGTAGTCGTCTTCATAGCGACAAAGGACGTGGCAGATTTCGTGGGCGAACTGGTAGGCGTATTGCGCCCAGAAGGTTTTCCCGGTGTCGAGTTTGACCTGATACTCGCCGTGTTCGCCGCGGGTGAAGAGCGCGATGGGGCCGTGCTTGCCCTTGCTGATCACGATGGTGATTTTCTCCTGACCCACCATGTGCTTGAGTAATTGGTCGCCGGCGGATTTACAAACTGCATGGATGTCGGCCTTGGACGAGTGGAATCCCTCGGGGTCGATGCGCAGGACGACGGCCTTGCGGGAGTCGGCCGAGGCCGGGAGGAGGAGCGTCGCGATGATGGTAGCGGTGAGAAGAAGGACGGTTCGCATGATTTCTATACGGTCGCCGGTTCGGTGGTTTTCAGTGGACCCCAGCCATCGTTGTCCTCGGCGAGTTTGAGGAGGCTCCAACCGGGATAGCCGTTGCCGGTCCTGCCCACGGTGACCCGGTCGTCACTCTTCGGGTGAGCTAGGCTCCGGGTAATCTGAGCGATGGGCGAGGATCACCTTGGCCATGGGCGTCGTCTCAGTAGGGCCCGCGAATGTGGGAGTGGACCTCGTTCTGGTAGAACTCGCTCAAGGTCGCGTGAAGGTCCTTCGAGAGTGGGGGAAACTTCGAGACGGCGGCGTTCTCGCGGGCCTGCGCGGGGGTGCTCGCGCCCGGAATGATTACCGAGACCGCTTCGAAATCGAGAATCCAGCGTTGGGTCATTTGAGCCATGGTCATGTCCGCCGGGACGAGAGGCTTGAGTTGGTCTGCGAGTTCCACTCCTTTGGAAAATGGGAGGCCGGCGAAGGTTTCCCCGACATTGAAGGCCGCACCGTCCTGATTGTAGTGGCGATGATCGGTTTCAACGAAGGCGGTCTCAGCGCTGAACTTGCCACTGAGCAACCCGCTTGCAAGCGGAAGGCGGACGATGATCCCGACCCCCCGCTCGGCCGCTTGGGGAAGGAGTTCATTCACGAGTTTCTGGCGAAAGGGATTGAAGATGACCTGAAGCGAAAGCAGGTCGTCCTGGGCGAGGCAGGTGAGCCCCTCTTCCACGCTCTCCACGCTTGCTCCGAAGTGTTGAATAAGCCCTTCGCTCTGCAACTCGCGGAGCCATTGGAAGATCGCCCCCTTCTGAAGGATCTCATGGGGAACGCAGTGCAATTGAATGAGGTCGAGAGAATCAACTCCCAGCCTTTCCTTGGTGTCACGGATGGAGTTGCGCAAGTTCTCCCGGCTGTAGCGGTCGGGATAAACTTCGCGTCCGGTCTTGGAAGCGACCATGATTCCCTCGCCGTTCTCGCGCAGGAACTTCCCAATCAGGAGCTCGCTGCGCCCAGCGCCGTAGACATTGGCAGTGTCGAAAAAGTTGATTCCGCTCTCTTTGGCGGCGGCGAGGATTTCGTGGGCGGTCTCTTCTGTCAACGGTCCAAAGTCAGAGCCGCCAAGTTGCCAACAGCCGAGGCCGACCTCCCCGAGATTGATGCCGGTGTTTCCGAGGCTGCGGGTTTGCATGGGGTGGGCGGACGATGTGGAGCGAGGGACCGATTGGCAAGGCGTGACTGAGAAAGGAGGGGGCGATGTGATCAGGATCGGGGCCCGGATGATCGCTGAGCATGGCGCGGGCCTCGTCAACAGGGCTGATGGCCCCAGTCGCCGTTCTTGAGCGACTCCTCGTAGCGTGCGAGTTGCTCCTCGGGAGTGAGATCGCTGGGATCCTTGGCCTGTGATTCCTTGTCTGTAAGTGGGGCGCTCTCTTCTTTGGCCTCCTTGGAATCCTGGGCTGTGTTCCTGGCGTCGGGTTCGGACATAATGCTAACATTAGAATGGACTGCGGAAATTTCCGCAGCCCACGCAGTTGGTTTGAATGTTGTGGGTGCGTCTTACTTGTGGTCAGAAGGTTTCACTCCCTTTTTGAACGAGCCAAATCCGTAGAAAGTGGGCTCATACTCACCGAGGGGTTCGACATTCGCATTGCCGTTGATCTTGTCTTCCATCTGGAGTCCCCAAAAGACCGCATTCACAACCAGGCGGCGAAGGCCTCTGCTCTTGAAGTCAGTCGCGGCGCCCATCGTGGTGCAGAAGATGCGGTTGGTTTTGCCTTTTGGATTCTTGTATTCGCGAGTCCAAGCCACCGGTTGCATGGGGGTGTTCTTCTTGCCGGCGATGGGTTTTGATTTGGGATCGAGAGTTTCGGTCACTGCACCGTGCAGAAGGATGGTGACATCCTTGGGGGGATGGGCCTCGTAGACATCGCTGTCTGCAAAGACGTCGGTTGCGCCCTTCAGAATGGGATGGGCCTTGTTGGCCTCTACGACCACTCCGCGGCATCCCTGCTTTTTGTGGTGGCCCCAGTGGCTGACCCAGCCTTCACCGAGGACGTCCTTTCCGAAGCGAGAGAAGTTTTTGTATTCCGATCCGCCGCCGATTTTGAAGGCGTGGGTGCTGGTGCGAAGTCCGATGATGGGAACGCCGCGATGATAGGCGTCCACGAAGTGCTTCATGTCGCCATCCGGCCAGTTGCGGAACCGCAAAGCCATGATGATGAGGTCGGCAGAATCGAAGGCTTTCGAATTGCTGACGCTCTTCTGGTTGTTGGGATCGATGACGCCCTCGCCGTTGACCGAAAAAAGAACGGTGCAATCAAATCCGTGGTATTCCGAGAGGATTTTGCCGAGCATTGGGAGGCACTCCTCGGAGCGGTATTCTTCGTCTCCGCTGACGAGCACGATGTGCTTTCCTTTTCCGGGGCCGTCCTTGCCCTTGTAGTGGACGGAGAGATGATGGTCGGCCTGGGCCGCGGCCAGGGTGAAGGAGAGTGCGGCGCCGACAGCGAGAGTGCGATGAAGTAGATTCATGATTTTCTGAGTGGTTCGTGTAGGAACAGGCTGCATACGGGCTGGCGGCTGGCAAGGTTTCAATGGAGCGACCTTCCGTCGTAGTTCTCCACGGCTTGTGATGAGGGGGAGGAGGGGTAGAGTGCCATCAGGAGTCGGAAGTTCTCCTTGGTGTCAGCGATGGTGGCCACGGTCGCGGTTGGGGCCTGGGACTCTCAATCGCCAATATTCCTCGTGCTCAGCGCTGTTCTCGGAAGCCTTTCCGTGGGGGTGATTCCGGTTCTGGGGTTGGGGGTGCGTAGTGGTGTGCTGGAGGAGGAGGGAGGGGCAGAAGAGGGATTCCGGGTCCTCGCCGAGCGTCTCACGATGAGGACAGGGTTCTGGTGGAGCAGGTCAACACCGTCGTGTTCGAGCATCAGAACTCCGAGCGCTACATCGACACCTTGATGAATAACGTGCCCTCCACATCTATTTCAAGGATCGGGAGTCGAGATTTTTGCCGGTGTCGCTCACGAAGTGAAGAACCCCTTGGCGACGATCTCGATGGGGCTTGAGATTGTCTCACGCCGGGCTGTCAAGGATGACGTGAAGTTGGCGGAGGCCGTGGAACGCATGCGGCGGGAAAAGCCACGGAGCCTGAATTCCAGGAGTGCAAAGCCCGGTCTTTAATTTCTCCGCAACGCCGCGGCTGCGGAGAAATATGTCGATGTGAATTTGGCTTTGCCAAGACGCTGAAAGGTCGGTCCCGGAGATCCGATCCTTGTGAGACTCAAGCGCGGATGATGGGATGATTAGTCCAGAGTGTAAGCGGTCTCTCCGTGGGAGCTCTGATCGAGTCCGCGGTTCTCTTCGTCTTCGGAGACGCGCAGCCCGGTGGTGGCCTTGATGATCAAAACCACGATGATGGTTCCGATGACCGACCAGAGTGCGGTAAAGCCGACACTGAGCACCTGAGTGAGAAACTGGCTGCCAGCGTCCTCGACGTTGCCTCCGAGGGCGACAAGTCCCACGAAGGCCACAAGAATGGAGCCCATCATGCCGCCCACTCCGTGCACCGCGAAGACGTCAAGGGTATCGTCAATCTTGAGCTTGTCCTTGATGATGCCGCAGGCAAAGTAGCAGACTGCACCGGCGAGAACGCCGAGAATAAGTGCACCAATGGGGCCCACATTTCCCGATGCGGGAGTGATGGTGGCGAGGCCTGCCACCATCCCGGTCACGATCCCAACGAGGCCCGCTTTTCCAGTCTTGATCTTTTCGATCGTCATCCAGGTGAGGCTCGCGGTGGCAGCCGCGATGTGGGTCACGAGCATCGTCATGCCCGCCTCGAGGCTTGCTCCACCCTGACTGCCAGCATTAAACCCGAACCAGCCAACCCAAAGCATCGATGCTCCGATCATGACCATGCCTGGGTTGTGTGGGGGCTGAAGGTTCTTTGGAAATCCCTTGCGTGGGCCAAGCATTTTGGCGAGGACCAACGCAGAAATTCCAGCAGTGGTGTGAACGACGATGCCCCCTGCGAGGTCGATCGTCCCCTTAGTGAGCATCCAGCCATTTCCGGCCCAAACCCAGTGGCAGACCGGAACGTAAACGAGGGGAAGCCAAAGGATGGTGAAGAGCAGAACCGCGCTGAACTTGATGCGTTCGACGAAGGCTCCCACGACCAGTCCGGGGGTGATGATGGCGAAGGTCATTTGGAACATCACGAACACCGTTTCCGGGATGGAGCCTCCATTTTCGTCAATCACCCCTCGGAGGAAGAGATGCTGCATGTCGCCGATCCACCCGTTACCGCCCGAGAAGGCGAGACTGTAGAGGCAGATCACCCAGAGGAGGGAGGCCACACAGGCGATGGCGAAGCAATGCATGAGCACGCTCAGCACGTTCTTCGAGCGAACGAGACCTCCGTAGAAGAGCGCGAGACCGGGCAAGGTCATGAAGAGGACCAGGACGGTGGCGGTGATCATCCAGGCGGTGTCGCCTGTGTCCAGGGTTGAGGGTGGTTCGGCACCGGCGAAGGCTGCCGGGGCGCTGAAGAGGAGAATGATGAGAAGGAGGAATGGAGTGGGTCGTCTTGAATTGTTGGACATGTTGGACAGTTTCCGTGTTGCGGAAGATCGACTAACATTGCGGGCAAAGCTCACCAAGCGCGGAGGGTGGGGATGCTCCGGGATTCATGCTCGTGGAATCAGGACCTTTCCGGGGAGAGCTTCGCCAGGGCCTCGATATTGGCTCTCATGACAGAGAGAAAGTCGCCACTGGCGGGGCGATTGCTGCAGGAAGATACCACCACGCAGGTGAGGCCCATGGTCTTGAGTTTCTCGAGATGGGCTGGCAGCGGCTCGCTGTCCCAGATGAAGTATTTTACTCCGGGGTTGGCCTCTTGGACCTTCTTGAGGTCCGCGATCGCTTCGGTGCCCAGTTCCATCTCGGAATCCCAGAGCAGGGAGAGGATCTCGAGTCGGTAGGCCCGTTCCCAGTATTGATAAGATGGATGGGAGGCGATCACGGGTGCGTGGTTGAGATTCGAGACCACCTTCGCGGTGACCGTATGCAATTCCTTGAGATCCGTGAGGAGAGCGGCGAGATTTTTCATCACAGCGTCCTTTTGATCCGGAAAATCGGCTCCGATGGCGGTAGCGATGGTGGTGGCCTGCATCCCAGCCTGCCGAAAATCCATCCAGGTTGTGAAGGCGGTTCCGCCATGAGAATGTTCCGCCCCCTCCTTAAGATGGGTGTGTTTGATTGCGCTCTCGATGGTGATGAAGCTCTTTTCGAACGAGGAGGACGTGTCGACGGTGGACTCAAAGGGGAGTGACGCGGTGGCCGCCCACTGGGCATAATTCGCGCCGTTGAGAAGAATGAGGTCAGCCTGCTGCATGCGGACGATTTGCTCGTCGGTCGGTTCCCAGAATGCGGGGTCCAGATCGGAGGGGGCGTCAAAGATGATGGTGGCAAACTCTCCGGCCAGGCGTTCGGCGAAGTAGGCGAGTGGATAGTTGACGACGGCGATGGTGGGCTTGTGGGCGCTCTCGATTTCGGTGGATTTCCTCTTTGCGCCGCAGGAGAAGAGAAAGCTCAGCGTGCAGGTGGCGAGGAGGAAACGGGTATTCATGGGGAGGGTGGGAAGGTTAGTTGAGAAGCTGGGGAAGGAGGCCGGCGGAGAACGATTTGGTGATCGCGGCCGAGAGAAGCGCGAGCACAATGCCCGAGATCAGAACGATCGCAACTTCGGTTGATTTAAGCATGACGAGGGAGGCAGTGCGGGCTCCGATCTTGGCGTAGGTTTGCATCTCACGTTCGCGCAGTCGGAAGGAGAGGAGGAAGACGAGGGCGGCGAGGGCAAAGGCCGTGAGACCGAGAAGGAGGAAGGCGGCGAAGGTCATCTTGCTGGTGGCGAAGAGGGTCTCGGTCAGTTGAGTGACGGCATCCAGAGGGATGACAAGCTGCCCGCTGGAAGACGGGCCTTGATAGGCTCCCAGAGCGAGAGCGCGGGATTTCTTGTCCTTGGGGATGAGAATGACGGAAGAGAGCGGGTAGTGCTCGGGATCGCCGTGAAAGTGGAAGGATGCGATGTTGTTCTCGGTCACCTCGTTGAATTCTACCACCGAGGCGTTGGCCTGGATGGAATTCCCTTCGCGCTTGCGCACTGCGTCCGCAGCGGTTGGGTTGGCCAGGTCCTGGTGACCATGCGCGAGACCTTCGATGACCCAGGTGGTCTTGAGATCGGCGAAGACCGCATCATCGTCCGGAGTGTGATTGGCGGCGAGGATGCCCGTGATGCGCATACGGAGGGGATAGACGCCGGCGAGATCGAATACGTTCTCAGGGGAAGAGGTGATCCGATCTCCGGGATGCAGATCGTTCCTGCGCGCAAGGCGAGCTCCGATCACGCAGTCGCCCAGGCGAGTGATCATGCGACCCTCCGCCACCGGGAGGGTGCGCGCATCGAAGTATGCGAGGGAGGTGCCGATGATGGGCGCCTCCTTTGCGTGGAAGCGGGCGTGGATTGGGATCGTGGTGCCGAAGCGCTCCTTGGCGAGCTTGGTGTAGGCGAGGTGCTTCAGGGAAGGGAGTTCCTGTGAAGTGAAGTAGAGGGCGTTGAGGGTGAGGTCGAGGGAGCTTCCCTTGGGGCCGAGGAGAAGGGGCGTGGAACGGGCGCGCTCCTGCAGGATGCGGGTGGACTCCGAAGTGAACACGTAGAGCGCGAGCGGAAGGTAAATCGTGAGGGCAATAGCGGCCACCAGGGTGAGGGTGCGGAGAGGCCGGTAGCTCAGGTGCTTCCAGCTCAGATAGGCAATGCCGCCGGCTCTCATGAAGGGTCAGGGGCGAACTGGTTGAGATTCTCGAACTGCACGACCTCATCGAAGGCCTCAAGGAGGGCGAGATCGTGGGTCGCTACCACGAGGGTGCGATTGGCGACCTTGGCAAAGTTGACCATGAGGTCGAGGACCATGCGCTTGTTGGTGGGGTCGAGATTCCCGGTCGGTTCGTCGGCCAGCACAATGCGCGGATTGATGGAGAGGGCGCGGCAGATGGCGACGCGTTGGCGTTCACCATGAGAGAGGTTGTCGGGGCGCGTGTTCCAGTAGGGCCCGATCCCAGTTTCCTCTGCGAGTTTACGGGCCCGCTTCTCGAGGGCGTCGGGATCTGTCTGCAACCCAAGAAGACGAGGGAGCAGGATGTTCTCGCGCACGGTGAGGTGCTCAACGAGTTCGAACTCCTGGAAAATGAGGCCGATGTGGGAAAGACGATGAGTGGCACTTGCGGACGCTCCGAGCATACTGACCACGGTTCCATCGAGTTGGATGCGACCCTCTTGTGGTTGCAGAATGCCGGCGGCGAGATTGAGGAAGGTGGTTTTGCCGCACCCACTGGGACCAACGATGGCGGTGGCGCTTCCGGGGCTGCAGGCGAAGTGATCTATCCGCAGGCCGAAGGAACTGCGAGGGTAGGAGAAGACGATTTCGTTGACAGTGAGCACAGAAGATCAGGGGGCGGGGTCGCGTTCGCGGGCGTGCAACGTGAGCCCGGTGATTTTCCATGTTTCCTGCAGAGGCTCGATTTCAAAAGTTGCCTGATAGTGATTGGTACGATCGTGAAAGTGACCCCAGTGGCCGACGCGTCCGCTGACTTTCCAGGCACATTTCGTCAGGAATCCACGGCTGGACTTACTCGGAGTGGGGGATGAGGACTCGATCATGAGGTCTTGGACGCGAACTCGGGAGCCGTCCCGCTCGCGACTTTCGAGGGTGCGTTGGATTCCGAGGAAAATGGATTCGAGGGCCTCCCCGCCGACGACCTTGCTCAAAACGTCGTACTGCTTGCTTTGATCGCGATAGTCGAAAGCGTGGTAAACCCCTCGCAGGAGGGGATCAATAATCTCGGACGCGTGGGCTTCATCGAGGGCGTGGCCCCTGCCAGTCGGAGTATATTCAAAGGAGACGCGATCTTTCACGGCGGCCGCGGCGCCAGCAAGAACCCCGATTCCAACCAGGGCGAGGTTGGGCCGCCCTGTTTTGAGCAAGCGGAGGATGACGGGGATGGTGCAAAGAATGAGAGCGATCGAGAGCCACGGAATTTTGATCGTGCTGAGATCGGGGGTTGGTGGGGCCTTGGGAGACTCGCGAGCTCCAAGTGGGTAACGACCGCGGATATTGAGAGAGGGTGCGAACTTGCTCAGGTTGAAGAAGCGGGTTTCCACCGCGTCAGCTACATTGATCGTAATGTAGGGCGCCTGGGCTGGGATGAGATCCCAGAAGAGGTCGATCGCCTGACTGAGATCGGTATTGGGAGCCGCGAAGACCACGCTGATGCGAAGATCGTTCACCGAAACCACAGCCTTCGGGTCGATGAGAGCAAACTCCTTGGCGTTGGGTTCGATGAAATGCACGCGATCGAGAGTGAACTCGATGGGCTCGTCCATTCTCGTAACGGGGCACTTCTTCGCCAAGAATTTGCTGATCGTGGGCTTAATGGCCTCCCGTTGTCTCGGGGTGAGGATGGAGTCTGCAGTCAGTCCCAAGTCGAGCCACTCCTGGAGGGCCAGCGGACTTACCACGAATTCTTTTTCCAATTGCCAGGCGTCGAGATAGAGGGACCCGCTGATGGTGGCCGGGGGCGGCGTAGCGGGGTCGTTCTGCGCGTTCAGAAAAGGCGAGAACAGTAAGCTGAGTGCGACCGCAGCTCGGAAGCCAGTGCGGGGGAGAGTGGGGGGAGACATCAAGAGGACGGCTGGTGTAGCCAGATCAGAGCTGCCGCCTGATTAGTATTATAAATGCCAAGTAATCAGGGCAAGCAATTGGGGGCGATCGCGCCCATGCAGCGGGAAAGTTGTTCACATGATGACGATTTTGGTGCGGCCGTGAATTATTTGGAGGGAAAATGCAGAAATCGGACCACCTGATCCGGGTTGGGGGGAATAGTCCAGTGAAGAGGTTGGATCCCGGATTCAGCTCGTATGACGGATCGATTGAGAGGTTTCGCTCTTGGCGCGAGTAGTTTAGGGTAGTTGGCTTGTAAGTCTCCTTCAGCACTGGCAACTTGGCACGCCTTCAATATTTCCATGAGTCTCTTGAATAAAATTTCCCCGTCGCTGAGCTTAGCGGCGGTGCTCTCGACCGGGGCTCTCTTGGGAGCTGATATAGATTCCGAGGACCGTCCGGTCAGCTACTGGAACGACATTCGGCCGCTTCTGCAGGCGAGTTGCCAGGGATGCCACCAACCGGCGAAGG
Organism: Roseibacillus sp.; assembly: GCA_028821775.1. Lineage (GTDB taxonomy): Bacteria > Verrucomicrobiota > Verrucomicrobiia > Verrucomicrobiales > Akkermansiaceae > Roseibacillus_B. The sequence goes on from JAPKFB010000010.1 coordinate 56,569, forward strand.
CGAAGGGGGATTATATCCTGACCGACGTGCCTCGCTTGATCGCGGGTGGTGAGAGTGAGGAGCCGGTCGTGATACCGACCAAGCCGGATGAGAGTTATTTCCTTGAGCAGATCACACCCAAGGATGGAAAGGCAGAGATGCCTCCGAAGGATGCACCTCTTCATGAGACCGAGATTGCACTGATCAAGCGTTGGATCGCGGAAGGGGCGATCGATGATACTCCTGAGAATGCGCATCAGCGCTACGACATGGAACACCCACCGGTCTATGCAGTGCCGCCGGTGGTGACTTCGCTCGATTACTCTCCCGATGGATCGCAGATTGCGGTGGCAGGTTTTCACGAAGTGCTCGTGCACAAGTCGGATGGCAGTGGTCTGATCGCGCGGCTGGTGGGACTTTCGGAGCGGATCGAGAGTGTGAAGTTTTCTCCTGACGGCACGATGCTGGCAGTGACGGGCGGGCTGCCCGGACGAATGGGCGAAGTCCAGGTGTGGGACGTGGCGAAGAAGAAGCTCAAGGTGTCTGTGCCGGTGACCTATGACACCGTCTACGGCGCGAGTTGGTCCCCTGACAACACGCTGGTGGCCTTTGGATGTGGGGACAACACCCTGCGTGCGATCAAGGTCTCCAATGGAAAGCAGGTTCTCTTCATGGGGGGACACAACGACTGGGTGCTCGACACGGTGTTCTCCCGCGACGGGAAAGAAGTGATCAGCGTGGGGCGTGACATGACAGCCAAGCACACTGAGTTGGAGACCGAGCGCCTCATCGACAACCTGACCTCGATCACGCCGGGTGCCTTGAAGGGCGGAATCACGGCGGTGGCGGGTCACCCCATGAAGGATGAAGTTCTCGTCGGGGGATCCGATGGAGTGCCACAGATCTTCCGTCTAAAGCGACAGACAGTCCGAAAAATTGGAGACAATGCCAACGTGGTGCGGAAATTCCCAGCGATGAAGGGGCGCATCTGGGATGTGGCTTTCAGCGCCGATGGTAAGCGGGTGGCGGCGGTGAGCAGTCTAAATGGCTCGGGTTCGATCCACATCTACTCCGCAGAGTACAGCAGTGATATTCCCGGAGACATTCGCAAGATTTTTGACAAGACTCCAAATGCGCAGGAAAAGGAGAAGCTCGCCGAATACTGGGGGCGGGAGGTGAAACTTCTGCACGGAATTGACGTGCCCGAAACGGAAATGTTTTCGGTGGCCTTCTCGCCCGATGGCACGAAGCTGGCCGCTGCGGGGGCGGACGGGATGATCCGATTTGTCGAATTGGAGATTGGGAATATTTCCAAGACCCTGATGCCTGTTCCGGTGGAAGGGAAAAAGGAAGTGGCCGCAGTCGAGAGAGGAGCGCAGAAGCCCCTGAATCGGAAGCGTGGCAAGCACGCGGAACCCACCGAACGCAAATTTTCCCCGCATGAGATTGCGAGCCTGCAGGTCGAGCCCAGGGAGATCGCGTTCACTTCTTCAAATGAGTATGCGCACATCTTGGTTACCGCCACCCTGAAAAATGGGGGCAGGGCTGATGTCACCCGCCAGGTCGTGGTGGAATCCGCGACCGGCTTGGTCGAAGTCAGCGCGCACGGGTTGGTGCAACCGGTGCGGGATGGACAGGGGGAGTTTGTGCTGATCCTCGGGGAGCAGAAGGTCCACGTGCCGGTGAAGGTGGCGGGGAGTCTCGGCATCAAAGTGCCCGATTACGTGCGGGATGTGAAGCCCGTGATCAGTCGGATGGGATGCGACGCGGGAACCTGTCACGGGGCCAAGGATGGCAAGAACGGCTTTAAGCTTTCCCTGCGAGGCTACGATCCCATCTATGATGTGCGTGCCTTTACGGATGATATTTCCGCCCGGCGAGTGAACTATGCGTCGCCCGATGACAGCTTGATGTTGCTGAAGGCCACGGGTGCGGTGCCACATGAAGGACAGCAGGTGACCCAGCCCTACTCTGAGTATTACCGGTTGATTCGGGATTGGATTGCGAATGGAGCAGAGCTCAAGGATCACAAGAAAGTGGTGAAGAGCATCGAGGTGTTCCCGAAGAATCCGGTCATTCAGGATGTGGGCGGCCAGCAGCAAATCCGGGTGGTGGCGACCTATCTGGACGGATCGAAGCGCGATGTGACGCGGGAGTCGTTCGTGGAAAGCGCCAATCAGGATGTCGCGATGCACGATGACTTCGCACTGATGAATACCCTGCGCCGCGGGGAAGCTCCGGTCCTTGCGCGCTACGAAGGATCCTACGCGGCGACAACGCTCACCGTGATGGGGGATCGCAGTGGCTTTGAGTGGAAGGAGCAGCCCGCGATCAACGGGGTCGACAAGTTCGTGGCCAACAAGTGGAAGCGCATGAAGATTCTGCCCAGCGGGCTTTGCACCGACGAAGAATTTTTCCGTCGCATTCATCTCGATCTCATCGGGCTCCCGCCAAATCCACTGGTGCTGCAGCTCTTCCTCCTGGATGAGACTCCGAGCGAGGAGAAGCGGGCCGGGGTTGTTGACGACCTCATTGGCTCGCCTGATTTCGTCGAGCACTGGACCAACAAGTGGGCGGACATGCTGATGGTGAACAGCAAGTTCCTCGGTGGGGAAGGGGCCAAGATTTATCGGGAGTGGATCCGCGGGGAAGTGGAGAAGAACACGCCCTACAATAAATTCGTGCACAAGATCCTGACCGCGACTGGATCGAACAAGGAGAACCCGCCGGCCTCCTACTTCAAGATCCACCGGGAGGCTGATCTCTTGATGGAGAACACCACCCACCTTTTCCTCTCCACGCGCTTCAACTGCAACAAGTGTCACGATCATCCTTTCGAACGCTGGACTCAGGATCAATACATGGAAATCGCGGCCTACTTCGCCCAGGTGAAGTTGGAGGCCGACGGCAAGAACAGCGGGAAGAACAAGATCGGGGGAACTGCGGTGGAGGGCGCCAAGCCCCTCTACGAGATTGCCACGGACCTGGCCGAAGGGGAACTGAAGCATGAACGCACCGGCGTGATCACTGCTCCCTCCTTTCCCTATCCGGTGAGCTTTGAGAAACCCACGGCGTCCCCTGGTCAGAAGACGACGCGCCGCGAAGAACTTGCAGCCTGGATCACGGCGGGGGACAACGACTATTTTGCGATGAGCTATGCAAACCGGATCTGGGGTTACCTTCTGGGAACCGGTGTGATTGAGCCTCTCGATGACATCCGGGCGGGTAATCCGCCCACGAACCCTGAATTGTTGAACTGGCTTACCGCCGAGTTCGTAAAAAGCAACTTCGATGTGCAGAAGCTCATGGCGGTGATCTGCAAGTCGCGCACCTATCAGCTTTCCCTCGCGACCAACAAGTGGAACGAGGATGACGAAGTTAACTTTTCGCATGCCAAGGCCCGTCGTCTTCCGGCCGAGGTGCTCTATGACGCGGTGTATGCGGTAACGGGTACCACGCCGAAAATCCCCGGAGTGAAAGCAGGGACGCGGGCGAACATGCTTGATGCCCGACGGGACTTGAAGAGCGGACTGCTCGCCACCCTTGGCCGCCCCAGTCGGGAGAGCGCTTGCGAGTGCGATCGCTCCAATGATGTGCAACTCGGTGCGGTGATGGCGCTCTTGAGCGGTCCTGAAATCGCGGAGGCCGTGGGGGACAGCAAGAATGCGATTGCCAAGTTGGTGACCAAGACCGCGGACGACAACGAGCTCATCCGGGAGATTTATCTACGGGTTCTCTGTCGGAAGCCGAGCAAGGGCGAGGAGTCGGTCATTCTGTCGAACTGGGCGCTCATTCAATCCGATCATGAGAATATGGTGGCGGACTTGGCGAAACGAGAGGAGGCCTGGCTCCCGGTTCGTGATGAGCGGGAAGGAATGCGATTGAAGAGCATCGAGGGGGCCAAGATGGATCTTAGCGCCTATGAGTCGAAGCACGAGGCGGAGCGGAAGCGTCTGGCCGACGAGCGCAGCAAAGCCATCGAGGCTGCCAAGAAAGCGGTCACTGACTACGAGGCCCTCCTGCCGAAGAAAGCGGAGGAGTTTGAGTCCGGTGCGAAGGGGGTGGAGATGGGAACGAAGTGGCATCTGGTGACTCCGGGAACTGCCACCACTTCAGACAAATCGAAGGTGGAGATTCTGCCTGATGGCTCGGTGCGGGGCTCTGGCAAGGAACGAGTGTTCGACTATCTGGTGACCGGGCAGACCAAGCTCCCCAAGATTACGGGAATCATGATCGAAGTCGTGCCGGATCCTTCCTTCCGAGGCGCGGGCGCCGGGCTGAACCCCGACGGAAATCTGGTTCTCACCGAACTTCAGGCTCGTTGGATGAAGTTCGGGGAAGGGGAGAAGGAGGTGGAAATTGCCTTCAGCGATGCCAAGGCAACCTTCAATCAGAAGGACTTCGATGTGAAGCGGGCCTTCGATGGAAATCTCGATAAGGGGAACAAGGCCTGGGCGCTCTCCGGTGCCAACCTGCAGCTGACCCAACGGGCGACCTTCAAGCTGAAGGACGCTGTGACTGGCGAACCAGAGGGCGTGAAACTCACGGTCGGGCTCCTTTGCCGCTATCAGCAGTATCCGGTCGGGCGTTTCCGTATTTATGTCACCAGTGACGCTGACCCTCTGTCCTTTGGCGTTCCGGCCCATATTGCGAAGACGATAGCCGCAGAGCCCGCGTCCCGGAGCGAAGAGGAGAAGAAGGTCTTTGCGGCCTGGGTCGGTGAAAGCGACGCGGAGTTTCAGAAGCGGCGCTTCGGCGTGAAGGGGAATGATGCTCCCATTCCTCCCGACAAAAAGATGGAAGAACTCAAGAAGGCCCTCGTTTACGCGGAGACGCCGATCGAAGTGGACCCCAAACTCATCAAATTCCGGTCCGAAGTGGCGATGAGCGCCGCTCAGGCCAAGAATCCTCGTTTGACCGCCGCCCAGGACCTGACTTGGGCGTTGATCAACAACCCTGCTTTCCTGTTTAATCACTGAAACAAGTCGAAGGCCTCGTGGTCTTCACGCAACCAGCTAATTCCATGTTCCGATTTAAAGGCGCCAAAGGGCGCGATTTGTGCGATTCGCATCTTGGCAATTCTCGCCGCGACTTCCTCCGAGTAGGCGGAGCCGGGATGATGGGAATGACCCTCAACAATATTCTTGCCGCCCAGGACCAGTCGAAGGGCAGTTCGCTGGAAGGCAAGGATGGCTGGGGTAAGGCGAAGAGTGTGATCCTGCTCTACCTGCAGGGCGGGCCGAGCCATCTCGACCTTTGGGATCCCAAGGAAAACGTGCCTGATAAGATCAGGAGTTCCTTCAAGACCATTCCGACTAAGATTCCGGGGATTCACTTCACGGAAGTGCTTCCGAAGCTCGCCAAGGTGAACGACAAGTTCACCACCATCCGGTCGATGAGCTATACCCCCAACGGGCTCTTCAACCACACCGCTGCGATCTACCAGATCATGACCGGCTACACGACCGACAAGGTGAGTCCTTCAGGTCAACTGGAACCGCCTTCGCCGAAAGACTTCCCAAACTTCGGAGCCAACATCGTGCGCCTGAAACCGACCGACGAACCGATGCTTCCCTTTGTCATGCTGCCCCGCCCGCTGCAGGAGAGCAACGTGGTCGGGAAAGGGGGAACGGCCGGCTTCCTCGGCAAGGCCTTCGACCCCTACTACCTCTATCCGGCCGGGGATGACATGAACATGAAGAAGATGGACAACATCAAGGTCGATGATCTTCAACTTCGCCCCGAAGTGTTCTCCACCCGTCTTCGCCGGCGCGCATCCCTGCGCCAGGCCATTGAGGATCAAATGCCGACCATCGAGAAGGCGGTCGAGAAATACAATTTGGACAACTACTACGATCAGGCTCTGAACCTGATTGTCTCAGGGCGTGCGCGTAAAGCGTTCGATCTTGAAGCGGAGAATGATGCGACCCGTGATCGATATGGGCGCAATACCTTTGGACAGAGCTGTCTCCTCGCGCGCCGTCTGGTGGAAGCCGGCACGCGGGTGGTCGAGGTGGTTTGGCCCAAGGTGGCCAACTCCGACAACCATTCGTGGGATCACCACAAGGACCTCACCAAGCGCATGGGGACGCAGTCCGGACCCATGCTCGATGGTGGACTCGCGACTCTCTTCGAGGATCTCGAGGAGCGCGGAATGCTTGACGAGACCTTGGTGGTCGCAATTGGTGAGTTCGGCCGTGCCCCGGAGAAGGGAGTGAGCACCTCCGGAAACGGCAATAGCGCCGACGGTCGTGATCACTGGCCGTATTGTTACACCTCCGTGATCGGTGGAGCGGGGATCAAGCGGGGCTATGTGCATGGCAAGTCTGACAAGACGGGTTCTGCGCCGCTGGAAGAGCCCGTTCACCCGATGGAGATCCTCGCGACAATTTATCATAGCATCGGCATCGATCCCGGAACCATCGTGCACAACCACTTGAATCAACCACGCGAGTTGGTGAAGGCGGCGGCGGTCGGAAAGCTCTTTGCCTAACAGGAACTTGGCTTTCTCCGCCGCGCTCTGCCGCGCCGCACTGAGGGAAGTCTTGTGGCAGGAAATCCAATTACCAGGGACAAACAGTCGAAGAGGCGGTCCGTCGGGTGGAATCTATTGAGTGCGTTCAACAGGCTGTCAGGACGCCCCTTGTTCTCAGTCAGGGCTTTTTCGAACACAAAAGGTCATCGCGCTTTCTCGTCGAGACTCAGCGCGACGACGGGTGCGGAGCACGAAGGAATGGAAGAGAGAGAAAGGCCTCTGTCACCCTCGGGTTTTAGGGGTTGACTGGGCGACCAGTTGATTCCTGGAGATCTTGCCTGAAGAGGGCGCCAGACCGGAGGAGATCCTGTTTCAGGATTGCTTGTGAGCGGGAACGATGGGCAACTGCTCGGCGGCCTGCTCGAAGGCCGCTGCGATGGAGGATTTGGAGCCGTCGAGAAGTGCCACGGGTTCTCCTTCATCACAACGCTGGCGGGTCTCAGGGTCGATCGGGATCTGGGCGAGGAGGGGAACCTTGAGACGTTCGGCCTCACGTTTACCGCCAGCATCGCCGAAGAGATGATACCTCGTGCCGTGGTCACATTCGAACCACGACATATTCTCGATCAGGCCGAGGATGCGGACGTTTACCTTGGCAAACATATTGATCGCCTTGCGTGCATCGATGAGAGCGATCTCCTGCGGTGTCGTCACGATGACGGCTCCGTCGAGGGCGATGGTCTGCACGATGGTGAGTTGGATGTCGCCTGTACCCGGCGGGAGATCGAGGACGAGGATATCGAGGTCGCCCCAGGCCACTTGCTGGAGAAAGTACTGGGTGTGCCTGGTTGCCATCGGGCCACGCACTATGACCGGAGAGTCATCGCTGAGAAGAAACCCCATTGAGATCAACTTGATTCCGTGCGCTTCGATCGGGATGATGCGCTCCTGTTGATCGGCCATCGGCTGCTTGCCCGCTGCACCAAACATGTGGGGGATGGAGGGGCCGTAGAGGTCGCAATCACAAAGGCCGACCTTGAGTCCCTGCTTGGAGAGCGCGATCGCGAGGTTGGAGGAGACGGTGGACTTGCCGACTCCTCCTTTACCGGAGGCGATGGCAATGATCTGCTTCACACCCGGGATTGATTGTTTGCCAGCCACTCCGCCTGGGGTGTTGGCCGCGCCGGGAGGGTCCTGAATGTCGACCCCGATTTGAACGTTTTGAGCGCCTCCTGCCATTTCATCGAGAGCTTCGTGGCAATCCTGAAAGATTTTTTCGGGAACCTTGGGGTCGCGGGTCTGCACCTGGATTCCAATGGCGGCGATTCCGTTTTCCACCGAGATCGATTTCACGAGCCCGAAGGAAACAATATCGCGGGAAAACCCCGGATACTTAATGGTGGAGAGAGCGTTTCGAATGGCGTCTTCAGTCATGCTGGCGGGGTGGGTTTATGCACGATGGGAGCAGAGGGCCAGAGGGATGTTAAAAAAACATCTGTGGGTCTCCTTCTTCGCTCGCGTTTCGACGGGGGGCGGGGCGACCCTCAACGGAAGTCCATTGCTATTGATAACTCTTGCGCAGGTGACTGGGGAGAATTCCAAGCTGCTCCCGATACTTGGCGACTGTGCGTCGTGCGACCCTGATTCCTTTGGCGACAAGCGCCTTCTGAATGGAGGAATCGGAGAAGGGCTTCTGCCGGTCTTCTTTGGCGATGATGTCCTGGAGGGCCTCGCGCACGCCCTCATTGGAAACCTCCTCCCCCTGCGCGGTCTTGTAGCCGGTGGCGAAAAAGCGGCGCAACTCCATCACGCCGTGCGGGGTTCGGGCATACTTGCCGGCCACGGCCCGCGAGACGGTGGTGGAGTGCACTTCGATTGCGTCGGCAATCTCGTTCATGGTGAGCGGTTTCAGGCTGCGATGACCGTGCTCTAGAAACTCCCTTTGATGGAGAATGATCTCCTCCGAGATGGCGAGGATGGTGGCTTGGCGTTGGTCGAGGGCTTTAATCAGGGTGCGACCTTCACGGAGCTGGTTGCGTAGGTAGGTTCGCAACTTGCGATCCGGACTGGTGGCCACCATGTCCTTGTAGGTGTCACTCAAACGAAGGCGGGGAAGGTATTCGTTGGTGAGCACGGCAGTCCATTCTCCCGCATCGCTCTTCTCGAAGGAGACGTCCGGGATGATATAGGGATTACTCGAGGGGTCAAAGCTGGTGCCAGGGGCCGGATCGAGTTGCGCGATGTGCCCCGCGGCCTCGGACACCTGCGCGATGGAAATGCCGAGCGCGCGAGCGATTTGGGGGAAGTGTTTGCGGGCGAGTTGGTCGAGATGGCTCTCCACAATTTTGAACTCGAACGAGTCAAGGCGCCCGGAACGATGCAACTGAACCAGAAGAGATTCACGGAGGTTGTCGACGGCGATGCCGGGAGGATCGAAGCTTTGGAGAAGGCGTTTGCCCCGATCCAGATCATCGATGGGCACCCCGAGTCGCTGACCCAGTTCGGGCAGTGAAACATCGAAGTAGCCCCGCTCGTCCATGTTGCCCATGAGGGTCTGGACGGCCAACCGCATCCTGGGGTTGGGAGCGGAAAGATCGAGTTGGGCCACGAGATGCTGTTGCAGGGATTCCGGGGCGACGATGGAGTTGTAGAGATGCTCGCGGCGTTCTTCGTCATCGGGAGAGGAGGAGTTGGCGCGGCTTTCCATGATCGCCATCTCGCGCAAATCGTCGTCCGGGGAGTCGACGGCTGGATCGGAGTCGCTCTTATCAAGTTCCTCCAGGGAGACGAGGGCAGATTCGTCCTCAAGAACCGGATTTAGATCGAGAGACTGACGAAGGAGTTGTTGCAGCTCCAAGGTATTGGCCTGCAAAATTTCCAAACTCTGGCGCATTTGAGGCGCCAGCGTCTGCTGCTGAGACAGCGTCTGGTGGAGGGAGTTTCCCGGCATGGATTCTGCTTCAGGAAAATTTTGCCACTTCTCAGTAGAAATTCCAGAAAAATTGCAGCAGTAATTGTGCCAAGAGCCTTTACGGCGCTGCAGGTGCTAGCGGGCTAGGAGGAGTTGGATGAGATGATTTTCGATCTGTGGGAATGTTGACAAAATTGCGCATCGCTAGGGAGAGGATCCATTGACGGGAGGAGTTGGGGCGGAGGTAATGAGTCAGTGAGTAACTTTGAGACAATCAGGGAAACGATGGAGAAGGCCGGGGTTCGCGAGGCGGCGATCGGGGCGTTTGAACTCAGCTACGCCAAGTTGCTGAGTGAGGAGAGCGGGATGATTTCAGAGCGTGATCTTGAGGCGATCGAGGAGTTGCCCGAAGTGGGGCGCGGCCCGGGAGAGGGTTTTGATCCGGAGCTCCTTGGTCAGACGGTGGTGATCAAGTTGAATGGTGGGCTGGGGACCGGGATGGGGCTGCAGAAGGCCAAGAGTCTGTTGGAAGTGAGAGAGGGTCTTACCTTCCTCGATATCATAGCGCGGCAGATTGTGAATTTGCGGAAGGTGACTGGTGCGCAAGTTCGCTTTCTGCTCATGAACAGCTTCAGCACGACCAAAGACACCCTGGCGCATATGCAGCAGTATGCCGCCCATGGCCTGGCCTCGGCGGCGGAGGTGGAACTGATGCAGAACCTGGTGCCGAAGATTGATCAAGCGAGCATGGAGGCGGTGAAGTGCCCGGGGAATCCGGAGATGGAGTGGTGTCCTCCGGGGCATGGGGATCTCTATCCAGCGCTGATTGGAAGTGGTTGGCTGGATCGATTACGGGAGGCGGGGGTCAAGTATGCCTTCGCCTCCAACAGTGATAATTTGGGGGCGGTTCTTGATGCGACCCTGCTGGCCTATTTCGCGGAAAGCGAGGCACCCTTCATGATGGAAGTCACGCGGCGCACCGAAGCGGATAAGAAGGGAGGGCACTTGGCACGGAGGAAGAGCGATGGGCGCATGGTTCTGCGGGAGGTGGCGCAATGTGCGGATGGTGATCTGCGGAGCTTTCAGAACATTACGAAGCATTGCTTTTTCAACACCAACAATCTCTGGGTGCGTCTGGATCGTTTGAAGGAGATTCTCGATGCGCAAGGGGGCGTGCTGCCCCTTCCCATGATCTGCAATGACAAGACCGTCGATCCGCGGGACAAGGAGTCCACGGCGGTCTTTCAGTTGGAAACCGCAATGGGAGCTGCGATCGAGTGCTTTGAGGGCGCAACGGCCGTCGATGTTCCCCGCGCGCGATTTGCCCCCGTGAAAAACACGGCGGATCTGCTCGCGTTGCGTTCCGACGCCTACCAATTGCTAGATGATGGGCGCGTGATGTTGAGAGAGGAGCGGAAGGGGATTCCGCCCATCGTGAAGCTCAGTCCGGATTATATGATGGTCAATAGTCTCGATGAGATGGGGATGCCTTCCTTGAAAGGGGCTCGTAGTCTGACGGTGCAAGGGGCGGTGCGATTCGGGCCCGATGCCGTGATTGAGGGGGATGTCGAACTCAACAACGACTCGTCTGATCCTCTCGTCTTGGATCGGCTGGCGCGTGATGAGGTAATCTGCTGCAAGTAACTGAATTACATTGAAAGATAGGAAGTCCATTGATGATCCGATGGGGTGACACCCTTGGTTGCATATTGACGACCTTCGAACACATTACAGACCATAGGGCTTGTCATCCCGAAGAATTTCACTACTTCGTTCCCGGAGATGGGAGAACTAGGGCGCATAGAGTTTCCTGAGGCTGATTTTGAGGCCTTGATATTCGATCTTGATGGGACTCTTGTTGATTCGATGCCGGCCCATTTCGAGTCCTGGTGCAAGGCCTTGGAGATGTACGGGGCCGCGGGGATCATGGGCGAAGATGTTTTTTATGCGATGGGTGGACGGCCCACGCATGACATTGTGGTTGATCTCAATGGAGAGCATGGGTTGAAGCTCGATCCGGAGGCGATCTGCTTTGCCAAGCGGGAGTGGTTCCGGAACAATCTGCAAAGTGTGAAACTCTATGACGAGGTGGTTGAGTTTGCGCGCTCGCACGCGGGGAAAGTCCCATTGGCAGTCGCAACGGGAAGCACGCGGCTTGGAGCCGAATTGACGCTGCAGGCGGTGGGACTCAGCGATTTGTTCGATGAAGTGGTGACCGCAGATGATGTGAAATGCGGAAAGCCTGCGCCGGATATTTATCTCGAAACCGCCTCGCGAATTGAAGTTGCGCCCGAGCGCTGCGTGGCCATTGAAGATGCGCCTGCCGGAATCATGGCAGCGCAGTCAGCAGGCATGCGGGTCATCGCGGTGCCGGCTCCAGTAAGGGTGGTCTCCTGAGCCCGGATAAGTTGAGATCCTGCGCCCAGGGGCGGGAGCTCCGGAAAATCCGTTCGGAGCTGGATTTTGAGGTCGAGGACCCGTGCTCAGGGGCTAAAGAGTGATCGCGCTACTTGGCCGGCTGGGCCCGAAGTGAATGTGGTTGGGGCTCGAGTTCAAGCCGTGGAGACGGCCTCCTGGAGGCCGGCAGCGACGCGGGATGGCGGCCAAAAATTTTATTCTTCGCGCGAGTCCTGTTTGGTCTTGTCATTGGCAACGTGTTTCTAATTAATCGCTCATGGCGGAATTGACTCTGGGGCTGTCCTTCGACGACGTCCTTCTGGTACCAAAAATGAGCGAAGTATTGCCGACCGAGGCAGTGCTTGATACTGAGCTCACTGAGGGGATCCCTCTTAAGATTCCGGTGGTATCGGCGGCCATGGACACCGTTTCGGAATCTGAGCTGGCGGTGGCGTTGGCCCGGGAAGGAGGCATGGCGGTCATCCATCGAGCCTGCACCATTGAAGAGGAGGCGGCCATGGTGTCGCTGGTGAAACGTTCGGAGAGTTCCGTGATTCAGAAGCCGCTGACCGTGACGAAGGAGCACACGATCGGGAGCCTGAAGGCGATCATGCGCGAGCAGGGCTTCTCAGGATTTCCCGTGGTGGACAGTGAAGGTGTCCTCTTGGGGATGGTGACGGGACGCGACATCAGGCACTTTGCGGCGGATGACGCAATGGTGGGCGAGGTAATGACCCAGGGCGAGAAGTTGGTGACGGGCAATCCGGATACTACTCCGGAAGATGCCCGGCGGATTCTCTATGAGCATCGCATTGAGAAGCTACCCCTGGTTGACGTGAACAGGAAGTTGGTGGGCTTGATTACCGGAGGCGACATTGAGAAGCAGATCACCTTCGTGGACGCCGCCAAGGATCCGAACGGACAACTGCGTTGCGGAGCCGCGATCGGAGTCGGAGCAGAATGGAAGGAGCGCGCGCAGGCTGTGATTGAAGCGGGGGCGGATGCCCTCTTCATTGATGCTGCCACGGGGCACACCGCCCGGGTTCTGCAGGTTGTGAACGAGCTCGCCGCGATGTCCGATTGTCCGGTAGTGGCTGGAAATGTGGTCACTGAGCAGGGCGCCAAGGATCTTGTCTCTGCGGGTGCGAAAGCGGTGAAAGTGGGCGTGGGCCCGGGATCAATTTGCACCACCCGGGTGATCGCGGGAGTTGGAATGCCCCAGTTCACGGCGATCCAGAACGTGTCGCCCTGGTGTCGCGAGAATGGAGTGCGCGTGATCGCGGATGGCGGGATTCGTTACTCCGGTGATGTGGTCAAGGCCCTCGCGGCCGGAGCGGACATCGTGATGCTCGGTTCGGTGTTGGCAGGAACCCGAGAGAGTCCCGGGCAGACCGTTCATTTTCAGGGCCGGAGTTTCAAGACCTACCGGGGGATGGGCTCGATCGGTGCGATGATGAAAGGGTCGGGCGATCGCTACGGACAGGGTGCAAGTGGAAAGCTGGTCGCGGAAGGAGTTGAGGGCCGGGTTCCTTACAAGGGGCCGCTCTCCGATGTGGTCTATCAGTTGATGGGGGGCGTGCGTTCGGGTATGGGCTACGTGGGTGCTCCCGATCTGACGGCGCTTCGTTCCCAGTCGGAGTTTGTTCGGATTACGCCCGGTGGATTGCGCGAGAGTCACACCCACGACATTGTGATCACGCAGGAGCCGACGAATTACCAACCGATCAGCTGAGTGAGGGTTGGTGCGGAGACCAGTGATGTTTTATCTGTCGATTGTCATTTGTAGTTGAGGATTATGGAAGAATCGAAGCACGTTGCAGTTGTTGATTTTGGCGGGCAGTACACGCAGCTCATTGTTCGGCGGGTCCGGGAACTGGGTTTTTTTGGGAAGCTCTATGCGCTGGAAGACTTTGCGGAGATGGGGAGCCCTGGAGCGGTGATTCTCTCCGGTGGACCCAAGAGCACGAGTGATCCCGATGCGCCTGATATCGACTTCGAGACCCTGAACAATTACGGTGTGCCGGTCTTGGGCATTTGTTACGGAATGCAGCTGCTGAACCTCAAATTCGGCGGGAGGGTGGAGCCCAGCGATCGGCGTGAATTCGGTCCTGCCATGCTGGTGCCCGAGAAGGCGGCTGGCCTTTACGAGGGAGTCTCCACAAAGTCCCAAGTCTGGATGAGTCATTCGGATACGGTGGGAAATCTCTCTGCCGACTGCGAGGTGCTCGCAAAGAACGAGGACGGGACCCCGGTGAGCTTGCGGTGGGGCGATCGGTATTATGGAATCCAGTTTCACCCCGAGGTGACTCACAGTCACGAAGGCTTGCGAATCCTGCACAACTTCCTTCTGCAGGCCGATTCGTTGCAGGAGTTTCGCATTGATGATTTCAAGCGCGAGCTACTCGACAAGATCCGGGCCCAGGTGGGGGACAAACAGGTGGTTTGTGGGGTGAGTGGAGGAGTGGATAGCACGGTCTTGGCCGTGCTCCTGAAGGAGGCCGGAATCAAGATGCGCGCCATCTTTGTGGACAACGGACTGCTGCGCAAAGATGAAGGCGAGGAGGTGCGGAACAATTTTCACCGGATGGGAGTGGAGGTCGAGACCGCGGAGGCGGCCGATCTTTTTCTTGGGGCCCTGACGGGAGTGACCGATCCTGAGAAGAAGCGTGAGATCATCGGCAATCTTTTTATCGAGGTCTTTTGGGATCGGGTGGGAGATGCCGACATGTTGGCGCAGGGAACCCTTTATCCGGACGTCATCGAAAGCGCTTCGAATGCCAAGTCGAAGGCCTCGGTAATCAAGACCCACCACAATCGGGTGGCCAGGATTTTGGAACTTCAGGAGCAGGGAAAGGTGCTTGAGCCGCTGGCGGATTTGTTCAAGGACGAGGTCCGCGAGCTAGGAATGTCATTGGGCATCGCGCACGACATTGTCCATCGCCATCCCTTTCCTGGTCCCGGGCTTGCGGTTCGCTGTCCCGGTGACATCACGGAGGACAAGTTACAGATCATCCGCGAATGCGATGCGATTTTCATCACCCGACTCAAGGATTACGGGTGGTATGACAAAGTCTGGCAGGCATACGCCGCGCTTGTGCCGGTCAAGACGGTTGGCGTAAAGGGCGACGAGCGGAGCTACGAATTCGCGGTCAGTCTGCGTGCAGTGGTGAGTGAAGATGCCATGACGGCCGACTGGGTGGAGCTTCCCTATCCGATTCTGCGCGAGACGAGTCACCGGATCCTCAATGAGGTGCCCGGAGTGAATAGAGTCCTCTACGACATCTCCACCAAGCCGCCCGCGAGCATTGAATGGGAATAGGGATGAGGACTCGGGAGTTGTCCCCGGCTTCATCCGTTGTGACTGCCGAAAGGCAGGATTGTGTGCGCGGGAGTTGTGCGGGTCACCTGGCTCACCCTCCGAGCCACACGAGGGATTCAAAATTTGAGATCGCAAGAAGGGCGAGAGGGCCTTCGGCATTGAGCCGTCTGCCTTCACCGATGATCTCCGAGGTTGGTCGGTTGCAGGTAGAGCAGGAACGGACTGCCGCGAAGGGAGGGATCCCTCTTAGTTGTCGACCATTTTGATCGGGATGGGGCCGAAGGCCTTGCCCGAGGCGATGGTCCTGTGCGGGAAGGGGATTTCAATATCCTCGACCTCGAACCGTTCCTTGAGCTCTCGCGGGAGAGTGTTGCGGAGGGTGCCGTAGTCTTCCTGGAGGCACCAGGCGCCGAGGAGGACATACAAGGAGGAGTCCCCAAAGCCGGTAAAGATGATGAGGGGATCTGGTTCATCGAGACACTGCACATTCTTCTCTGCGACGTTCTTCAAGACGCTGAGGACGTGCCCGATGTTCTCATGGTAGCCAACCCCGATATCGAGATTGAATCGTCGGATGGGGTGGCGCGTGACATTGACGACCTTGGATTTGACGAGGGTTTCGTTGGGGATACGGACCGAGCGGTTGTCGAAGGTGCGCAGGGTGAGCGAGAGGAGGCCAAGGGTGTCGACGGTGCCGCTGATGCCGTCAATTCCGATGACGTCGCCGAGTTCGAAGGGGCGTTCCCCGATGAGAAAGAAACCGCTGATGATGTTGGAGAGCGAGGTTTGAGCGGCAAAACCGATCGCGATCCCCGCCACACCTGCCGCACCGAGAATGGCGCCAAGATTGAGGCCCATTTGATTGAGGGCGACGATGATGACGAAGGCGACTCCGAGGTAACGAATGAGCTTGCGCAGGACCATGACCCCTTGCGGAGTGAGACGCGGACCGACGAATTCGATTGCGATCTTGTTGGTGATCGCGAGAAGAATGAAACCGACCAGGAGGACCACGGTCGCGCCACCTGCGCTCCTGAGGAATTCGGGGTCGATGAAGTCGGGAAGAGCTAAGAACTGAGCTGCCAAGAGAAGAGGGGGTTAGGGGATGATGTCGATGACGGAGGTGAACGCGCTGCCAATCTTCGAGCGACGAGCCTTACCCGCCTGGGCAGTCGCGATCTCGGGTGCGTCGGAAGCGGGATCAAGGGGATTGGGCGCGTAGGTGATGTCGTTCCCATCCTCGTCGTCCTCGCTGATGCGGATTTGGCAGGCATTGGACCAGAGATGCCCCTCATGATTGAAAATGGAGAAGTGTCCGAGATCGAGAAAGAGGCGATCGAAGAGGAAAGCTTCAGAGCTTTCGTTTTTCAAATCGACTGCAACCACAATATCGTGCTCCGGCCAATCGGACGGATCGAAAGAGCGGCGCGCGCGCGTGCGCAGTGCGTAACAAACCTGGCCCGCCGAGCGGTCGCCGTGCCAGGATTTGCTGAGACTGTCGGTGGAGAGGCTCGCGAGCTTGCGGAGGGTGCCATCGCACTGCCCATAAACTTCGAGGCTGGCAGGAATACCGATGTAAAAGAGGGCGTGCCCGCCGGGCGAGATGGTGAGAGCCGGTGTGGGTTTTGCGATGACTGGATACTCGGGAAAACTGGGGCGAAGTTGGAATTCGAGATCGCCCGCACCGCCGTCCCAGCGCCGCCACTCCAAGCTACTGGGGAGATCCCGGATTTCCCCTTCCAAGGGAAGTTCGGCAAACTGATCCCCTTCCCATGAGCTGATCCGCCATTCTTCATGACGGTGAAGAATAACCATCGTGAGAGGCCCCAAGCGAAGACGTATCAGCGGCCTTCGGGGAGGTCGCGGGGGTCCCAAGACAAGTTTAGAGGCACGTCATGACGATGAGAATTGAGATGGGCGAGTCAAGTCGCGGCACCGGAGAAGAGCGCGGGGTGGGAATAAGGTTGTGAATAAAGTTGCAGGCTGTCCGGGAGGGATGGAGTAGAATGTTTTACGTTCGGGCCGCGTTATTCACTTTGGCGATGGCTTAGCGTTGACGTGGTCAGTCCCTCGAACTTAGGTGGTGTGCAAGTCGATGAATCTGACAAAAACAGCTTACGGAACTTGGAGCGGTGGACGCTTCATGCACTTTGGGGAAATGCTCGAGGAAGACCGCTATCTCGAGTGCATTCGACTCGCCTATGAGAGCGGGGTGCGGACGTTTGTGACGGCAGACGTTTACGGGCAGGGGAAGGCGGATGCGGCCCTCGCGGAAGCGCTCTCCAGCTACGAGCGAGATACCTACTGCCTGGTAGGTACGATCGGGCATGATTTCTATGAAGGGGTGCGCTCCGGAAGCAGTGGCTATCCGCGCTTCACGGATCCTGCCCTGCGCAATCCGGCCGAGTATCGAAATTTTCTTCGGATGGCTTGTGAGAAGTCGCTGACGAGCTGCCAGACCGATCACTTTGATCTCCTCATGCTGCATAATCCAGACGAACTGGGCTACACGCAGGACGATGTCTGGAAGGCGATGGCAGCTCTCAAGGAAGAGGGTCTAGCCGAGCGCCTCGGGATGGCTCCCGGACCTGCGAATGGCTTCACCCTCGATCTCATTCACAGCTTCGAGGAGTTTGGCGAACTGATCGATTGGGCGATGATTATTTTGAACCCGCTAGAGCCGTGGCCCGGACAGTTTGTCCTGCCGGCCGCGAAGAAACACGGAGTCGATCTCCTGACCAGGGTGGTAGACTATGGGGGTCTTTTTCACGGCGATATGAAGCGTGGGCACGAGTTTAAGCCTGGCGATCACCGGGCATACCGACCTGCTGGTTGGGTGGAGCAGGGGCACGACAAGATGGAGAACATGCTGCCCATCATTGAGAAGCACGGTCTTTCGCTCCTGCATTTCGCCTCGATATGGAATCTCTCGCAGGAGCCGGTGAAGTGCGTGGTGCCGACCTTTATTCAGGAAGCCGGTGAAGAGGCCCGTTTGATTGAGGACAAGATTCGGGAGTTCGGGGCCTTGCCGGAGGTGATCTTGAGTGTGGCCGAGGTGGAGGAAGTGCGGGTCACTGGGGACAATACCGGGTGCATGTCCCTGAAGGGCGCTAGCCAACGGCACGAATCCAGTGAGCGACCAGATGAGTGGCCCATGCGTTCTGAGTTGATGGAATTGGCGGAACGGTATGGACTGGGAGCTGAGTGGTAGATCGGGATGGGTGAAATGATTAGACAGAATAGAACCTCAACATTTTCGACGAATCACGCTTGGCCGTTTAGGCTGGGTCCATGGTTATGAAGTGTCCCCGTTGCGTTCAGCGGGTGCACCGCTCGGCCCGGCAGTGTCCTCACTGCGGATTTGAGATTGGAGACGCGGACCGAATTTTCGGGGCAGAGGACGTGCGGCTACGTTGCCTGACGGATGCGGCAGGGGTGTTGAAAAAGAAGGAGCGGGTGGCAGCACGTCGCATGTTGCGCAACTTTCAGCGCAAATTTCCGCAGCTTTTCTTCGGGATCTACTTTGGGAGCTTCAAAGAGATTCCCAGCCTGCGACAGTTTGGATTTTGGCTCCTGAACCGTGGGGCCTTCGAGGACATCAAGGTCTCGCGTCCGAATGAGGCTGGAATTTTGTTGAGTGTGGATGTGAGCGGAAAGGCGGCTGGGATCACGTTTGGATACGCTCTGCAGCCGTTTCTCGACGACGAGGTGACCTTTAAGGCCCTCTCCGCGGCGCATCCCCACTTTTTGCAAGGGCAGTGGCTGCGGGCAAGTGAAGTGGTGATCAAGCGGATGAGCAAGACCCTGTCCAAGCAGGCCAGGCGGGCGAAGCGGAATCCGGAGGCGTTTCAACCAGCACTTCAACCAGAGACCGAAGGGACCGGGGAAATCCTGGAACGGATCCGTGCCAATCATCGGGCCAGTCAAAGCAAGACCCAGGTATGAGAGCAGGGGCCGTGATGGGAGCGATGTGCGCCCTCCTGGCGGGGGGGGCACTAGCGGAGACTGCTGCGGCGGCCGAAAAGACCGAGGGCGAAAAGGTAGAGGAGAAACTGGTCAGACAACTGCCAGCCCTCCCGGTCTGGAGTATGACCGACTCCGAGAGAGTGAAGAAGGGCGAGATCGTCGCGGGGCAGGACTTTTTTGGGAAACAGGAGAACATCCAGCCGAGGACATTGCCCGAGATCGTCGAGAGCGTCTTGCCTGAGCCGGTGGAGGAGGAGCCTGAGCGCGAAGAGAATGTCCGTGAGATTCCGCCGGAGATTCTGAGTGCCTACTTCGAAGCGATCCCGATCGATGCGGAGGGTGCACCGATATTTCTGAGCGATCCCCAGGAGCTGTTGGCCCAGCAGGAGAGGCAGGATCGGGAGAGCTTTCTCAAGTATCACTCGGGCGAGTCGAAGATCGATATGTTCGTCTATCTTTTCGACGAGCGTCAGGAACTCCCGGAGGAGATCACGATCGAAGCGGTCTACGATGATCTCTATGCGAGGCGTGGGCCGACGGCCCTCATCTTCTATCATCTGGGTAAGCCGGACCGCGCCCAGTTTTTCTTAGGAAATGCTATCCGGGCGGTGGTCTCGGAAGATGAACAGAATCGGGCTCTGCGGGCCGCGGTGCAGGAAGCCTTTGAGAAGAGCGACATGGCCTATCAGTTGGACAACTTCCTGGTGGAGCTCTCGATCCGCCTCTACTGGATCGAACGTGAATTGACGGGGGCCGGGAAGCCCAAGCCGTCCCGGGGCGGCAGGGATGTGCTGGAGGCGAGGGTGGCTGACCGGCCCCATGGCCTGATCGGGCGCGCCCTCCTCTTCGTCGCCATGATGACAGGGGTTGGATTGCTCGGATGGCTTGGCTACTACTGCACAGAACGGCGGGTGCGTTACCTTTTCCCGGAGGTGGATACTGGAGCGCTCATGGGTGCTCCCCATGCCGCTGGAGTGGGCGCGGTGATCTCTTTCAGTAGTGCCCAACTTCCGCCCTCGCAGCAGCGGGATCATGTGCCGGACTATCTTCATAAGATGTAGGGACGGGGTTTGGGGCTGACCGATGACGGGTCGATCTGAGCACTGCGAATTGGTGGTCATGAATTGGGAAGAGAACTACGTGGTTGGCGATACGCCATGGGATTTGGGGGAACCTGCTCCGCCTCTGCTGGAATTGTTAGCGACTAGGCCAGCCGGGATTTGGGGAGAGGGTGGGGTCCTCGTGCCTGGCTGTGGGCGGGGTCACGATGCCGCTGCGCTGCAGAAGAGGGGGTGCCGAGTGATCGGTCTCGATGTGGCCTTGAGTGCTCTTGCAGGCTCTGAGGGGCTTTACGGGAATAGGGTGAGCTGGTTGGCCGGAGACTTCTTTGATGAAACCCTGGCAGAAAGGAATCAAGTGGGTGCCATCTTTGAGCACACCTTCTTCTGCGCCATTCCCCCAGAAAGGCGGGCAGACTACGTGGAAGCCTCGCTCAGGTGGCTGAAGCCCGAGGGACGATTGGTGGGTATCTTCTTCCTCGATCCTCTTCGGGGGAGTGATGAGGAGGAGGGCCCGCCTTATGGATCCGAGAAGGAAGAGATAAGGGATCTCTTCAGCGCGGGCTTTGAGATCATGCGGGAAATTTTGCCAGGACGCAGCTGCTCGGAACGTGAGGGCCGGGAGTGGGTCGTGGAAATGATCAGAACGCCATGAATATCAACATGTAAGCTCAGAGGTCTTTCTCCTTGCAAAGAATTGAGTCATCGCGAATCTATCGAAGCCCCTCTGGGGGTTAAGACAACTCAATTGGCGTTGGCTACGGGTTAGGGGGTTTCTCGAGCCAAACACACGCCATTGGGTTGTCTTTTTTTGGGTTTGCTCGTTGAATCCGGACCTAGCGGGACCTATTCTATCTCTATTAGATGACACAGGTTCTCCCCCACGATTGCTGGCGCCGAGTGGGCGCTTCAGCAGCTCTTGCCCTAATTTCGCTCTCGCTCGGGAGCCCGATCCTAGCCGCTGATGAGAAGGCGGAGGCCCGGCCTCTCTACAACCTGCAGGAGGCTCCCGAAAGCATTCGGGATCTTCTCGCTATTCAGGAAGCCTTGCAGAGGAGCTTGCCGCGGACTCGCAAGGCCACGGTGGGCATCGACATGGGTGGGGGCTCTGGAAGTGGCGTGATTGTGAGTAAGGAGGGAATGGTTCTGACGGCTGCGCACGTGAGTGGAGGAGTGGGGAAGAAGCTTACCGTGATCATGGAGGACGGCACGAAGCACAAGGCGACCTCGCTGGGTCTGGTGGCCGAAACTGACGCTGCGATGCTCAAGATTGATGAGAAGGGAAGTTATCCCTATGTCGAGATCGACAAGGAGGAGCGGGCCCTGATGGGGGACTGGGTTTTCGCGCTCGGTCATTCGGGAGGCTTCAACAAGGAGCGCGGAGTGGGGGTGCGGATCGGAAGGATAGTGCGTTGGGCAGATCAAACGATTCAGACTGACTGCAACCTGATTGGGGGAGACTCAGGTGGGCCTCTCTTCGATTTAAAGGGGCGCTTGATCGGAATCCACAGTCGGGTGGGGGCGAGTTTGGAACAGAACATGCATGTTCCGATCCGCGTGTTCTTGCGACACTGGGAGAAAATGGAAGCGAGCGAATTTATCGGTGAGGGTCCCTTTGCCGAAAAGCCAGTCGCCTTTCTCGGAGTGGGAACGGAAGACCGGGAAGAGGGGGGGGTGGAAGTCAAGGTCGTGGGGAAAGAGACCGCGGCCGAGGAAGCCGGAGTCAAGGTGGGAGACGCAATCCTCGAAATCGATGGCAATGAAGTGGAAAACAAAGAGAAGTTTTCCGCCGGTATCAAGGGGTTGAAGCCGGGCACCAAGGTGAAGTTGAAAATTTTAAGAGATGATGAAGAGATCGAAATCGAAGTTGAGTTGGGCGAGAAGTAGGTTGGTCGTTTGTGGGTTTGCGCTGATCTGTGCGCCGCTTGTGCAGGGACAGCAGTTGGAGGCTCGCTTGCGGCTCAGTGGTTCGACAACGAGGGAGGCCTTCGAGCCCTTGCGCGGCATCTTGCAACAATGCAGCGCGGTCGTGTATGATGGCTGGAAATCGATTTCCTTTGGAGTGGTGATTACTTCAGACGGCTACCTTGTGACCAAGGCGAGCGAAATCGAAGATGCCAAGGAGCTCAATGTGCGGGTGGACAAAACCCATTTCAAGAACGTTCGGGTGATTGCCACGACGGTGGAATGGGACGTGGCTCTACTCAAAGTCGAGGCCAGGGATTTAGTGACGGTGGAATGGGATACGGATGGTGAGCCGGATCACGGGTCTTGGGTGGTGGCCAATGGATCGACCAGTCGGACTCGCCGACGCGTGCGGGTGGGCATCATCAGTGCGAATGCCCGCGAGGTCGGGGGCGGAAAAGCCCCGGTGGTTTTGGGAATCACTCTGGACACCAACAAGAAGGCTGGGACGCTCTCGATCAGTGGCGTGGAGGAGGATTCAGGAGCCGCTGACGCCGGATTGGAGGAGGGGGACCTCATCCTGAGCGCGGATGAGCAGGAGATTGGGAAGATTGAGGACCTTCAGGAGATCCTCGCCGGAAAGGAGCCCGGCGATCATGTGAAGCTTCGAGTGAAGCGGGACGATGAGGAGATGGAGTTCGAGGTCGAGCTGAGGACGCGGGAGAAAATTTTTGAGGAAGAGCGATCACGCAATGACGCCATGAGTGGGCGCTACTCCAAGCGCCGTTCCAACTTCAAGCGGATCCTCCAGCACGATGTCGCGCTTTCGGAGCGAAGCGCAGGCGGACCACTGCTCAATCTCGATGGCAAGTGTGTGGGCATGAACATTGCCCGCGTCAACCGTTGTGAGACCTTCGCGATACCGGCCGGAGAGATGCCTAAAATCATCGAGGATCTGATGCCCAAGACGAACGATCCGTGACCAGGATGGCGCTCTCGCTCATCACCTTTGGGAAGGGAGAGGGCCATCGGAAGGGGGTCCGCCGAAGGCTTCGCAAGGGTCGATCTAAGCGCTCTCCAGGAGCTTCTGACCCTTGCGGATCGTGGTCCGGCTGAGCTTGCCGTTCACCCGGCGGGAATTGTCGACGAGGTGCTTGAGTTCATTCAGCGCCTTGTCCGCAGCGGTCAGGGATTTTTTGGATCCTCCATAATTTTTGTCACTGAAGTATTTCGTAAAGGTGGATCCTGCTCGGCTGAGACAGAGCCGCCAGCCTTGAAAAGCAGTGGTCTCGTAGGTGAAGCGGGTGAGATTGCGTTTCGATTTCATGGGCGCAGCGAGACGGAGGGTATGACTCGCTAGGCGTTACAATCCAATAAAATATTGAGAGAAATGTTAGAGGGTCTGATCTGTGTTCCTGTTAGTGGTGTGGAGGCGGGAGAAGTATGCAATTTGGGGTTGCATTGGGGGATGACATGCTCTTAAGTCCCGCTCCGCGAGATTCCAAAATCGCCGTAGGTCCTCCAGACAGCCCCCTTGGGTCCCTGTCATTCTCGCAGGAGGGAAACCCGGTTACCCAAAAAGAAAATGTCTGAAGCACCTGTTGCTGAAACTGAGAGTAGTGAGCCCATTCGGCTCGACCGGTTCGAAGTTCCGAACCGCCTTGTTAAAAACGAAGATACTGCCAGCGAAACGTTTGCGCAATTTGTGGCGGAACCATTCGAAGGGGGCTTCGGCCACACCATCGGAAACTCCCTGCGCCGCGTTCTGCTTTCCGCTCTGGAAGGTGCCGCCATTACCTCGGTGCGGATCGCGGGGGTGCAGCACGAGTTTTCCACCCTCCCGGGCGTGGTGGAAGATGTGACCGACATCGTCCTCAACCTGAAGAAGGTGAAGTTCCGTCACCATGACAAGGAGCCCCGCGTTCTCTCCATCAAGGTGGAAAAGTCAGGGGAGGTCACCGCGGCTGATATCGACGACGACAATATTTACGAAGTGCTCAACAAGGATCAGGTGATCTGCACCTTGGATCGCAAAGTCAAATTCGACTGCGAATTCGAAGTGCAGGTTGGTCGCGGCTTCCGCACCGGTGATGAGAACAAGCGGGCTGAAATGCCGATCGGAGTGATCGCCATTGACTCCATATTCTCGCCGGTCACGCGGGTGAAGTATGCGGTGGAGAACACCCGGGTTGGTCAGATGACCGACTATGACAAGATTGTCTTCGATGTCTGGACCGACGGACGGGTGGAGCCTCACGAAGCTCTGTTGCATGCTTCCGCCATCCTGCGTCATCACCTCGACGTCTTCGTCAACTACGACGACGATGCAGTGGAGTTTGAAGAAGCTCCGGCCGAGCAGACCGAGGAAAATGCAGCCCTCAAGAAGCTTCTCAACATGAGTGTGAACGAGATCGAGCTTTCGGTCCGGGCGGCCAACTGCCTCAACAACGCCAACATCACTTCGGTGGGTCAGCTGGCGATGAAGACCGAGGCGGAGATGCTCAAGTATCGTAACTTTGGAAAGAAATCCCTCAACGAGATCAAGGACAAGCTCTCCGAGCTCGGACTGGGACTTGGGATGACCTTCGACCCTTCTCTCCTGATGGGGCCCATGCCTTCTATCGTCGCGCCGCGTCTTGGCGTGGAGGATGAGGCGCCAGTCGGCTTGGCCGATCTGATTGCCCAGAACATCGAAGAATAACCACCATCCTTACAACCTGCCATGAGGCATCGCAAGAAAACCGCGAAACTGCAACGGAATGCCAGCCAACGAAAGGCTCTTCTTTCAGGCTTGGCCTGTGCTCTGATTCGTGAGCGTCGAATTCGCACCACCTTGGCGAGAGCGAAAGCTCTTCGTCCAGTGGCGGAACGATTGGTCACGCTCGGGAAACGGGGAGACCTCCACGCTCGTCGCCAGGCCATCGCTTTCCTCCGTCAGAAGGAGGTCGTCAGCAAGCTCTTCGGAGACGTTGCCGCGGCCTGCGCTGATCGTCAGGGAGGCTACTGTCGCATCACCAAACTTGGGCCGCGTCACAGCGACTCTGCGCCCATGGCCTACATGGAGTGGGTCGATCTCGCAGTGGAAGTCGGCGAAGTGGACGACGAAGGCGAAGTGGACGACAAAGGCGAAGTGGACGACAAAGGCGAGGAGTAGGACGAGTGTTCCGAATTACGAGCCCTTTAAACGACAACACCCTCCCGCATTGGGAGGATGTTTTTTGATTGTCGCTGGGTATCGACTAAAGTTTGGCGTTGATTTCGGTTTGAGTTTGGGGCGTTGAGTTGCTCAAAGCTTCTTCTTTAGCGCGGAGTACTCGCGCTGAAGCTTGAGAAGTTCAGCTTCTTTTTTTGAGATTGACGCGTGGATGTCGGCGAGGCGCCGCAGATTTGAAGCGAAATCAACATTGCTCCGGGCTCCGCGAGCGCTGGTCACACCCGACCTTTTGATCCAGTTGCTGATGGTGAGGGGCGTGATCCCAAATTTTTTGGAGGCTGCTGTGATGCCTCCCCGTCCGTTCTCGGCATTTGTCTTTTCGACAAAGGCAAGGACTTGCGCCTTCTCCTTGTCGGCATAGCGTGTACCTTTAGACTTCCTGTTCATTGGATACAACACGCTTCATTCAGTTCAGTTCATTTACAAGAATAAACACGGACAACCCACCCTGACACTTTAGCTCTGGGGCATAGTAAGATGGCTAGGTTAAATTAATTCTACAACGCCCTCAAATCGTCCGGCTTTTCTGGGGAGCTTTTTAGAGACGGAGCATGAGGAAGTTATTTATGACAGTTAGGCTTAGTTAGCCTGGAGTGATTTGCACCGCAGTGTTGAGAGGAACCAGCTCGTAAAGTCCGATTACGTCGTCAATTTTCATGCGCACGCAGCCTTGGGATGCGGGGGTCCCGATGAGGTCTTCGTGATTGGTTCCGTGAACATAAATGAAGCGTTGATAGGAGTTGCCGTTTTCTTCGTCTTGACCATCGAGTCGTAGGATGCGGGCCACGACGAGATCCGCCTCACCCGGTTCGTCGGGATTCCATTCTCCGACTGGTTGACGGCTCTGGAAGGTGGTGAGGCGCGGAACACGGTCCCCGAATTTTTCGCAGACCAGGAAGTGGCCAAGAGGAGTCTTGAAGCTTCCTTCTTCGGTCCCGGTTCCAAACTTGGAGGTGGAGACCGGGTAGGTTTTCAAGAGGGTCTCGTCCTGCCAGAGTTCCATGGTCTGACTTTGAATGAAGACGCGGATATGTACGACCCTGGGCATCCTTGGCTACTTCGGAGTAGGAGAAAGCGGCTGATCGGGAATGAGGCTTGGAGCCGGTGCGTTGCGGTTAGATTCCTTGGCCTTGAGGTCGAGTTTCTCAAGAAGCGCGACGTCGTGTTGCACTTCCGGATTCGCTGCGGTCAATAATTTATCGCCGTAGAAAATCGAATTTGCGCCGGCAAAAAAACAGAGAGCCTGTGCTTCGTCGGTGAGGCGGGTCCGGCCAGCCGAGAGCCTCACCCGTGCGCCGGGAACCGCGATGCGAGTGACCGCGATCATGCGGGCGAGTTCGAAAGCATCGACCGCTTTGCTCCCTTCCAGCGGGGTACCCGGCATGGGCATGAGGGCATTGATGGGAATGCTCTCAGGTGGGGGGTTGAATTCGGAGATCACTTCCAACATGCGGAGGCGATCTTCCACCGTTTCGCCGAGGCCGAGGATGCCTCCGCAGCACACCGACATTCCGGCATCCTGGACGTGGCGGATGGTTTTGAGGCGATCCTGAAAGGAATGGGTGGTGACGATATTGGGATAGTTCTCCGGCGAGGTGTCGATGTTGTGATTGTAGGCGGTCACGCCGGCTTGGTGCAGAGCCCCCGCTTCTTCCTCTCCGAGCTCTCCCAGGGTGACACAGACCTCCATGTCGAGAGCGGCCACCTCCCGCACAATTTCGAGGACGGATTCGAATCGCTTGGTGCCGGCGCGCACGCCGCGCCAAGCCGCTCCCATGCAAAAGCGGGTGGAACCACTCTTCTGGGCCGCGTGAGCGCGCTCCATGATCTCGTCCTTCTCCATGAGGCGCTCCGCCTCGACACCTGTGTGGTAGCGCGCGGACTGGGCACAGTAGGAGCAGTCTTCCGAACAGCCCCCGGTTTTGATCGAGAGGAGGGTGCAGAGTTGGACGCTGGAATCGGTCCAGTGTTCATCGTGAACCGCCCGCGATTGTTGGAGCAGGGAAAAGAAGGGTTTCCGGTAAAGTTGATCGAGATCGGAGTAGAGCATGGAAGAAAGGATTTAGCGGATCGAGGGGCCGTCGGTGGAGGGCAAGGGGGCCTTTTGACTGACGTCAGCATAGTTTCGTCCTTCGGCGCCGATGAGTCGAGTGCCGAGGGATTGTCGCCAGGCCAGACTCATACTCTGACCGGTGTGGCAGTCCCAGCTATTACAGAGGGGCTCGGGACCGAAGATCTCTCGCTGAATCTTTGCTAGGTCGCGTTCATGAATCCACGTTTTGAAAATTGCAAGGATCTCGATGCCATAGTCCAGCACGAAGGCGTGAGGATTGGGGTGGCCGAAGTAGCCGAAGGTCTTGATGGAACCTGCTGGGCGCTTGTTGATGGTGGCGATGGACTGGTTTCCCGAGTCGGCCCAAATCAATTGCACGCGGTAGTTGAGAGCGAGGCTTTCAATGGACTGGAGGTAGAGTTTGCCGTCATCCGCGCCCCGCGTGAGGTAGGCGGGGCTATAGACGACCCAGGTGATCCTGGCATCGGGTCCGCCCGCCAGGATGACGTGTTCCTGGCCGGATGCGGAGGCCAGCTGGGCTCTGCATGGAGAGAGGCCCAGCGCGAAGGCCGAAAGGAGGAGGACTCGAACTGGGGTCACAACGGGCGATGGTTGAGCTAGCGAACCCACGAGCCAGAGACAGTTGGGAGACGGCCTTGTCCGACCATGGAGTAATCTGTTTTTCCGTCAGCGCCAATGAGTCGCACCCCCACGCGGCTGCGCCAGACCTTGCTCATGCTCTCTCCGGTGTGGCAACCGAAGCTTTGGCACACGGCTCCTTTGGCGAAGACCCAGCGCCGGAGTTTGCCGAGTTCGCGCTCGTGAATCCACGCTTTGGAGATGGCCATGATCGCATTGCTGTAATCGAGGAGGAAGGCGTAGCGGTTGGAATGGCCAAAGAAATCGAAGGTCGTAATGGAGCGGCGCGGACGAGAGTTGATTGCCGCGATGGCCTGGGGCCCGCTGTTGACCCAGATCAGGGTACAATTCCGCTTGGTGGCCTGTTCCTGAATCCACGTGGTATACGGTTTGCCGTCTTCCGTCGCCCGGGTAAGGTAACCAGGTCGGTAAACGATCCAGATGAGCTTAGCCTGGCGGCCTTCCCGAAGTCGGATCCCTGCCATGCGCAGAGTGGAGGCCCGGATGAAATTTGCCCACCATTTGTCATGGCGCTCGCCCTCGATCCTCAGATTCTCCCACTTCCGCAGGGCAGGACCGCCACAGAGGATGACATGTTCGGTGACCGATGCGGAGAGGCTGGAGAGAGGAAGCAGGGCCGCCAGAATAACCAAGAATCTCACGGAGGAGAGGATGGCGCACGTGGGCAATCGGAGCAAGGCGCGAGTGGAAAGGTTCTCCACATCTGACCCGCGGATCGATGAGCGGGAATCTCGCCCCGAGGTGTGGCGAAGCAGCGTGGACCAGAAACACCAAGAGGGGCCGAACACAGAGGCGTCCCCGAGGAGTGGGGTCAAGCAGGGTGTTTGGACAGGACGGAGCGCATGGCCTCGAGGGCTTGCTGGAGCAGGGATCGAGCACAACCGAAATTCAAGCGTGCGTGCCCGGGTTCGCCAAAAATGCGGCCGTCGGAGAGAAAGAGGTCCGCATTCCTCTCGAAAAGATGAGCGGGCTCCCGGATTCCAGCTGGTCGGAAATCGAGCCACGCAAGGTAGGTTGCCTCCAAGTTGGGGACCGTGACTCCACGGAGTTCATTTCGGCAGAAGGAGGTCAGGAGATCGCGATTGCCCTGAAGGTAGGCGAGCAGTTTCAGGCGCCAGGATTCGCCGTGATTGTAGGCGGCTTCGGCCGCATAGTAGGCGAGGCAGTTGATCTCCGTCAAGGTGTGACCCCGGGCATGGTTGAATCGTCGGCGGCGGGCATCGTCAGGAATGACCGCGTAGGCGTAGCCAAGCCCCGCGATGTTGTAGGTCTTGCTCGGAGACAGGAGGGTGATGGTGCGCTTAGCGAGGGCGCCGGGGAGGCGCAGCGCCGAAAAGAAGGGTGTGGCCTGCTCGTCGAAGATGAGGTCGCAGTGAATCTCATCAGAGACCAGGGTGAGATCGTGGCGATCGCAGAACTCGGCAAGCTGGATGAGTTCGTTTTCGCTGAAGACGCGGCCGAGAGGATTTTGCGGATTGCTGAGGACGAAGATACGCGTCTTGGGCGTGACGGCCTCTTCCATGGCGTCCCAGTCAAAGGACCAACGGCCGCTTTCGAGGACATGGGGGATTTTGATCAGGTCGAGCTTGCCGTCCCGATGAATGCCCAGGAAGGGTGGATAAACCGGGGTGCAGGTCATGAGTGTATCGCCCGGTTCTGCAAAGGCGCGACCCGCAAGAGAAAGGGCGGGCACGAGTCCTCCCAAGTGAACGATATGCTCCAGCGGAACTTCGGTCTCATGGCGGCGGGTAAGATAGGCGAGAACGGCTTCGTCGAGACCTGCGTGAGGAACGGCGTATCCAAAGATGCCGTGCTCGACGCGGCGCTGAAGGGCCTCGATCACTTGCGGGGGGGACTGGAAATCCATGTCTGCCACCCAGAATGGTTGCAGATCGGGGCGCTTGTCCCACTTCAGGGAACCAGTGCAACGGCGGGGAATCGCCACATCGAATTCGGACATTAGGGGCAGCGATAAGGGATCGAGCGTCGATGTCAAATCATGTCCCGCGTGACCGAGTAATTAGCGGCACAGCGGGGACATTGAATGGTAATCATCTTTTCGCCCTGGAAGAGTTCCTCGGGTTGCTCGCGCCACGCGCCCAACACGGGGAGGACTCGGGACAAGGTGCACCCGCAGTGGAAGCGGAAGCGTCGGGTTTCCAGCACTTTCGTTTCTTCCCGTTGTTCGATTCGCGGGATGTCAGCGGCGCACACCTCGTTCAACCATTGCTCATCAAAGTCGGGTTGGGCGGCCAGGAGGACAAAGGTTTCGTCCGGGAGACGAAAGGCCCGGCCAGGGCGCTGTTCGGAATTACGATAGAATTCTTCGATCCAGAGCAGGGGGTCCATCTCATCGATCTCGATGGTGGAGAGTCGCGGTTCGCGATCCGGGACGGTGGTCTGCGAGTAGAAGAGATTGCGATCGGGTTCGCGCACGTTATCGGTGAAGCAGCGTCCGGTGATCTGCTCACTGGTGGAGGATCCTGTGACAAAAATGTTCACACGGGGAGCGCGCATGTTGGCGGTCCAGGCGATCGTTTCGGCCCAGGGGCGAGCGACGAGATGGAGGGTGAGCATCGCCATCATCTCCTTGAGGATTTCATCCAGATGGCTCGGATAGCGAAGGCCGTGCTGCATGAGGTGCAGGTAGTAGTCGGTATAGATGGGAGGGAATCGGCTCCTGGTCATCAGGACGTTGCGGCGCCGGACGAAGATGGACTCGACGGTGGTGTAATCCTCTGGAGACTCGTTTGGCATGGGGTGCTAAAGCGGTAATTCGGGCTCACCATCGTTGGGCAGCGCTGGAGATTTGTTTGGTGAAGTGGCTGGGACCGCGAGTCGTTCTCTTGTGACCTGGAGGTAATCCGCATCAATCTCGAATCCGATGAAACGGGCGATGTTAAGGTTTTGTGCGGCGAGGGCGGATGATCCAATTCCGAGAAAGGGGTCGAGGAGGATGCTCTCTTCTCCCTGGCCATGAAGGGTGATGCACTGTTCGACGAGCGCGATGGGAAAACTGGCGGGATGAGGTCGCTGGTCCGTGCTGGACCGGATGGTCTCATAGGGAATGAACCAAGTATTGCCGCGGCAGCGTTGATCCGAGCCGCCGGTGTGCTTCCAGCGCTTGATGTTGGATTTGTCCGCGTAGGGAACTCCGGCGGCCCGACGATCAAGCCTAACTGATCCGCTCTTGGTAAGATGAAAGAGGTATTCGTGGCAGTCGTTGACAAAGCGCTTCGAATTGATGGGCTTGAAGTGACCCGCGCTGATGGTCTGGGCGTCCTTCGTTTCGATGGAGATGGACTTGATCCAGTGAAAGGTGTTTTGAAGCTGAAAGAAATCTGGGGCGGTGAGGGTGAGGAGGAGTTGGTGCGGGAGGAGGGGATTGCTGGGAGACGCTCCCAGATTGAGGAAGAAGGAGCCGTCCTCGCGTAGGACTCGCTTCACCTCGCGCGCCCATTCGCTACACCAGGAGAGGAACGTTTCGCGACAAGAGGTGTCGTCGTAGCTCCGGTAGGCGATCCCCAAATTGTAGGGTGGGGAGGTCACGACCAGATCCACACTTTCAGCCGCGAGTTCCCGCATGCCTTCAAGACAGTCGCCATGATGAATGTGAAACTTGGTGGCCAAGCTCCGACGGGATAGCGGAGGAGGGTGGGGAGAAGCAAGAGAATGGTTTTGAGGTTTTCTTAAAATGTACGAGATTAAAGGGTTGAGAGCCTGAGAGAAATATTCACGGGAATTCGATTGACCAATCAAGCCCTCGTTTTAAACGTATGTTTGAAAGCATGCCGGAGGAAACCGATGATGGCCAGGGGACGCAAGAGCGCATCCTGAAGGCTGCCGAAGCGCTCTTTGCTGAGCGCGGCTTTGAGACTGTTTCGTTGCGTGACATCACGGGAGCAGCGGATGCGAATGTAGCGGCCGTGAATTATCACTTCGGTTCAAAGGAGAAGCTGATCGACGCCGCCATTGCTCGTCATGCCACGCCGATCAACGAGGAACGCCTGAGGCTGTTAGATGAACGGGAGAGCTGTCATGGAGTGGCTCCGGTCCCGGTGAATGAAATCCTTGAGGCCTTCCTCTCGCCGGTAATCTCCCACTTTACGAGCGGGGAAATGTCGGAACGTCTATTCTGTAAATTCATGGGTCGCCTGATGGGAGAGCGGGGCCATAGTCTTCCCGAATCGGTAAGGCCCATGTTCTTAAAGGTGGCTGATCGTTTCTCGGGAGCGCTGCGGAAGGCGGTGCCGTATCTCGATGAACGAGGAGCCTTGTGGCGCATGCATTTTTCCTTCGGGGTGATGTCGAACACTCTGATTCATGGGGACACTTTGCGCGCCATTTCAGGGGGGAGAGCAGGCCACCCTGGGATGGAAGATCTCTTTGCGCAGATCATTGAATTTTGCGCAGCGGGCTTTCAAGCCACTCCAGGTGGAAAGGAGTCGGGAAATTAGGATCGCGAGATTCAGATTTCTTGCGCGGGCCACGATTCTGAGTGCGGGGGTGGTTTTCTTTGGTTCCTGCGGTGTGCGTGCCCCAGAGAACCGAGTTTCCGCGGTGGCCTCGATGGTCCCGGGGAGTTGGCACTCTTCGCGCGCAGGCCGTGCTGGAATCGATCAGACTTGGATTGGCCGTTTTGGCGATGCGCAGTTGGTTGCTCTGGTCAAGGAGGGCATGGCGCACAATCTGGATCTTCGAGTGGCCGCAGAACGGGTCAGGCGAGCGGAGGCGATGGCGCGCTTATCGGGCGCGGTGCGCAAACCTCAGGTACAGGGGCAGATTTCGGGATCACGAATTCAGCAGCGATTCGTTGGCTTTCCGGTGCCCAGTGGGAGCGCGATCACGGATATTTATGGTGCTTCGCTCGATATCACTTGGGAACTGGATGTGTGGGGTCGGCTGCGCGCGGGCCAGAGTGCTGCGCTGGGAGACTTGCAGGCACAAGGGTTTGATTATCAGGCCGCAAGGGCTTCTTTGGCCGCTCAGATTGCCAAGGCTTGGTTTGCCCTCGGCGAGTCGAATGAGCAGATCCGCTTGGCGAGAGCCGCCATCGTGGTGCGAGAGAAAGTAGCCTTATCGATCCGCGAACGCTTCGCGGAGGCGCTGGTGGAGGAAGGTGGTCTCGCCTCGCAACTGCGTCTCGCGGAATCCGATCTGGCGACTTCCCGCGCTTCTCTTGCCCGTTGGCAGGCAGACCGCGAACGAGCGCTGCGTCAGGTTGAGCTCCTAGTGGGTCGCCCCCCGTCCGGAAGTTCGCTCACCACCCGGGGGCTCCCGAAAGCGCCGGCTCTTCCACCCGCGGGACTGCCTTCGGAGTTACTTCTGCGCAGGCCGGATATTCTTGCCGCGGAACGGCGCTATGCTGCTGCGGGGATGCGTCGGAAGGCGGCGACCCAGGCCAAGTATCCAAGCTTTTCTCTCACGGGGTCGAGAGGCACCATGACTGAAAACCTGCACGAATTACTCTCAAGCAAATTCGGAATCTGGTCCTTGGCGGGTGGGGTGGTGCAACCGATTTTGAGTGGTGGTCGGCTGCGGGAAGAGGAACGGATAGCGGGGCATGATGAAAGGATCGCTCTTGGGCAGCTGCAGCGCGCGGTTCTGCAAGGGATGGGCGAGGTGGAGCAGGCTTTGATTGCGGAGGATTACTTCGGGAAGCGCGAAGCGATGGTGGCAGACTCGGCCAGGCTGGCCCACGAGGCTGCGGGCGCCGCAATCCAGGATTTTGCGGACGGTGCCGTTGATGCTCTCACGATGCTGAGTGCCCAGGACCGGAAGGTGCAAACGGTCTTTCAACTGGCGGAATTGCGCCGGCTCCGCCTAGACAACCGGGTCAATCTTCATCTGGCGCTGGGAGGAGATTTTCAATTACGTGAAAAGCAGTAGATATGGCCAAATCCATTACAATCGATGAGAGCTGGTTGCGATTTGCAGCCTGGAGTGGTGTCTGTCTCTTAATTCTGGGCGTGGCTGGTGCTGGGGCCGCTTACCTGCTCAAGAATGGGCCGGAGGCTTCCAAAGAGAGCCCCGAGGAGAAGATTGGGACGGTGCTCGTTCAGAAGGCTGTGCTGCACACCGTCCAGCTCAAACTCAGGTCTCAGGGCGAAGTGGTTCCGCGACGCCGGACCGCGATCACCGCGGAAGTGGGCGGCAAATTGGTGGGGATCAATCCGAGATTGGAAGCGGGCGAGGTTTTCAAGAAAGGTGAACTTCTCCTGCAGATCGACCGTGCCGACTACGAGGCCGCCTTGGCGGCGGCCCAAGCTGCTCTGGCGGAGGCGAACCTGGCCCTTGAAATGGAGGAAGTCCGCAAAGCGCAGGCGCTCCGGGATTGGGGCAAGATTGGCAGCAAGGAGGAGCCAAGTAATCTCGTGAAGAGAGTTCCCCAACTTGCTAGCGCGAAAGCGAAGATCAAGGCGGCGCAGGGCGGCGTGGACAAGGCCTTGCGGGACTTGGATCGGACGGAGCTCACCGCTCCCTATGACTGCCGAATCGAACGAACCTACATTGATGCCGGGGCCGTGGTGCGTCCAGGACTTCCCCTTGTGAATCTCATCTCGCGCGGTGCGGTGGAAGTGCGACTGCCCTTTTCGCTTGAAGATTACGGGTTTTTGCAAAGAAAAGAGGACAAGGTAATCGGAGAAGTCATGGCCCACGGGAGGATAGGAGGAAAGGTGGTTTCGTGGACTGGGCGCATGGTGCGCTCTGAGGAGATTGTGGAGCGCTCGACCCGCTCTATCAACGTGGTGGTTGAGTTTGGTGAAGGGACAGGGAGATTTCCTCCGATCGGAATGTTTGTGCAGGCCATCGTGACAGGTGTTTCGATTCCTGAGGTGGTGGAGGTGCCCCGAGTTGCGATGCTAAACGGGGGCGAGGTGCTCCTGGTCAAGGAGGGGCGTCTCGAGTTTCGAGCGGTGGATGTTCTCCGAACGGAAACAGATGTGGTCCTCGTGACTGAGGGGCTCTTGGGCGGAGAGTTGATCGTCCTTACACCGCCCAATGTTCCGGTGCCTGGTGGGCGGGTGCTGGTGAAGGAAGTCAGGGAATCGCCAGAGGACCCCGCCTTGAGGGTCGCCGCGGAGAAAGTGTCCGCAGGGCACACTCAAAAAAGGAAGTCGGCAGACGCACCGGCCCCGGAATCGAAATAGGCCATGCGGGGGATCATCCATTGGTTCAGCCGCAATCATGTTGCGGCGAATTTTCTGATGCTGGCGGTGTTGTTGGCAGGGTTTTACACATGGTTTCAGCTTCGAAAGGAGATCTTCCCTGACATCGCCGTTGATGCTGTCTCCATCCGGGTCCTCTATCCCAATGGGAGCCCGGAAGACGTGGAACAGGGAGTGGTCACTCCGATTGAAGAAGCGATTGCAGATCTGAATGGAATCAGGGAAGTCAGTTCCACGGCTGCAGAGAACGTGGGATTGGTGATGGCCAAGATCGAAACTGGCTACGACGTGCGCAGTGTCATGAACGACATCAAGACGCGGGTCGATGCGATCGATAATTTTGCGGAGGAGACTGAGACTCCGATCCTGGAAGAGGTTGTCATCACTTCACAGGTGATGAGCATCGCCATCTCGGGCGATACCGATGAGAGGACTCTCCGGAAAGTCGCGGAAGATGTGCGGGATGGTCTACTGGATTACAAGCCCAAGAAGACGGATTTCAAGCTCAGCGATCCCATGCCGGCGGTTCTCTCGGTCATCCAGAAGGAAACGGACATCACCAAAGTGCAGCTTGCCGCCGTACGACCGTATGAGATTTCGATTGAGGTGTCGGAGGGAACCCTGCGCCGTTATGGACTAACCCTGGGTCAGGTGGCGGAAGCGATTCGGCGCTCTTCCCTCGACTTGCCCGGAGGAGCGGTGAAGACCTCGGCGGGCGAAGTTGTCATTCGCGCCTTGGGTAAACGCTTTGACGCCCGGGCCTTCGAGAGTGTGGTGGTGGTGAGTCGCCCGGACGGTTCCATCGTCACTCTGAAGGATCTTGCGGTGATTGTGGACGGCTTTGAAGATGTCCAATTGGAGAATTCCTTTGATGGCCGTAAGGCGATCTTGATCAATGTGTTCCGAACAGGAGATCAGGACACCTTGAAGATTGCGACGGCCATCACGGACTACCTTGAGAAGGCGCGCGCGGATTTCCCGGAAGGCATCGAAATGGAAATCTGGAACGACACCAGTGGCTACCTGAAGGGGCGCCTCGATCTTTTGAAGCGAAACGGGACCTGGGGGCTGATTTTTGTCTTCATCGTGCTGGCGCTCTTCCTTCGTCCCTCGCTGGCTTTTCTCGTTGCACTCGGAATACCGGTCTCCTTTGCAGGAGGAATCTGGCTCATGCCCCTGATGGGAATTTCGATCAACATGATTTCGCTCTTTGCCTTCATCCTGGTTCTCGGGATCGTGGTGGATGATGCCATCGTGGTGGGGGAGAACGTGTATCGCCGCATGCGTCAGGGCGAGGATCCCAAGGAGGCCTCGTGGCGGGGAACGCACGAAGTCGGGGTCGTGGTGATCTTTGGGGTGGTGACCACCATGGTGGCCTTCACCCCGATGCTCGGGCTGAGCGGAGTGAGCGGAAAGATCTGGCCCAACATTCCGTTGATCGTGATTCCCACTCTGATGTTTTCGCTCGTACAGTCAAAGTTGGTGCTACCCTCGCATCTGGCCTTACTCAAGCGGAGTGACCCGAATCGAAAAGTCTGGCCCCTGAGCCGTCTCCAAAGACGGATCTCGACGGGATTGGAGAAGTTCGTGCTCAAGGTCTACAGCCCCTTTCTCAAGAAGTGTCTTCGCCATCGTTATGTGGTTCTCTCTGCCTTTGTTGGAATCTTTATCCTGACGGTGGGATTGGTGGCGGGGAAGTGGGTCAAGAGCCAGTTTTTTCCCGAAGTGGAAGCGGATCTCGTGATCGCGCGCTTTGAGCTACCCCGGGGAGTTCCCTTTGAATCGTCAGAGGATGCAACCGAGAGGTTGGAGGGGGCGGCCTTGAAGATCGCCACGAAGTACCAGGATGAGGACGGAGAGCCCGTGGTCCGACACATCCTTGCGAGTTCCGGAATCCAGCCCTTCATCACGGATTTTTCGCCCAGCGGCCCTCCGATCGCCACCAGTATTGGGGAAGTCACGATGGAACTGGCGCCTTCATCCACGCGCAAGATCACCGCCGATGAGATCGTGAGGGAATGGCGCGCGGCGGTAGGGACCATTCCAAGCGCGGTGGAACTCACCTTCGTGGCCCAGGCCGCGGGGGGAGGCAATGCGATCGATTTGCTCCTGACCGGCAAGGACCCGGTGGAATTGCGGAAGGCGGCCGATTTCCTGCGAAGTGAGCTCAACAGTTATCAAGGGGTGATTGATCTTGCGGACAGTGACCGACCGGGGAAGCGAGAGCTCATCTTCAAGGATTTGACTCCGGAGGGCCGGGCTCTGGGACTCCGCTTGAGCGACGCTGCGAGACAGGTGCGTTGGGCGTTCTATGGGGACGAAGTGCAACGCCTGCAGCGGGGCCGGGACGAAGTGAGGGTGATGGTGCGTTATCCGGAGGAGGAGCGCACATCGATCGAGAATGTTGAACGGATGACACTGCGTACTCCAGAGGGGTCAGAGGTTCCCTTGATGCAGGTGGTGGAGATTGATGAACTGCGGGGTCCGGATACGATCCGTCGCGTTGATCGCAAACGGGCCATTCGCATTACCGCAGACGTCGACAAAAGTATAGCCAACGCCAATGAAGTGGCGAAGCGATTCAAGAACGACGCGCTGCCGATGCTCGCGGAGAAGTTTCCCTCGGTCAGTTTCAATTTTGAAGGCGAGCAAGCGGATCAGGCGGATAGTATCCGTGAAATCGGGATCGGATTCGTTTTCGCGCTCATCGCGATGTACGTCCTGATGGCCATTCCGTTGCGCTCCTATCTTCAGCCCGCAATCATCATGTCCGTGATTCCATTTGGGATAGTGGGTGCAGTCTTTGGCCACATCCTGATGAAGACCGAACTGAGCATTATGTCGATGTGCGGAATTGTTGCGCTCTCCGGCGTGGTAGTGAACGACAGCCTGGTGCTGGTGGAATATGTGAACCGGCACCGTAAGGAGTCCCAGAGCATCTTGGAGGCGGCCCAGCGGGCCGGAGTGGTAAGATTCCGCGCGATTTTGCTCACCTCTCTGACCACTTTTGCGGGACTGATGCCAATGTTGGTGGAGACTGACATGCAGGCCCGGTTCCTCATTCCGATGGCGATTTCGCTGGGTTTTGGTATTCTCTTTGCGACCGCGATCACGCTCATCCTTGTTCCTTCCGTTTACGTCATGCTTGAAGATTTCAAGCGGGCGATCGGATGGCTCTTTGGCCGTGAACACCCTCCTGTGGGTGGGGGGACGCCTCCAATTAAGGGGCCCGGCGGTCTTGCAGAGTAGGCT
Organism: Roseibacillus sp.; assembly: GCA_028821775.1. Classification (GTDB taxonomy): domain Bacteria; phylum Verrucomicrobiota; class Verrucomicrobiia; order Verrucomicrobiales; family Akkermansiaceae; genus Roseibacillus_B. Next base: position 94,927 of record JAPKFB010000010.1, read on the forward strand.
TGGTACAAATGACGCCCGGTGGTGCCGAAGCAGTCACCGGGCGTCGCCCTGCCTTGCCGTGTAGGAGTCGTAAAGTCGTTAGGGGACCGGAACGTAGATTTCCGATCCGCGGGCCAGCACCAAGCTAGGCTTGAAAGTCCAGCCGTTGAGGGAATTCAATTGATCTGGTGTGGTGCCGTGGTTCTTGGCAAAATTGCCGAAGGAAATTTCTTCCATGACCAGAATGGAGGAGATGGATTTTGGGGTAGGGGGGGGCACTTTTGTTTTCCCGGGATTGTCGACCAGCGTTTTTGGGTTGGGAGGGTTGGGTTTTTTTGGGGGAGTGGTCTTTGGCACTGAAGGGTTCGGAGTTTTTTTCTGGACCTTGGAGGAGGCCTTGCCTTTGCGGGTAGCGATCGTTTTTGATTTGGTGGAAATCAAAGTTAGCTTCTCTGGTTGGCCCGTTACGGTGATCGTTTGACCAGTCACAATTTTGTCATCGATCGTGGGATTGAGTTTCTTGAGGGAGTCGATTGGAATTTGGTGACGGCGCGCAATGCCATAGAGAGTGTCGCCGCGCTGAACTTGATAAGTATGAGTATTGGCGGGCGGTTTGGGTATTGCCTTGGGCATGGCCTTTTCCTGTTCCCGCTTTAGGGGAGGGGGCGGAGGAAGACGAAGTTCTTTGGCATCGCTCGGAAGGATCAGTTTTTGCCCGACACGCAGACGAGTAGGATCTGCAATTCCGTTGTTCTTCATCAGGCCTTCTGCAGAAATGTGATAGCGTCGGGCGATGGAAGAGAGGGTGTCGCCGGTCCTCACGGTGTAGTTGGCTCGCTTGGCGGATGAGGTTGCGACGGAGGGAGCGCTGTGATCGATCCCGCGAGAACGTCGACGCTCAAGGGCGAGCTGGCTGTGGAGACTCTCAATCTCAGTTTCCAAGGTCCGAATCTGACGTTCCTGCTCCGTGGAACGAGCGCGGAGAATGTCGAGTTCGCTCCGACCCTCAGCCAACAGGCTGGCTGGGCCGAGGAAAACAATAAGGGCGGTTGCAAGGACTTTCATGACAGGATGATAGCTTTTTCAAAATTGATAAAATAGTCAACTGTATTTCTAAGAACTCCTGAATATTTTTAGAAATATTGCCGTTTCCTCGCGGAATTTGTGCCCAATTTGTAACCGGAGGCGGTTCAGGCCCTGGGCTCAACCGATGATAAGGGCGGAAAATCGATCGGGAGAATCGTCCTGATCTGTGCCGTTGGGAGCCACCCTCGAGTGTCATTTGCCAACTCGACATAGGTCCAGGGACCACGCTGAGCAAGGGGCCGGCAGAGGCTGCCAGGTGGGACCAAGATGACTTCTGCGCTCGAGCTGGTGGCTTCGGTGCGAGCCTCCATGG
>JAPKFB010000053.1 GCA_028821775.1 Roseibacillus sp.
GTGCTTGGGACCGTAGCCGCCGCCTTCCACCGGGCCGTCCAGAAGCGCGAGAGAGCGGTAGTAGCGCGGGTTGCGCACTGTCACTTCGCGCGAAGCCTGCCCGCTGATGGGGAACACTTCGTTCGTTCCCGCCCAGCCATTCACTGCTGCGGCCAAGGCGGCCACCCCTCCGGGGAAGGTTTTTGGTGGCAGGGCGGAATGAAGATGTAGTAGATCCCTGTGCCCGAATGATGAGTCCCCATCGATTGATCCCCCCCCTTTTCATACTCGTTGGGACCCTGCTGCATGCCGCCGAGCAGCCCAACATTGTCTTTTTACTCACTGACGATCAGTGCACCTACTCGGTGGGCTGCTACGGAAATGCGGACGTGAAGACGCCCCACATCGATTCCCTCGCCCGGGATGGCATGGCCTTCGACAACCATTACGACACCACCGCGATCTGCATGGCGAGCCGGGCCAACATCATGACCGGCAAGTTCGAGTTCAAGAACGGTTGCAACTTCGAACACGGTGCGATGGTGAGGGAGCATTGGATGAAGTCGTATCCGATCCTGTTGCGTGAAGCGGGCTACTTGACGGCCATCGCAGGGAAGATCGGGTTCGAGGTGGCCGAGAAGCCGGGAGTAAAGGGGAAGTTGCCGGCAAGTGACTTTGACAAGTGGGGAGCGGGCCCGGGGCAGACGAGCTACGCGACCGCCAAGAATAAATCGATGGTGAGCTACGCGAAGAAGTATCCGCACTCCTCGCGATCCTACGGGGCCTTCGGGGCCGACTTCATTGCGGAGGCGGCGAAGACAAAGAAGCCGTTTTGTTTATCGATCAGTTTCAAGGCGCCGCATCACCCCACCACTCCGGACCCACTGGACGACGAGGTCTATGCCGGAAAGACATTTGTGAAGCCCAAGAACTATGGGCGCGAGAACGGCGTTCACTTTTCGAAACAGAGTCAGCAAGGACGGCAGTACGAGCGCTTCTTCGGATGGAACTACGCCGACAAGTACGACGAGGTGATGGCGACCTATCACCAGCAGGTCTACGCGGTTGACGTCGCGATTGGGATGGTTCGCGAGGCCTTGAAGAAACACGGGGTGGCGGATAACACGGTGGTGATCTTCACCTCGGACAACGGATTTCTATGCGGGTCGCATGGGTATGGCTCGAAGGTGCTTCCCTACGAGGAAGCTTCGCGAGTACCCTTGATCGTGTTTGATCCGCGACACTCCAACAGCGGCAAAAAACTCCGTTGTGATGCGCTTACGGGGAATGTGGATTTTGCGCCCACCATCCTCGAGTTGGCTGGGGTGACAGCGCCAGCGGGAATGGATGGGAAGAGTCTGGTGGCGCTTTATGAGGATCCCAAGGCTGAGATTCATGAATCGCTCCCGCTCATCAATGTGTGGGGTCCCAGTGCCGTGCACAGCCTGGCGGTGGTGACCAAGGAGATGAAATACATTTTCTGGCCCTGGGAAACGGACAAGTTTGGAGCAACCGAGGAACTCTATCATACGGGCGGAGATCCGCTCGAGTTGAACAACGCAGTGAGATCGCCGGGCTTTGAGAGTGAGTTGCAGCGGATGCGAGGCCTCTACGATGGCTACGTGGCGCAGTGGAAGAGGGAGGGCGTGCGGTATCACAACTACGAGGCCTATGGAGTGGTGTTTGACCGGACTGTTCCCTGGGAGAAGAAGTCGCCGTTGGTCCGGCGGCGGAAGGGGAAATAGGAGAGGGTTGGAGGGTTGCCTTTCATTGTTTGAGTCGCGATAGTGCCACGATGACAGTGCGGGCGTTGGTTGTTGCGTGGGTGGGGTTCTGTCCGGGCGCGAGCGGGGCGGATTTTGTCCGCGTGCACTACAACAATCCCGGGTTGGTCGTTGATCTTGGAGTTGGGCTTTGGGCCTGGCCGATGCCGATGGACTGGGATGGGGATGGGGATTACGACCTGGTCGTTTCGTGTCCGGATGTTCCCTTCAATGGAGTCTACCTCTTCGAAAATCCGGGCGGGGAGGCGAAGATGCCGGTCTTCAAGCCGCCAGTGAGAGTCGGAGGCGGGATGAAAAACGTGCAGGTCTCTCACCTTGAGGGGAAACCGCGGGTGCTGACTCCCCATACGGAATGGACCGGGTTCTTGGGGAAGGGATTCGCTGAGACAAGGAAGGTGGCCGCCGCACTCCCCAAGATGGGGAAGACGCGGGCCAAGCAGTGGCACTTGGTCGACTACGATGGTGATGGCGATCAGGACCTGGTAGTCGGGATCGGGGAATGGACCGAGTATGGATGGGACGATGCCTACGACGGGGAGGGGAACTGGACGCGCGGTCCGCTGCGAGGATGGGTTTTCCTGTTGCAAAACAAGGGGACGAGCGGGAAGCCAGAATATGAAAAGGCGAGCAAGGTCCAGGCGGGTGGCAAGCCGGTGGATGTCTATGGAATGCCGTCACCAAATTTCGCGGACTTCGATGGCGATGGTGATCTCGATCTGATTTGCGGTGAGTTTCTCGATGGCTTCACCTACTTCCGCAACGAGGGAACGCGGACCGAGCCGCGGTATGCCAAGGGGCAGCGCTTGATGCACAAGGGCCAACCGATTGCGATGCACGTGCAGATGATCACGCCGAGCGCGCTCGACTGGGACAGGGATGGCGATGTGGACCTGGTGGTGGGAGATGAAGATGGTCGGGTGGCCTTGATGGAAAACACGGGAAGGATGGCAGGAAACCTGCCCGGCTTTCTGCCGCCGGTCTACTTTCAGCAGGAAGCGGGGGATCTGAAGTTTGGTGCGCTCGTGACTCCGGTGAGCGTCGATTGGGACGGTGATGGGGATGAGGATCTCGTTTGTGGGAACACGTCCGGCAATATTGGCTGGTTCGAGAACCTGGATGGAGGCAATCCCCCGAAGTGGTCGCGCGTGAAACTATTGGAGGCTGGCGGAGAGATTATTCATCTTCAGGCCGGCCTGAACGGATCGATCCAGGGGCCCGCGGAAGCGAAGTGGGGCTACAGCACCTTGAGTGTGGCGGACTGGGATCATGATGGAGATCCCGACCTGGTGGTGAATTCCATTTGGGGGAAAGTGATCTGGTATGAGAACACGGGAACGAGTCGAGAGCCCAAGCTGGCCGCTTCACAAGCGGTGATGGTTGAGTGGTCAGAAGGAGCGAGCAGTTGGCCGGCCTGGAATTGGTGGAAGCCGCAGGGGAATGAACTCGTGACCCAGTGGCGGACCACGCCCTTGGTGGTGGACTGGAACAAGGATGGACTGAACGACTTGGTGATGCTTGATCACGAGGGATTTCTTGCGCTCTACGAACGAAAACGGAAGGGGGCTCAGCTCTTGCTGGGAAGTCCGCGGCGGAGCGCATTCCAGGGCTCTGGCAAGGGCGAGGAATTCCTGAGATTGAACGAGCGGAGCGCGGGGAAAAGTGGCCGACGAAAGCTGTGCGTGGTTGATTGGGACGGTGATGGTGATCTCGATCTCCTCCTCAACTCGGCCAACGCAACTCTTCTGCACAACGTGAGCGGGGGAGAGGGCCCGACGCGGTTTGTGGATCGGGGGCCGCTTGGAAGTCAGAGATTGGCGGGGCACACCACCAGTCCCACCACGGTGGATTGGGACCGGGACGGGGTGCGCGACTTGCTGGTGGGAGCGGAGGACGGGCGATTCTATTACCTGAAACAGAAGCGCGTTGATCCGATGAGAATCGGAAGCTTCTTGATTGAAGGAGGAGGATTTGAGGTCGCGACTCTCGACAATGGGCAGAGTGCCTATGGGAACCGGGAATACACCTGGTTCGATGTGCCGGACGAGTTTCGGGGAGGACAGGTGACACGGACTTCGGGCGGAGTGCGGGCCGTCATCCGAGTCACGTGCGCCGAGACCACGATGCTGCGCATGGCAACGGCGGCTGTCCAGAAGGGCGTTTCTCTGGAGGGCTGGAAAAAGGTGGAAGGAATGGAATTTGGATATTCCGACCAGGGGCGCACCCGGATGGTGATCTTCGAGCGGAATGTGAAAGCGGGGGAGACTCTGGAAATTCCGCAGGGGAACTGGTCGGGCGGATTGGTTTTGCTCCCGCGAGCGAAGTGATGTTGCAAGAGGGGGAGCATACTGGCGTAGTGGGTTGAGCCCATGAAACGGATTCTGCTTTCTCTTCTCCTCACCATTCCTGCCCTCCCTGCGGCCACTCCCAACATCATCCTCGTGATGGCGGACGACATGGGCTGGGGGGAGACCGGTTATTACAAGCACCCGGTCCTCAAGACTCCGAACCTTGATGCGATGGCCGCCAATGGACTGCGCTTCGATCGTTTCTATGCCGGAGGACCGGTTTGCTCTCCGACGCGGGCCACCGTCCTGACCGGGCGCACTCATGATCGGACCGGGGTGGAGAATCATGGATTTGCTCTCCGCAAGCAGGAGAAGACCCTTGCGGAGGCGATGCGCAAGGCGGGCTATGCCACGGGCCACTTTGGCAAGTGGCACCTGAACGGGCTGCGCGGGCCCGGCGTGCCGATTCTGAAGGACGACACCCATGGGCCGAGGGGCTTTGGTTTCGAGGAGTGGTTGTCGGTGACAAATTTCTTCGACTTGAATCCCGTGATGAGTCGGAAGGGAGACTTTGAGGAGTTCGAAGGGGACTCTTCGGAGATCATCGTGGCGGAGGCCCTGAAGTTCGTGGGGGCGCAGGTGAAATCGAAGAAGCCCTCCTTCACGGTGATCTGGTATGGCACGCCGCACAGTCCCTGGATGGGACTTGAGAAGGACTTGAAGAGGTTTCCAAAGCTCAATGAGAAGTCGCGCCAGCACTACGCCGAGCTGGTGGCGATGGATCGCAGTATCGGGAGCCTGAGACGGGGGTTGCGTGATCTTGGAATCTCGGAAAACACCCTGGTGTGGTTTTGCAGCGACAATGGTGGTCTGCCCGGCTTCCATCCAGACACGGTGGGCGGACTGCGTGGATACAAGGGGTCGCTGTTTGAGGGGGGGCTGCGGGTTCCTGCGATCATCGAATGGCCGGGTGGGATCACGAAGCCCCGAGTGACCTCGTTCCCGGCGGCCACGATGGATATCTTTCCCACCGTGGCAGAGATCGTGGGGCTGCCTACGGAATCAATGTTGCAGCCGCAGGACGGGATGAGTTTGATGGGACTTCTCAAGAAGGAACTTTCGAAGAGAGCAACGCCGATTGGCTTTCGCAATTCGGGTCGCGGAGCGCTGGTGGCCAACACGTTCAAGCTCTTCTCCAGGAACATCGCGGAAGGGGCATTCGAGCTCTATCACCTCGAGGACGATCCGAAGGAGAGTCGCGACGTGTCGGCCAAATATCCGGAGGAGGCGGCGCGGCTCAAGAAGACGTATCTCGCTTGGAATGCTGCGGTCGAGGCCAGCGTGGCGGGCAAGGACTACCCAAGCGGCAAGGTGGACTCGCCGCAACCACCACGAGTATTCTGGACCGAGCTCGATGCCTACAAGCCCTACTTCAAGTCGTGGAAAAACCGGCCGGAGTACAAAAGCAGACTCAAGAATAAATAGGTCCAGGTCATTCCGCTATTCTGGGGTCGGCAAGAGGTCGGCACCCAAGCGCATGAAGGCCGTTGGGAAGGATGCCTGCTGCGGGACGAAGGCCCGGTAGGTCAGGATCGATGTTCCGTCGCCCTGATCGATTTCAGAGATGAGCGGGACAAACTGCTCGCCGCTGAACCAGTGGACGAGATCGACACTGAATTGGGGGATCAACACCACGTCCTGAGCATCGTTGCTCCTGCGCACGCTCATGGTAAGGAAGTTCTGAGTGATGCCGTTGGCGTCGAGGCTCTGAATCGACGATGAGATCGTGCCTGCGGTGTCATGAGGATTCGAGTCGCTGGTGCCAAGGAGATACTCCAAAAGCCTGGGATAACCGTCCTGGTCATCATCCGCGATGGGGTCGCCCGCGAAACCGGTGATGATTTCATCGGCATTCGGAGTGCCGCCGAGGTCACTACTGAAGGCCCAGTTTCCCGGCAGGGTGTAGTCTGGTTGCGGGAGGGCGGCGGAACGGAGCACCAAGCTGAATCCGTCGATCCCAGCCGGCTCCGGCCAGGGGGCCTTGTCGTTGTATTGGAAATCAGCGATCGTGTTTCCGAGACCATCGAGGAGATGAATGCGTTCCCCGGCGTTGTCGAGGCGGGTGGGTGCAAACTCGCCCGCGATGCGGGCGCTGTGGGCGGTGCCATAGCGAGCTTCGAAGGCGGCCTTGTTGCAAACGATGAGGACAAATTCACCGGGGGCGAGGGAGGTGATATCAGAGCGCGTGAAGGTCCATTCGAGCCCTTGCGCAAAGTGGACGTCGGTGAGGTTCAGGGTCTCGGTGGCGCTGATGTTCTTCATCTCGAGAAACTCAAAGTTGGAAGGATCAGTGGCCACTGCCAACTCGGCCGGGGTTGAGGCCGGAAGGGGAGCGTAGTGCACTTCTGAAATGATCAGATTGGAGGCGTCGGCGAGGGGTCCGATCAGGAAGCTGCCTCTCATCGGTCCGCTCCAGGAGGTGAGTTCGGTGCCCACCCGGGCCCGCGCGGTGATGGTGGTGGTCTCGGTGATCGGAATGGCGGTGTTCGCACTCACTCTAATGGCCGAGGACGATGGCTGTCCGCCGGAGACTCGAGGATCGCTCCCGTCGGTGGTGTAATAGATATCGCCGCTGCCGAGGAAGGCGAACTCCTCTCCAAGCAGAGCCAAGCCCGGCTCAACAAGGCCGTTGGCGGAACTGATGGCTGGCGCCTGGGTGTACTGGCGATCGATCCAGGAGACCCGAGTGCGGAGCCAGGTCTGCAGGGTTCGCACCTCGAGGCGGAGGTTGGCGGATGGCCATTTTGCGAAATTGCGCTCAGCCGGGGTCCGGCCCACTCCGGAGGCATTGTCCCCGACGCCATCTCGCTCGCCGAGTTGAGCGGCGAAACCGTCGATGACAGAATTGATGTTCGCCGTCGAAAAAGTGGTGCGTCGGAGCTCCTGCCAGAGATCGGTGTGGGCTTGTCGGAAATCCGGGAAGGCGAGTGCCTGGCCCCACCACGGATATCGACCATCGTTCCAGGTCCGGCTGGAATCACCGCTGCCATCCCACTGCGACGGGTTGTTGTCCCGGCTGTCAGTCGATCCCATGGTCCGGTCAAAGTCCCAAATCGGGCCCGCGCCGATTTTGCCGCCATTGGTATCGGTCCGGTGTTTGTAGTAGTATCCGCTCAGGCGGAAACCATCGACGTTCATGGCGAGGGTGTTGAGCCAGTGGTGACGGAGCCAGGAGTCCTGGTCGATGTAATCCGTGAAGTGCTTGCGGGTGGCGGTATTGATGCCATCCGGGCGGCCGAGAGCGGCGTTGAGCTCGTTCAAGTGACGCTGGAGCCAGTTCCGCTGGGTGGAGGTGACTTCCCGTTCCTTGGGTTCCACCCAGCCCAGGGTTCCCATGCCGCTGACCGAGAATCCGCCGTCCCCGGGATCGAGGCGATCCTTCTTGAAGACATAACCTCCCGTGACATCGGGCTCACGGGAATCACGGCGATCGATTCTTGCCACCGGGACTCGGTTGTCGTCGCGCTTGATTTTCTCCATGAGCGAGTAGATCCCGAAGTAATCGCCGCTGTAGGCCAAGGGGCCCCCGCCGGTGTTGTTGAAGACTTCGACAAAGCGAGTGCGCACGGCGTATTCTCCAGTCTGGCGGCTGAGTTCATAAATCAGGTCGTTGCGCATGAGAGCCTTGTCGAATTGGTAGCGTCCGCTGAGGATCCAGTCGGACTCGCGAGGCATGCCGAGGGGCTTGATCCCCTTGTCCAACCCGTCCTCATCCTGCGCTTCCAGGGTCATGGAGTACTTGGGCCAGTTGAAGGAAGATGAGCCCCGGCGCCGGATACCGGCGCGGGTTCCGATCTGAAATTCACTGATCATCCGGGCGCGTCCCGAGACCGGATCCGGTTCGATGATGGCCCAGAAGGAATCGAGATTGGTCGAGCCGCCGGGGGCTCCCCGGCCCCAGTTCTCCAGAATCACGATGGGAAGATTGGAGCTGAAGCTCTGGGCCTTCACGTCATTGAGCTTGAGGTAGGACCTCATCTTGACCGGGCCGGCGGCACCGTCGGCCCCGAAGACGCGGGCGCGGATCTGCATCGAGTTTGCGATGCTGATGGAGCCGGTGTATTCTGTCGAGCTGGCGTTGGGGACGGTGCGATTGGTGGTGTAGCGGATGGTCTCTCCCGGAAAGGTGCTGCTGAGGGTAATCCGGAAAGGATCGATGAAGGTTTGATGTGGGTGGGAGAAGATCACCTCGCTGGCAGGAAGTTCCTCCTGAGTGCCATTGCGAGCCCCCGGGGTGGGTGTCGAGAAGTAGGCCAGGTCGCCGATTGTCAGGTCGGTCAGGCGGATCGCGCTCAGTTGCAGACGCGCCAACAGATCGTCATCGTTGGCGGCCGAATTCATGATGTGAATGCTAAAGACATTTTGTCCGATCTGAAGTCGGGTGAGGTGGCCATTCAAGGAAAAGGCCTGAAAGTCGAGAGCGTCGGCATCATCGCGATCCAGGGGGGCGAGGGAATTCCAGGTGGGATTGCCCGGGGCATTGGCTCCAAGGATCCTGATGCCATTGAGATAAGCCGCGAATCCGTCATCGTATTGGATGTCGAGACTGAGGGCGATGATGTCATCGATGCGGTCGAGGGTGAAGGGGATGCGGAGGTAGACTGAGGAGCTGGTATTGAAGGCCGCGGCCTCGACATCGTGATTGATGAGCGCCTGGAACCCGTCTCCCCGTTCATAGCCGACCCCGAGAGTGCCGGCGGACCAGAGACTGTCGTCGAAGGAGGCTTGAGTCCACGAGCTGCCGAGGGTGCCATCGGAAGGAACGTGGGTGGTGCAGGCGGCATCGACATCTACGAGAATCTCTTCTTCCGTGATGGGAGTCTGCTCGAAGCCGTAAGAGGCATCATTGAATTGCACCGGGAAGGTGGGGGGAAATTCCTGAATGATGGTTGTTCCGTCGGGCCCGAGCAAGGCGAGATACTCGCCCGCATTACTCAGTGCGAAACTGGTGTGCAACGGCTCTCCCGCAACCGCGCGGTCCTTGCCGGAGGCGAAGATGACGAGAAACGCGCCGGGCTCCAGCACGGTTCCGGCCGGGATGGCCCATTTTTGGAGATTGAGAGGGTTGTCGGTGAGGAAGTAACCTCCCAGTTCGATGGGATCCGGATCGGGATTGTAGAGTTCAAGCCAATCCTCAAACTCACCATCTGGATCCCGTAAACCGGTCTCGTTGTCGGCGACAAATTCCGAAATGATGGGTGCCGCCTGAGTGCCCAGCGAACAGGCAATCAGAAAGAACCCGAAGATAAGGAACGGGTTTTTGGTACGGGTTTTATGGGGGGGGATTTCCATGCTACTGGGATAGTTGCGGATCAGCGAACTGGCAAGTCTGGGAATCTGGGCAAGGGGAGAACGGAGCAAAACATTATGCCCTTGTTAACTGTGCTCGTCAACTAAGCTTAGTCAGATTGTCGATCTGATTGGTGCGGCGAGTGAGTCTGCAGGCAAAGGATCGCGATCCTCTGGGCGTCGCTTTTCACAGCGGGTGTGGACGCACTTGACCCCTTGAAGATTTCGGGTGCTACATTCCTGCTAGGGCATGGAGACCCTGAGGCGGAGAAAGACGCGGGAATCGGCGGCTGGATTCTGGGGGAATGCAGTTCGGTAGGTGACCAAGGAAGTGCCATCGCCTTGATGAGTCTCGGAAACGAAGATGAGATTGGCCTCTCCGCTGAGCCAGGTCACGAGGTCAACGCTCAGTTCAGGAATGATGACCACATCGTCGGCGGCAAGATTGCGACGATGCGTGATGGTGAGGTAATCATCAAAGACGTCGTCCACCTTCAGGTTGGCGAGGGAGGTGCGGAAGGTTTCGTTGGTATCGGCGGGGTTGAAGTCGCTGCTACCCAGGGCGTGTTCGAGAAGTTTGTTGAAGTGGTCCTGGTCGTCGTCCGCGTCCGGGTCGCCCACCAAAAGGGTGGAGTCTGAGCTGTCCGGGTTTCCTCCCAGTTCGGTGCTGCTGCGCCAGTTGTCCGCGAGGGAGTAGTCCGGGCTCGGGACCGCCACCGACTTGAGGACCAAGCTGTAGCCTGCGAACCCGGATTCGGTGGGCCAGGGGTGTTTGTCGTTGTAGGTGAAGTCCGCGATGGTGACTCCGAGGGCGCCGACGAGGTGAAGGCGCTCGCCTGCGTTATCGAGGCGAGTGGGAGCGAATTCGCCGGCGATGCGAGCGCTGTGACCAGTGCCATAGCGGGCCTCGAACGCTGACTGATTGCACACGATGAGAACGCGTTCGCCCGGAGCCAGGGAAGTGATGACCGCCCCGGTGAAGGTGAAATCGATTCCCGCGATGAAGTGGACGTCGGTGAGATCGATGGTGTCGGTGGCACTGATGTTCCGCATCTCGAGGAACTCGAAAGCGGAGGCATCCGTCGCCTGGGCCGTCTCGGCGGGCGTTCCCGGGGGGAGCGGAGCGTAGTGGACTTCGCTGATGATGAAATTGGAGGCGTTGGCAATCGGTCCGAGGAGGAAGGTGCCCTTGAGCGGTCCACTCCAGGAAGTCAGCCCGGTGCCACTGCGCGCGCGAGCGGTGACGATGGTCGTGGTGTTGACCGTGGTGCTGCCGCCGATGGAGGCCGCGGGTGAAACATTGCCGCCGGGCAGGCGCGGATCAGTTCCATCGGTGGTGTAGTAAACGGTGCCCCCGGCGCCGGTGAAGGAGACCGTCGTCCCGGGGGAGACGATTCCCGGAGCGACCGTGAAGTTCGGCTGGGTGGTGTACTGGCTGTCGATCCAGTTCACGCGGGTGCTCAGCCAGTTCTTCAGGATGTTCACCTCGTTGGGGTGATTCTGTCCGGGCCACTTGGCGAAATTTCGCTCCGCCGGGGAGCTGCCGTTGGGATCCTGGAAGTCGATCTCAGCTGCGAACTCATCGATCACACCATGAATGTTGGCGGTGGAGAAGACATTCTGGCGAAGCTCCTGCCAGAGGTCGGTGTGAGCCTGGCGGAAATCGGGATTGGTCAGGGCGCGACCCCACCAGGGGTAACGCGAGTCGCTCCACGTCTTGCTGGAATCGCCGGTGCCATCCCACGCGCTGGGGTTGTTGTCCCGGCTGTCGGTCGATCCCATCGTGCGGTCGAAGTCCCAGATCGGACCCGCGCCGACCTTGCCGCCATTGGTCTCGCTACGGTGTTTGTAGTAGTATCCGCTCAAGCGGTAGCCATCCACGTTCATGGCGAGGGTGTTGCACCAGTGGTGGCGGAGCCAGGAGTGCTGGTCGAGATACTCGGTGAAGTGCTTGCCGGTGGTGGGATGAGTCCAGTTGGAATTGGAGAGGGCGGCATCGAATTCGTTGAGATGGTTCCGCAACCAGTTGCTCTGGGCAGAGACGACGTCGTCTTCCTTGGGTTCCACCCAGCGCAGGGTTCCCATGGTGTTGACCGAGAATCCGCTGTCGCCCGGGTCGGCCCGGTCCTTCTTGAACATGTAACCGCCGCTCACGTTCGGCTCGGTGGTATCACCGAGATCGATTTTTGCGACGTCGACGCGGTCGTTGTCGCGCTTGATTTTCTCCATGAAGGTGTAGACTCCGAAGTAGTCGCTGGAGTAGGAGAGGTTGCCGCCGCCGGTGTTGATGAAGACCTCCACGAAGCGCGTGCGCACCGCATATTCGCCGGCTTCGTTGCTGAGGCGGTAGATGAGCGGGTTGCGCATGAGGGCGCGGTCGAACTGGTAGCGGCCGCTCAGCACCCAATCGGACTCCTTGGGCAGACCAAGGGGATTGATTCCCTGGTCCTCTCCGTCTTCGTCCCGGGACTCCAGGGTGAGGGAATACTTGGGCCAGTTTGCGGAGGAGGAGCCGCGGCGCTTCATGCCCACGCGGGTGGCGATGTGGAACGGGTCGAGCATTTCGGCCCGGTTGTTGGTGGTCGCGTCGGGCTCGATGATGGCCCAGAAGCCATCCGTCGGGTTGCTGGTGCCCGGAGTGCCGGAGCCCCAGTTCTCGAGGATCAGAATGGGAAGGTTGGAGCTGAAGTTCTGCAGGCCGCTCCCGAGGCGAAGGTAGGTTTCCATCGCGATGGGTCCGGTGGAGTTGTTGGCACCAAAGACGCGGGCGCGGAGTTGAGCGCTGTTGGAAATTGTGAGGGGGCCGGTGTAGAGTGTGGAGGCGGCGGTGGGGACCGATTCATCGAGGGTGTAGCGGATGGTTTGTCCCGCGCCCTCGCCACTGAGGGTGACCTGGAAGGACGAGGTGAAGGCCTTGCTCGCCTCCGAGATCGTGACGGTGCTTGCAGGAAGCCCTTGCTCGGTGCCGTTTGGAGCGCCCGGGCTGGGGTTCAGGAAGTATCCCGGACCGCCAAGGGAGGGATTGGTCAGGCGCGTCCCGATGAGTCGCGGACGGACGAGCATGTCGGAGCTGGTGGTGCTTCGATTCAGGCCGTGGATGGCGAGCACGTTGCTCCCTTCCAGGAGACGACTGAGGTGGGCGTTCAGGGAAAAGGGCGTCAAGGTGGTGGAGGCACCGTCAGGATGGTCGGCCGAGGCATTCGAATTCCAGACCGGAAGGGCAGGATCGCGGTCGCCCGCCACCGGAGAGCCATTCAGGTAGGCGACGAAACCGTCGTCATACTGGATTTGGAGTTCGAGCGCTGAGACCTCGCCGACATTGGTGATATTGAACGGAATGCGAACGTAGACCGTCGCGTTCCGGTTGTACATCTGCGACTCGACGTCGATGTTGAGCAGGGTCTGGTAACCGTTGCTGCGCTCGTAGCCGACCCCGGTGCTCCCGGTCGTCCATGAGCCATCATTGAAGCCGTCCGCCGTCCACGTTGTGCCGAGCGTGCCGGTGGTGGGAACCAGGGCGGTGCAAGGGGCGCCGACCTCGATGAAGGTCTCGTCCGCCGTGTTGCCGAGTTGTTCCAGGCCGTAGGAAGCGTCGTCGAACTGGGGGGGGAAGGATGGATTGAATTCGGAAAGGACGGTCACCCCGTCGGCGGCGATTAGGGCGAGGTATTCGCCGTCGTCGTTGATCTTGAAATTGGTGTGCAACTCCGAGCCCGCGACCGTTCGATCCTTGTCGGAGGCGAAGATGACGAGGAAGTTGGAGGGCCCAAGCATGGTGGTGGTCGGAATCTGCCACTTGGTGAGCAGGGTGGCATCGTCCGTGAGGTAGTAACCGCTCAAGTCGGCGGCGACCCCATCCGGGTTGAAGATTTCGATCCAATCGCTGTAGGTGCCGTCTTCGTCAGCGAGCACCGATTGATTGTCGGCGAGAAACTCGGTGATCAAGGGAAGTGCGGCAGCGCGAGGGGCAGCGAAGGAAGTGGTCGCAATAACTAATGCCACGAGGGCACACCTCTGCAGGGTGGTGGCCCGGGGGTGAGTTTCCATACAGTTGATATAGAGTCGCTTGGACTGATTTGCAAGATTGACTAGTTGGGCCCGGATGAAAGAAGGGTAGCGATGGGCAGGTTGACCATTGGGGTTGTTTACGACAGCTTTGCCCATGCCTGAGGCCGGTGAGCGGAAAGGCGAACGTCACTTGTTACATGAGAGTCACTGCTACATTCGGGTTATGCGGTACGCTTCTTTTGGGGAGCGCCTTCGCAGAGATGGAGTCCTGGCCGCGCTTCCGGGGAGAGAACGGTCTCGGGATTGCCGCAGCGCAAAACGTCCCGGTCGAGTTGAACGAGAAGACCCGGGCGTGGTCGGTGCCGCTCCCCGGACCGGGAAGCAGTTCGCCGGTAGTGTGGGGCGACCGTCTCTTTGTGACCTCGGAGGACCGCCGGAAGAGTGAGGTGATCTTCGTGTGCCTCGACGCGAAGAACGGAGAAGAGCGATGGAGCAAGATCGTGAAGACCGGTCTCTATCGCACTCACCAGATGAACAACGCCGCTGCCGCGACGCCTTGTGTTTCAGAAGGCGCGGTGGTCTTCACCTGGTACGATGCCGGGCGAAAGGTGGTGATGATCTCGGCCTTCTCCCACGATGGGAAAGAGCTCTGGGACTACGAGATCGGCGCCTTCAAGGGGCAACACGGCCCCAACCTGCACCCCGCTATCCACGAGGGACGGATCCTGATCGCGCACCTGCACCAGGCCGACGGCTATGTCGCGGCCTTGAATGTGAAGACCGGGAAGCCGGTGTGGAAGAAGGAGTATCCCGGCCCCAATCCGAAGACCACCTATATGACGCCCCTCGTGCGGGAGCGGTACTCGGCGGAGGGGCCGAAAATGGAAGTGGTGGTGGCCTGCACAAGTATCGGGGTTCGGGGGCTGGACTTTGAAACCGGAGTGGAACTCTGGGCGCTGCCCAGGGAGTTCAGGGAGCGCTGCATTATTTCGCCGATCGACATTCTGAGCGGAAGTGGAGCCAGGGACTCGCTCGTGATTGCCGGGTGCAAGAACAACGTGTTCTTTGCGGTGCGTCCCCCCGACGTGAAGGGAGGGAGTGCCGAGGTAGTCTGGCGCATGCCCAAGAACGCTCCCTATGTCCCGACCCCGGTGTCGGACGGCAAGACCCTCTACGTGCTCTCGGACACGGGCACCCTCTCCGCCATGGATCCCAAGAACGGGGAGGTGCGTTGGCAGGAGAAGTTGCCTGCCAACTTCTACGCTTCTCCGCTCCTGATCGGGGGCAAGCTTTACTGCAAGTCCCGCGATGGCGAAGTGTATGTGGCGGAGGTGGGAGCAAGGTTCAAGCTGCTCGCGATCTCGGACCTCAAGCCCGGTGACGAAGTGACCTGGGCCGACGCCACGCCCGCGGTGGCGCACAACAGCTTGTACGTGCGGGTTGGCGCGAGGATGGATTGTTACCGGAACGGGAAGAAGTGATGACCTGGCGAGCAAAATTCCTCACGTGTCTGCTGAGCGTAGTTGCGTCCGGAGCCTGGGGAGATGACTGGAAGAAGCACGTCATCAAGCCAGCGGGGAAAGGAATGGTGAACAGCGCGGTGGCCAACGACTGGGATGGTGACGGACATCCTGATGTCATCGCGTCTTACGACGGCAAGGTGGTCGTGCTCAAGGGACCTGACTGGAAGGAGTATCCGATCCACGTTTTCGAGCCGGGGAAATCGAGGATCCCGCCGCGCGACAATTGCATCCACAGCACCATCATGGATGTCGATGGCGATGGAGATCTCGACTTTTGTGGATCGAACCAGACCGTATTCTGGCTCGAGTGCCCCGAAAAACCATTCTCGGGCGAGCCCTGGACCTACCGGACGATCGATGACGAGATTCTCGGGACGCACTGTCTCCTGGAAGGCGATGTCAATCGGGACGGCAAGATTGACCTGATCGCAAATTCAAGCCGGGAGGCAGCGCGGACCAGGTTTCCAACTTCGTTGGCCTGGCTGGAAGTTCCAGCGGATCCGCACCAGGCCAAGTCGTGGGTGCGGCATGTCTTCGCAGACAAGGATGCGCCCGGCGCCTCCCATTACGCGGGATTGGGCGACGTGAATGGGGACGGCCGTCCGGACATTTCCTTTGCCGCCAAGGGAGGAACAAAGTTTCCGGGCGGACAGTGGTTCGCCTGGTGGGAACAGCCGGTGGATGCGACCGGGGTCTGGAAGAAGCATGTGCTCGCGGAGGGCCAGGTCGGGGCGTCCAACATTCTTCCGGCGGACCTCAACGGTGATGGGAAAGTGGACTATCTCGCGTCACGTGGACACGGGAAGGGCGTCCTCTGGTTTGCGGGCCCGAACTTCAAGCCCATCGAGATCGACAAGGAGATTGTCTCGCCGCATTGCCTGGTGGCCGCGGATCTTGATGGAGACGGTGACATCGACGGCGCGACCTGCAGCAAGGATCCCGGGGGACACACGGTTTGGTACGAGAACAACGGCACGGGGCATTTTGAGAAGCACGTGATCGGGGCCGACCAGGGGTCGTACGACTTGCGCGCGGTGGACATGGATGGCGACCAGGATCTCGACCTGCTGGTCGCGGGCCACACCAGTCGGAACATCGTGTGGTTCGAGAATCCGGGGACTTAGGGCATTGATCCTCGCGGCAAGACGCCTTGCACTCGTTCTAATTTCTCCCGAGTCCTCTCCATAATCACGTCCAGCACACGTTCCGCGGCGTGGCCCACCGAAGGCAAGGGCTCAGCTGTGCTCCTGGAGAGTTCACGGGTGATGTTAAATTCATAGAGAGGGGAATCCCACCCCGGCGGTCAAATATGAACTCTGCAACCGACTCAGGATCAGGCCGATTCGGATCGAGGGCGCTCTGAATGGGTTACTAATGATGTCTTTCCACGGCCAGTCGCAGATAGAGCTCGGGCGCGCCGGTCACTGGATCCTTGATGCGAAAACTGATCGAATCGGTGCCATCTGCGTTCTCGATGCGGTCGAGAAGGTCCATAGTGGTTTCCGATCCGGGAGTCCAGTCGATCAGGTTCGTGCTCTCTTCCACCGCGATCCGCACATCACCGGCGATTCTGTTCCGGGTGTAACTAAAGGTCATGAAGTCAGCCTCACCGTCGCCGAGATCGAAGGATTGAATGCTCATGGTGGGGAGGGTGGGGTCGACCCCCGCCGGTGCCAGGGCGTATTGGAGGAGGTTGCTGATTCCGTTGTTGTCATCGTCGCCGCTGGGATCGCCCACGAACTGGGAGCCCTCGCCGCTCCCCGGCGTTCCGTCGACCGCGTTGCTTGAGCGCCAGCTCAAGGGGTCGTTGTGATTGGGATTACTGGCGGGATTGATCAACTCGAGCGAGAAACCAGCGCCATCAGCTGCGATCGGCCAAGGCGAGACATCGTTGTAGGTAAAGTTCCGAATGAGCGCTCCGGTCGCATCGGTGAGAATGATGGTCTCCCCGTCGTTACTGAGATTCCTGCGGAACTCCCCTGCGATGCGGATGTCTGCGAGGATTGCTCCGTAGCGCCTCGCGAAGGCATCGAGATTCCCCACCACAATCGCGCGCTCCCCGGGGGCGAGAGAGGGGACGTCGCCGATATCGAAATTGAACTCGAGGCCGCTGGTGAATTGCACGCCGGCGAGATCGATTTCGACCGGACCAATATTCATGATTTCCACGAACTCGAAGTCGGTGCGCACATCATAGCCGTAGCTGTCCTCGCTTGTGGAAGGAGTGGCCGGGCGGTAGTGGACTTCGCTGACTGCCAGATTGGTCGCGTCCGCAGGGACTCCACTCACGAGGTAGGTTTCGGTGTTGATCGGACTCCAATTCGCCCCGGTGCGGATGCGGGTGCGGATGCTCTTCAAGGAATCAATCGGGAGGGGCGCAAGGTAGAGTTGTGCCGTGTCCGAGAGAGACCCTCCGGCAGCCCGTGGATCGGTGCCATCAGTGGTGTAGTAAATCGTGCCTCCGCCAGAATTTGGATTGGTGATCGTGAGCATTGATCCTGGAGCAATCGGACCGCCGTTCTGATTGTAAGCCGGAGGCTTGGAGTGTTGGGAGTCAATCCAAGTCAGGCGATTCTGGAGCCAGGTCCGCATCCAAGTGAATTCCGCGGCGTGAGTGGTCCGGCTGGCGAAACCGCTTGCGTTGGGCCAAAGGTAGGTTCCCAGAACCCGCCACTTGTTGAAGTTGCGGATGGCGGGACGTCGAATCTCGCGATTGTAGCCATTGAGCCGGGTGGTGATGGTGGCGGTATCGAGG
This sequence comes from Roseibacillus sp., assembly GCA_028821775.1. GTDB lineage: Bacteria > Verrucomicrobiota > Verrucomicrobiia > Verrucomicrobiales > Akkermansiaceae > Roseibacillus_B. The sequence goes on from JAPKFB010000053.1 coordinate 17,684, forward strand.
ATGCCTTTGCGCAACTCGTGGTAGCGATCCCAGTATTGGATGACGAACTCCGGGTCCTGAAAGAGGCGGTTGTACCAGGGGTACTGCCCCCCGCCGACCTGCGTGTAGTACCATCCCTGCGGGTTTTCGCCGTTCAGATAGTTCGCGTTCCCCAGCGAGAGGTTGTAGTCCCACACTGGCGCGGCCACGATTTTGCGGCCCCGGTCCTTGTGGAAGTAACTGCTCAAGCGGTAGCCATCGATGTTCTTGTAGACTTCCACCCAGAGGTGGGTGTCGATGAAGGACTGCACATTCAGGTAGCGGCGATAGCCGCTGGTGGGGTGGTTGAAGCGGGTGCTGTGGAGGACGACCTCGAAGGCGTCGAGGTGGGAGTCCAAGTAGTTGCGTTGGGCTGGGGTGGGGACATCCGGTTCGACGAAGCTCAGGGTGTGCCCCTCGATCCGGGTATTCATGGGGTAGTTGGTCGCCCCCTTGTCCTTTTTGAAAATGTACCCGCCGGTCAAGGCCGCCCCGCTATTGTCGCAGCTCTCGAGCTTCTTGATGTTGACGCGATTTTGGTTTCGCTTGATCTTCTCCATGAAGACGTAGACTCCACGGTAGTCTGAGGACTGGATGTCGCCGCCATTGGAGTTGAAATACAACTCGCAGAATCTCGTGCGGCTGCTGGGGTAGCCGAGATCGCGACTGGTGTCATAGACGATCTTGTTGCGCATCAGGGTCTTGTCCGAATACGGAGCATGGATGACCCAGTCCGATTCTGCGGGAAAGCCGAAGATGCTCACATTCTTGTCATTGCCTTCACTGTCCCAGGTCTCGAAGGCATACTGTTTTTTCGCGAAACCAGCGGAAGTCTGGCCACGCACCCGCATGCCGCCGCGCCCTTCGAATTCGGGGATGTCGGTGACCCGGGCGCGATTGGTAGCGGGGTCCATATCGATGAACATGGCGTGAACGGGCCGGCGCGGACTGTTCGAGTCTGAACTGGACTGGGCGTCGATGTTTACCCCGAAGGAGTCGATGATGATGAGGGGGATCTCCGAGCTGACATTGAGCATGCTGGCATGCATCTTGATGAAGGTCCGGTCGCGGGTGGGACCGGGTTCCTTGCCGGGAGCAAAGAGGCGGGCGGTCACCCGGGTGGTGTTCGAAATCGAAATTGGCGAGGTGTAGATGGTGGAGTTCGAGGTGGGTGCGGTGCCGTTGGTGGTGTAGCGAATGGTGGCATCCGGCACGGTGGTACTCAGTTCGAGTATCACGGGGTCCGCGATGAGTTTGTTGTCGAGGGAGAAGAGGGGCTTCTCAAGAATCAGACTGCCCTGCGGCGCCACGTTGAGGGCGCCAGGAGTTGGAGTGGCGAAGGATCCTACGCTCTGGGCCTGGCCGAGGGTGCCGTAGGAGATGTCTTCCACCTGCTGCCCATAGGTGTAAACGGAGGCAATGGTGCCATCCGGTTTCACCAGAGCCAGGTATCCCCCAGCCTTCTCGATTGAGAAATTGGTGTGAAGCTCACCGGTGGTCTGATCCTTGCCGGAGGCGTAAATGAGCGTTCGCTCGTTTGCAGCCAGAGGGAGATCCGGAATGGTCCACTGGTTGAGGTCGGCGGGATCGTCGGTCAGGAACCATCCGCCGAGGTTGATCGGATCAGAGGTGGAATTGAGGATTTCCAGCCAATCAGAACTGCGGCAATCGTCGTCTTCGATCGTGGCAGAGTTGTCTGCCATGAACTCGGAGATGACCGGGTTGGGAAGGACCACGAACCCGGGTGGAATGGTGGTCACTCGCACGTTGTCGACGCTGAGGGTCTCGGTCGCTCCTCCCGTTCGGGCACTGATGGCGAAGCTGTAGTTATCGTTGCCGGTGAATCCGGGGGTTGGGACATTCGCGAAGACCGAGCTCATCCCGAACCCGAGATCGATACTCAAGCTGGCGCCATCGGTGGGGTCCCATGAGAAAATCGCAGTGCCCACGATCATCTGGCTGTCATTGATGAGGGCCTGCGGATCGAAGGCTGCGTCCGTTCCGTTGATGGAGATGTTGAAGCCTGCTTCGTCGCTCGTATTGGCAAAGCTGTCGATCTCGAAGGAGAGGTGATTCACTGCGCCGCCCCATCCTTCTTCCGCGAGACCATGGGCATCGGCTGCGGAGGGATCGCCTTGGGCTGGATTGAAGGCGGGAATGGCACCGTAACTGAAGGAGAATCCATCGGCGGGATCACCGTTGCCGGGGCCATCGGAGAGGACAAAGTCAAAGGAGGCGGTCCAACCGTCAGAAGAAGCGGCGAGGGCGGGAATGCGGAACGATGATCTTGTGCTTGCTGTTCCGTCCTCAGTGAGGAGGAGCATGCCTCCCTGCACCGATGCAGTTCCATCGGAACTGGCAATTGTCGAGCCGTCACCGAGGGTGGTGACGCCATCAGCATGATCAAAAATTTGAGGTCCATATTGGACGCCCAAAGCAGTCAAAGGAAGGAAGGCCAGGCTTGCAGCGCAAACCAAGGGATATGTTTTGGAGCTCATCGGGGAAGGGGAGCGGACGAATCCGACGGGGGTTTGACTGATCGGAAGGTCCACAATCATCTTCCCTCGGTCAAATCTGAACTGTGGATCGAACCTTGAAAGCTTGGGGATGCGAGGATTTCACGGATTTGAGCACTTTGTGATCGTGCGTAAGGATCCTCTGAGAACTTGGCCCCTCCTTGCCAAAGCGCTCATGCGCACGGGCGATGGTTGCCCGGCAGCCGTCGTGGCCGCCAGCGAACTTGTCAGGGAGGCGAGGGGTCGCGAGGATGCAGATCGCATGAGAGGATCCCGAACCGTTTTTTTCTCTTTGGTCACCGCCTTCCTGATGGGCCCGGGTGCCGCAGACGCCATCGAACTGGTTCCGCTGAAGATGGAGCCGCTCACGCCCATCGCGGGACGCTCTCTTGACTGGGATTGGTGGCAGGCGCGGACCGCTTACGTGCCAGGGCCATCTCCGCAGTGGATCACGACCATGTCCGAGACCGGGCGCAGCGGGACGCACAATTTTCATGATATTTATCATGCGGTGAGTCGTGATGGAGGGAGGAGTTGGAGTGTCCCTGCTGTCATCCCTTCTTTGAAACGGGAGCAGCAGTCTGACGGCTATGAAGTGGCGCCTGGTGACTTGTGGCCGACCTTTCACAAGAAGTCCGGAATGGTGATTGCGACCGGGAAGACCTTCAACTTCGAAGACGGGAAGCGGGAAAACCGCATGCGGGAGAAGGTGTCCTACGCGATCATGAATCCCAAGACCGAGGCGTGGGGGCCGATGCGTTTCCTCGACTTGCCGACCAAGGATCATGGTGGCCGGGTGATCACGGCAGCGAATGCGGGCTGCACCCAGCGGGTGGATCTACCGAAGGGAGAGATTCTCCTCCCGGTGCGCTACCTGGCCGACGTTCGCAAAGAGAACTACACAAGTGTCGTGGTGCGCTGCCGCTTCGATGGCGAGACCTTGACCTACCAGGAGCACGGATCGGAATTGACGATTTCGAGCGGGCGCGGGCTCTACGAACCATCCCTCGCGCGGCATGAGGGATCCTACTTTCTCACCCTGCGCGCGGACCACGCCGCCTACGTCACGCGGAGTGCGGACGGGATCCATTTCGAGAAAATCCGGGAGTGGATGTTCGACGATGGCACTCTTCTGGGCAGCTACAACACGCAGCAGCACTGGATCACGCTGCGGGGCGCCTTGTTCCTGGTCTACACCCGCAAGGGAGCGGACAATGATCACATCTTTCGCCATCGCGCGCCCCTCTTCATGGCACAGGTCGATCCCAAGGCCCTGCGCGTCATCAAGGTGACCGAACGGGTGATCTTGCCGGCCAAGGAGGCGACCCTTGGAAATTCCGGGGTTTGTCGCATCAGTGCGCAGGAAAGCTGGATCACTTGTGGAGAAGGACTCTTGCGGCGAGGGCAGCGAAAGGGCGAACTTAACAAGGTGCACGTGGTGCGGGTCACCGCAAGGCCCTAACTTCCCAATTGGTGCCCCGGCAGGATTTCGGATCGTGGGTGCATTGATCGCGGATGCCGGGCAGCACCCTCCAGCAGACTGTTGAATTTCTCCACAGCACCGCGAGATCGTGTGGATGATTCTGCCGAGCCATCCGCCCACCCCAGGGTCCATTCGCTCGACAGGTTTTCTTTGCCGCGTAGACTGAACCCGCGAAACCCATCGCGGCCTTGATGATCCCAAAGACTGGTTCGACAGTGTGGGTGCGCCTTCCATACAAAGCCTGGCGCGGAGCCCGGAAAGTCCGAAAAATTGCGAAAGCGGTGGCGGAAGAGTGCTCGACGAGAGGCTCGGAGTTCGAGGGTTTGGGGTCCTCTCCGCCCTGCCGACTCACTGAGGATCAATCAATTGGCCGCCGCGGTCCGGGCAAGGCGGGGCCATCAGCCCACGCTGAGAACCATGAGGGCCGACTCCTCGACCAGCTCGCCCGTGCGTGCTCCCAGCAACTCCTGGTAGATTCGTGCTTTGGGAGTGAGCACGATGCAATCGAATCCCTCGTGCTCGACGGTGTGCCCCCCGCCTGCCGGAGCGAGAAGATAGTAGATGATCTCGCCGCCATGTTCGGTTTCGACCAGCGCGCCTGGCCCGATGGCCTCGTCCTCATCGTAGTTGGGCGGATCGAAGGTGGTGAACAGTCGTACCGCTTCGGCGAGTTTCTCGGCCTGTTTCGCTTGCGCACTGGCGAGATAGCCCGCTTCGATCGCCCGGGTGTCGTACTTGCCGTCGGACTTGGTCTCGGCGCCGGTGGCGTCCTCCTTGGCATCAGCCGCCGCTGCCTTCGTGACGGCGAGTTGCCCTTCGAGCTCGGTGCGAATCTGGTGGACGAGGGCAGGCTTGGACATGGGAAGCAACGTCAGGCCGAGGCGATGAGATCGTAGCCGCGGTGATCGGTGATTTCCACCGGGGCGAACTCGCCAACGGGCAGTTCAGCAGGGACAAAGACGCGCCCGTCGATGTCGGGTGCGCCCCATTCAGAGCGGGCGATCCCTTCCTCTTCCACGAGGACTCGGCGGGTGCGCCCGAGTTGCTTTTCGTTCACCAAGGCAGCGACGTGGTCGATGGCGCTCGTCAGTTCGCGGTGGCGCGACTTGATGGTCATGTGGTGGAGATGGCCATCGAGCTTGTCGGCGCGGGTGCCCTCCTCCCGGGAATACTGAAAGATTCCGCAATGTTCGAACTGGAAGGTCTTGATGAACTCGAGGAGCTCATCGTGATCCTCCTGGGTTTCCCCCGGGAAGCCAGTGATGAAGGTGGTGCGGATGGCAAGATTGGGAATGCCCTTGCGCATGCGCGCGAGGAGATCGCGAATGTAGGCTCCATCGGTCTTGCGATTCATGGTGTCCAGCATGTGATCACTGATGTGCTGGAGCGGAATGTCGACATATTTGGCGACCTTGTCGCAGGAGGCGATCGTATCAATCAGTTCGTCGGACCAGTGGGCGGGATGGGTGTAGAGGAGGCGGACCCAGAAATCTCCTTCGATCTTGTTGAGTTCGCAGAGCAGGGAAGCGAGGGATTCCCCCCGATCGGAATCGACTCCGGACGTGGGCTTGGCACGTTGCCCGCGGCCTTCCCAGCGATCCATCCCGAAGTAGGTGGTGTCCTGCGATATGAGATTGAGTTCCTTCACTCCGGATCTCACGAGGCTCTCCGCTTCGCGCACTACGGACTCCTGGGTGCGCGACCGGTGCTGGCCACGAATCTTGGGAATGATGCAGAACGAGCAGGTGTGATTGCAGCCTTCCGCGATTTTCACGTAGGCCATGTGGCTGGGGGTGAGACGGAAGCGCGGGGTGGTGTAGTCGGGGATGAAGCGAGGCTTCTCGGTGACGGTGTCGAGCGATTCGTCACCGAGCGCACGGCCGAGAACTTTGCGCACAATCGGTGCGACTTGGGTCACCTGGTCGAGCCCGATGAAGGCGTCGACTTCGGGAAGCAGCCCTGGTAGGCGGTCGTCTTCGTTCTTGGACACGTTGAATCGTTGGGAGAGGCAACCGGCCACAATGATTTTCTGTTTCTCTCTTGCGGGGTCTTCCTGTCGGGCGTTGACGGCCTCGATGATGGTCTGGACTGATTCTTCTTTCGCGACGTCGATGAAGGAACAGGTGTTCACGATCAAAACGTCCGCGAGATCGGGCTCCGGGGTCATGATCATGCCCTCCTGTTGGAGGTGTCCGATCATGATCTCGGAATCGATCAGGTTCTTGGCACAGCCAAGGGAGATAAGGCCGACTTTGGTAGGCATCGCGTGGGCGGGGATTTAAACCGCAAAGGGACGCGAAGCAACGCGAATCGCCGGGGGAAACCCGTCTCTACCCGGCCCCAGCGGCTCCGTTGGCGGCGACCGCCTGGGCTTGCTCGTCCTGCTGCTGCTGCGTGATGGCCGCCCAATTCCCCGGGTTCCCAGCGATCGTGATCAACCCGCGGCCCATTCCATGGCGCGGATTTTTCCATTTGATGGCGCCTATCGAAAGGGCGCCAAGGAGATCACGGGCAAGGCTCTGAAGGATTCCCCGGTGGGCGATGAGATCATCAAGGTGCTCGCCAACGACCAGCTTCTCTCCGAAGAATGCCGGCTGCTATTGGCTGCCTTGCGTTGTGCTCCGTACCGATTTGGTCACACGAAGCGGCTCGCCACCCACCTATGGGTCCCATGGATTTCGAGGTCCCTTTGGAAAGTCAGGCCAGTGGTGGGTTGGAAGGAGTCTTGCGAGCCGAGGCCTTGAAGGCGACCCGCAAGTAGGACCCTCGCAGCATTCAGGGACGATTCGAGAACGGCAGCCTCTTTTGGGCCTCTCGAGTTGGGTCAGGGCAGGGCGGGGAGCCAATGTCGAGATCTTCAGACCTCCTCTGAAAGTTTCATCAGGGTATGAACGAGGGTTTCCTGTTTTTCATTACCTGCGAAGTGAAACCCGATCAGACGCTCCCGGTGGTCATCCGAAATGGCCCAGGCGTTGAGATTCTTGCTGGCCCCGAATAGGTTGAAGAGGCGAACTGGATGGTCGCAGGAATAGTTGTAGTGTGACTTGCCGTCGTGGATTGGCATCACGTGGAGGGTGCGATCCTGGTCGACCAGTCCGATGCCTGGCGGGTAGCGATCGCGATTCTCTTCCAGCGCAACTTCGTACAACTTGAGCTCGGCCTCCCAGTCAAACGAACTCAGCACCGCGAGGCACTGATCGATGGTGGGGTCGGTGATCGGCTCGCTACTGAAGTCGTGTTTCTGGATCCAGGCTTCCATCGTTGGTCCTTTGTTTTTTTACGGCCATCTTGAGGTGGGTTTCCCAAATTTCATGGGGACGCCGGGGATGATCCGCTCCCTGCCCCCCCAAGTTGATCAACCGACATGGGGAGGAGGGCGCAGGCAAGGTCTACTGGCGAGGCCGATGATCACGAGAAGAATTTTACGGGAGCATTATTAGCGGGGGCCCTGTGAGGGTGGCAATGGGAGAGCGAGTGATCGATTGGAGCTGGTCGGCAGAGGCGGTTCTGAGGGGAGGTTGCGGAAGAGGGGTTGGGATCGGGAGTGCAGTGGAGCGGGATTGGTGATAATTCATCGTGGAGTTGGAGCAAACCTACGACAGAGCAGCAAGTTACCAGGAAAACTACGGGCGAGGCCCCCAGTTTGGGGCGGAAAGGCGGGCGGTTCCCCAGGTTCCCCGGAAGGAGTTTCTAGGGTGTCCGGTGCGAAGCCGGGTGGGAATCGCGGCGGGGCTGCTCTTGAACAGTGAGTGGATTCTGGGATACGCGGAGCGCGGATTTGACCTTCTGACCTATAAGACGGTGCGATCCTCGTTCCGGCCTTGTTACGAACTTCCGAACTGGGTTTTCGTGGAAGAGTCTCCGGATGAAGCGGGGACCTATTTCGTGACGGATGACCTTCCCGACGATCCTCGCGAGGTGAGCTCATCGGTTTGTTTTGGCATGCCCTCGATGGCGCCCGAGGTGTGGCGGAAAGATGTCGCGCGGGCCAAGGGTGGATTGGCGGAAGGGCAGTTGCTCATCGTGTCGGTGGTGGCCACCCCGCTGGAGGATTGGACCCTTGAGATGGCGGCCGCGGACTTTGTGCAGTGTGCGGTTTGGGCCAGGGATGCCGGGGCGGATGTGGTAGAAGCCAACTTCTCCTGTCCCAATGTTTGCTCCTCCGAGGGCAGCATCTATCTCGATGCCGAATCGAGTGGCTACATTGCCTCCGAGATTCGCAAGGCGATCGGGCAGACGCCGCTCTTGATCAAGACCGGACACTATGCCGATGAGGGTCGGTTGGGCGCTTACTTGCATGCACTCGACGGCCTTGCCGACGGGGTGACCCTCGTGAACTGTCTCATCGGCAAGGTGATTCACCGTGATGGGAGTCCGATCTTTGGGGAGGCGTTCGTGGAAGCCGGCGTGCTCGGACGTACGATTCACGACCCCTGCGTGAAGAGCGTGCGGAAAACGGCAGACATGATTGAGCGTGATGGCTTGCGACTTCAGGTCGCCGCGGTGGGGGGCGCTGCCACCGCGGATGATGTGGCGCGCTACTTTGATGCCGGGGCGGATGCGGTCATGATGGGATCGGCACCCATGTACCTGCCTGACCTGGCCGCGGAGTTGAAAGGCACGCGTCCCGACTTTTGATCTGCGATCGGCCCTCGCGGACTAAATCACTCCCAGCTCTTTGCCCGTTTTTGTGAAGGCCTCCACTGCCTGATCGAGATTCTCTTTGGAGTGGGCGGCAGATATCTGAGTTCGGATCCGTGCGGACTCCTTGGGAACTACGGGAAAGAAGAAACCGATGACGTAGACTCCGAGCTCAAGCAGCTTGTTGGCGAACGACTGGGAAAGCGCGGCGTCCCCCAGCATGATGGGCGTGATGGGGTGATTGGCGCCCGCAATTTGAAAGCCGGTTTGTGCCATCGCCTTGCGAAAGTAGGTCGTGTTCTCCTTCACGCGGTCCGCGAGCTCAGTGGAGGAGGTGAGCAGTTCGAGGACTTTGAGGGAAGCGGCCACGATCGGGGGTGCGACGCTGTTGGAGAAGAGATAGGGACGTGAGCGTTGGCGGAGAAGATCGATGATTTCCTGACGACCTGAAGTGTAGCCGCCGGAGGCACCACCGAGTGCTTTGCCCAAGGTGGAAGTGGTGAGATCGATCTTTCCGAAGAGTCCGCAGTGCTCGTGCGTGCCGCGACCGCGGTGGCCGAGAAAGCCGGTGGCGTGAGCGTCGTCGAAGTGGACGAGGGCCCCATATTTGCCAGCCAGTTCATGGATCTTGTCCAACTGCGCGATGACGCCGTCCATCGAAAACACTCCATCGGTTGTGATGAGCTTGTGACGGGTCCCGGCACGGTCTGCGGCCTGGAGCTTGGTTTCGAGGTCAGCCATATCGTTGTTGGCGTAGCGATAGCGCTGGGCCTTGCAGAGTCGCACCCCGTCGATGATCGAAGCGTGGTTCAGGGAGTCGGAAATGATGGAGTCTTCGGCGGTGAGCAGGGTTTCGAAGAGGCCTCCATTGGCATCAAAGCAGGACGGGTAGAGGATGGTGTCTTCGGTGCCGAGGAACTCGGTGATGGCCTCTTCGAGTTTGCGATGCGGGGCCTGCGTTCCGCAAATGAACCGCACCGAGGCCATGCCGAAGCCCCAACGGTCCAGGGCCTCGCGCGCGGCGCCGACAACTTCGGGGTGATCGGCGAGCCCAAGATAATTGTTGGCGCACATGTTGAGAACTTCGCGCCCGTCCTCAAGACGAATGGTCGCATTTTGCGTCGAAGCAATTGTGCGCTCGCGCTTGTAAAGACCCGCGCGGTCGATCTCGCCGAGGGTCTCGGCAAGCTGAGATTGGAAGTGGTCCGAAAACACGCAGGTGGTTTAAACCGCGAATCCCCGCGAATCGACGTGAAATTTTGGGTCGAGGTGGTGGAGGGATGAATTCGGAGGAGATCCCAATTGAAGATCACCAAGCACTATGAGCGGGCGGGACGCGGTCGTTCAGAAGGAAGGTGGGAGAGATCCGTTCAAAACCGGACGCGGATTCACCCCTCTGCTGGTGGAGTCCGGAACGCTTGCGCTCCCGCGCGGGCCCCAGCGGTGTCCGAGGGGACTGAAAATCAGGGCTCAGTCGGGGCGCTATCCAGGCCAAAGGCCCCATGGACCACGCGGGCGGCATCCTCGATGTTGGTCTCGTCAACCGTGATCGAAATCTTGATCTCGGAGGTGCTGATCATCCCGATATTGATGACGGCTTGCCCGAGGGCCTTGAACATCTGTGCGGCCACCCCGGAGTGGGAACGCATGCCGATGCCGACCACGGAAAGCTTGGCGATGGCGGCTTCGGTTTCGAGCTTGGCCTCGGGACCGAGATTGGCGAGGACCGGCTTGAGGGAAGCCTGAGCGCGTCCGAGATCGTTGGTATGCATCGTGAAGGAATGGCGGGCGTAGCCATCGTGGGCGATGTTCGACACGATCATGTCGATGTTGATCTCATCATCACCGAGGGCACTGAGGATCTGGGCAGACATGCCCGGTTCATCGGGAATGCCGGTGATGGTGACGCGGGCTTGGGAGCGTTCGATTGATACTCCTCGAATGACGGCAGCTTCCATGGCTTCGTGTTCTTCGGTTACAATTGTGCCGGGGTTGTTGTTCAGGGATGAACAGACTTCAAATTTGACGTCATATTTTTTCGCGAATTCGACGGAGCGCGATTGCATGACTTTGGTCCCTACGGAAGCGAGTTCGAGGAGTTCGTCGTAGGAAATTTCGGGGAGTTTGCGGGCCTCAGGAACCACGCGGGGATCGGCGCTGTAGACGCCATCGACATCGGTGAGGATCTGGCAGAGGTCAGCGCCCACCGAAGAGGCGAAAGCGATCGCAGACAAATCCGATCCACCGCGCCCGAGGGTTTGGATCAGTCCCTCCTCGTTCACTCCCTGGAACCCGGCTGCGATGACCACTTTTCCTTCGGAAAGGTAGCGACGGCTGAGGGAGGAATCGATCTTATGGATGCGAGCCCGGGTGTGAGATCCGCTCGTCGTCATGCCGGCTTGGCGCCCGGTGACGGACACGGCATCGACTCCCACGGCGTGGAGCGCCATGGTGACAAGCGCAATGGATTGTTGCTCGCCGGTGGAGAGCAGGACGTCCATCTCGCGGGCAGGTGGATTGCTGCAAAGTTGGTCCGCCATCCCGATGAGTTGGTCCGTGACGCCGCCCATGGCAGAGACAACGACGGCGACATCGTGGCCTTCATCGCGGAGGGCCTTGACGCGATTGGCGACGTTGCGGATGCGGTCGAAGGAGCCGACCGAGGTGCCGCCATATTTCTGAACGATGAGCACGGATCTCTTCGCGGGTTGAATGTGTGGTGGTCCGAAGTCAAGGGTTCGCCCTCGGCTTGGGGCGGCTTGGGTAGCGGGACTCGAGCAGGAGGGCAAGCTTTCTGGCCCAGGCGCTCGTATTTCTGACCGGTCCGAACGGGGAGGAGTCAGGACGATGAGGAGGGAATGGGCTTCCAGGCTTCCGGGAATCGCGGTCCCGGGGGCCCTCGGGGATCAGGCCAGGCCGACGATCCAGGAATGCGCGATTCGCCCGGACTGGCCGCTAGCGGGGCCTGGTGAGGGTCTCGTAGAGAGCGGCCGGTTTCGCGGGAAGGGCCGGAGTCGGGATGGCGCTCGAGAGGTCGGGTCGAGGATCAGGCTGCAGGATGAGGGCGCCGATGACGGCAAGGACGCTCAAGGAACCCAAAGCCGCAAGGCGGTGCTGGCGCCGACGAATCCGGCGCCGGAGTTACGCTGCGGAGTCGGCAAAGAGATCGCGTTGCAGGCTGAGGTGGGGTTTGCGGTCGCGGTTACGATCAGATTCGTGGTTCATGAGTCGGTTGGGTTCTGAGCGAATTGTTTGGTGAGTTGTTGGCGAGTGCGGGCGAGGTGCCTTTCGATGGCTCTATCGGGCATCCCGTATTGCGCGGCGAGATCCCGGACGGATTGGCGCTGGTAGTAATTTGCTTCGAGGAGGGAGCGAGTGTCGTGGCCGAGGGCCCCGAGGGTTTGTTCAAGTTTGGTACGAAGCGCTCGGGATGACGCGGAGTTAGCCTTCGAGGATGAGCTGTCCGCGGATTTTCACCGCTCGTTTATAGCTCACGTTCTGATCGATGGAGGCGTTGGCTTTGAGGTGGGTGCCCTCCAGCGAGACCTTGTCGAGTTTGAGAAGTTTCAGTTCGTGGGCGAGCTCCAGCACATCCACAAATCTCTCGCGGAACGACTCGAGGTTCTTGCGGCGGAACTTGCAGATCGTGTCGTGATCGGGATGGGTCCCCGCCGGCAGGTAACGGGTCGCCACGTCGCGATGGGTCGCGCGCTCGATCTTGCGCGAGGAAACCAAGCCGTTGGCGTAACTGTAGATCAGCAGCGCCAGCATCATGTGGGGCGGGAACGGAGACGGGAACTCGATGAAAAGAGAGACACGCCGACGCGGTTTCTGGCCGCGCGGGTTCTTCCCATCTTGAGAGATTCCCTTGGGGTGTTTGTGCGGAAAGAGGTCGAAATTTCCCAAGCACGGATCGTGATTGCCTTGCGGCGCTACGAAGTGCGGAAGCACGCCCTGCCGGAGCGGTTGGACGAGCTGATTCCCGAATTTCTGGAGGAGATCCCTCCCGATCCAGTCGCTGGAACACCGATGCGTTACGGAAGGATATCTGCTCATCGGTCCTTGGTTTGGGCGATCGGCTCCGATGAAATCGACGGAGGGGGTGTGGGCCCCGCCTCCCCATGGGAGAGGCGAAACGGGATTGGAGATGATCTCTGGGATGATTCGCAGCCCTGTCCGGCACTCGAAATTCACGGGCTGGAGGGACCTGATCAGCACTCCTAAGTCAATTGGGGTATTGATTGGCCAAATTGAAGGCTTGCAAGACGGTTTTACACCAGTTGGGTTAGCTCCTCGTCACGAGTGACCTATCCCCAAGCTCCTATGAAACACCTTCGCAGATCCAATCCGGCCGCGAGGCCCGGGAAAATTAGCCTGATGGAAATTCTTGTCGCGGCCGCAGTTCTCGTGGTCCTGATCTTTATTGCGGCGGCGTTCATGAAGTCCTCGCGGGAGAAGAAGGAATTGGCGGAGGCCACCAAGAGGATGCAGGCGATTGGAGAAGCGTTGCGAGGCTACACCGATGATAGTGGAGGGCTCCTGCCTCTCGAGGACGTGCCGGGAACGGACAACTGGTTGACGGCCGGCAAGCCTGAAGCTGCGGAGGTTTGGTACAATGTCCTGCCCAAGCGAATGGGGGCCAGCGCGGTCTCCGAACTCTTGGACAATCCGGCTGATTTTTACCTGAACAGTTATCCCCTCTACATTCCGGGGGCTCCCTATCCCAAGAGCGACAAGAAACTTAAGAAGCCCTACTTCGCTTTCGGGATGAACAGCCGCCTCCAGCGCAAAGCGGAGGATGGTTCCAAGCAACAGGGAACGATCGCCTCAATCCTGGAACCGTCCCGGACCGTCGCCTTCCAGGAACGCGGAGTAACCAAGAAGGAACAGACCTCCAAACTTCAGGGTGGCTTTGATGGCGCACCGAAGGCCAATGCGAAAAACTTTGCGGCGCGCCACAATCAGAAGGGGCTCATCCTGTTCGTGGATGGAAGCGTCAGAGCGTATGCTTTTTCCGAACTGGTGGACAATATGGGGCGCACCATCTTCCCGCAGGAGAATCTCATCTGGACGCCCAATCCGGAGAAGAATCCCAACTAGCAGCTGCCAATTGCAATTAGAGTGCACCCGAAAACCCGGGTGAGTGGCGGCGCGAGCAATTTTTCCGATTGGCAAGGCGTCGCCCGGTGGTGGTGGGCGAGCCCACACAGCCGTGACGAGAACGCAGCGAGACGGGAAAAGGGCCGCGGCTCCCTTTCGCGGCGCCTGGTTGGTTCATCCAAATTGATTCCAACCCCGCTGGCAGTCGGGTTTTCGAACAGACCCTAGAGAGTCTCGATCCGGAAGACCACGGGCCGATCGGTGACGCAGTCGAGGGTTTCGATCTGCTTGAGGGCGTCCTTGAGTTCGCCGAAAGGGCTAGTGTGGAGGAGGAAGACCATGTCAATGAACTCGGCGTCGGGCTGGTCGGGCTTGACAGGTGAGTGCGTGCCGCTGATGCCGATCCCGGCGTTGGCGAGGATGGTGGCGATTTCGGCAACCACGCCGGGGCGGTCGGTGACCGGAAAACGGACGTAGTAGGCGGTCTCGGTGTCATCGATGGGCTTGAGGACACCGCTTTTCTGGTAGGGCAGAAATCCGCGGTGACCAGAGCGTTGCCCAAGCAGCCGGGCCGCTTCCACGAGGTCAGCAACCACGGAGGAGGCCGTGGGGCCTTCCCCGGCCCCGCGACCGTAGAAGAGGGCGTCGCCGATTCCGTCCCCGCGCACCGCGATGGCGTTGAAGACATCGTTGACGGCGGCGAGAATGTGGGATTGCGGAATGAAGGAGGGCTGGGTGCGAATCTCGATCGAACCATCCTCGTGTTCGCGTACGATGCAAAGCAGCTTCACGACGTAGCCGAGGTCTTTTGCAAACTGGATATCGAGGGGTCGGACAAACTCGATGCCGCGGACGTAGACTTGCTTGGAATCGATGATGAATCCGTAGGAGAGGGTGCCGAGGAGGATGGCCTTGTGGGCGGCGTCCCAGCCATTGACGTCGAGGGTCTCGTCGGCTTCGGCATAACCGAGATCCTTGGCTTCCTTGAGGGCGGTAGGATAGTCGAGTCCCGCATCGGTCATGCGCATGAGGATGTAGTTCGAGGTCCCATTGATGATGCCGGTGATGGACTCAATGCGATTGCCGACCAGCGATTCCTGGATCGCCTTGATGATCGGGATGCCCCCGGCCACCGCCGCTTCAAAATGGATTGGCGCGTCGTGTTCCCGGGAGAGGGCGAAAAGTTCGCGGCCCCGCTCGGCGAGGAGAGCCTTGTTGCCGGTGACGACTGGTTTGCCGGCCTTGAGGGCGGCGGCCACGAGATCGTAGGCGGTATCCGTGCCCCCGATGAGCTCGACCACGATCTCGACGGTGGGATCTTGGACGACCTCGTTCCAATCAGTGGTGAAAAGATCGGTGGGTGCTTTGGCAGAGCGGGTCTTGCCTGAATCGCGCACCGCGATTTTTCGGATCTCGAATTTCACCGTGCCTTTGGTGCGCTTGGTGATGAGACCGCCATTGCGTTCCAAAATGTCCCAGACGCCGGAACCGACGGTTCCAAATCCGACCAGACCAATGCCGATGCTGCTGCAGTTCACGGGGCGAAGGTAGGCCGGTACGATGGGCCGCGAAATTCTAAATTCTGACAATTTGAGGACCTTGCTTCGGAGTGCGATCACGTGAACGGTGTGCAAAAGGCTCGGCCTTTTGGTGGCGCTGTCGATCATCGGGAAGATCACACCGAGGAGGGGTGATTTACAGGTGCCAGCGGTCCGGCCGTGGCGTCGCTGACCAATTCAAGAGGAGACTGAATACCCTTACTCAGCTTCTCGTGAGGGCCAAAATCGAGGCCAAACCGGAACGAGATTGTTTGGGGGAATTCTGGGAATTTGGAACGAAAGGCAGGAAAGATGGTGGCAAGAGCGCGATTTCAGGGGGAAAGGGCCCTGAGAGAGAGGATATCGGGGATTGTCTGAATTGTGATTGGTGCTGGTGGCGTTATAATCCTGAAGACGCATGAGTATTGATTCGGGTTATACTTTCGATGCCGCTCAGGGTGGTGCCCAGTACCAGGGCTCGCGCCGCAGCCGATTTGGCTGGTGGGTGCTGGTGGCGGTGAGCGTGGCGGTGGTCCTCCATGTGGTTGCGCTCTGGGCTCTTGGTCGCTTCAACCTCTGGGTGGAGAGCGCGGAGTATGAGTGGAAGTCGAAGACCTTCCACGTCGGCGAGATCGATCAACTTCCGGAGTCGGCGATGGCCCCGCCCAAGGAGAGGGAAGTCATCGATCCTCCCGCGGATGCTGAAGAGTTGCTGACTGAGATCATTGAACTCCTGCCCGAGCTTGATGACACCGAGATCGACATCGTGCCGGACATCGCGAAGCCCCAGGTTTCTCTTGAGCCCCTCAAGCCGGCGGCGATTGGCGAGGAGAGTGGCGAGTTGTTGGTGCCGCTCAAGGCTCCCGAGGTGGAAGCAAACCTTGCGGAACTGGGCCAGGGGGAACCGCTCTTTCAAGAAGTGCCCGAGAGTCGAGTGGTGATCGATGAAGGCAGCGTCTCTGGCGCCGTTCCGGATCCAGATTCGTTTCTCAAGGACGCCGCCATGCGCGGTGCGGGAGGATTGGAAGAGAACGGAGTGCTCGATGGCTACACTGAGCTGGGCCGCTATTTGAATTTTGACGTCGATCAGTTGGACAAAGGGAGGGCTGCTCTTCCGAGTGACCTGCTCTTTGATTTCAACAAGTCAGAGCTTCGACAGAGTGCCAAGTTGGGATTGATGAAGCTGGGCATGCTCATTGATCGGAATCCTGAGATGTACTGCGTGCTCGAGGGACATAGCGATCTCTTCGGGGGAGACGTCTACAACTTGGAGCTCTCCCGCAGGCGGGCGCAGGCCGTGAAGGGCTGGCTGATGCAGTCGCTACAACTCGACGGAGCGCACATCGTCGTGCGCGCGTATGGCAAGTCCAAGGCCAAGGCCCTGGAAGGTGATCAGGATCAGCAGGCCATCAATCGCCGGGTTGACATTCTAATGCGGAAGAAGATTCCACCGGAAGAGGTGATTCCCGTGCTGGTGAAGCCCAATGTGCCCCCACCAGCCCCTCCCAAGGCGCAGCTTGTGCCTGAAGACGTGGCCCAGCCGGGGGTGAGCCCGCCCCGCGCAATCCCCATTCAGCCTGGGGAGGATGTTCCTCCGCGCGCCATTCCATTGGAAGAGGATCCGCCCAAGGCAGTGCCGGTTCCTGAACGAATCCTGCCCGCGGAACCGGTTGGCTAAATCCGGGTGGTCCCGGCTTGGATCACTCTTCTCCCGAATTTTCGGGTTCCGACTCGGGTT
>JAPKFB010000054.1 GCA_028821775.1 Roseibacillus sp.
GAAGAGGGCGCCGCTTTGGATCGGGACTGACTTGAATCGACCGACCGTTCGAATTTCCTGCCAAATTCGCACGGATTTGACCTCCGCTCCTCGTCCCGCCACAAAAATTTCGCCCTTCGTGCCCCACAGGGTGGAGCCTTCCCGGCTTGCATGGCAGAGCGATCCCGTACGAATTGTGGTCTCGAGGAGCTGGAAAAGAGGGGATTGTGCCCGGAAAATTAGAGTGATAGACTATCAGGCCATGTTCACCTCAATCTTGGCCTTCACCTTTCCTCCAGTTTCCTTGGTGCTTGGGTGGTTTCTCTTTGGCTGCCTTGGAATGATTGCGGTTGGCTACGCGAAAATGAAGCGCGAGTGGCCGCCAGCAGCGCTCGGAGTGGGTCTCATGGTGTATCCCTACTTCTTTCCGAGCGGGATTGCCTTCTGGGCGGTGGGCCTCGTGCTCACCGTGCTGCTACTTCTGCCGAAGAGGATCCTGGGCTGGTAGGCGAGCATGGGGCGCGAGCTGGGATGAGGGCGGCCTGCCCTGCGAGTGCCGCCTGATCGTGTTGCAGGGTTGCTCCTACTGATGGTCGAGGATTCGTGGAGCAGGCGATCGAAGCGGGTGGATGAATCCTGTGATCGGGACATTGGTGATGGAGATCAAGGGGGGCGTTTTCTGTGAAGTTCATGGGGAAGGGGACGTAGACACAGGGTGCGGCAATTTCTGGCAGGGTCGGTGGCCCTTTCTCTTTCTTTGACGATCCCTCTGCGAGTGGCCGCTGAGGAGAAGGCGATCGATTGGGAGCAGGCTCGGAAGTTCTGGTCCTTCCAAGTGCCATCCAAGCCCCCTCGCCCGCCCGTGGAGTCGGTGAGCTGGGTGCGGCGCGAGCTCGATCACTTCGTGCTGCACCGATTGGAGGCCGCGGGACTGCGGCCAGAGACCGAGGCCGAGCGCGCGACCTTGCTCCGGCGGCTCTCTTTCGATCTGACCGGCCTGCCGCCCACCGCAGATGAGACCGAGGCCTTCGCCCTCAGTTCTGATCCCGAAGCCTACTCCAAGGCGGTTGATGATCTTCTGGGCTCACCGCGATTTGGTGAACGGATGGCGAGCATGTGGATGACAGTGGCCCGTTATGCCGAGGATCAAGCTCACCAGGTCGGCAATAATGCAAAGTCCTTTTACCCCCACGCGCATCGTTATCGCCAGTGGGTGATCGATGCCTTCAATCGCGATCTTCCCTACAATGAATTTGTGCGTCTGCAATTGGCCGCGGACTCGGAGGGCGAGGATGATCTGGAGGCCCTAGGATTTCTCGGGCTTGGACCGCAGTACTACAATCGTGGGCGGCTCGACGTGATTGCCGAGGAGTGGGAAGATCGAGTTGATACCGTGACGCGTGGATTTCTCGGGCTCACCGTTGCTTGTGCGCGTTGCCATGATCATTTCTACGATCCGATCACGACGAGGGACTACCATGCCCTGGCAGGAGTGTTTGCGAGTATCAAGATGGAGAAGCGTAAGGTGGGCGATCGCGAGATGCACATCGTGAAGGACCAGAAGGTGAAGGACCTTGAGATTTTCATTCGGGGAAACGTGGAAGATAAGGGCCCCAAAGTGCCGCGCGGCTTTTTGCGCATCCTGTCCGCCAGCGAGGAACGAGTGAGGTTCGTGGACGGCAGTGGGCGCAAAGAGTTGGCGGAGGCCATCGTGGACCCCAGAAATCCGCTCACCGCCCGGGTGATGGTGAATCGGCTGTGGGGGGAGATCTTTGGGGTGCCCCTGGTTGCGACCGCAAGTAACTTTGGCGCGAACGGTCAGGAGCCGACCCATCCGGAATTGTTGGATTATCTTGCGGTGAAATTTCAAGAGGACCGATGGTCGATCAAGTCCCTCGTGCGCGAGTTGGTGCTCTCGGCCACCTACCGGCAAGCGGTGACTCGATCCGAGGACAACCGCTTGCTGGCCGGGACGAATCGGCGTCGGCTCAGCGCGGAGATGTTGCGGGACTCGATGTTGGCCGCGAGTGGAGAACTTGAATTCGGGACCGGGCCATCCCGCGATCTGGACGACCTGAAGAATCGCCGGCGGACTGTGTTTGCGCGCATCAGTCGCAAGGAGTTGAACTCCTTCCTGCGGCAGTTCGATTATCCGGATGCCAATGTGCACGCCGCGGGACGAGCTAGCACGATCACGCCGACCCAAAAGCTCTATCTCTTGAACAGTCCGTTCGTGAGTGCCCGGGCCGCCAAGGTCGTGGAAGGTCTTTCCGGGAAGGGCCTCGAAGCCGGAGTGAAGGTGCTCTTTGACAGGATTCTCTCGCGCCCTCCGACGAGATCGGAGCTCTCTCATGCCCTTCGTTATTTTGAAGGCTCTTCCGGTGATCGGGACTGGGCCGGCTTTGGCCAAGTGTTATTCTGCAGTAACGCGTTCCTCTATCGTGATTGATCCCTCCTCCATGCATTCCTCTCGTCGTCAAATGTTGCGTCGCCTTGCTGGTGGCGCGGGGATGCTGGGTCTGGCGGGCCTGGTCCATCGGGATCTCGCGCGCGGTGCCAATCCTGCGCTCAACCTGCAGGGCAACCTCCCCGCGCGGGCGAAACGGGTAATTTTTCTCTTTCTGAATGGCGGCCCCTCCCATGTGGACACCTTTGATCCCAAGCCCGCCCTGGAGGCCCACGCCGGGAAGAAGCCCGAAGGTAAACTTTACCGCGGTGCCAAGGGCGGGTTCATGCCCTCTCCCTTCAAGTTTACA
Source organism: Roseibacillus sp. (assembly GCA_028821775.1). Taxonomy (GTDB): domain Bacteria; phylum Verrucomicrobiota; class Verrucomicrobiia; order Verrucomicrobiales; family Akkermansiaceae; genus Roseibacillus_B. Next base: position 2,736 of record JAPKFB010000054.1, read on the forward strand.
AGGCACGGTGAGAGCGGCATGGAATTCAGCGAGTCTGTTCCAAACCTTGCCAATTTGGCGAACGACATTTGCGTGATCCGTTCGATGCACACCGATATTCCGAATCACGAGCCGGCGCTCATTCAAATGCACACCGGAGTGGTGCAGCCGACCCGTCCTTCGCTGGGTTCGTGGGCCTTGTATGGACTGGGATCGGAAAATGAGAATCTTCCCGGCTATGTCGTGCTGCGCCCAAGCCCGAAGACAGTGGTTGGTCCTGCGCTCTGGAGCAGTGGATTTCTTCCTGCCAAGTACCAGGCCACCAGCGTGATCACACGGGAGCTCGCAATTGACAAACTGCTTCCCCACATTCGCAGTCCGAAATTCAGCCGCCAGGAGCAACGGCGCCAACTCGATCTGCTTGCGGAGTTGAATCGGGAGCACCTCGGAGGACGCGAATGGGATTCCGGACTGGAGGCCGAGATTCGAGCGATGGAAACCGCCTATCGCATGCAGATGGAGGCCACCGACGCGCTGGATCTGAGCAAGGAGTCTGAGGCAACGCGTGAGGATTATGGCAACTCGAAGTTTGCCCATTCCTGTCTGCTGGCTCGACGGCTCGCTGAGCGCGGAGTGCGCTTCACGACCGTTTACTACACGAGCGACCAAAGCAACCAGCCGTGGGACACGCACAAGAATCACGATGCCGCGCACAGCAAGTTGTGTGCGGATGCTGACCAGGCGGCGGCGGCCCTGATTGCAGATTTGAAACAGCGAGGGATGTTGGATGAGACTCTTGTGATTTTTGGTGGGGAGTTTGGCCGCACGCCCTATGCCCAGGCAGACAAGGAGGGCAAGCCCGGCCGGGATCATCACAGCACCGCCTTTTCGATGCTCCTCGCGGGCGGTGGCGTGAAAGGGGGGCTGGCCTACGGAAGATCCGACGAGCTCGGGATGAAGGTGGTGGAAAACCCCGTTCACGTGCACGATTTCCACGCCACCATTCTTCACCTCCTCGGGATCGATCACAAGCAATTGACCTACCACTACGCTGGCCGCGACTTTCGCCTCACCGATGTGCACGGAAAGGTGGCGAGCGGGATTATTGGGTGACTGGGAATCGGCTCTGAGGGGAGGATAGGTCGGAGCAAGCGATGGAAGGGTTTTTGATGACAAGGCGGCAGGTGCTCGTCCTGGCTCTGGTGGTGGAGGCGGGGATGGGCGCGGCGGCGATCGGGCTTGGCGTGTGGGTTGGCCTCCCGGATTTGGAATGGGGGCATGGGAACCTGGCAGGCTTGGGGTGGGGAATGGCGGGAGCGCTGGTTCTCTTGGGGATCCTGATGCTGTTCCAGCGCTATCCGGTGGGAGCGGAAGATCGAAAGTCAGGGAACGGGTAAGACCGAACCGCCTCAGTTCGAAGGGATAAGATCGACGAAGCGAAATTTGGTTGCATGAGGGGAGGGAGGAGTCACGCTTTGAGGACCATGAGGACCATGATTACGCTGTTCGTTTTGCTGCTGGTGGGATCGGGGGCCCGTGGGGAAATGAGGGAATGGAAAACCGCGGATGGAGGGAAGGCGCTGGTTGCGGAGTATGTCCGATCGGCCGACGGCAAGGTGACCATCAGGCGGAAGAGGGACCGCAGGACTTTCACAATATCGCTCGCTACCTTGTCGGAGGCTGACCAGGAATGGGTGAAGAAGAAAGAGGAGGAGGCCCTCGCGGATGAGGGGGGCGAAGAAGGTAAGGAAGCGAATGAGGAATTTGCCAAGCTGATCACCGGTGATTGGGAGCGCACGGAAGGGCACGACCTCAAGTATCGGATTTACGGGGCGCGCAAACTGCGTCGCAGCAAGGGAGAGGGATCCCCACTGGTGGTTTATCTGCACGGGATGGGTGGGGATGTGATGACGGGCGCCGAACCCTGGTCCGCGAATTCCTTTACCAAGGACAGCAACTACCGGAAGCGCCCTTGCTTTGTCATCGCACCACAGAATCCGGATCAAAAGGGTTGGAATGGAAGCAAGGCGGACAGTGTGGTGAAGATTGTCGAGGAGATGATTGAGAAGCTCCCGATCGACCCGAAGCGGATCTACCTCACGGGATATTCCATGGGGGGCTACGGGACCTTCCACTTGCTGGCCCAGGAACCAAAGTTGTGGGCGGCCGCGATCCCGGTTGCGGGCGGAGGAAATTCTGCGGCGGTAAAGGAGTATAGGAAAGTGCCACTGTGGGTCTTCCATGGTGCCAAGGATCCGGTCGTGCCCGTTTCCCAAAGTCAATCGATGGTCGAGGCCTTGGAGAAGGCGAGGTCCGAAGTGAAGTATACGGAATTTCCCGATGCAGATCATGGAATTTCGGGCAATGTCTACAATGACGAGAAGGTGCATGAGTGGCTTTTCGAGCAGTCGCGCTAAGGGGGGTCGAAATTTCCGATGAATTTTTCTGTGGAGCCCCGGGTCCAATGGACATCATGAAACTACTCCTCCCCCTTGTAGCAGCGTGTTCATTGGTCCTTGGGACCAGCTGCACCACCATGTACGACTCCTACGGACGCCCGGTGGAGGTGATCACCCCTGAAGGGGCGGCTCTTGCGGCGGTTGCCGCCGGAGTGGTCGGATTTGCCATTGCGGACAACAATCGGGGCCGTCATCGCGGGCACGAATATGGACATCGCGGACACGGATATGGCCACGGTGGGCATGGTGGGCATGGTGGACACGGTGGGCACGGTGGGCACGGTGGGCATTGATCGGGAAACCTTGGCTATTGCCGTTGAGTTGTCCGCCGAAGGTTATAGGATTTTGCAGTGCGGAGGATTCTGAGAGCGCTTTGGGTTTTGAACGGTGTGGCGGGGGCCGAAGAGGCGCCCCCGCGGGCTCCGGTCAATGCAGAGACGGGACTGATGACTTTTGCCGGGTGTGAACTTGTTCCGACCGCCTGGGCGGACGGCGATAGTTTTTCAGTAAAGTTTCCTGATGGAAGCATCCATACCATTCGCCTCTATGGAGTGGACTGCTTTGAGACCAGTGATCGCGAAGAGAGTGGCAAGCGTCGCTTGCGTGCGCAGCGACGGTACTTTGGGATCGCCAAATCGGGCGGGAGCCAACAATCGTCCATCATCGCGGCCAAGAAGCTGGGGAGGGAGGCCACGGAGCGGTTGCAAGAGTTGTTGGGCAAAAAATTTGCGGTTCACACCGCCTGGGCCGACGGTCGGGGCAGCCCGAACTTCAAGCGCTACTATGGGTTCATTACGGAAGCAGACGGGCGTGATCTGGGAAGAGTGCTCGTGGGGGAAGGCTTGGCGCGCGCTTTCGGGGTGGCTCGAGCGCGGAGCATGGGAGTGACTCAGAGCGAGTACAAGCAACGACTGGAAGATGAGGAACTCTCGGCGGCCTCGCGGCGGGTGGGAGCGTGGTCGTTGACCAATTGGGACTCCTTGCCGGAGCAGCGGCGGGTTGAGCGCGCGCAGGAGGAGGAAGAGAACTTGCGGGCGGCGCCCTTGGAAAAGAGCTCGATCAATCCCAACACCGCTGCGCGGGACGAACTGATGAGGCTTCCGGGAGTAGGAGAGGTCACTGCCATTCGCATCATGGAGGAGCGTAAGAACGAGAAGTTTCTGACCGTTGAGGATTTGTTGAGAGTGCCGGGAATCGGAAGGAAAACGGCGGAGAAATTCGCGCCCTACCTGGTCTTTTCAAAACCCGTGAAGGAGAATTAGGCGCAGTCCGTCCCCGCGGGAGAGTGGTGGCAATCCCCACCCTCGCCCCCAGCCCCAGTTATTTTCTCCAGAACCCTCAGAGCTTGGGAGAATACGCCCGGGAAGGTTGCCCGGTTGAGATGGGAGTCCACCTTGTGCTTTTCGATGATCCAGTTTACTAGCTGCCCATGAGTGACGACCGTGCCGGTCGGCCATGAGATGAACGGGACCACGCTCAAATTTCTGCTCCTTGCCGTGATGTTTGTGGCCGCGGTCTGGATTTCTGTTGTGTCCTTTCTTCCGGAGAAGGAAGCGCAGCAAGCTGGGCAGGTTGAACCCTCTGCAGCGGCTGAGCACGGGGTGGAGATTCCGACCATGGTGCGCCTGGCGGAGCGCTTGAACGATTCCGAAGCGAGCGTGGAAGATGATCTTGGCGTGGTGGGGTTGTTGATTGAGAACTTCCTTCGACGATCGAGGGAAGTGCCTGCGGGGGGACGCAACGAGGAGATTGTGGGCGCTCTTCGCGGCCGAAATAGAGAGAAGGAGGTCTACCTTGGAAGGAGCAATGCGAAGCTCAACGAGAAGGGCGAGTTGTTGGATCGCTTTGGAACACCCTATTACTTCCGTCCCGTCTCAGACCAGCGTATCGAGGTCCGCTCAGCGGGTCCCGACAGGACACTTTGGACCAAGGACGATCTCTGGCTGGAGGATAAGGGCGAGTAAGGACGTGGGATGGCATGAGTGAGGTGGAACTGACCCGTGATTTCCTGATGGATGCAGGAGGATGGAAGGAAATGAAGGCGGCGCGCGAGATGCACCGCATCGGGCTCGTCAAGGAGGCGAGCTATGAAAATGGCTGGTTGGAAGGCATGGTTTCGATCGGGGGGAAGCTCACCAGGGTGCGCATGCAGATCATCTCGCGCAGCCACCTGGAGAACAAGTGCACCTGTTTCCTGGTACGTCGTGATGGGCGAGTGTGTGCGCACGCCATGGCGGTGGGGCTCGAAGTGATCGCGCCGACCGCACGAGCGGAGGAGCCGACCAAGGAGGAATCCGCGGTGGTGGAGGATCGTTGGCCAGCGATCACGGAAGGGCTGACTGAGGAGGCCTATTCGGTTCAGTGCCGGGTGATGTTGCCCATTCGGATCGAGCCCTCTTGGGAGCATGGCCAGTTGATGGTCGGAGTTGGGACGGAGTACGAGGGCGAGGAGCACTTGCTGGCGACATGGAACGGGGACTACACCCTGCAGGTGGGGGAGCGGGACGGCGCTCTGCTCAGTGCCCTGAAACGGATTTTTCCGGGTGAGCCGCCGGGCGTGGTCAACCTGAATCGCGCGCAGTTTTTGACCCTCTTGGAATCCCTGAGCGGACACCCCCGGGTTGCCTTTGGAAAGAAGGAGGCTGCGACGATTTCGTTCTCGGCGCTCCGGCCGAGGCTGGCGCTTGTGAACGATCGTCTGCGAGTGGATTGGCCGGCGGAGGTCGTTCCCTTGGTGGAGGAGGGGGAGGCCTGGGTTTTAGAGGGCACAAGAATTCGCCCGGTTGCTTCGGGAGTTCCACAGTCCCTGCAAGGGATCTTTGGGAAAGGGGCCCTGCTGAATCCGATCGAAGCACCAGCGATCCTCGCGCTGCTGAGTCAGTGGTTCGAGATCGATGAAGAGGCGATCGCGGATTTGCCACAGCCTGCCCGGCCGGAAGTGGAAGTGACCTTTGAAGGGTCGCTCAATCACGTGGAGGGACGGATGATGTTTCGCTACGGCGCGCACCGGCGCCTGGCGGGGGTGGCGGAGAGGGAATTGCTGGAAGGAGAGGGTGGCGAGAGAGTCCTGGCGAGTCCCGAGCTTGAGCGCGCGGCGGAGGATGAATTGCGTCAGTGGCGATTTGATGGACCGGGGAAGGGCGGGGAGTTTGTCCTGCGTGATCAACAGGCGATTCTTCGCTTCCATGCCCATGGACTGGGACGGCTTCCCGCCGATTGGAAGATCGTGAAGGGAGAGCGTTTCACGGAGTTTGCCAAGGAGATCGTGCCCATTGCCCCGGTCTTCGACTTCCAGGGAAGCGGGGAAGATTGGTTTGCGGTGGAGATGGAATATCGCACTGGTGACGGGACGGAGATTTCGCGCGAAGAGATTCAGCGCCTCCTGCAAACCGGACGCCATGATCGTGCCTTGGGTGGTGGTCGGGTGGCGGTGCTTGATCCGGAACTCACCGGCGAGGTGATGGCCACCATTGCCGATTGTGATCCGGAGCAAAGCGCGCCGGGAGTGTTCCGGATGAATCCTCGGCAGGCCGCCTACTTGCGACAAGCGGCCCGGGAGCTGGGGATTCAAACCACGAACGATCACGAGGGGAGGTCGAGGGAGGATGAGGAACTGAGATTGGGCGAGTTGGAGAAGGTCCTGCGCCCCTACCAGCGGGAGGGAGTGGAGTGGCTTTGGCAGTTGGCTGGGTTGCAGATGGGCGGGATCCTGGCCGATGACATGGGATTGGGTAAAACCCTGCAAGCCCTGGCTTTTCTGAAAGCGCGAGGTGGCCCCTCGTTGGTGGTGTGTCCCTCCTCGTTGGTGTTCAACTGGATTGCGGAGGCGAATAAGTTCGTGCCGGACCTGAAGGCGGTGGCGATCGAGGGCCCAAGGCGCAAGGAGGTGCTCGCGAAGAGTGGCGATGCTGATTTACTGGTGACCAGCTACGCCCTGCTGCGCCTTGATATCGACCACTATCGCAGTCGCGAGTTTGAGGTGGTGATGCTCGACGAAGCGCAACACATTAAGAACCCGGACGCGCAGGTCTCGAAGGCGGCCTTTCGCTTGCCTGGCAAACATCGCTTTGCCCTGACCGGCACGCCGATCGAAAACTCGGTCAAGGATCTCTGGTCTATCATGAATTTCGCGATGCCGGGTTACCTCGGAGAGCGCACTCAGTTTGCGGAGCGCTTTGAGAAGCCACTCGCCAAGGGGGATGCCCCGGAATTGCAGCGGCGCCTCGCCCGTCGATTGAAGCCCGTTGTTAAGAGGCGGCTCAAGCAGGAAGTGGCGGCCGACTTGCCGGAAAAAATCGAGCAGGTGCGCTACTGCGATCTCACTGCCAAGCAGCGCAAGGTCTATGAATCGATTCTGCAAGAGAGCCGCTCGCTGATTTTTGATGCCGAAGGAGGACGGAAGCGCATGTTGGCCTTGACCTCCTTGCTTCGGTTGCGCCAAGCGTGTTGTGACTTGCGCCTGCTGAACCTTCCCGGGGTGGAGCAGGAGGATGGTTCAGTGAAGATGGAAGAGCTCGAGGGATTGCTCCAGGAGGCGGTGGCGGGCGGTCACCGGGTGCTGATCTTCAGCCAGTTTGTCCAGATGTTGCAGGGCATTGTCCCCATGCTCATGGAGAACGGTTATGAGTTTTGTTATCTCGATGGCCAGACGAAGAATCGCGGTCAGGTCGTGACGCGGTTTCAGGAGTCGAGCATTCCGGTCTTTCTCATCAGCCTCAAGGCGGGTGGAGTGGGTCTCAACCTGACCGGGGCGGACACCGTGATTCATATCGACCCGTGGTGGAACCCGGCGGTGGAGGCGCAGGCTACCGACCGCGCCCATCGAATCGGCCAGGAGCGGGTGGTGACGTCCTACAAGCTGATCACCCGCAATACCGTGGAAGAGAAGATTCTCGCGCTCCAGGATCGCAAACGAGCACTCATCGCTTCCACCCTCGATGCCGAATTGCCGACCGGAGCCTCGAGCCTGAGTGAGAGTGAGATCTTCGAGCTCTTTGGCTAGGCTCGCGATGCACCGGGAAGGATCAAGGACGCCCGGTGAGGAAAAAAATGGCCGCCAAGGGCTGCTGTCCCCTGACGGCCGGAGTTAGAGACCTCGATGATCCACACTAGTAGATCTGATCTGATAACTGCTGGTCACCCTTGCATGAGAAGTCACGATGATCGTGAAATTCAGAGGGTAAGACTCCGCCGACAGTAAAGCGTTCGAAGTTTCTATGTAATTTTTACAGGATTCCGTGCGGGCCCTTATTTTGTGGGGCAATAATTCTCAAAGGATGGTGGTAATCTCCGTTTTCACAGAGTTTGCGAGAAAACATTCCTCATGAGCTTTGCGATGGAGCTCCTGCAATTTTTCCGCAGAAACTGTAACGCCCTCTGCCCAAACGGTTTTGGGATGGAGTTCGACGCGGCTCAAGATCGGCTTTTCGCGGGCTCCCTTTTCGAGGTAGCCGACCGCTTCGTCGGTGTAGCATTCAAGGGTCAGATTCTGGAGGGCGGCGAAGGCGAGGAAGGTGAGCATGTGACAGCTTGAGAGGGAGGCCACGAAGGTCTGCTCAGGATCGGGGATCCCCGCGGTGCCCAGATACTCTTTGGCAGCGGAGGCGCGAACGGTGATGCCATGGCCGAAGTCGAGAACGTGATCGCGGGAGTATTCCTTGTAGCCGAAGCCCTTGCCCTCGCGATTCCAGGTGAGGTTGATGATGTGGGAGCTCATGTTCAGGATTCAGGGTTGGCGGCCAAGAGGCACAAGATGTTCAGTCGAGGGGAGCGGATTTGGGACAGAGGTGGGACTTGGGTTTTGGTTCGGAGATCGTCGCGGGGTGCCCCGGGGATCTCCTCGCGGCCTCTTGGTATTTGGCGGCGCGACGGCGGCTCTGTATCTCAAGGCGGCAAACTGAACACTCTAATTCGGATTCAACTTCTGGTGAGCCTGCTGCCCCCACGCGAGGAACTTGTTGTAGTGGGTGAGTTCTTGGGCGGACTCGACGCGGGTGCTCACTGAGATGCGCTTGGCAATGAGTTCGCGGATCGGATCGGTAAGATCCGGTTGGTCCCGGATGACGAGATTGAGCTCGGCCGCCTTCTGGAGCGAGAAGATGTTCATGTTGCAGGAGCCGGTCAGGATGATCTCATCGTCAAAGAGGATGAGTTTGGCGTGGATCATGGTCTCGGTGAGGTAGAGTTCGAGGGAGGCCCTGGTGTAGAGATCGTGAATAGCCCAGTAGTTCACGTCGTTACCAATGTTGGCTTCCTTGGAGAAGAGGACCGTGATCTTCACCCCGCGCCGAGCGGCGGCCACGAGGGCATCGGCGAACTCGGGATCGCCGATATAGGCCACTTCGATGTAAATCGACTTCTGAGCCTGCGCGATGAGCCGGATCACCTCGGGCTTGATCTCGAAAACCGACTCTCCTTCCTCGGGATGAGTATTGCAAACGAAGTCAATGGAGCGATCCGGATCGTAGGCGAGATCGCCTGCCATGCGTTTCCGCAAGCGGGCGACGATTTCCGCATCGTCCAGAGCGATCATGTAATCGAAGTAATTCTGGTGGCGGTCTTCGATGTTGATGCTGCCCGTGACCAAGAGCCGTTCGTCGAAGATGTAGTATTTGGTGTGCGTCTTGTTGATCCACTCGACGGTCACCTTGGGGTGGGCGAGGATCTTTGCGCCCAGTTTCTGGGTGTGATCGTCTTCCACAAAGGTGTTGGGAAAGGTGGGCGCGATGAGCCGGTAGATGACCCGTTTGAGGAAGGGGATTGCGCGGGGCAAGAACGACTTCCGATTCATCTCAATCACCTCGCACATGATGGCGCCGATGTCCTTGATGATCTTGATCTCTACTCCCCGCTCTGCCGCGGCGAGCACCGCTTCGCCCACGTGGTTTCCGGCTTCATCCGAACGCCAGACGTACATGAAAATCTCGACGCTCTCCTGCGCCTTGGCCAGTTCCTCCACCACGAGGTCGAAGGTGGGTTCGGCAACCCGCTCCGGAGGGAAGGGGCCGTCGAGGGGGGGGTGAAGAAGTCGGAGAGCGGAAGGGTGTTCGGACACGGGGTGGGGAGGGAGGACAGGAGCGGGAGTTCGGTGTCGAAACGATGAGGCCGTCTTGGGTTGAGCGCTGCGCGTGGGTTACTTTTCCAGGGAAGTGAGTTCCATCTTGCGAAACTCCACCACCGCGCCTTCTGCCTGGATGGCGATTTGTCCTTCACTGACGGAGCACTCCTTCCCGTGATTCACGAGAACGCCGTTGAGGTGAACAATCACTTCCTTGCCCCGGCACTCGATGAGCATCTTGTTCCATTCTCCGAGAGGCTTCTCGGTTCCGTCGGTCAGATTGAGGATGCGGCGGGAGTCTCCCCGTTTGCCACCCCACTTCTGGTTCTTTCCGCGGGGACGCCGCTTCTCCATGTCGGGAACGACGATGTTCTCGTGAATACACCAGAAGTCGCCAGCGTGGCCGGAGTTCATCTGGACCTCAATGGAAGCGGGGAACATCTCGTAGAGGGCCCGGGGGGTGGAGGCGTGGACGAGGACGCCGCAGTTGCCTGGTTTGCCGGGAAAGCGATATTCCACCGCGAGCTTGAAGTTGGAATACTTCTTGTCGGTGATGAGGTGGCCGTTGGGCGATCCCAGGCTGACGACCATTCCCTTCCGGGCGACGAAACTGGACTTGAGGTCGGGCTTGTTGTCGGCGGCAGGGATGTCGGCGTGCCAACCGGAGAGATCCTTGCCGTTGAAGAGGGAGATGGGCTGTCCCTTGCCCTTCTTGTGGTGGTCGGCGAAAGCGGCGGAAGGGACGAGGGCTGCGAGGGCGAGGAGGAAGATCTTCATGGTTTGGAGTAGATTGAACCACGGGGAGCGGAGGGCACGGAGATTTTTTTGTGATCGGGAAAAAGTCTGGTCAGAGGGCAGGGGCGAGCGGAGGAGGGAGCTCGGTGGAGGTTGGAGCCAAGCCGTCCCCGGCAGGGCCCGGGGGGCGTCCCGGCAAGGCGCGGCAGGACGCGGGCTGTTCGAAGGTCACGCTCGGAGGAGGCGCGGGGCCGAGCACGCGCGAGATTGCGCAAATTCTGATTTGAGATTGGGGAGCGCCTGTCTAGATTCCGCCCGTCTATGGGACGTGCATTTGAATATCGAAGGGCCTCGAAAGAGAAGCGGTGGGATAAGATGTCGAAGGTTTTCCCTAAGTTGTCGCGGACCATCACGATGGCAGCGAAGGAGGGGGGATCGGATCCGGACTCCAATTCCAAGCTGCGCACTGCGATTCTCAATGCCAAGGCGGAGAACATGCCCAAGGACAATATCGAGACCGCGATCAAGCGGGCATCCGGTAAGGACATGGCGGACATCTCGGAGGTTTTTTACGAGGCCAAGGGGCCGCACGGAGTGATGCTGTTCATCGAAACCGCCACCGATAACACCAATCGGACGGTCACCAACATTCGCACCCCCATCAACAAGGCGGGCGGGGAAATGCTCAACTCCGGGTCGCTGCAGTTTCTGTTTGATCGCAAGACCGTGCTCCAGTTCGAGAAGAAGGAAGGACAGGAGCTGGATGAAATCGAACTCGAGCTCATTGATCATGGACTCGAGGAGCTGGAAGAGAATGACGGAATCGTGTTTGTCTACGGGGACTTCACAAACTTCGGTTCACTCTCGCAGGCCTGTGAGCAACTTGGGATCGAGCTCACCAAGGCCAGCCTGCAACGAATTCCAAATAACCCGCAGGAGTTCTCGGACGAGCGGCTGGATGAGATCGAGGCGCTCATTGACAAGCTTGAGGACAACGAGGACGTCCAGGCGGTGTTTACCAATATCGCGTAGGCGGGCGCTGGGCTACATGGTCACTTTGGTGCCGAGCATCTCAGTGTAGCGGTTGATGTAGGATCGTGCCGTGCGCTCGTGGTTGAAGCGCTCTTTCGATTCCGTCATGATGCGGGAGAGCTGCGCACTCCTGGTCCCGGCGGGGAGTTGATGAAAGCGGATTGCTTCGTCGATGGTCCAGCGCAGGCCGGCCGCATCGAATGTCTCGAAGAGAAAGCCGTTGCCTGTATTCCCGTCCACGTTGAGGTGATCGACGGTGTCGTGAATCCCGCCCGTGTCGTGGGCGAGGGTGAGGGTGCCGTACTTCGGGCTGATCATCTGGGGGAGTCCGCAGGGCTCAAAGCGCGAGGGCATGATCATGAAGTCGGCCGCTGCGTATCCGAGATGAGAGCGCTTCTCGGAGAAATCCACCACCGCGACGCGACCATTCAGATCGTGCTTCTCCACGAGCTCATGAAAGGATTGTTGATAGCTTCCGTTTGCGATGATGGCGATCTGAAGGCCCACGTTTTCGTAGTCGGCAGTGATCTGGCGCAGGATCTCGGCGAGGAGTTGGGGGCCCTTCTGCACCGGGTCGAGGCGGGACGGCCAGAAAAAGAGCGGGGCGTTCGGGTCGAGGTGCAGACCGAGCTCCTTTTGAAGGAGGGCCTTGCATTCCCGCTTGCCCCGAGCGTGATCGGCGGGACCGAAGGGATGGTCGAGGTAGGGATCGGTCTGCGGCTCAAAGGCGCTGTCAGGGGCATTCAGAATGCCGGTGGCACACCCCGCCTTCGATTTTTGCCAGAGTTCGTGTCCGATGTGGTCGGGGACAAAGTCGTGTCGTCCTTCGATCATCTCTTCAAGGAAGGTGGTGCTAACGCTGTTAACGTGATCGGCCGCAAAGATACCGGTGGTGAGCAGGTCGACGGGATTGTCGGTTCGCATCTCCTGGTAGCTGTTCGGTTGCCCCTGAAAGTAGCAGTGGGTCCAAAAGTCTTCGGCATCGATGCCCTTGTCTTCGATGTGGGCGAGGGTGAGGCGCTCGGTATGAATATTGTGGACGGTGAAGAGGCACTTGATGCCGTGCTTCTGAGCGACGGCCGGGATCAATCCAGTCATCCAGTCATTGCAGTGAATGAGATCGGGCTGCACTTCGGGAATGATGTGATTGATCACCTCGCGTTGAAAGGCGAGGGCGACGTTGTGGTTTTCGGTGGCGTTGTAGACTTCCGAACGCCGGTAAAAGGCGGCGTCTTCTGCGAGATGAATTCGTTGTTCGGGGAGTGCACGATCGACCTTGTCGAAGGCATTCTGCCAGCGCTCCTTCATGCCAAGATCGAACATGCGCGCGTAGTTTGGGAGCGCGACATGAACGCGGGCACCCTGGGAGTGGAGGGCGTGAACAAGCGAAGCAGAGACATCGGCCAGTCCCCCCGCCTTGGCCGTCATGCGTTGGGCCAGGTTGCCCATGCCCTTTGGGAGGTAGGTAATCTCCGGCGTGACGATCAGGATCTTGGGGAGATGCTTGTCGTCGCGAAGGGGTTGGTCGGAATGATGATCAGGGACGTTCACAAGAAAGAGGACGGTTCCTGGCAGGCGCGCGGAGCTAACAGGGCGGCGTGCGACGGTGCAAGAACTAGATTTTCTTAGCGGCAGTTCCTCAGCTTGTGTTAATGAATTCGGTGATAAGTTCCTAATGTGTAGTCAGCTTAGTTCGTCACAAAATGGAATGGAAACGAACTTCGGAGAAGAGCTCGCTTCGTTCGGAATCCTCGTCGGAATGCGAATCTTAGGTCCAATTGTGGCGTTGCTCGTCGGTCCTGAATCTTGATTCAATTCTACCTCGCGCCGCGCCAATCGATCCAACGGGTTCCGCGCGGCATTCTCAAGAATTTCAACACCCTGCTAGTCTAGGAAGGATAAACGGTGTAGCCGCCAGATTTCTCGTCCGCTTCCAATCTGACCAATCCGTTGGATTCTGCCTCCAGGAGGACTTCGTTGAAGGAGCGAAATCCGTGGGCGCGCTCGTCAAATCCGGGATTCATCCTTTTGAGGGCCTGCTTGATCATGGATCCCCAAATCGCCCCGTCGCCGTTGCGTTCCTGGCTTAGCGCTTCAAACGTGCTTACGACTTGGACGAGGGCCTCCTCGGTGGTCGGGCCCTCCAGTTTTTGAGCAGTCTTTTTCTTGGCTGCCTTCTTGGTGGTTTTCTTGGCAACCCGGGTGTTGGCGATGACTGGTTTCTTCGTCACTTTCCGGACGAAGTCATCATAGTAGATGAACTCGTCGCAGTTCTTGATGAAGAGATCAGAACTTGAGTTTTTCACGCCCAGTCCAATCACGGTCTTGTCGTTCTCGCGGAGTTTGCTGACGAGGGGGGAAAAGTCAGAGTCACCCGAGATGATGACAAAGGTATCGACGTGGCTCTTTGTGTAGCAGAGATCCAGTGCATCGACGACCATGCGAATGTCGGCAGAATTCTTTCCTGACTGCCGGAAGTGGGGGATTTCGATCAATTCGAAGGAGGCATCGTGGAGCTCGCGTTTGAATTCCTTGTAGCGCGAGAAATCGCAGTAGGCTTTTTTCACGACGATGTGCCCTTTCAGGTAAAGTCGTTCAAAGACTTTTTCGATCGAGAAGGTCGGATAGCGCGCATCGCGTGCTCCAATTGCAATGTTCTCCAGGTCGAGATAGACCGCCATCGTGGCGTCGGGAGCATCGTGTAAATTGCTGATGGAGGGACGCTAGCACTTAGGCGAATCAAGCCAAGGGGAATGGTGGTGCCGACGGGAAGAAGTGGTCATTGGGGGCGGAGAGCGCAAGGATACCCGACTTAGAGCTCTCCGCCCCCAATGACCGCCAGCAAGTAACGCTAGCAGGCTGCTAGATCAGGACGATGCGATAGATCCTGGAGTCATCGGACACGTGGGCCGCATCTGCATCCTGGCAGGAGGAGGGGCTTCCCGTCGCGAGGTGAGTCCCGATCGAGATCCAGCTTGCGGAGGAGGAATTGAGATATTCCACCCCGTAGATTGTGCCCGGCACACTGGACCAAGTCACCGTGTTGCTCGTCGAGGAATGGGTGATTCCTGTGATTGCCAGGGTCGAGGTGGAGTCAAAGGGATCGGTTCCGGCCAGGGATTCAGCGAGATCGGAATCGCTGTCGCTGGTGGGGGAGATGATGGTATTGGCGACCCATTCGTTCCCGATGGGCACGGCGACGTTGCGGGCGGCGCTCCGGTCACTGCTTGCGCCTGCGCGGCTTCTTGTAGCCGAGGCCTAGATCGTTGGTGCGCACGGCCTGCAATTTCTCAGTCATTTGGGCCTTGAACCGGGTCACCGTCTTGGCGTGCTCCACGCTCTTAGCCAGGTTGGTGTGTTGCCTGGGATCCTTCTTCACGTCGAAGAGTTCGATTCCCCCCTCGGCCTTTTCCCCGTATTGGATGTAGGCCCACTTGTCTTCGCGCAGGAGAAATCCTTTACGCATCGGTGCCACACAGAAGGCCGTTTCGCGGACTCGTCGGGTCGGATCATCCAAGAGGGGAGAGAGGTCCTTTCCCTGCAGGCGGGCGGGAACATCCAGTCCGCAGAGCTTGGAGAGGCTCGGATAGAGGTCGAGCAACTCGACGAAGGAATGACACACCGCCGGTTTCTTGCCGGGCACGCTGATGATGAGCGGGATGCCTGCCGATTCGTCGCGTAGGCTCACCTTGGCCCAGAAGTCGTGTTCGCCAAGATGGTAGCCGTGGTCGCTGGTAAAGATCACAATGGTCTTGTCCTCCAACCCGGCTTTCTCAAGGGCGTCGAGCACCTTGCCGACCTGCGCATCCATATAGGCCACCGAGGCGTAGTAGCCCCCCACGGCCTTTTTCTGGCGCCGCAGATCCATCTTCATGTTGAGACTTGTTTTGTAGTTGATGCCTGCCTTGGGGATGTCTTCCCAGTCGCCCGCAATCTTGGGTGGCAGGGTCATCGTGCTGTAGGGGAGAAACGATTGGTAGTAGGGCCGCGGTGCGACGAAGGGGACATGAGGTCGCACGAACCCCACGCCCAACCAGAACGGCTTGTCCTTGTGGATGGCGATCAGCTCACACGCTTTGGCCGCGGTCTTGCCGTCGGAATGCACGAGATCATCGCCGTCGGCCTCGACCACCACGAAGGTATTTCCGCCCACCGCTGGCTTCTTGCCATCGGGATTGTTCTCCAGGGTTTCCCCCTCGCCGGGTGCCTTCCACTCCGGGCCCTGGCTGTTGAAGCGTTCGGTCCAGGAGGCTGCATCATCCGCGCCGTGATCGCCCTTCTCGATTCCGCCGGGCACACCCATGTGGTAGATCTTGCTCACCCGCGCGGTGTAGTAGCCGTTGTTTTTAAAGTGCTCCGACCAGGTGGCGCGATCCCCAATGCGCGGACGTGGATTCCGGTAACCGAGTTCGCCGGTGGCGTGCGGATAGTAGCCCGACATGAAGGAGGCGCGCGATGGACCGCAGTAGGTGCCCTGGCAGAAGGCGCGCGTGAAACGGGTCCCCCGGGCGGCGATGCGATCGACGTTTGGAGTGTGGCAGACCTTGTTCCCGTAGCAGGAGAGGGCCGTGTAGGTGAGGTCGTCCGAGATGATGAAGAGGACGTTGTATTTCTCTCCCCTCGCGGGGGCCGAGAGAGCGAAGGTGCAAATAGCGCAGAGGATGACGGGTAGGGCTGATCTCATAGGGCGTGATCAGAATACCAGCGTGGCCCCACAGAGCTATCAGATTGACCTGCCCCAAGCTGGCGCTGCTAGGGTGTAACATGAGGCGGAGAACGTTTCTCTATCGCTCTCCAGCGCAGCGGCGGTGACTCCGGTGGTCGCCGAGGGGCATGAAAATAAGCGACGGGTGCCCTGGGAGGCTGTTGAATTTCTCCCCAACGCCGCGCTGACGGAGAGTGTTGTGGTTGGAAAATTCGATTCGTCAACGAGTCGAAAGGTCGGCCCGCGAGGCGGAACGCGCTGAAGGCGTTGGCTTTGTTGCTCGAGGGTCATGAATCCGGCGAAATTCGAAGAAGTGGGAAGGTCCACGATTGGCAACGTGAGGCAATTTCGCTAGCAAGCGGGATGCCCAAGCTCGCCACCCTGATTGCCCTCCTCTGCCTGGCTCTCCCAACCCACGCCAAGAAGCCAAACTTCGTCATCATTTTTTGCGACGATCTCGGCTACGGCGACTTGAGTTGCTTCGGTCATCCCGCGATCAAAACGCCGGCCCTCGATGCGCTCGCCGCGGAGGGGCAGAAGTGGACCAACTTCTATGTTGCGGCCAGTGTGTGCACTCCCAGTCGGGCGGGTCTCATGACGGGGCGTCTTCCGATTCGCAGCGGGATGTGTTCAGATCGGCGGGCCGTTCTCTTTCCCGATTCGGCGGGCGGTATTCCGGCCTCCGAACTCACGATCGCGGAAGCCTTGAAGAAGGAAGGCTATGCCACCGCCGCGGTGGGCAAGTGGCATCTTGGGCACCTTCCCCAGTTTCTTCCCACCACCAACGGCTTCGACAGCTACTTTGGGATACCCTACTCGAACGACATGGACAAGGTGCGTGGGACCGCGAACCATTTCGAGCTTGCCGGAAACGAGGACTACAAGGCTTACAACGTTCCCCTCCTGCGGGACACCAAAGTCTTCGAGCGGCCTGCAGACCAACGCACGATTACGCGCCGCTACACTGAGGAAGCGGTGAAGTTCATCAAGGAGAAGCAAGGGGGCGCAGCTCCCTACTTTCTATATCTCGCGCAGAGCCTGCCGCACATTCCGCTCTTTCGCGACAAGGCCTTTCATGGGCACAGCACGAGTGGAATTTACGGAGACGTGATCGAGGAAATCGACTGGTCGGTCAGTCAGGTCATCAAGGCGATCAAGGAGAGCGATGATCAAACCTACTTTGTCTTCACCTCTGACAACGGTCCCTGGCTGACCTTCAAAACGCACGGCGGAAGCTCCGGTCCGCTGCGGGAAGGAAAGGGCAGTACCTGGGAAGGGGGCATGCGCGAGCCGACCGTGATGTGGGCGCATCCCAAACAACTCAAGAAGGGGATTGTGCACGAGATGGGGAGCACTCTCGACCTCTTGCCGACTTTCGTCAATCTGGCCGGGGGCACGCTTCCCCGCGACCGTGTCTACGACGGTCATGATCTTTCCAAGGTGCTCGATGGATCAGGAAAGAGCCCCCGGGAGACGATGATCTATTATCATGGCGAACAGGTGTTTGCGGTGCGCCACGGTCAATTCAAAGCGCACTTTCAGACCAAGGAGCGCTACAGCGGTCAGAAGCAGGCCCGCCAGCACGTTCCGCCGCTGCTCTACCATCTTGGTCACGATGTCGGAGAAAAGTTCGACCTTGCCAAGGAGCATCCCGAAGTCGTAGCGAAGATTCTGGCCCTAACGGAAGCGCACAAGAAGGGTGTGAAGCCGGTGGAGAATCAATTGATGAAGCGCGCCTCGCGGAAGTAACGGCGTGCAGGATTTCGGCCTGCTCCTGGCCACCGATTGATCCAGGAATGGCATCCCTCGCTGTCCGTTGAGATCTTCTCGTTCACTCGTGATCCCTGGCGGAAGCACGAGGATTCAAGAGGGCAAGGATTTCGCGGACCTCAACATGAGCGAAGGGCCGCGCTATCGGCTGACCCTGGCCCGGGTCCTCCGGACGCAGCGTTCCTTCTTCTTGCTGGACGAACTGTTTGCCGCTCTGGATGAAGAGTCGATCAACTGCGTGGTGTGGGCGATCGAGACGGAGCGTGAGCGGGGGCAGGGGGTTGTTGTTGCGACTCAGGTGTTTCCTGAACGCTTCCAAATAGGTCGAGTGCTCCAGCTTCCGAGGGTCACGCTCGGATCTGATCGATCTTCCGCTTGTCCCTCTTCTTCGGGCCAAGCTCGGCCTTCGCTCCCATCGCAGCTGTGATGCTGTTGTAGACGTCGAGGCCTTCCGCGCGCACGTCCATGATCTGGCCGGTCTTGAAGCGGTCGTTGGCACCGGTGATGGCGTGGAAGACGCCGGAGAGTTCCCGCTTCACGTTGTTGTGGCGACCGTCGCCCGATTCGGTCGAGATCGTGATGAGGGAATTTTGGAGGATGCTCTTGCCGTTGGCCTCCCTGGTCTTGTCGAGGCGGGTGAGGAAGTAGGCGACTTCGCGCATCTTCATGTGGGCATGGGCGCGCAGTTGCTCGTTCTTCTTGTCCTCCTTGAACTTGTGCCACCACTCGTGACTGCAGCCCTTGTCGCCACTGGCATTCTGCTGGCGGGCATCATCGAAGGTGCAGATCTTGCGGCCTCCGTAGTGATAGTCGCCGGTGAGGCGGATGCGTTCGCCGGCTGCGAGGAAGGTGAGGGAACCAAAGCGCGCGCGATCCATCTCGATGGCAAGGGCGTAGAGGTCGGCCATGAGGCGCCACTCAGTGGTGAGTTCCTCGAGGGTGATGTCGATGCCCTGACCGCCGGGATCGGCAGCGCCCCCGTGCCGGAGGGCGGAGCGGGGAGGGCGGGGAGGGCCGCCGGAGTCCTTCTGGTGTTTCATGGAGAAAGCGCGCTGCTCGTATTCGCGAATGCGCTCGAGGTGTTCAGCGACGCGCGCTTTGGAGGCCGAGCCGAGCGGTGAGTTGTTGCCCGTGTAGTAGCGATACTCATCGACCACGGAGTCGAGCACGCTTTGCTTGATGCGATCGCGTCGGGCGTCGGGATCCCTGTCGTCGATCGCCACCGCGCCGAAGACGCGTTGGAAGAGGTCACGCGGCTTTTCCTGCATGGTGGCGGCCACGGTGCCGTCGGAGTTGTAACTATGCACGTAGCGGCTCACCCGACTGCGCCGAAAAAAAGTTCCGCCCACGAGGGTGGGGACCATCCCGGCGGGGAGCCCCCCGGGGTAAAGTTCGCGGCGAATGACTTGGTCGAGGGATGCGCCACCCGCTTTCGCTTCGCCATTCGGGGGGGTGGCGGTGAAGGCTCCCGAGGCGCCGTCGAAGTGGGCATTGATTCCGCTTTCATCGCAGCGGACCTGATCGACCTCGCGCATGATGAGCAATTTGTCGCGGAGTGGTTTGAGCGGTTCCAGGACGCCCTCGAAGCCTTCGGTTTGCAGGGGTTTGGGGATTCCGAGTCCGAAGAAGACGTTGAATGCGCGCACGGGAATTTGCGCCCCGGCCTTGGCGGCGACCGCATTGCAAACGAGCATCTCCTCCAGGAAGGGCAACCCGATGGCGGCGCCGCTGAGACCACGAAGGATGGTCCGGCGGCTAATCTCGTTCTTCTTGGTCATGGGGATTGGTCTTGGTAGCGGAAGCGGTGGAAAAAGGGAATTACGGATTGAGCGGAAGAGAGGGACGGAGTTGTTGCTTCGTGGATTCGGTGGGCGTCATGCGAACAAGATCGCTGGTGACGAGGGCCTTGATCAAGGCGGGCCAAGTGCCGCCGTTCTTTCGTGCAGCCTTGTGAATTTTGAGCACTGCAGGGGCATCCGTGGACCCAAGGGGCCGCCCGATTGAGAATTGAATCACCTTCCAGGTGAGGGATTCGTGAACACGCTTGCTTTTGGCAAGCAAGTCCATGAGCTCGCCGGTGTTCTGGAAGGGAGTCGGGTTGGCCTCCCCGGGGAAGAGGATTTCGCCGTCCTCGCGCAGGGTGTTTCCGTGATGATCCTTTTCGAAGTAGGTCCCCAGGCCGTCGTACTTTTCGAGGCCAAAGGCAAGCGGTTCAAACTTGATATGACAGCCACCGCAGGAGCGATCTGCGATGCGTTTTTGGGCGGCTCCGCGATGTGAGAGTCCCGGTCGCGGAGGGACGGGGGTGGTGTCCACTCCGGCGGGCGGATCCTTCACCACGCCGCGCAGAAGATTATGCATGACGAAGAGTCCACGGGTGACCATGGAGGCGTCGTCCCCGCCCATGGTGAGGACGCTGCCGTGAGTAAGGAGGCCCCCGCGGGCGGGATTGGTCGTGAGGTCGTGGCGTTCTGCGCGCTGAGGTCCACCCTGTGTGCGCTGGGGGGGGCGACCCCGGTAGTGATTGGCGAGTCGCGGGGTGAGAAAGGTGACCTGGGCATTGAGAAGGTCTCCGAGAGGACGCTCCTGGGTCCACACCACCTCCTTGAAATAGCTGACGGTCTCGGTGCGCATGTCCTCTGCGATTTGCGCCTTCCAGTTCGGGAACCGTTCTGGTGAGGGCCGCATGTTGGGGAGGCGGCCAAGGTTGAGCCACTGAGTGATGAACCCGACCGAGCGCTCGATCGTCCGAGGATCCTTGAGCATGCGGGCGGCTTGCAATTCGATTTGGGCGAGGTTGGATAGGTTGCCCTCCCTGGCGGCGCGCATGAGTTCCTTGTCAGGGGAGGCCCCCCAGATGATGTAGCTCATGCGGGTGGCCAGTTCGTAGGAGTCGATGGGCCAGGAGGACCCGTCGCCGCGCTGGTTCTCGATGCGATAGATGAAGCGCGGGGACTGGAGCATGGCTTGGATCATGTAGCCGACGGCTTCCTTGAAGCTGCCACTGACACTGGCCACCGAGGTGGAGATGCCGCGGTAGGCGATGATTTCGCGGGCCTCAAGCGGACCGCGCAGGATCCACGTGCCCATCGGCTTCAGGAGGGCTTCCATGTCCTTGTCGGTGAAGCGGTGATTACGGGCAAACTGGCGCGCGAATATTTCCGGA
Organism: Roseibacillus sp.; assembly: GCA_028821775.1. GTDB lineage: Bacteria > Verrucomicrobiota > Verrucomicrobiia > Verrucomicrobiales > Akkermansiaceae > Roseibacillus_B. Next base: position 23,639 of record JAPKFB010000054.1, read on the forward strand.
TCCATGCGGCTCACGATGATCTCAGCAAGGCGGGCGTAGGCGTCGATGTGCTTGAGATCGACACTCAGATTATAGGCGGTGTTGGTGAAGCCATCCGCGCGCAGATCGGGGGGAAGGATTTGTCGCGCTTCCGCTGCGATATCGACTCCGACGGTGGCCTTTACGGTTGCGATGTATTCTTCCACGGTGTGCCGCTGGACCCATCGCTGGTCGCTGCCGCCGCCACTATGAACATAGTTGGCGGGATCGATTTCCTCGAGGCTCCAGATGGCGCCGTCCTCGATCCATTTCTTGAGGTCCGCCTTCTGCTGCATGCCGAGCGGATCATTGTCCTCGGGCATCTCGTCGTTGAAGACGACATCCCAAAGGAGGCTCTGGTCGAGATTGCCCGGCACGATGGGAGTGCCGTTTTCGAGGGCGGCAAAGGCGGTGGCTTTGCGGGTGAGGTCGAGCTTTCCCTTGTGGGTGGAGGCGTCGTGGCACTCGACGCAGTGATTGGCGAGGATGGGGGCAATCCTGGTTTCGAAGTGCACGACCTTGGGATCGGGTTCTTCGCGGGCCACCAATCCGGAGGCCGCTCCTGCACCGGCCTTGAAATTGGCCGCGACCTCGGCGCTGGAGAGATCGCGACTGTAGATGGCGACGAGGTAGAGGGTGCCCTTCCATGGACGAATGCCTTCCACTTCGTTGCCCAGGACGAGGAGGGAGGAGGAATCCCAGTTTGAGGTGTCGCCGGGAACGTCCTTTTCCGCGGCCGGTCTGCCGTTGAGGTGGATCCGGGTTTTGCCAGATCGCTCGCGGGTATACACGACGTGAGTGAGTTCTGTGCTCAGGCTGCGGTCCTTGGTGGCCAAAGACGGGATGCCATTGGTGCTGGTCTTGGTCGAGCGGAAGCGGACATCGTAATGATCGCCGTCCTGGCCCAGGGTGACGTTGCGATGGCCGCTGTTGCGGGAAAGAGTGACCAGCCGCGCGGGCCCGGCTTGCTCCGTATGGGCTGGTTTGATCCAGGCCTCGAGCGTGATCTCACCCGAGCGCTTGATTGCTTCGGTGAGACGTTTGGCCGGCTTTTTGGAAGAGACACTCGTCTTCCCTCGAAGCTCCAGAGCCCCCTTGGAACGGAGCACGCCCTTCGGCTCGGTGATCTGAAGATCGATTGGTTGGCCCGCTCCGGAGCGATCCCTGACGATGTTGCCGCTCGAGGAGTCGAAGTCGTAGAGGACCACCAAGCCATTGGTGACCCGTTGGGCTGCGAGGGGAGAGAGGAGAGCAAGACTTGCCAGTGAAGCGCGCCAGATGGGGGAGGGGGCGATTCTCATCATTACCCGGTTACGAACGGAGGAAGCGCAGGTTTGCAGGCATCAGGTCTTGTTCCGCTACGGCTTGAAATCTGAGAGATCGTAGGCGGTGACGCGGTTCTCGAGCATGCGGGGCAAGATGAGGAGTTTCTTCTCGGGAAGGTAGCAAAGATCGGCGGTGCCTTTGGGGAGGTTGAGGATGGAAGTGACCGCGCCCTTGGCGGTGATGTGAAAGAGCGAGCCGGCACTCCAGTCGGTGACGAAGAAGCCGCCCCGACCGTCGAGTTCGAGACCATCGAGATTCCCGGTGGGCACGCGGGTGATGGCCCTGAGTTTCCTGGTGCGCAGGTTGTAGGAGAGCAGGCGCCCGGGCGTGCTCACTTCAAAGGAGTCGGTGAGATTCTTTCCCCAACCTGCGATGAAGAGGGTGTTGCCCGAGACCAGGAGGCCGTTGGGGCTGTCAAGCTGTTGACCGGTGGCAAGCTTGGAGATCCGATTTCCCCGCATTTGATAGATGGTGCTCGCGGGCATGTCGGAGACGTAGATGATGCCTGTGGGACCAGCGGCCACGTCGTTGAGAAACTTGGCGCCTGCGATGTTGAAGATGCGGTGAGTGTTGCTGCTCGCGATGTTGATGCCGACCAGGCGATCGATGTCGGAAACCCAGAGGATGCCTTGATGACTGCGCATTCCCTTCGGGGCGTGCAAGCCGCTGAACCACCGATCCTTGACAACGGTGCCGTCCAGCTTGAGGACGCTGATCCAACCGTCGCTATCTTTGGCCTTTCCTCCGCCTTCGCCGATCTGCGAAATGAAGAGGTGGCCGGTCTGGGCGTCGTAGTAGGCGCTTTCGGGTGCCTTGACTCCTTCCGTCAGTTCCCAGGCAATTCTGAGTTTGCCTTGGGCGACCACGGGGAGGGTGGCGGCTAGGAGTGCGGATCCGATCACGGTGAGGAAGAGGTGTGTCTTCATGGGTCGACAATTTAGATCCGAGTTCCAGATGTGCCCAGCGGAAATAAGACGGCGAGGAGGGAAGATTAACGCAGATGGGTTTATATTATTGTCGGAGAGGGCATCGCTCCCCCCGGGGAGGTCCCTTCAAGATGCCGGGGAAGCCGCCTTGACGAGCCCCCTTCGATCGCGCGAGGCTGGCGGCATGACAGCACGTTTGCCTCGTCTCGCCCTGATTGTTTCCCTCGCGTCGGTTTGCGCAACGCACGCCGAACCGCCGAAGGAAGCGGCCTTCAAGTATCTCTCTCCGGAGGAGGCGATCGCCAAGATGAAGCACCCGGAGGGATTCAAGGTGAATGCCTTTGCGGCCGAGCCCGGATGTCAGCAACCGTTTGCCTTCACCTTCGATGAGCGGGGCCGGGTGTGGATGTGTGAGAATCTGAACTACGAAACGCGAGGATCGGACCTCTACAAGCTCGGACCGCAGGGTCGCATCGTGATTCTGACGGACACCGATGGCGATGGGAAGATGGACGAGCGGAAGGTCTTCCTGGACAAGATCATGTTTCCGACCGGAATCGCGCTGGGTCATGGAGGGGTCTATGTTGGTTCGCCCCCCAACCTCCTTTTCATTCCTGATCGCAATCGCGACGACGTTCCCGACGGAGAGCCCATCGTGAAGCTGGACGGCTTCGGGCGACAGGACCGGCACGAGACCTTGAACAGCTTTCTCTGGGGCCCGGACGGGTGGCTCTATGGTACCCACGGGGTCTTCACCCACTCCAAGGTGGGTCGTCCGGGGACTCCCGATGATCAGCGGGTGGGGCTCAATGCGGGAGTGTGGCGCTACCATCCCCTGAACGAAAAATTTGAAGTCTTTGCCTGGGGCACGAGCAATCCGTGGGGGCTCGATTTTGATGAGAATGGACAATCCTTTGTGACCGCCTGTGTGATTCCGCACCTCTTTCACATGATCCAGGGGGGACGCTATCACCGTCAGGGTGGGAAGCATTTCAATCCCTACATTTATGACGACATCAAGACGATTGCGGATCACCGTCATGCTTCGGCGCACGGCGGGGCGCGGTTCTACCTCGCGGACCAGTTTCCGGAGAAGTATCGCGGCAAGCTCTTCATGTGTAACATCCACCTGCATGGAGTGCTCACCGATGAGCTCGAGCGCAAGGGCTCCGGCTACACCGCAAAGCACGGCGAGGAGTTTTGCATGTCCAACGATCCGCAGTGGCTCGGGTTCAACATGGAGCTCGGACCCGATGGTTCAATTTACGCGATCGACTGGCACGATTCCGACATTTGTGGACGCAAGGTCCTGCATCGGAAGACCGGTCGCCTCTGGCGCATCAGTTATGGGGACGTGAAGTATCCGGTCGGCATGGACCTGACCAAGCTTCCCGATTTCAAGTTGGTGGCGATGCACCTCAATGCCAACGAATGGTATGTGCGCCAGGCGCGCCGCCTCCTGCAGGAGCGTGCCTTGGCGGGGCGGCTTTTGCCCGCAACCTTGGCGGGTTTGCGCAAGATTCTCGATCAGGACCCCAAGGTGGCCAACCGTCTGCGTGCGCTCTGGACCCTGCAGCTGGTGGGTGGTCTCGGAGACGTGATGTTGGCACCTCTGCTCAGCGACAAGGAAGAATACATCCGCGGGTGGGCGATCCAGTTGATCGCAGAAGACAAGCGGGTGCCCGATGCGGTTCTGCAGACTTGGGCGGTGATGGCGAAGGAGGATCCCTCGGCCGCAGTTCGTCTCTTCCTGGCCTCGGCCATGCAGCGCCTGGAGCCTGCCAGGCGGGGGGATGTCCTGGAGGCCCTCGTGGCGCATGAGGAAGACAAGGATGATCACAACCTTCCGCTCCTGATCTGGTATGCTCTCGAGCCGCTGGTGGTGGCGGAAAAGGAGCAGGCCGCGAAGATCGAAGCGGCGTGCAAGATGGACAAGGTGAAGGGATTCATCGCCCGCCGGCGCAAGGCGGCCGGCAAGACTGCGCAGGTGGTCCCCTCGAAGCCGAAAGGAGTGAAGGCAATGCCTGCCAAGTCGGTGTCGGATGAGGGACTGGCCCTTCACCTCAAGGCAGAGGAGATTGCCGAGGGGGCGAAGTGGGGAACGGCGAGGCAGAACTCGACCCAGTGCCAACCGACCGTGGTGACCTCACTGGGTGGACGTCGCGCCTTCAAATTCGATGGCACCGATGATTGTCTGGTCATCCCCCATCGCGCGGATCTCAGCTTTGCGAAGAAGGACTCCTATTCCCTCGCGGCGTGGATTTACGTGACCGAGACCTCTAGCGACTGGACTGCGCTCATCAACAAGTCGCGCGCGACCAGGCCCTGGTATGGAATCTGGATCAATCCTGCGGGCCGCTGGCTCATGGGTGGAACCAAGACCAATGTGGTTGGTGTGGACGCTACGAAGGGCTGGCACCACGTGTGCGTGACCCAGAGCAGGAGCGAGCGGTTCCTCTTTGTCGATGGGCATCTCTCGGGCTATCGCGCGGGTGCGGTGGCCTCGGACGGGAGTGGTGATTTGTGGATCGGGGGAGCGCCGACGGTGAAGGAATTCTTTCGGGGCGGGATCAACGACGTGCGGATTTATGAGCGTGCCTTGAGCGCGGCTGAAGTGTCCCATCTCTCGGACAAGCCGGCGGGGCTCGCCAGCAAGGGGGCGCGGGCGGAAGAGCGCACGCCTGAATTGTTCGCGCACTATCGCGCGGTGCTCTCCACCGAGAACCTGAGGCAGGCAAATCTCACTCATGGCCGTGCGGTCTTCAACAAGAGCTGTGGGCAGTGCCACATGGTGAAGGGGGAAGGCGGAAGAGCCGGGCCGGGCCTGAGTGCCCATGATCTCGGCAACCTCGAATATCTCCTGCCGCACGTTCTTCATCCCGACGGCGAGATCGACGACAAGTATCGCTACTACAAGTTCGAGCTGAAGGACGAGCGGGTGGTGCTGGGGGTGATTGCGGAGGAGTCGAAGGACACCTACACCTTGGATTCCAATGCGGGACGCTTCGAGTTGGAGAAGAACACCATCGCGTATCGTGATGTCTTGCCCTACTCGCTGATGCCGGATGCGGTGTTCCAGACCATGACTGACACCGATGTGCGGGACCTGGTGGCGTTTCTCAGGGAGGAGTAGGCGATGGAGGGAGAGAGGATCTGAGAGTGCGATGCGACTGCCCTCCATCACTGGCCTCATCAAGCGTCGCCTCTTGGTCAATTACCGGGCGGATCCTGAGATCGTCCAGCGGCTTCTGCCGAGTTGCATGCGCCCCAAGGTGGTGGAAGGATATGCCATTGGGGGGATCTGTCTGATTCGCCTGGAAGGCATGAAGCCGAAGAAGATGGGCCTGGTGCCGGGTCTCTCCAGCGAAAATGCGGCGCATCGATTTGCGGTTCTGGTGGAGAGAGATGGCGGCGAGGAGGAGGCGGTCTATGTCCCCCGGCGGGATACGGATTCGGTGCTCACCCACTTGGCAGGAGGCCGGCTCTTTCCAGGCGAGCAGCACCGGGCAAAATTTATGATTCGTGATCAGGAGGGCGAGATCGACTTTGCGATGGAGTCGCGGGATGGGACGGTCGGGATTCGCGTGCAGGCGAAGGAGAGCGAGCACTTTCCCAAGAGTTCGCGATTCCCCGATTTGGCGGCCGCGTCCCGATTCTTTGAAACTGGTTCCCGTGGATATTCGGACTGCAAGCGCCCGGGGCGTTACGACGGCATGGACCTCGCGGTTCATGACTGGGCGGTCTCCGCGTTGGAGGTCAGCGCGGTCTTCTCGAGCTACTTCGAAGATGGGGAGCGCTTCCCGTCGGGCAGCATCGAGTTTGATCACGCCCTCCTGATGCGGGACCTGCAGCACGAGTGGCACTCTGCGGACACCTTGTCCCCGGAAGCCTGAATTTCCAGAAATCGCAATCCCTCCGCCCGAAGGCGGAGGGATTGGATTTTTTGGGGGCTTTGGGGGGATCTGTTAGAATGGAGGGGGCGTTCGTCCTGATCTTGGCCAGCTCCTTCGCGGAACGCGAGGGACTGCCTTCTGAAGGCCCGAACGCGTGAGACCCGGTCGGGCTGAGCGGACTCTTCGACTCGCTCTGCAGGCCTCCCAACCGGGAGCGGACAGGTTGAATTTCCCAGGAATGGCATAAAATTTGCCTTCGCCTAAGATGTCCCGACAATGTCCGGAGGAGAGATTTTGCCCCTCCAATAGGTAAAAAACCACGATTTCAGGGGGGTTTCGCCAAAGAGTAAATGTTCGGAGGTGTGAATAGATCGGACTGGCCAATCGGGAGAAGAGGCGTATGGTCCGCCCGGATCGGCGGCGCTCGCCCTCACGACCGACACCCAAAGCAAGTCCATGGCCCATCGTATTCCCTTCCGTCGCGTTGATTGGATCAACACTGTCTTCCTCGTTGGCATCATCCTGTTCGCCATATTGGCGGTCCCAGTATACTTGTGGAATCACGGGATCGATTGGTTCATCGGGGGCATGTTCGTCTTTCTGGTCCTCTCGACTGGTCTGAGTATCACGCTGGGGTATCACCGTCTCTTTTCGCACTTGTCCTTCAAGGCGAAGTGGCCGGTGAAGCTGTTCACCCTCGTCTTTGGAGCCTGTGCCTTTGAGAACTCGGTGCTCCACTGGGCTTCTGATCATCGCAGACACCACAAGCACGTTGATCACGACAACGATCCCTATGATATTTCGCGCGGGTTTTTCTGGGCGCACATGGGTTGGATTTTCTTCAAGATCATTCCACAGACGCCCCTCGACAACGTTCCGGATCTCCGCAAGGACCGCTTGGTCATGTGGCAACACCGGTGGGACAAGCTCCTTGCTGTGTTTGTGGGTCTCCTTGGTCCGGCCCTTCTTGGTTACCTTTGGAATGGGCCGGTGGGGGCTTGGGGTGGCTTTCTCATCGCCGGTGTTCTGCGCGTGGTGGTGGTGCAACAGAGCACCTTTTTCATCAACAGCCTCTGTCACACGATCGGCACCCAGCCCTATTCCAGCAAGTGCAGCGCTCGTGACAGCATGCTCATGGCCTTCCTGACCTTTGGTGAGGGCTACCACAACTTTCACCATGAGTTCCAACACGACTATCGCAATGGTGTGAAGGCGTGGAACTTTGATCCCACCAAGTGGATGATCTGGCTGCTTTCCAAAGTGGGATTGACCTCTGACTTTCGCACCGTTTCCCCGAGCCGCATTCTCTTGGCTGAGATCGCGGAAGCACGGCGCACCGCGGACATGCGTCTGGCCTCGATCGACGCGTTAAGCATCACGGTTTGCGAGCGGGCCCGGGGGGCCGTAGATGATCTGCAGGAAAAACTGGCGACCGCCTACCACGAGCTTGAAAAGTCGATCGCTGAGAAGGCCGAAACCTCGCGGCACATGATCGACTGCTGGCGCAAGGACATGCGCGAGCTCTTGGACAGCTTGGCGAATTTGAAGCCGCTGCCGGCCTGATTCTGAATGCGGAGAATCACTGAGGGCTTGCAGGCGAGCAAGGCCGGTTGCAACCTGCTCTCAGCCAGTGGTTTTATGGTAGTCGACCACGGTTGACGCAGCCAATGAGATCAGCTAAGCCATGTTTTGTTCCAACCCTTTTTAATTGAATCACAACAGCGCGTGGAGATGGAGGTTCATTCAATCAGCGGAGTCGAGAGCCTGCCAGGCGGCGCTCTCCCACTCACTGTGTTGGAGCATTTTTTGATTTTGATGAGCCGGGCCCTTGGCGAGGGTTCACCGGCTGTTCCGTGTTCAAGGGAACGCAACGAACACCAATCTGCCACCCCGGCTGAGCAAGATATCGCTCAGTCTTCATGGCTACAACCGCGGCGGGCGGCCTTCTGAACAGGATAGGGGGGGAAACCGATCCTGTTCATTAAAGGGAGACTGCTCGTCGCGGCCTGGCCGGCGGAGGAGCGTGGCCCCTGAGAAAGGGTGCAAGGGTGCGAAGTTGCATAGGATCACAAAGACGGGCTCGCCACGGCAGCGCGCAGCGAAGACGGGTTGCTTTGATCGGGGGGCGCATTAGCGTGACGACATGATCTACCTCGACTCGAATGCGACCTCGCAAGTGCACCCGGAGGTGGTGGAGGCGATGCTGCCGTTTCTGACCGATCATTGGTACAATCCATCGAGTGGGTATCGCGCGGCCAAAGCGGTCAAGCAGGCCATCACCGAGTCGCGCGAGAAGGTGGCCGCGCTGATTAATGCCCATCCCGATGAGATTGTCTTTACGGGATGTGGAACGGAGTCGAACAACATGACCTTGAAGTGGCTCGCGCGGTTGGTGGGACGGAAGGAATCAAAGATTGTCACCAGTGCGACTGAACACAGCGCGGTTTTGCGTCCCTGCGAAGCGATGGCGGAAGTGGGTTACGAAGTGGCCCTCTGCGGAGTGGAGGGGGATGGCCGTTTGCGGGTGGACGAATTTGCGGAATTGGTCGATGGAGAGAGACCGGGTTTTGCTTCGGTGATGTGGTCCAACAACGAGACCGGCGTGATCAATCCCATGGAGGAGGTCTGCCGAATCGCGAAGGAGGCGGGGTGGGCTTTTCACACCGATGCGATCCAGGCGGTGGGCAAGATGCCGGTCGATGTGCGCGCGGTTCCGGTTGATTTTCTGTCCTTGAGCGGACACAAGTTTCACGCGCCGAAGGGGGTGGGTGCGCTCTATGCGCGGGAGGGCGTTCGTTTTGAGCCCATGATTCGTGGTGGAGGCCAGGAAGATGGTCGGCGGAGCGGGACCGAAAACGTGGCGTCCATCGTGGCCCTCGGAACGGCCGCCGAGATCATGCGGCAGGCACTTGAGGGCGATGGTCATGCCGAGGTGAAACGGCGCCGGGATCGATTTGAAGAACGGCTCCTGAGTGAGATCGAAGGAGTGACCCTGAACGGTTCGCGGGATCACCGGGCCGGGAACATCGTCCATGCCTCGTTCGAACACTGCGAAGCAGCGGGTCTCCTCATTCTCCTCGATGAAGCCGGGGTGCAATGTTCGGCGGGCAGTGCCTGCATGACGGGCAAGCAGCAGCCCAGTCACGTGCAGAAAGCGATGGGGCTCTCCGATGAGCGCGCGCGGAGCAGCCTGCGAATTTCCCTCTCGATCTTTACCACCGACGAAGAGGTCGAGACCGCGGCGAGTGCGGTGGCTCGGGCGGTCGAAAAGCTCCGCAGGGTCCAGGGCCCTCCCGGGGTGGGACCGGTGATGGTGTATGGAGGATGAGTGGGGGGGCAGGAGTAAGCAGGAACCAGCCTTCAGTGTTCAGACCGCAAAAACTACATGGTGGGCTCTGCCGGCGGAGAGGAGAGAGGTCTTTCGGAAAGTCTGAATACGGTCCACTATTCCCCCGCCTCCCGGCTTGACGAGCCGCGGCCTCTCCCTCAGTCTCCCGCCCCCCCATTTCGGGGGAATCCACTCCAGAGAGACTACTATGGCCACCAAGATCTATACCGACAAGGACGCGAACCTGAATGCCATCAAGCGCAAGAAGCTCGCCGTTATCGGCTTCGGCTCGCAGGGACACGCCCACGCCCTGAACCTCAAAGAGAGCGGCTGCGACGTCACGATTGGGCTCTACGCCAAGTCGAAGTCTCGGGCAGTGGCCAAGAAGCTCGGCTTCAAAGTGATGAACACCGCCGAGGCAGTGAAGCATGCCGATGTGATTTTCGTGGCGACCCCGGATACCGTGATTCCCTCGGTTTATGAGAAGGACATCGCGCCCAACCTGACCGCGGGCAAGGCCCTCCTCTTCTCGCACGGCTTTGCGGTGCACTTCAAACTGATCGATACTCCGGACAATGTGGACGTGATCATGGTCGCTCCCAAGGGGCCGGGCCACACCGTGCGCAGCCAGTATCTGGAGAAAAAAGGGGTGCCCACCTTGATCGCGGTCGACAAGGACGCGACCGGCAAGGCCAAGCAGATTGCCCTCGCCTGGGCCAAGGGAATTGGCGGAACGCGCGCCGGAGTGTTTGAGACCAACTTCCGCGAAGAGACCGTGACGGACCTCTTCGGGGAGCAGTGTGTGCTCTGCGGGGGTGCGACCTCCCTCGTCAAGGCGGGCTACGAGACCCTGGTGGAAGCCGGCTACTCGCCCGAGATGGCCTACTTCGAGTGCCTCCACGAGCTCAAGCTCATCGTGGACCTCATGAACGAGAGTGGAATCGCAGGGATGCGGTTCTCGATCTCCGAGACCGCGGAATATGGGGATGTCACGGTCGGACCGAAGATTATCGATGCTTCGGTCAAGAAGCGCATGCAGCGCCAGCTCAAGGCCATCGAGAGCGGCAAGTTCGCCAAGGAGTGGGTCGGTGAGTTCAAGGCCGGCTGCAAGAATTTCAACAAGATCCGCAGAGCGGAAGAGAAGCACGGAATCGAGAAGGTGGGCGCTAAATTACGCGGCTTGATGAGCTGGCTCGGCAAAAAGACCAAGAAAGTGGGCAAAGGCGTGAGCCAGGCCAGCTACGTTTCCACCTCAAAGTAACGCGGTTATTTCTAGCTTGTTAGCTATTCAGAAATCCGAGATCGTGATTCACGGCACATTTTCAAGCCGCTTCCGTCAATAAACGGAGCTGATTTTTCCTTGGCATCGGAGCACATCACGCGGTTGTCCACAATGGGAGTCACCGATGTGAATTACTCGGCATGATGAGCTTGTCATGTGAGGGAGGATGGTCAGAATTC
>JAPKFB010000011.1 GCA_028821775.1 Roseibacillus sp.
GCCCGTGAAGCTCCAGGAAATCAGAGCTGGAAAAGCAATTTCCTAGCAATCAATAGCAATTGGTTTCAAATTAGTTTCAAGAAAATCGCGCCTTTGGGTGCCGCGCGAATCTTCTCCGTTCCACGTGGCTCCACGAGCTCTCTCCGTTAGGCAACCGCGAGAAATACCTTAAAAATAGGAGTTTTCGTCTCCAACTCTACATAATAAGGGATGGTGGGCAGGGAAGGGTTCGAACCTTCGTAGGCGTAAGCCAGCAGATTTACAGTCTGCCCCGTTTGACCACTTCGGTACCTACCCTTTTTTAGTGCGGAGGCGGGAGGGGATACGCCGTGGGCTCGCCACGCTCAAGTCTAAAATACGGGGGGCAATGCCCTTGCATCTTGGGCCTCCGCCCGCTACTGGCCCTCGTCATGCCCATCGCGACCCCAAAGCAATACCGCGCCATGCTGGATGCTGCCCAAAAGGGTGGATATGCCTATCCCGCGATCAATATTACCTCTCTGACGACCGCGAATGGCGCTCTCAAGGCCTTTTCGGACTCAAAATCGGACGGAATCATCCAGGTTTCCACGGGTGGCGGGCAATTCGCCTCCGGGCTGGAGGTCAATGATGCCGCTTTCGGATCGATCGTGCTGGCGGAGGCCGTTCACCGGCTGGCTGAGAAATACGACGTCCTGATCGCACTCCACACCGATCACTGCCACCCCAGCAAAGTAGACGGATTTCTCCGTCCTCTCCTCGCCGAATCCCGCCGCCGCAAGGAAAACGGCCAAGGGCCCCTCTTCCAGTCCCACATGCTCGACGCCTCGGAACTTCCCCTCGATGAGAATATGACTCTCTCGGTCGACATCATGAAAGAGTGTGTCGAACTCGACATCATCCTCGAGGTCGAGGCCGGCGTGGTTGGTGGCGAGGAAGACGGCCACGACACTTCCGGAGTGGCCGCCGAGAAGCTCTACACCACCCCCGAAGACATGATGACGGTCTACGAGACCCTCAATCCGCTAGGCCGCTTCATGTTCGCGGCCACCTTCGGCAACGTGCACGGGGCCTACAAGCCCGGCGCGGTGAAGCTGAAGCCCACCATCCTGCGCGACGGCCAGAAGGTCGTAATGGACAAGCACGGTGCGGAAGCGGAGATGGACCTCGTCTTTCACGGCGGCAGCGGATCGAGCATCGAAGAACTTCGCGAGACCCTCGACTACGGGGTGATCAAGATGAACATCGACACCGATACTCAGTATGCTTTCACCCGCCCGGTGGTGACGCACATCTGTGAGAACATCGAGGGAGTGCTCAAGATCGAATCCGAAGTTGGCAACAAGAAGGTCTACGACCCGCGTTCCTATCTCAAGAAGGCCGAGCAGAGCCTCTGCGATCGCCTCATGAAGGCCTGCGACGATCTCCGCTCGACGGGCCAGACCATCCATCAGTAGGCAGCCCGTTGACGGTGGGCGGCGGGCAGAGACACTCTGCCTTCACCTCCGCCCACCGAGCTCAGTCTCCTGACTACCGAAGATGTCCGAAATCGACGCCAAGCCGCCCCAGGAAAACCCGCTGACGAATATCATCGTCAACGTGTTGATTCCGATCGCGGCCTTGACGATGATGAGTGATGACCCGGCCATCCGTGAGATGGACGGGGACAAAGTCCGGATGTGGGATCTCGGGCCCATGAAGGCGCTCTGCCTCGCCCTCGCCCTGCCAATCCTCTACGGCCTCTGGTTTTTCATTAAGCACAAGAAGCTGAACTTCTTTTCAGTGGTGGGTCTGGTCTCGGTCCTCCTGACAGGAGGGCTCACCCTCTACCTCTGGCAGGAAGACGGGAGCATCCGCTCAAGTGCGCCCGTTCTCTTTGGGATCAAGGAGGGCTCGATTCCCCTGATTCTGGGACTCGCGATCCTGGCCTCGCACTGGACCAAGACGCCGTTGCTCAATACCTTCCTCTACAGCCCGCAGATTTTCGATATCAAGAAAATCGAGAAGCATGTCTCGGAGCGAAGCACCCTGGAAGCTTACGGCAAGCTGCTCTTTGTCTGCACAATCTGCTTTGCGGCCTCCTTCCTCATCAGCACCGTCGCCAACTTCCTGCTGGCCCAACATTTCCTCGGCGGCATCGACTTCGACGACAAAGCAGCGGCCCGCCAGGAGTACAACAAGGGAGTGGGCAAGCTGACCGGCTGGGGATTTATTGCGATCGGAATTCCGATCCTCGTGATCCTGATGTTCGTGATGTGGTACCTCGTGAACGGGATCAAGAAGCTCACCGGTCTGGAGACCGACGAGATTCTTCTTCCACGGTAACGCGCGGGATCAAGCCCGCGATTTCGATCCAGATTGAGATCACGTTCTTCTGCTCGACATCAGTCGGTAAAGTTGTCGATGCGCTGCGCCATCTCAAGATCTGCATCGGTCACTCCGCCCTTGTCATGGGTGGTGAGTCGCAAGGTCACTTTCACATAGCGGATGGCGATGTCGGGATGATGCCCGGCATCTTCCGCCATTTCGGCCAGTTTATTGACGAAATCGATGGCCTCATTGAAGGACTCAAATTCGATCGTTCGCATGAGGGCCTTCCCTTCCAATTTCCACGCGGGGCACTTGGTCAGGGAAGCGGGGATCTCTTCTTGAGGAATCAATTCAGGCATGACGGTAAGGACTGTGCTGCCTCAGATGTTGCAATTCATGCGCCCTGGCTGGCAAGTTAGATTCAGTTGCTTCGGAATTTTTGTGTCGCGTCGGGATATTCGAGCTAACTTATCACCCCGCCCCCTATGAGATGCCGATGCCTTCCCTGAAACACGTTTTCACTTCCTTCGCCACCGCCACGGGCGCTCTCCTCCTCGCAAATTGCACCATGGGCACTCCGCAGTCGCGGATCGACGGGAACTACAGCCTCTATGAATCCCTTCCTGCCAAACAGCAGGAACTAGTCAGTCAGGGAAGGATCGCCAAGGGAATGTCCAAGTCGGCCGTCTTCCTGGCCTTGGGAAATCCCAGCCGAAAATCGGAAGGCTTCCGCGATGACACCCACTTCGAGCGTTGGGATTACACCCGCCTGAAACCGCGCTACTACAATTTCTTCCAGACCATCTACGGACACGGCTCCAACCACCGCGGCCACGGGCGACATTATCACGATTTCGCGTTTGCCCCGACAATCGAATACGCCCCCTACCGCTCAGCCAGTGTGCTCTTTCTGCGCAAGGTGGTTGATTCCTGGGAGCGGCTGGGGCCGCCGCGCTACTAGCGACTGCAAGGCGGAAGCCACAAGCGTCTCTCCTATTTGCTCACGGATGATTGAAATCCAGCAGATCCCCGATTGAATGTCTCACAGCTATTCCGAATCTACTCTATGAGAAACCTTCTCCTCCTCACCGCAGCGGGCGCGTGTCTCGGATTCACCTCATGCTCGGCTCCCACCAGCGGCGGCGGCACCGGTCGCTATGCCTCCTATGACCTTCCGGCTTCCAAGCCGAACAATCCAAGCAACGTTCACGTCAAGGTCTCGATTCGCAATCAGATGGCCTACGTGATGGAAGGAAATCGTCCCCTCATGGTGATGCCCATCGCAGTAGGCACCTCCAGCAACCCCACTCCCAAGGGGAGCTTTCGGATCTTTAAAAAGGAGCACCGTCATCGTGCAGCCAGCCACGGCTTTGCCTACAACGGCAGCTCATCCGTGCAGACCTACCTCGCCAAAAAGCCCGCCAGTTGGAAATTCAAGGGAACCCCCATGCCCTATTGGTGTGAGTTCATATCGAACTACGGATTCCACACCGGCTGGATGAAGCCCTATCCCTGCACTCTCGGATGTCTTCGGATGCATGAAAATGCCGCCCCCAAGTTCTTCAACCTTGTGAGAGTTGGCACTCCGGTGAGGATCAGCACCACGCAGCCGGAAGACGCCACCATTGGCCGAAACATCCCGCGCCCGCCCGATGCCGGCCCGCTCCTCGATTACCCGCCATCCTTTTATCTCGGCGACGGCTACTTCACCAAGCACAAGGCTCCCAGCTATCGCTGACAGTCGGCTGGGGTGTCTTGGCACCAGACGAATCTGCCAAAGGCGAAGCTGCGCCGCGGCCGGGAAGTTGGTTTTGTTCAGGAAGGGCGGTTCGAAAAGGCGCCCTTTCGATCTCTCTGCGCCGAGCCAGGAGCGGCCCTACCTCTTGACCATCAGCAGGACGGCGAGGGTGAGCAGGCCGAGGCCAAAGGCGCTATCGATCCAGCGACCCGTCCGCTGATATCCCTTCTGGAAAGGCGGAAACTGGAGAAACCAAACGAAGACTCCCCAGAGGATGAGACCCTGGCCCACGATGATGGCCCAGAGCGCGATGGGCCACCAACCCGGCCGATCGTCATCAACGAATTTTGCAACCACCGCGATGAAGAAGAAGACCGCCTTGGGGTTGAGCAGATTACAAAAGAGGCCGCGAAGATATGAGGAACGATGATCACGGACAGTGAGTGCTTCGCTCTTGGAACCTCCTCGAATTGAGAGCACCACTCCCTTCAGCAAGGTGAAACCCAGCCATCCCAGGTAGCCGGCGGCGGCGTAGCGCAAGACGTTCGAGACCGCCTCTCCCTGAGCGGTCAGCCAATCGGTGAGCACGATGGCGAGGGCGGCATGCACACAAAGGCCGGTCGTGATTCCCGCGGTGGTCCACCAACCTGCGGCCCGACCTTGTGCCAACGACGTCCGGGTCAAGAGAAGCATGTCCGGCCCGGGGCTGAATTGCCCGAGCGCCATCACGCCTGCAAAAGCCAACAGATCACCGTTCACGGGCTTCAGAAGAACAGCCCGCCCAACTTCCTGCAACCTCAACGACCCGCAGCCCGCAAGTAAGCAAAGAGGGCCTCCGACTCGTCACGAGCCAACCCCGCACTCCAAGTCATCCCGTCCATGATGGGATGCCAGTTGGCATCTGTGGGCTCCTTGGGCACCCGTGCCTGGTGACACTCCAGACACTTGCGCTGAAAAATCCAGTAGCCCATGCCAATCTGTTCCAAGGAGGCACCCGCACGTTGGGCCATCGCTGGGGTCGCCTCAGGGGCCACCATCTTGATCTTGAGAACCTGTGCTTCATCGCTGAGATCAGGGCCCGCACAACTCGAGAAAACAATCCCGACCACAGCTGGGGAGGAGAGCAGAAAAATCGATTTCATGGGGTCAACGTTGGTGAACGCGCCCGCGGGACGTCCCGTGCGCGGCCGGGAGGCAGAGCACGAGCTCCTCTTCTTCAATCTTGTTGATCATTGCTTGCACCCCTCAGCTCGAGGGCACTCCTCTTCGCAAATTCACCTCGCCGGCCCTCCCGGGCATCCGCTCAGAACCATGCTTTCACCGCTCGAATTTGGTCGCAAGCCCTCTTTCAAAGGCGGTCGGGCTCCCCGTCCGATCCCGGAGCGCTCGAGGATTTTCGGCCTCCCCAAGGGGCAGCCCTGTCCCAATTGCCCCTCAGAATCGGAAATCCTCGCTCCCTGACTCTCTAATGACCCGGACTGGGCTTCAAATGCCTTTCATTCTTTGACATTCCCCCAGCAATTTCTACTTTCCCCGCCTTCAAAATTCGGCGGGCGGGCGCAGGAAGCTCCCCGACCTTGGACTACGACCCCTAGACTTTCGACTACCATGGACACTCTCCGCACATTCCCTACCGGCGCTGGCTCTCAAGGCCAATTCTACTCCCTCCCCGCCCTCTCCGAGCAAGGCTTTCCCAATCTTTCCCGCCTCCCGGTCTCGATCCGGATCGTTCTCGAATCGGTGCTGCGCAATGTCGATGGCAAGAAGGTGACCGAAGAGGATGTGCGCAATCTCGCCAACTGGAATGCAGAGTCTCCGGGCGAGTACGAAATTCCCTTCACGGTCGCACGTATCGTCCTTCAGGATTTCACGGGCGTCCCTCTCCTCGTTGATGTTGCGGCCATGCGGGACGCCGCAGTTCGGCAAGGCGCAGAGGCCGCTGCCATCGAACCGCTCGTTCCGGTTGACCTCGTTGTCGATCACTCCGTGCAGGTCGACTTTGCCGGTTCTCAGGCTGCGCTCAATCGCAACATGGAGATCGAGTTCATTCGCAACCGCGAGCGCTACGAATTTCTCAAGTGGGGCCAGCAGGCCTTTGATACCTTCTCGGTGGTCCCTCCCGGGATCGGAATCGTCCACCAGGTGAACCTGGAGCACCTCGCCAAGGGCGTGCTCTCAAAAGGGAAACTCTACTTTCCGGACACTCTCGTCGGCACCGACTCGCACACTACCATGATCAATGGCATGGGCGTGGTCGGCTGGGGCGTGGGCGGAATCGAAGCCGAAGCCGGCATGCTCGGTCAACCGGTCACCTTTCTCGTTCCCGAAGTGGTGGGGGTCTACCTCCACGGCCATATTGCGGAAGGTGTCACTGCGACCGACCTCACCCTGCGCATCACCGAGATGCTTCGCACGCATGGAGTGGTCGGAAAATTTGTCGAATTCCACGGACCCGGCGCCCAAGCGCTCGCTCTTCCAGATCGCGCCACGATCGCCAACATGGCGCCCGAGTACGGTGCGACGATGGGCTTCTTCCCGATCGACGACGAAACGATCGCCTACCTGGAAGGCACCGGTCGCGGCAGCGAACTTTGCGGGACCGTGAAGAATTATTTCCAAGCGCAGGGGATGTTCGGAATCCCTGACAAGGGCGAATGCGACTACACCGACTTGCTCGAACTCGATCTCACCTCCATTCAACCTGCAGTTTCGGGACCCAAGCGCCCACAAGACCGCATCGATGTCCCCAAGCTGCGCGAACGCTTCGATCAACTCTTCACCACCTCGGCAACCGAAGGAGGCTTCGGCGAGAGTGCCGACAAGCGCGCCACGCGCTCCCCCGTCCACCTCGACAGTCCCGCCGGCGAATTCGATTCGCCCCTCCTGGAAGGCGAAACCATCACCGCCCTCGATACCGACACCAGCATCGGACACGGCTCGGTCCTCATCGCCGCGATCACCAGTTGCACAAACACCTCGAATCCCAGCGTGATGCTGGCTGCAGGCCTCCTCGCCAAGAAGGCCAATGAAAAGGGGCTCACCATCGAGCCCTACGTGAAGACTTCCCTCGCCCCCGGCTCGCGCGTCGTGACCGACTATCTCGATGCCACCGGCCTCACTCCGGAACTCGACAAGCTCGGTTTCCAAACCGTTGGATACGGCTGCACAACCTGCATCGGCAACTCCGGCCCGCTCCACCCCGCGATTGAGAGCGCGCTCCAGGAAGGAGATCTCGTCTGCGCCTCGGTGCTCTCGGGCAACCGCAACTTCGAAGCACGCGTCCACGGCGCCGTGCGCGCCAACTTCCTCATGTCTCCACCGCTTGTGGTGGCCTACGCCCTGGCCGGCCGGGTCGATCTCGATCTCGAATCGGAGCCGCTGGGAACTGACCGCGAGGGCAATCCGGTCTTCCTGAAGGACCTCTGGCCTTCTCAGGCGGAGGTGAAGGAGCAACTCGATGCCGCGCTGAAGCCCGACGTCTTCAACGCGCTCTACGGCGACTTCGATTCCGCCAATCCCAAGTGGAGCCAGATTCCCGGCAAGGCGGGCGCGACCTACGAGTGGAACGAGTCCTCAACCTACATTCAGCACCCTCCCTTCTTCGATGACTTCGACGGCAAGGCAGGCGACATCAACAACGTGATCGATGCCCGTCCCCTGGGCATCTTCGGAGACTCGGTGACCACCGATCACATTTCTCCTGCCGGCGCGATCAAGGAAGACTCCCCCGCCGGTAAGTATCTCCTCCAGAACGGCATCGAGAAAGCGCAGTTCAACTCCTTTGGATCACGGCGCGGCAATGACCGGGTGATGACCCGCGGCACCTTCGGCAACGTCCGCATCAAGAACCTCATGCTTCCCGGAACGGAAGGTGGCTATACCGTTTATCACGGAGAGCGCGAGGTCCCCAACCTGGACCTCCCCAAGACCACTCCGGAGGGAATCACCACCCACATTTACGATGCCACCCAAGCCTACCAGGCCGACGGCACTTCGCTGGTGGTCATTGGCGGCACCGACTACGGCATGGGGTCCTCCCGCGACTGGGCCGCCAAGGGCACACGCCTCCTCGGCGTCAGCGCGGTGGTGACCAAGTCCTTCGAGCGAATTCACCGCTCGAACCTGATCGGGATGGGAGTTCTACCCCTCACCTTCGTTGTCGAGGCCGACTACGATAAGGTCGCCGGCCTGCACGATGCCACCTTCTCCATCACCGGATTGAGCAACGAGATCGCTCCCCGCAGCGAGGTTACCCTCACCGCCAAGGGTGCCGATGGTTCCACCGTGGAAGTCCCCGTCGTGGTACGCCTCGATACCCCGGTGGAGATTGATTACTACCGTGCGGGCGGGATTCTGCCCTACGTCCTCGCACAAATCCTGAAGGGATAGTGGCAGCAGTGTCATTCGACAATCTCCGCCCCCTCGGGTATAGAGAGTCATCTTCCGGATGATTCCCCCCACCCTCATGAACCGATGGGCACTGGTTCTCCTGGCCACGCTGTTTTCGTCGATCGCCCCTGCGACTCCCTTTCGGGTGGCCACCTTCAATGTGGAGCTTGGTCTCGGGGTCCCGGGCACGACCGGGCATGATGCGGCCGGCGACATCCTGAGCCGGATCGACGCCGATCTGGTTGCGCTGCAGGAATTGCAGTCTCCCGACCTGAGTGGAACTCCCAGCAACATCGAATCACTGGCGG
The DNA here is from genome assembly GCA_028821775.1 of Roseibacillus sp. GTDB lineage: Bacteria > Verrucomicrobiota > Verrucomicrobiia > Verrucomicrobiales > Akkermansiaceae > Roseibacillus_B. The sequence continues at coordinate 8,725 of JAPKFB010000011.1, forward strand.
CCACCTTGGGTTATACCACCATCCATGTCGCAGAGACCACCAACGTCCTCGATCGCGTTTCTCGCGTCGCCTTCCTGAGCCGCCATCCGTTCAGTTCGATCACCAACATCGCGTCGCCTCCCGGAGCGAATGACATGGTGCGACAGATCCCGGCGGTGGTGATCGATCTTCCCGGAACCAATGCCGATCCCACCATCCTCACCTTGCACCTCAAGTGCTGCCTTGATCCCGACGACCCCTTCCGCCGCGCGGTCGAACTTCATCGAGCCGCGAATCACCTGCAATCGGCGGGCCTCACCGCTGCAGACAACGTCATCGTCCTCGGCGACTTCAATCTCATTGGCAGCGACCAGGTTTACAACTCCTTGCCTGCCGGCTTACCTGTCAGCTATCTCCTCGGCAGCGACGTCGCTTTCCCCGTAAACTACTTCATGGCACCGGACAACTACTTCGGCACCTGGTCCATGACCGCACTCGAGGCCAGACAGCTCACCGGCTCCAGCAACACTCAGGGTTCCAGCGTCCTCGATTACATCCTCGCGACCTCCGCCCTGACCAATCGTCCTCACGCCAGCGAAGTTTACAACAGCGCGCACGATACCGCCAACGGACAAGGTCTTCCCAAGGCGGGCACTCCGGTCGCGGCAGGAACAAGTGGAGATGCTTCCGATCACCTGGCCGTCTTCGCGGACTTCGAACTCGTTGCGCAGGCCGGCCTCACCTTGACAATTTCTCCCAGCTCAGTGTTGGAAACGGATCCCAGCGGAGCAGCGCTCCTCATCCTCACCCTCCCCGCCGCTCCACGACCGGGCGAATCGGTGACCGTCACCCTCACCTCTTCCGATTCCACCGAGGCAACGCCCGCACAATCCCTGATCACCTTTCCCGCCGGAGTGACCACCCGAAACATTGAGATCATCCCGCAGGAGGATGCCCTTCTGGACGGAAACCAAACGGTTACCTTCACCGCCCACGCCTCGGGGTTCAGCTCTGCCACCGCCGACCTCGAGGTCACCGACACCAATCCTTCCCTCTTCAGCTTCTCCACGGACGGACAGATCATCCTCGAGGATTTTGCGACCTTTGATGGTTCCGCCGACCCGGCCCGCTGGCCCTCCTCCACCGGAGCTTGGCTCGGGATCGACGACGGAACCAACGGCAGCCCAGGCAACTACGCCTATGGCACCGACCCGTCCCTCGGGGTCCTCCTCGACCGCAATCCAGTCTCCTTCACCGCCGATTTCCGAAACGAGACCGGCAGCCAAATCGCAATTCTCGAAATTTCTTACCACGCCGAACAGTGGCGCTCTTCCCAGCAAGGAGCGGCCGATCAATTCCTGGCCCGTCTCCTCCTCAACGGCACACCCCTTGCCCTCCCCAACCTCACCTTCACGGCCGACCCCACCCTCCCATCCGGCCCCATCGCAGGCGGAGCCACGCGACCGTTTTCCACCGTCGTGCGCGGCCTCGCCATCCTCCCCACCGACACCTTCCAGCTTCGTTTCCTTGCCGCTCCCGGAGTCGGTGGCGGCGGAGCCACTCCGGATGATGTCTTTCTCAACGAGATCCACTACGACAATACCGGCGGCGACCTCAACGAGTTCATCGAGGTCGTGATCGGCCCCGGCTATTCCGGACCGCTCTCCAACATTTCAGTCGTGCTCTACAACGGCAATGGAGGAGGTTCCTACTCGACCCAGTTGCTCGAAAGCTTCACGCTCGATCACACCACCGCCTCGGGTCATCGCATCTACTCCAAGCTGGTCTCCAACATCCAGAATGGAGCACCGGACGGACTCGCGATTGTCGAGTCCGGCAACGTCCTGCATTTCCTTTCCTACGAAGGAATCATGATCGCCTCCAATGGCCCCGCCAGGGGCATGACCTCCACCAATATCGGAGTCGCGCAGGCAGGCCCCATTCCTTCCCCGGGGCTCGACAGTCTCGGACTCACGGGAAGTGGTGGAGAGGCGGCCGACTTTTCCTGGACCCGTTTCTCCGGCCCCTACACCCGCGGCACGCCCAACGCCAGACAGTCCTTCACCGCCCCCGCGGGATCCCAAGGCATCGCCATCGACAACGTTTCGGTGACCGCTTACCTCGACCGCGATCTCGATGGGCTCCCCGACTTTCTCGAAACCCTCCTGGGAACCAACCCTCTTCTGGTCGACACGGATGACAACGGCACAAACGACGGGGAGGAAGATGCAGACGGAGACCGCCAATCCAACCTGGCGGAACACCTCCTCACCCTCACCGATCCCTTGGACCCCAGTTCGCACTTCCTGGCCACCATCGCGCCCGACCCCGAAAACCCCGCGGGCGCCCTTCTCACCTTCCCCGCTCTCCTCAACCGGGAATACACCATTACACGCAGTAGCGACCTGATCACCTGGAGCCCCCTCTCCACCTTTCAGGGCGACGGCACCGACCACCTCCTTCCGGTCAATGGCGATCCCCTCGCTCGCGCGAACTTTTTCCGCATCGAGGTGAGTTGGCCCTAACAAAAGGCCTCAATCTCGCGAGTTGCGGCTTGTCTCCCGGGCATTCCTGCCCATTCTCCCGCCCCTGCGATCAGACCGCGCGGGCACCAACCTTCTCGCAGCGATGGACACCTCTCCCTTCAGCAATCTCGGCCTCTCCGCTCCTCTTCTCGCCGCCATCGAGTCACTCGGCTATGAGAAACCTTCCGCGATCCAGTCCCTCGCCATTCCACCGGCGCTCGAGGGCAAAGACATCGTCGGCCTCTCCGAGACGGGATCCGGAAAAACCGCGGCCTTCGTTCTGCCCGCCCTCGAGAAGATCAACCTCAAGGATCACTCGCCCCAGGTGCTCATCCTTTGTCCTACTCGGGAGCTTGCGATCCAGGTTTGCGAAGACGTCCATTGCCTCGGCATCAATCTACCGGAACTCAACGCCGTGCCCGTCTACGGCGGCGCTCCCATTGACCGTCAGATTCGTTCGCTGAGAAAGGGCGCCCACATGATCGTTGGCACGCCGGGTCGCCTCCTCGACCATCTTCGCAGAAAGACCTTCGACCCCTCCCAGATCAAACTGGCCGTCCTCGACGAGGCGGACCGCATGCTCGACATGGGATTTCGCGAAGACATGGAGATCCTGCTCGGAGGACTTCACAAGGGGCATCAAACTCTGTTCTTTTCGGCCACCATGAACAAAGGAGTGGAGCACTTGATTCGCGCCTTCGGAAACGAGCCCGAAACGGTCAGCATCAAACGCAAATCCCTCACCGTCGCCTCCACCGAACAGAGCTACTACGAAGTGCGCCAACGTTCCAAGGTCGAGGTCCTCTCCCGCATCATCGACACCGAGGAACCCCGCCTCGCGATCGTGTTCTGCAATACCAAGCGGGCGGTCGATGAATGCACGGAAGCCCTCGTCACCAGGGGCTACGCTGCCGATCGACTGCACGGCGACATCTCCCAACAACTGCGCGAACGAACCCTCCAACGATTTCGCGACGGCAAGTTGGAACTCCTGGTCGCCACCGACGTCGCAGCCCGCGGCCTCGATATCGACGACATCGATATCGTCTTCAACTACGACCTCCCCCAGGATCCCGAAGACTACGTGCACCGCATCGGCCGAACCGGACGGGCCGGACGGACGGGTCGCGCCATCTCCTTTGTCTTCGGCCGCGACATCTACCGCCTCCAGAACGTCGAGCGCTACATTCGGCAGCCGATCGCGCATAGTCGCATCCCATCGCAGGAGGATGTGGAAGGCAAACGCACCGACACCATCTTCGACACCCTCAGGGACATCCTTGAGTCCGGCGCCTACACTCCTCACGGAGCCCAAATCGAGCGCCTGCTGGACCAGGGACACGCCGCCACCGATATCGCCGGTGCCCTTTTCACGCTTTTGCGCGGAGCCAGCACCCGGGAGGGCCAGGAAATCCCAGAAGATCGACCACAGTATGAGCGAAGCGGCGACCGCCGCGAAGGAGGGAAGTTTGACAAGGGCAAAGGAGGCAAAAAGAAGAAGATCGAACGCCTCTCACCCACTCCCGAACAAGGAATGACCCGCCTCTTCCTCTCCCTCGGAAAGTCCCAGGGCGCTCAACCGGGAGAGATCGCAGGCATGCTTTACCGCGAAGCGGGGCTTCCCGACGGCGCGATCGGAAAAATCGCCCTCTTTCCCCGCCACTCGCTGATTGATATCCGGAGTGATTTTGCGGATGCCACCATCGAAGCGACTCGCCACTCGAAGCTTCGGGGCAAGCCCTTCCGGCTCGCTCACGACCGTAAATAGACACGCCCCCCAATTCCCGCATCCCTCTTAAAGTCGAGGGATGATGGCTCATCCTCTCATTCCATCGAGAGTGAGAATCTTTGGAGACGCCTCTATTTGCGCCTCCCTTCCCCGCAGGAATTTCAAGCGCGCTGGACTGAGCACCCTCATCGAAGTTCGCGAAAGCTCCACTCTTCAGGTTCTCCCTCAATTGAAATTTGAGCATCGTCCGCCCCACGGACTTCGTGTTCCTCGACTCCGATACAGACGACCCGAATCTCCACGGAATTCGCAGGCTCTTCGATCTGATCGAAGCCAGTCCCCGCGTCGAGGCCAGCGCCCTGCAAACCGTCGGAAGCAATGGCTACGATGGCTTCGCGATCGCAGTAGTCATCGCCTGGTCGCTGCGATCGCCTCCCCGGCAATCCGACCGGTGGTCCAAGCCGATTGAAAATTGAAGCCGCCCGTGATTCCATCAATGTCGAGGACCTCGCCCGCGAAGTAGAGCCCGGGCACCACCTTGCTCTCCATCGTTTTGAGATTCACGTCGCGCAAGCGCACCCCTCCGCACGTCACAAACTCCTCCCTGTTCAAGCTCTTGCCCCGCACCACAAATTTCCCTTGGAGCAACTCCTTGAGCAATCCTCGCTCGTGCTCCTTGGTCAGGTTCGACCACAGCGTGTCGGCTCCCACCCCCACCGTCTCGCACAGGCGATCCCACAGCCGGCGGGGAAATTGCTCGAGCGGACTGCGGGTCCTCACCTTGCGGGCGCCATGACGCTGCCGCTGCTCGCTGAGCAGGGAGGTCACTCGTTCCGCTCCCTCCCCCCCACTCCAGTCCACCAACAAATCGAATTGGTAGTCGAGGCCAGCCATCTCGCGCGCGCCCAGCGCAGACAATTTCAGGATCGCGGGACCGCTCAGCCCCCAGTGTGTAATGAGAAGCGGACCCTCTGAACTCAAGCGGCCGGCCCGCACCACCGCCGAGCCCACCGAGACTCCCGGCAAGCCATCCAGCCGCGGGTCCTCGATGTGAAAGGTGAACAGCGAAGGAACCGGCGGAGCCACCTCGTGCCCCAGATCTTCTGCGGGCTTGCGAGCCGCACCACTCCGCACTCCGCCGGTGGCCACCAGGACACATTCGGCCACCAACTCTTCTCCCTCACCCGTTTGGATCAAAAATCCCCCTCCCTCCCGCAGGGTGATCCCCTTCACTCCACACTTCGTCTGCCACTCCACCCCCAGTTTGCGCGCCGCTCCCGTCAGGCAATCGATGATGCTGTGCGAGTCATCGGTGACAGGAAAGATCCGCCCATCCGCTTCCGTCTTCAGTTTCACTCCGCGACTCTCAAACCAGTCCACGGTGTCACTCACTTGCCATCGATGAAAGGGACCAAGCAGACTTCTGCGCCCACGGGGGTAGCTTTCCACCAAGTCCGAGATCTCAAAACACGCATGAGTCACGTTGCAACGCCCTCCCCCTGAGATCTTCACCTTGTCCAGGACCTCCGGCCCCTTCTCAAGAATCAAGACCTCCTCCACGCCAGATTCCGCGCAACTGATGCCTCCAAAAAATCCTGCCGCCCCTCCTCCAATCACAATCAACCTGCGCATCGCAGACGAGCCTGTGACATCTCCCCCGCTTTCACAATCATCCAATGATTCCGAACAACAAATTTCGGTCGAGAAACAAACCACTCGCGCCTTGCCTCTTTCCTGTCACCCCTTCACCCTCCGCACCCGTGCAACTCCCCCTCCCCGGCCAACGTTGGATTAGTGGTTCACAACCAGAGCTTGGACTTGGACTTGTCATTGCGGTCGAAGGTGACCGCATGGAAGTCTGCTTTCCCGCCGCCGAAGAGATGCGGCAATATGTCTTTTCCTCCGCTCCGCTCATTCGCGTGCAGTTCAATCCCGGCGATCGCATCAAGGATCAGGCTGCCATCGATTTTACCATCGATCGCGTCGAAGAGCGCGACGGCCTCTTCGTCTATCACTGTGGCGAGACCGAAGTCCCCGAGGAACAGCTTTTCGACTCGCTGAGCTTTATCAAGCCCGAAGAGCGCCTCCTCGCGGGCCAGTGCGATGACCTCCGCAGTTTCGACCTGCGCACCCTGGCTCTCGGACACAATACCCGCCTCCGACAATCCCCTGCCCGGGGCTTCACCGGGGCCCGCATCGACCTCATTCCGCACCAGATCGCCATCGCCTCCGAGGCCGTCAACCGCCTGGCCCCCCGCCTCCTCCTCGCCGACGAGGTTGGCCTCGGCAAGACCATCGAGGCCTGTCTCATCCTCCACCGCCTCCACCTCACCGGCCGCGCCGACCGGATCCTCATTCTCGTCCCCGAACCGCTTGTCCACCAGTGGTTCATCGAGCTCCTGCGCCGCTTCAATTTCCTCTTTGCCCTCTTCGACGAGGAGCGCTGCGCCGCCATCGAGGCGAATGAAGACGCCGGCAACCCGTTTCTCGACAGCCAGCTCATCATCTGTGCGACCGAGTTTCTCGCCAACCATCCCAAGCGCGCCGAAGAGGCCCGAATGTCCGGCTTCGATCTTCTCATTGTGGATGAGGCTCATCACCTCGAGTGGCACCCGGATGATCCCAGCCCCGCCTACGCCCTGGTCGATTCTCTCGCGCGCATCACGGAAGCCATTCTTTTGCTCACGGCCACTCCCCAACAACTTGGCCCCGAGGGACACTTCGCGCGCCTGCGAATTCTCGATCCGGATCGCTACGATGACCTGGCCACCTTCCAGGCCGAAGCCAAGGGCTACGAACCGCTCGCGGACCTGGTCGCCCGCCTCGCCGAGGGCGAACTTCCCACCAAGAACGACCTATCCCTGATCGCAGGGCGTTCCCCGCGCGCCGAAGAGGCCGCGAAGACTCTCCGCGAAAATCCCACTGATGAGAACACGCGCAAGGAACTCATTGATGATTTGATTGATTCCTTTGGCACCGGCCGCGTGATGTTTCGCAACACCCGCGAACGATTGACCGGGTTCCCGGATCGCAAACTCCACCTCACTTCCCTCCCCGTTTCCGAGGGTCAAGACGAACTCGAAGTGCGCATCAGCTGGCTCGCGGATTTTCTTCGAGAGGATGCCGATCGCAAGGTCGTTTTGATCTGCCACAGCCTCACGATGGCCGAGACGATCCGGGACGTCCTTCTGACCCACCTCCAGGTTGAGATCGCCCTCTTCCACGAGGACCTCACCCTTCTCCAGCGTGATCGCAACGCGGCCTGGTTCGCCGAGGCGGAAGGCGCCCGCATTCTGATCTGTTCCGAGATTGGCTCAGAGGGCCGCAACTTCCAGTTTGCTCACCACCTCGTTCTCTTTGACCTGCCCGATGATCCCGAACTTCTTGAGCAACGGATTGGACGCCTCGACCGCATCGGCCAGACGGAAACGATCAATCTTCATGTTCCGGTCGCGGAAGGCGGCCGCGAGGAATTACTGGCCCGCTGGTATTCCGAAGGACTCGATGCCTTCGAGCACTCGTTGAAAGGGGCCGCCAATCTCTCCGCCGCCCTCGGCCCCGAGCTGGCCGATCTCCAAGATCATCCCAACGCGGCCAAGTTCGAGAACTTTCTCAAGCGATCCCTTGCCCTGCGCGAAGAGGTCGCCCTCGAACTCAGGAGCGGACATGACCGTCTCCTTGAATTGGGTGCCCCAGCCCCACACAAGACTGCGGAACTCATTCAATACATATCCAATGCCGATCACGATCCGAGCTTCGAGAAGTTCGTCATCCGCCTCTTCGATCATCTCGGTCTCACCATCGAGGATCTGTCCCTGCGCAGCTATGTGTTCCAACCCGGCGAACGGCTGAGCGATGCCTTCGCCGACTTTCCGGAAGACGGGCTCTCCGTGACCTTCGATCGCAACTCCGCCCTCGCTCGTGAGGACATCGCCTTCATGACGCCCGACCACCCCATTTTCCGCGATGCGCTCGGAGTTCTTCTCAGCCGCGAGCAGGGCAACTGCACCTTCGGACACTGGAAGACCGCTCGGGGGAAAACCATGCTCCTCGAATGCCACTTCGTCCTCGAGTGCCTCGCTCCAGTCCGGTTGCATGCGGATCGTTTTCTTCCTCCAACCGCGTTCCGGGTGGTGGTCGATCACAAGGGCGCAGATCATAGCGACGATCCCGCTCTGCTCAGCGCAACGATTGAACCTGGCAGTCCGCGCAAACTCGTTTCTCAGCAAGTTTTTCGACAGGAGATTCTGCCCGCGATGTTGAAGAAGGCGGAGGAGATCATCAGCGGGCAGGCGAAGTTGCAGATCCGCGATGCGAAGCGCAATGCCAAGAAATCTCTCGCCGCCGAGATCGAGCGACTGGAAGAACTCGCCCAACGCAACAGGCACATCGCATCATCCGAGATCGAGGAACTCGCCTCCCATCGGGACGAACTCCTCAAGCTCCTCGCCCAGTCCAGATTGCGACTCGATGCCATCCGCCTCATCTGGCGTGCTCCGGGCTAGAGCTCGGTCGAGGATCAGGAAGTATAGTCTCGATCTCGCAAGGAAGCCCGGAAGGGTAGAGTCGAGAATCGGGTCGTCCCTTCCGTCTTCGCTCCTCTCCTGGCACATTCCTCCAGCTCATTCAGAGCATTCCCAGCCTCTTCGACAAGGCGGAGGAAATCCACAACCAAAGGCCAACTTCGCTACCTCATCGAAGAACTCCTTGAAGTCGATTCCCCTCAGACGTTTTACGCAGGCACTTTCCGCTTCACGGAGTTCCCGCCTCTCAACGAAGGCGCACTCGCCACCATCCCTCGCCCCAAAGACTCTGCTCCAGCCGATGCGACCTTCCGCGCCATGATCCGTATCACCGAACTGGGACCGGCGAGTCATGAGCACCCTGCTTCGCTTTCTTCTAACCGCGACCGAGGCCTCTCAACTCTCGGCCGCGGTTTACGCACAGAGCCCCGATCCCGGAGGGCACACCCAACTTGTCCACCTGACCGACAGAAAGCGCAGAACAAACATCGGCCCATTCAGTAGTTGTTCGGCAATCAGGATTCACTCTGCTAGGAGAGGACATGCACCGCCCTCTCCTCTTTCTTACCCTCGGCCCGGCGCTCTTCGCGCAACCTCTGCCCTATCCGGAGGCGCGGCGCGAGGCCGTGGTGGAGACTCTCCATGGCGTCACCCTGACCGACCACTACCGCTGGTTGGAGGATGATAACTCGAAGGAAACCGCCGCCTGGGTGAAGGCCCAGAACAAGGTGACCTTTGGTTACCTCGAAGCCATTCCGGCTCGCGAACGAATCGCGAAACGCCTCACGGAGCTCTACGACAACGAACGCTTCGGAATTCCACTCCAAAGAGGCGCCCGCTACTTCTTCTCCAAAAACGACGGACTGCAGAACCAAAGTGTCCTCTACACCACCGAGTCCCTCGACCACCAGGCGCGAGTTCTCCTCGATCCCAACAAACTCTCCGCGGACGGGACGGTCGCCCTCTCAAGCTACCAAGTCTCTGACGACGGCAACTACCTTGCTTACGCGATTTCTCGTTCGGGCTCCGACTGGAAGGAGTGGCACGTGCGCGACATCCGGACGGGCAAGGACCTCGCCGAGAAGATCAAGTGGTCCAAGTTCTCAGGCGCTTCGTGGTCGAAGGATCACAAGGGATTCTACTACTCCCGCTATGCCGCGCCCAAGGAGGGCGAGGAGCTCAAGGGCACCAACTTTAACATGAAGGTCTACTACCACCGCGTGGGCAGGGCACAGGCGGAAGACAAGCTCATCTACGAGCGCCCCGATCATCCAAAGTGGGGGTTGGGTGCGGGCCCGAGCGACGACGGCAAGTATCTCCTCCTCCACGTATGGGTCGGATCTGCAGACAAGAATGGATTTTTCTACCGCGACCTCTCCAACGAGAAGTCTCCCTTTGTCGAACTGCTCAAGGATTTCGATGCGAGCTATGACTTCATCGACAACGAGGACACCAAGTTCTGGTTTCAAACCAATCTTGACGCACCCCGCGGGCGCATCATTGAAATTGATACTGCCCATCCCGAGCGCGTGAATTGGAAGACCATCGTTCCGGAATCAAGCGATACCCTCAGCGAGGTGAACCTGGTTGGGAATCAGTTCCTTTGCAGTTACATGCACGATGCCCACATCGTGGTGCGACGCTATAATTTGACCGGCAAATCCCTCGGCGAGATCAAACTGCCCGACTTGGGCTCTGCCTCCGGCTTTCGCGGCAAACGGAGTCAGCTCGAAACGTTCTACGCCTTCAGCTCCTTTACCTCCCCTCACAGCATTTATCGCTACGATCTCAAATCCGGGGAGAGCACCGTGCATCGCAAGCCGAACATTAAGTTTGATCCCTCTCAATTCGAAACAAGGCAGGTGTTTTACCCCAGTAAGGATAGCACCAGGATCCCCATGTTCATCGTGAGCCGCAAAGGCCTCACCCTCGATGGAAACAATCCCACCCTCCTCTACGCCTACGGCGGATTCAACATCAGCCTCAAACCACGGTTCTCCAGTTCGATCATCGCGTGGCTCGAACTGGGTGGCGTCTACGTGATGGCGAACCTGCGCGGCGGTGGCGAATATGGCGAAGATTGGCACCATGCCGGGAAAATGCATCGCAAACAAAATGTCTTCGACGACTTCATCGCCGCTGGGGAATGGCTCATCGCGCACAATTACACGAGTTCCAGGAAACTTGCGATTTCCGGAGGGAGCAACGGAGGACTCCTGGTGGGAGCCTGCATGACACAGCGTCCCGAACTCTTCCAGGTTGCCCTCCCCGCGGTCGGAGTGCTCGACATGCTGCGCTTCCACAAGTTCACCATCGGCTGGGCCTGGACCAAGGAATATGGCACTCCCGATGATGCGGACGATTTCAAAGTCCTTCACGCCTACTCCCCCTACCACAACCTCAGGAAGGGAACCCGTTATCCATCCACCATGATCACGACCGGAGATCACGACGATCGGGTCGTCCCCGCCCACAGCTTCAAATTTGCAGCAGCTCTCCAAGAGGCCCACCGGGGAGAGAATCCGGTCCTCATTCGCATCGAAACCAAGGCTGGTCACGGCGCGGGCAAACCGACCAAGATGCGCATCCAGGCTGCCGCCGACAAGTGGGCCTTCCTTGTGAAGGAACTCGGAATGGAATAGCTCGCCTTGCATTCAAGCACGCTCCCGCTAGATTCCTCCCATGCGAACGAATGCCGCTCTTGCCTTAGGACTCATTTGCGCCATCGGACTGGTCAGGGCAGCCGACGACGAGAAACCGGCTGGACCCATCACCCACCTCGATGCCCCGGCGGCCGCCAAACTGCTCGCCGAGAAGGAAGAGAAGAAGCGACCCGTCATCATCGATATCCGCACCCTGCGCGAGTACGAGGAAGGGCATCTCAAGGGCGCCAAACAAATCGATTTCCTGGGACCGGAGTTTGAAGTGCAAATCTCCAAGCTCGACCTCAAGCAACCCTACCTAGTGCATTGTCGCAGCGGCGGTCGGAGTTCGGAGTCGCTCAAACTTTGGAAGAAACTCGGCTTCAAGAAAGTCTACCATCTCGACGGTGGCATCCTGGCTTGGACGAAAGCAAAGCTCCCTGTGGAGAAGTAAGCCCCCACCCCTGAGGAGATGCTCAAATCCGCCATTGGCCGCGTGCGCCTCATGGGACTCCTGGAGGGCACCTCGTCCCTCTATCTCTTCTGTGTCGCCATGCCCCAAAAGTGGATCGGAGGCAATGAAGAGGCCGTCCGAATTCCCGGTTGGATTCACGGCGCCCTCTTCACCATCCTCTGTCTTGCCATTCTCCTCGCTTGGAAACCAGCCGGCTGGTCAATGAAAACCTGCTCCAAGATCTTCCTTGCGGCCGTCATTCCGATCGGGCCCTTTGTGATCGAATCGTGGCTGGGACGAGAGGATCAACGCGTGCGGGACGCTTCCTAGCAGCTGCCATGATGGCTAAGATCTGCTAGGATAGGACGATCACTCACTTTGGATTTCTCCAAGCCGGAATAATTGGTAACGGGGCAATCCATGCCTTGCCCCTCCGGACGAATCCGGTTGGTGGAGAGACAGATCTTAGGGGCGCGCCGATTCTCGAGGCGGGAGAATGCCCGTGAACTTGGAACTGTTAATCTTGAACGTGCCCTCAAGAAAAAACACTCCGCCGCAAAGACAGACCTCCTTCTTTAGAATTTTCCGAATCGTTATCATTGGATTCCAACGTGGAGTATTCGCAATGCTGCCAGATCAATCAATTTGTAAAGTGTGTTTCCGAACCGTAGAGACCCGTCGCGCAAATCCCAGCCTCGGCAGGAGCGAAAAGCCTCGATTGACTCCCGAATTTTCCCACGTGTTGAAGGGCACTTCCTCCGGGAGTCACGTCGCTGTTGTTATCACTCTGATCGCCGGTCACCCATCACGGCCTTAGCGCCCGCGTGGCACCTGGATGCGCTTCGAACACGCTCCGCAAAGAATCGCCTCAGGCCGCTGCTCCAGCCGGGCATAAGCGATCCATTCCTCACAGCCCTCGCAAATCCCGTAGCTTCCCTCATCCATTTTGCGCAGCGCTTCCTGCAACTCGTGGATGCGCTGATTGCGACTTCGTGATGCCGCCTTACGGACTTCTTCCATCTGCATGGAATCGAGTCGGGAAAGCCGCCCGATCGCCACATCGACCGCCACCGCCTGGGGATCCACTTCTTCGTTGGTGGCCTCTGCCCGCAGCTTCTCGAGCTCGGCCCGAGCCCCGATTTCAAGCTCAATCTGTTCATCCACACTCAGCATCAACCAAGCATGCGCGCTCCGCGGGTTCCTGGCAAGATTGCGCACAGGAATAGCTGGCCACGTCGCTTTGAGGTTGAGAATCTCACTTCATGAAGCCTGCCTCCCTGCTCACCCTCACCGTCTTGGCCGCGAGCGGATTCGCTTTCGCGCATCCCGAGCACCAATTGATGGCAGGCCTGAGTGCCCCCTCTCCCGCTACCGTCTTGCTGATCACTTCGCCCAACCTTGTGGAGGCCTGGAAGCCCTTCGCGACATGGAAGAAGAAGCTGGGCAAGCCCGTGCGTATCTTGAGCACGAAACAAATTGAGGACCGCTACGAGGCCATCGACCTGCAGGAAAAGATCCGGCGCTGTGTGCGCAATCACACCGATCATCTCGGGACCCGGTGGATCATTCTCGGGGGCGACAGTGAACCCAATGGCAAAGGCATCGTACCCGATCGTGATACGATCCATCAGACCAGATGGGGAATCTCCGAACACATTCCCACCGACGTCTACTACCTCAGCAAGAAAGGCTGGGACGCCGATGGCGATGGGATCTTCGGCGAGTGGGAGGATGACCGCGACGCGATCGACTATCCAGATGGCGACGTTGGTCTCGGACGCATTCCGGTGCGCACTGCGGCCGATGTGAAGGCCTACACCGAGAAGGTCATCGCCTACGAATCGCAATATCCCGAGAAGAATTTTGCCACCAGCATGACCTACACCTGCACCGAGTCTCAGGCTTACCCCAAGGTGCGCGCGAGTTGGGACCGCTATGTCTCCAAGGTCCTCAAGGGTGGAACCATGCATCGCTTTTTCGCCGACAAGACTCCCTGGGATAAGAAGTCCCCAGGTGATTACCCGCTCAATTCAGAAAATTGGATCAAACTCTTCAACGACAAAATATCCGGGAAGCTCCATTTCCATGGGCACGGCATCTTTACCGCATGGGTTCTCGAGGAGGGCGAACTCCTGTCGAAGAAACACCTCGCTCAGCTTACCAACGAAAACGCCTATCCCATCATCACCACCGTTTCGTGTTTTACCGGACAGTTTGATGCCGGGAAAGATCCCTCGATCGCGGAGTCCCTGCTTCGCCAGCCGAAGGCGGGTGCAATTGCGGTGGTCGCGCCGGTCCGGGAAGGCAAACCACACTTCCACGACCCCAAACGCGACTTTCCGCTCATGATGCAGAAAGGCAAACTCGACGGCACCACCCGCACTATGACTCAGTTCTGGGAACATGGCATCGGCCAAAAAGTCAGTGCCGGAGCAGCCATCATGCTGGTCAAGGCGGGCATGACGGAAGATGCAAGAAAGTCCGCCTCCTTCCATCTCTGTCTCTGCGAGCTGAACCTGCTGGGCGACCCGACCTTGAGCCTCCGCGGCTCCAATCCCAAACGCCCCCAGGTCGCCGGACCGAAGTTCCTCCAAGAAGGCAATCTCAGCCTTATCATCGAATCTGATGCTCCCGGCGCGATGGTCTCCCTCGTGGACACCCTCGGCCTCTACGCCGTGCAAATCGCTGACGAGACAGGAAACACCACCTTTCCTCTCAGCGTGGTCAAAGACAGCACCCTGACGATCACAGTTTCCGGTCCGAACCTCAATGCGGTCACAATGAGCATTCCCGTAAAGTAACCCTCATCAAGCAGATCGAGGCCGGTGAGCCCTACCATCGCTGGCGGGCTGCGACCGGCAATTGACCGTGGTGCCTATGGTGGGGGGCGCCTTTTCAGCACCAAGCCCATGCTCGCCATCTCATCCTGCCGGCGCTATTGCTCAGCCATGCGTCCCCTCCTGCTTCTGCTGGTTTTCCTCGCTACCCTCCAGGCCGCAGATCCTCCCTTCCGCGTCCCCGAAGGATTCAAGGTCACCAAGTACGCAGGGGACATCCTCACCCACGACACCTGGTCGATGACGATCTCCCTGGACGGTCGGGTTGCGGTTTCCGGCTCGGGCTACATCAAGGTGCTCCTCGACACCGACAAGGACGGGGTCGCCGACAAGACTCACCTCGTCACCCAGGACGCCCGGAATGTCCACGGCCTCCTTTGGATTGGCAACGACCTCCTCAGCGTGCAGCCTCATGGCATCTTCCGGCACCGCGATCGGGATCGCGACGGCCTGCCCGAAAGCAATCCCGAACTCTTCTACAATCTCCCTGGCGGCGGCGGCGAACACGGCCCGCACGGCCTCCGCAAGGGCCCAGATGGCTGGTTCTATCTCGCCTGCGGCAACAACACCAAGATCGGCAAGGCCAACATTACGACCAAGACCTCTCCCATTGAGGAGCCCTCCCAAGGCACCATTCTCCGTATCTCACCCGACGGCAAGCAGAGCGAGGTCATCGCACATGGCTTCCGCAATCACTACGACCTCGCCTTCAACAAGCACGGCCACCTCTTCACCTTCGACTCCGACGGCGAGCGCGACCACCAACTCCCCTGGTATTCGTTCTGCCGCGTCTTCCACGTCCGGGTGGGTGGTCATCACGGCTGGCTCCTGCCTGGTCACCAGCGCTCCTTCAACCGTCCCCCCTACTTCTTCGATTCCGCACCACGACTGGTGGAGATCGACCGTGGATCACCAACTGGCGTCGAGGTCTACCGTCACAAGCAATTCCCCAAGAAGTTTCAGGACGGCCTTTTCTACGCCTGCTGGACCTACGGGCGGGTCTACTTCACTCCGCTCCTGCCAGGAGGGGAGGGCTACCAACCGCAGGAACCAGAAATCTTTCTGGAGACCACCGGCAACCTGGGATTCGCACCATCCGACCTCGCAGTTCACCCCCCCTCCGGCGATCTCTTTGTCTCGGTGGGTGGCCGCGGCACCCAGGGCTCAGTCTATCGCGTCTCCTATCCTGCGGGGTCGAAGGCAAAGGCTCCGCCCACATTCGAAACTCCGACGGACTGGAACATCCATCAGCAGGCCATCGAGAAAACCATGATCTTCAAGCCGGAAGATGCCCTCCTCCAACTGGTTGCAACCACCGACATCCGTAAAAGGAACTTGAACGTGCCCGAAGTCACCATGAACGCCATCCGCTCCCTCATGCTCCACCTTGGGGACATCAGCACCAGCGAAGCAAAGCGACGCATCGACGCTGGTTATACCGCCAACAAACCCGACGCTCTCGACGCTGATGTTCGCGACAAGGTGATCACCTCCTTTAACTTGATCATGCCTTCCAACCTCAAGGAGATCGACTACGAAGCAGCCCGCCTCCTGGGCATGCTGAAAGCAGACAACAAACAATCGATCGCAAAGGTAGCCACTCTTCTCACCCCTGAAAGTCACCCGACCGATGATGCCCATTATCTCTTTTGTCTCGCCCAGATGCCGGGCGCAAGGGGCCAAGACACCCGGAACCGGATCGTCCGCGCCTTCCTGCTCATCGATCAGAAACTCGCCCAACGAAAACTCCTGACCGATCGCAACTGGAGCATCAATCTCCGCGATGCCCTCAAGGCGCACCTGGAAATTGACCCTCTCCTGGGGGAACAACTCGCCCGAGCCAGCGCCATCGCTTCGACTCCCTACCACGCCTACCTTCTCGACGCTTTGCCAAGGGAAGCGCAGATCGCAGCGGCCAAGGCCATGCTGAGGGCCGGGACCGGATGGAACGCGGCGGCCTTTGGCTTCGTCAGGAAGGCCCTCCCTCCCACCGAGCTTCTTCCCATCTTCCGCACGCAATGGTCCAAGGTGGATCTCCGCCCCCATCTCACCGGTTTTTTCACAAAGCACGGCCACGACGCTGACAAGCAACTCGTTGAAGAATTCTATCGGCCACCCTCTTCAGATATCGATCTTACCCCCTTCAATGAGCGGATCAAAAAAGTCGACTGGTCCCAGGGTGATGCAACGCGCGGACAGGTCACCTACGCCCGCTTCAATTGCGTCACTTGCCACACCGGAAGCAATCGCCTCGGGCCCACCCTCAAGAATATCGCCAAGCGCTTCAATCGGGATGATCTCTTCCGTCATATCAACGAGCCAAATCTCGCAGTTTCCGATCTCTACAAGGCGACCCAGATCACGACCAGGGAGGGAACCTACGTGGGAATCCCGGTCTACAAATCCGAAGCGCAAACCATCCTCGAAACGGGCGCCGGGGAAACGATTCGCTTCTCGCGCCACGACATCCTCAGCGAACGCCGTCCCAACCAGTCACCCATGCCCCCCGCCCTTCTTCTGGCCGCCTCCAGGGAAGACCTCGCCGACCTCTACGCCTACCTCAAAACTCTCTAGGGTGTGTTCGAAAACCCGGGGGGGTGACGGCGCGAGCAATTTTCCCGATTGGCAAGGCCCGACGGCCCTGCCCTCAACTCGCCAGAAAGAGCAGCGAATCCGCGACGTGGTTCAGGGACTTCCGAGCCTCAGGCAAGACCTGCGTGAGGGTGTCAAACATCTCGCTCGTTCCACAACGCCGCGCGATGGCGCAGTCACTCGCCTGATGATACGACGAGCGCGCAAAGCTTTCGTAATAGGCAATGCACGGGGCCCCGTGACGCTCCGCCCGCTGGCGAATGAAATCTGGAAAAATGCCGGTCAGGACCAGAAACTGATTTCCCGCCGCCACCAACAACTCGTAGCGCGTGTTGCCAGACACCTGATCAAGCATCCCGAGAAAGTCCACCGTATGCACGAAGCCGGCCGGAATCCCCTTCAGAGCATCGGCGGGATTCACGGACACTCTCTCCGCCAGGACCGCGCCGAGATACTCCGCAAGGGCGATTTCATCGATGCTGCTCCGCTTCAAACTGTGGCGCACGAGAACATAAAAGTAGAGCGCCGAACTCACATTCAAGAGCGCGGGAGACTCCAGCACCGCCCGCAAGATCCGTTCATCATCCAGGATGAGATAAAGGCCCTCCGGGTCCGCGACGAAGCGTCGAAAAGCGACTTCAGCCGTCTGCTCAACGATCACCGAAGTGAGAAACACAAAGTCCCTCTCCTCGAAGCGATCCGTACAGCTGAACAAAACAGGAGCTTCCATCATGATACAGGGTAGCACGTCTCTGCCCATCCTGCCAGCAGCATTGCTCCGCTCGCAAATCACCACCCCTCAAGGATTGTCACATCTTTCCGGTATTAATTCCAACATTCATTGACGCTCTCGCCACCGATCTGCAGCCTGTCCGAGCAATGAAAACGACCCTTCTCGCCCTTGCCCTTATCATCGCTGCCATGAGCTCCGCCCCCGCCGATCACCACAAAAACAGCAGTCCCTACCGCCACGTTGTTTGCTTCAAGTTCAAGGACGATGCCAGCAAGAAACAAGTCGCCGAGATCGAGCAGGCCTTCGGCAAACTTTCCAAGCAGGTCGACACCATCACTGGCTACGAGTGGGGAACCAACGTAAGCCCGGAAAATCATGCCCAGGGATTCACTCACTGCTTCATCGTGAGCTTCAAGGATAAGAAGGGACTGGATGCCTACCTCCCTCACAAGGCGCACAAGGCATTCGTCGAGAAACTCCTCCCCAGCCTCGACAAAGTCTTCGTCATCGATTTTGTCGCGAAGTAGGGTCCTCTCCTTCTTGCGGGCTCCCCCCCAGCGACTCGCTACTCGAAGAAGATATCCTCATGAGAATACGGCGGGGCACAACAGCAGAGAAATCGGAGCTCCCTCTCGGCTGTGATTTGATGCCATGCGCCGGCAGGAATGAGGACCGCGTCTCCGACTCCCACTTCCCGCGTTTTTCCATCGATCTCCATGCGCCCCGCGCCCTCTAACACAAAGTAGAATTCCTCGCTGAGTTTGTGGTAGTGCCGCTCGGTCGCTCCTCCGCTCGGCACCGTGGCCTCGGCGAGGCTCTGCTTCTCGACCGGTGCATTCGCGCAATCGAGGATGCTTCGAATCGTCGAGCCGTCCTTGGTCGTGAAGGGCTCCTGCTCGGCCAATTGGCGTATTTCCATGGCCGAATCATGTCTCCGGGGCGGCGCTTTCCAAGCGCCAAGCTCCTCAGGCTCTTGCCAACTCTCCTCCGAGCCGCCAAAACGAGTCTCCTGATATCATGGCCGAGGAAGAGAACGAATCCACCAAGCACGGAGAAGAGACCTCCCTTCCGGGCTGGGCCTCCCGCCGCAAGCTCACCTTCGTCCTGATCGCGATGGTGACCTTTGTCCTCATTTCCTGGGCTCTACCGATCGACCCTCCGGAGGGCAGCACTGAGACTCAGGTCCGCACCGGCCTCGCTATCCTGGCCCTCGCTGCCATCCTCTGGCTGACCGAGGCCATCCCGCTCGCCGTCACCGCCCTTCTCATCCCCGTCCTCGCGGTTCTGAGCGGTGTCTTTGTGGGCGATCCGGCCACCATCGTCCCCCAGGCATTTTCAGGCTTCGCCCACCACCTCATCTTTCTCTTCCTGGGAGGCTTCGGCATCGCAGCCGCCCTCACCCGCCAGGGACTCAATCGATGGCTCGCCGATCGTATTCTCAATTGGGCCGGCGGCCGCTTTCATCTCACCACCATTGGACTCTTTGTCACCGCCGCCTTCACCTCGATGTGGATCTCCAACACCGCGACCACCGCTCTGCTCTTTCCGGTCGCCCTCGGTCTCTTGGCCGATCTCGAAGCCAGGTCAGGGCCCGAACGGGCCAGGTCCCTGGCTCCTTTCGTCCTCCTCGGCCTCGCCTACTCCGCCAGCATCGGAGGGCTCGGAACCATCATTGGAACCTTCCCCAACGCCATCGCAGCCGAGAAACTCGACATCGACTTTTTCGAGTGGATGAAGTTCGGCCTCCCCTGCGTGGCCATCCTCCTTCCCACCCTGATCGCACTGCTCTTCCTGGTCATGCGTCCCGGCAAGGTCCCGAATCTCTCCACCAGCACGGAACCCTTTGTGTTCACTCCGCAGCGATGGGCGACCCTCATCATCTTCGCCCTCGCGGTCGCCGGTTGGCTGAGCAGCGGTTGGTTGAGAACTCAATTCGACGTGACCAAGGGATTTGACAGCATCATCGCCATCCTGGCTCTGGTCCTCCTCGCCGCTCTCGGACTGGTGACTTGGAAAGACATCGATCGCACCACCGACTGGGGCGTCGTCATCCTCTTCGGTGGAGGCCTCACCCTGAGCAAGATTCTGGATCTCACCGGCGCCAGCAAGTTCCTCGCCAACCAACTCGAGCTCTTCACCGCCGGCTGGCCGCTCTTTCTCGTCGTCGCCGCGGTCGTCCTCTTCGTCATCTTTCTCACCGAGCTCTCCTCCAACACCGCCACCACCGTGCTCTTCGTTCCCATCTTCTATCAGGTGGCCGTCGAGATGGGGGTCCCCCCCACCAAGCTCGTCCTGCCCCTCACCATCGCGGCGTCCTGCGCCTTCATGCTTCCCATCGCCACCCCCCCGAATGCCATCGTGTTCGGCTCCGGGAAGATTCCCCAGCGCGCCATGATGCGCGTCGGCCTTGTGCTCAACCTCTGCTTCGCGGCGATCCTCACCCTCCTCAGCTCGGTCCTCTTCTAGTGTCCAACGACCGGTTCCTGCGGGAAGGGGAGCGCTTTTTCGGGGCATTTCTCAGCAGGCCCGCCCTGCGTCGAGCTCTCACCGGGAGAGTCTTCGACCTTACCAACGCCGTTCCCGAACTCGCCAGCGACACTCTCGCCCTCCTCGGACTGGGACTCTTCCTGCGACATCGCCGCTAGCCGCGGACCACTGGCCTCTACGCCAGAAGATCCTTCACCACCCGGCCGTAGACATCGGTTAGCCGGAAATCCCGGCCCGCATACCGATAGGTGAGCTCTTTGTGATCGATCCCCATCTGGTGCAACATCGTTGCGTGGAGATCATGGAAGTGGACCCGGTTCTCGGTTGCGTAGTAGCCGTATTCATCGGTCGCGCCGTACTGCAGACCGGCCTTCATGCCACCGCCGGCCAGGAACATCGTGAAGCCATGCGGGTTGTGATCCCGTCCATCGCGCCCTTGCGCCACCGGCGTGCGGCCAAACTCCCCGCCCCACAGCACCAGGGTGTCCTCCAACAATCCGCGCTGCTTCAGGTCGGTGATCAAGGCTGCCACCGGCTGATCCATTTCCCCCGCGAGCCGCGCATGATCCTTCTTGAGTCCACCGTGCTGATCCCAATATCGGTGCGTCACTTGCACGAAGCGCACTCCGGCCTCGCTATAGCGCCGCGCCATGAGGCATTGCTCGCCAAACTTCCGGGTGTTGCCCTGGTCCAATCCGTAGAGCTTCCTGATCGACTCAGGCTCCCCGGATACATCCTGCACCTTGGGCGCTTCCATCTGCATCCGGAAGGCCAGTTCATAGGAGGCGATCCGCGCTTCAAGCTCACTGTCCCCGGCTCTCCTCACCAGGTGATCGCCATTGATCGCATTCAGCAAGTCGAGCTCTTGGCGCTGCAGATTGCGATCTTTGATCGGGCTCTCGATAAAGGGCACCGTCATCCCCTTCCCCTTGCCACCGATGCGGGTCCCTTGAAAGTGAGCGGGCAGGAATGCCGAGGACCAGGCATTGGATCCTCCGTGACTACTGGAAGGGTTGATCGTGAGGTAGCCGGGCAGATTCTGATTCTCGGTTCCCAGTCCATAGTTGATCCATGATCCCATCGAAGGCCTGGTGAAGGTATCCGAGCCGGTGTGGAGTTCCAGGAGCGCACCGCCATGACGGGAATTCGATCCGTAGATCGAGCGCACAATGCAGAGATCATCCACGATCGAGGCGATGTGCGGAAGGATCTCACTCACCTCCGCCCCGCTCTCTCCGTGCTGCTTGAACTTCCAGGGAGACGCCAAGAGGTTGCCTGTCTTCGCGGAGACAATGCGAGGTTTGTCAAAGGGCAGCGGCTTGTTGTCGTCACGGGTCAGAAGCGGCTTGTGATCAAACAGGTCCACTTGAGAGGGGCCGCCATGCATGAAGAGGAAGATCACCCGCTTGGCCTTCGCAGGCAATGGAGGGGACTTCGGCGCCAGGGCCGAACCTGCCCGCGCCTCCTCCGCCAACAAGCCCTGCAGCGCCAAGGCGCCAAAACCAGCCGAGGATGTCCGCAACATCTCGCGACGGGAGAGCGGCCGGGCTTCACGATTCTGGCAGAGAAAACTCATCACACGAAGTGCACGGGGCTCCTCAAGGGAGAGTGAAGGAGCAATCGCACGGGAGAGTTACGTCCCGTTCACGCCAAAATGTCATCAATCACGGTTCCAAAGTCCCGTTCGAGACGCTTGTGGTCGGGCACCCACAGGCGATCCGGCTGCAATCCCATCTGATGGAGCAAGGTGGCGTGCACATCGGTGACGTAATGTGGATTCTCGGTCGCGTGAAACCCAATCTCGTCGGTTGCGCCATGCACCACCCCTCCTTGCACACCACCGCCGGCCATCCAGACGCTGAATCCATAAGGATGGTGATCGCGCCCATCCTTATTCTGCGTTCCCGGCGTGCGTCCGAACTCCGTCGCAAACACCACCAGGGTTTCCTCTAGAAGACCGCGCTGCTTGAGATCCTTCAACAAGCCCGCGATTGGCTTGTCGACTTGTCTGGCCAATTTGGCGTGCCCCTTTTTCAGTCCGGAATGCTGATCCCACGCCCCCGCCGCCCCCCCACCGTGCATGATCTGAATGAAACGGACTCCCCGCTCCACAAAGCGTCGGGTCGCAAGAAGCTGTTCTCCGAACGGCTTCGTCGCAGCGTCATCGAGACCATACAGTTTCCGCGTCCCTTCCGACTCACTCTGAAAATCGATCACCCCGGGCACCGCCGTCTGCATGCGGAATGCCAACTCGTAAGATTTAATCCGAGCCTCCAGGGCCGCGTCGTGAGGAAACTTGCCACTGGTGAGCTTGTTGAGTCGATGGACCAGATCAAACTCCAGGCGCTGCTCGTGGTGAGGCAAGTCCCCCTCCGGCTTGGCATAGTCGAGCGGGTTCTTCTGATCCACCTTGAGCGTCACCGGATCATAGATCGGACCGAGATAGTGCCCGTCACTGCGGTCAAAAAAACGCGGCCCCATGCTGATGAATTGCGGCAGGTTCTCATTGAGGGTTCCCAAGCCGTAGTTTACCCATGCTCCAATCGTGGGCACCGGAGGATCGAGCATGTGGCGTCCGGAATGAAATTGCACCTGCGCCCCATGATTGTCATCGGTGGTCCACATCGAGCGGATGACCGCGATGTCATCAATGCAGCCGCCGATGTGCGGAAACCAGTCGCTCACCTCGATCCCGCTTTGGCCGTATTTCTTGAACCCCACCTGAAGGGGATAGAGTTCATTGCGCTGCTGACCGTTGGCATCATTCACCACCACCACGCGCACTTTCTTCAGCAACTCCGGATCCTGCACTGAGGCGAACTCCGTCTCCGGGATCGTCTTTCCCGCCAACTCCGTGAGCTTCGGCTTGGGGTCGAAGCTTTCCATGTGACTCACTCCCCCGCGCATGAACAGCCAGATCACGCTCTTGGCCTTGGGCACATGATGTGCCCTCCCATTCGGAGCCCTCCAGCGTTCCGCGCCATAGCCTTGCCCACTCAGCAAGCTCCCCAAGGCCAATCCCCCGAACCCAAGAGCATTTCCCTTAAGAAATCGCCGCCGGCTGAGCGCCTCCTGGAGTTCCGCATCCATGCTATCGAATCGTGACAAAATCGTTATGGTTCAACAAGGCGTGCACCAGCCGCACTCTCACCCGGGCATCGAGTTCCGCCCCCTTGGTTGCCCTTCGCAAACTCTCGCAAAACTCCATACAAGCCGCGCGCTCCTCTCCATCCGGCTTTCGACAGAGAATAATTTCAAACAAGTCGCCGATGAACTGGTCCAAGTCCCCACCCTCCTCTCGAAACCGGATCGCAATCTTCTGCGCCAATTCCAAGGCGAGCTTGCTGTTGGAGAGGGCCAAGGCCTGCTGCGGAACGATGCTCTCCTTCCGTCGATAACAGCGCAGATGATCCGCCCCATCAAACATGCTGAGAAACTTGTTCTTGTCATCCCGCGAATGCCGAAAGTAGAGACTCCGCCGGGAGCCCCCCGTCATGGGATCGAGTGAGGGACCGCCCACCTTGCGGTCGAGCGTGCCCGCCAGCTGGAGCAAACTATCGCGCACCACCTCCGCCTCCATGCGACGCGTATTCGCTCTCCAGTATGAACGGTTTTCGGCATCGCTCTTCATCGCCACCTCGGCCCCGATCTTGGAAGAACTCAGGCGATAGGCCCTGGAAGTCACCATCAGCCGATGCAAGTGGCGCAAACTCCATCCGGAGGCAATAAACTCCGCGGCAAGGTAGTCGAGCAGTTCAGCCTGCAGCGGACGTTTTGCCCGTCTCCCAAAATCGAATACAGACTCCACCAGCGGCTCACCGAAGTGCCTCATCCAGACGTGATTCACCGCCACGCGGGCCGTGAGCGGATTCTCCCGATGGGTGATCCACTTCGCCAACATCGTGCGCCGCCCCGAACTTTTCTCCGGCCAAATGCTGGGATACTGCGCAAACTTGTGAGCCGGAGATTCGAGCGCCTTGCGCGAGGCTCTCAAGGCCTTGTATTCCCCCTTCGTCGCTTCGCCCTCACCAAGATCCCGTCCCGCTGCTCGCGCACGATCAATGGCGATCGTTGCTTCCAAGCGCGCGAGCTGGGCCGTCTCAGACCCCACCTTGGCCCGGGCGACCTTGGGAGTCAGGGCCACCCCCTTCCCCACCGGCTGCAGCACAAATCCTTCCGGAAGTGCTCGGAGCTTCAAGGAATCAAATTCAACCACCGCATCAAATCCTGAAATCGCGAGATGCCCGTCCGGGTGGCGCTTCGGCAATTCGTAGGCCAGGACAAATTCCTGGTTCAACCACACATTCAACAAGCGACCTCGTACCGCAAATTTGAGTTCGTAGGGTTCCCCCACCCGAACCGGTGCCTTCACCTTGCCCTTGGCCGGATACTGGTCCTTCCCCTTCACCCTGTGCGAAACCTGCACCTTGGGATCCGGCCCGTGCGCACTGGTGTAAACCTGGTGCTGATCGGAACCCGAGTTGATTCGATCAAAGCACACGCCGACAGACTTGAAGGTCGTCCCACTCGTCACCGTGTAGCGGCAGGTCACTTCGAAATCACGCGGGTGAGGATTACGGGTTTGCACCACCTTGCGTTCCCGGTTGGCGACCACCACGTGGAGCGCGCCCTCCCGGTATTTCCAGTGCTCGCCAGTCACTTCCCACTTCTTCTCGTCCGGCCCATCAAATTCATCG
The DNA here is from genome assembly GCA_028821775.1 of Roseibacillus sp. Classification (GTDB taxonomy): domain Bacteria; phylum Verrucomicrobiota; class Verrucomicrobiia; order Verrucomicrobiales; family Akkermansiaceae; genus Roseibacillus_B. The sequence goes on from JAPKFB010000011.1 coordinate 33,923, forward strand.
TGAATCAGGTAGTGCGATTCGTCCCTGGCCACGTCCTCCTCGTTTCCCTTCGTCTTCTCAACGCGGGCCAGTTCCCGACGCGCCTTCTCCAGATTCTCATTCGCCTCGGCCAGGCGCGCCTCCTGCACATCCCGCCGCGCTCCCGGAACCCACGCCGAGTAAGGCAATTTCACCTCCGTGATCTTCGGTGCGAAACTTGCAAAGAGAATCGGGACCCCCGCTTCGATCGATTTCCCCTTGTCGGGATTCTTCTCATCTCCCCGCAGATGCAACCAGGTCGAGGCCTCAAGGTGATTGTCAAACACGCGGGGGATGCCGTCCTTCTCGAAATCAGACTCCCCGGCCACCTCGTCCAGGCGCACCTGATGCGGCTCAAAGATCGCCCGGAAGCGATAGTAGTCGGTCATCTCGATTGGATCATACTTGTGATCATGACACTTCGCGCAATTCATGGTGAGCCCAAGAAACGCTTTCGAGGTGTGCTCGATGGTGTTGTCAAGCCAGCTGGTCCGATTGAAGAGATAGTAATTGCGCGCAAGGAATCCCGTGGCCCGCACCGTGTCCAAATCCTCCGGAGCAAGTTCGTCACCTGCCAACATCTCGTGGATCATTCGGTCGTAGCCCTTGTCCTCATTCAGCGCTTCGATAATCCAGTCCCGCCAATGCCAAATGTGTTTCTGGCTGTTGCGCAACTGTTTGTTCAATCCGTACCAGTCGCTGTAGCGCCACACATCCATCCAATGCCTCGCCCAGCGCTCACCGTGATGTGGACTCTCCAAGAGCTCATCGACAATCTCCCCCCACCTCCGTGGATCGCGCAGTTGCTCCTGCGAAGGCGGCAACCCCACCAAATCGAGATAGAGCCGGCGAATCAGGAGCGGGCGGACCGCTTCCGGCTGCCTGTCGAGGGCGAACTCCCTTCGCTTGACCCCCAAAAAGGCATCAATCGGATTCTCCTCCTCCGAGGCCGGAACGGCAGGGCGCTCGATCCTTTGGAAGGCCCAGTGGCTCCTCGGATCGTCTTCCCCCGCCTCGTTCTCAGGAAGGGGAGCACCCGCGGAGATCCAGTTCCGAATCACGTCGAGCTCTCTCTTGGTCAAGGGCTTGCCTTCGGGTGGCATGCGCTCTTCCGAATCTTCGTGGGCGAGTCGCGCCAGCAATTCGCTCCCCTCCGGATCCTTGGGCGCAACGATCGGCCCCTCCTTTCCCCCTTCGAGAATCGCAACCGCAGTATCAAGACGCAGTCCGCTCTTCTGCTTCAACGCGCCATGACAGGAGTAGCAGCGCTCCTTCAGCACCGGCTTGATGTCGCGCAGGTAGTCAACCGCCGTTCCCTCAGCCGCGGCCACTACCCCGGAGAGCAGCAGGGCCACGGCCATCCCAGCCTGTCGTCCTCGCACTTCCAACCCAGCCATCGCAAGGATAAGAACGCGGATTCGCGAGGAAATCTATTCGATATACAGAAATTCGTTGCTCGCAAAGAACGCCCGCACCAGAGCCGCCCATGCCTTGTTCTGGGCCCTCTTCCCTGCCTGGGCCGCATAGGAACTCACAAAACTTTCGATTTGCGCGGCTTCTCCGGCACGAGCAGAGCGACCATACAGATGCAGGATCATCCACCGGGCCCGGTCTTGATCACTCGCCCCGTCAGTCGCGCCCAACAGGATTTCGGAAAGCTTGTGGGACGCCTCATGCACCAAGGGGCTGTTCATGAGAAAGAGCGCCTGCGGCGTGACCGTCGAGGTCTTACGGTCGCCATCCGACACCGAAGGGTCTGAAAAATCGAAGGCATTCAGGCCATCGTATCCCGCACTTCGAATGACCGGGAGATAGACCGCGCGCCGGGGGCTCCTGCTCCATTCCACCATCTTCCCCTTGTCGATATACTCAGTCGATCCCCTCACAATCATCCCGCCACCCATCGTAAGATCGAGCCGATTGGATTTAAAGAGAATCGAGTCTCGCAACACTTCCGCCTCCACTCGCCGCGGCTTCCAACGCGCAAATAATTTGTTCTCCGGATCCTTCCCCCGTGCCCTCTCCGAAAGGGCCCCTTGCCGGTAAGTCGCCGAGTTCATGAGTTCACGGTGAATTGATTTGAGCGACCACTCGGAGGAGACCAACTTCCTCGCCAGGTAGTCCAAGAGCTTGGGATGACTTGGGCGCGCACCCAACTCCCCAAAGTTGTCCGGAGTGGCGACCAGTCCCCTTCCAAAGTGCCATCGCCAGAGCCGATTGACGATCACGCGCGCCGTGAGGGGATGCTCCGCACTTGCAATCCAGCGCGCCAGCTCAAGCCTCCCGCTTTGTTTCTCGGGCATGGGGGCCTGATTCAGCCCCGCGATGACCGGCAGGACGCGACGCGGAACGCGCTCCCCCAAGGTGAGATAGTTACCGCGCAAATGCACCTTGGCATCGACTGTCGCATCCTCAGTCACTCCCATCACGCGATGCCGCGGCGGCAGTTTCTTGCGCAACTCCTCGACCTCCTTCTTCAAGCTCTCCTTGTCCTCCTTCGCGGTCTTCTTGTCGTCGCGCTTGACCTCCAATTCCTTGAGCTCACGCCAGGATTTCAGGGTCGCTTCATCAGAAAGTTCGTACTCGTGATATTGCGCCACCACGGTGTACTTGGTCAGGGTCTTGGTGGAGAGGAAGATGCCGGCCAATCCGTAATAGTCCGCGGTCGAGACGGGGTCGAACTTGTGATCGTGACATCGCGCACACCCCAGGGTCATTCCCATGAACGCCCGGCCCATGGTATCGATTTGTTCGTCGACGATGTCGCGACGCATTTTGTCCGGATCATCACAGGCCAGCATCTTCGGCCCCACTGACAGGAAACCCAACCCCACCGTTCTCGCCTGCTTTTCCTCCACGTTTTCACTCGCCAACAAATCTCCGGCGATCTGTTCGACGATGAACTGGTCAAACCGCAAGTCCTCATTGAAGGAGGCAATGACATAGTCGCGATAGCGCCACGCATTGGGATGCGCAATGTCCTCATCCATTCCGTTGGAATCCGAGTAGCGGGCCACATCCAGCCAGTGCCTTCCCCAACGCTCCCCGTAGCGCGGGGAGGCCAAGATCTTGTCGATCAATTGCTCCCAGGCGTCGCGCCGATCATCGCCAAGGAAGGCCTGCAGTTGCTCCGTGGTCGGCGGCAGCCCATGCAGATCCAGATAGGCTCGCCGCACCAGGGTGCGCCGAGCAGCTTCCGCCGCTGGCGCAAGACCCGCACTCTCCATCTTGGCAAGCGTGAATCGATCGATCTCCCTCCGCGGCCAACTCTCATCCCGGACCGCCGGCGGCTCGTGATCCACCGGCGCCACCAAGGACCAGAACTTGCGGCCCGCCTCATAGTCGATTCCGGGCTCCACGGCGACCTCTCCCTCCGGCTCGACCCGGGGATCAGGCGCTCCAATGGCAATCCACTCTCGCAACAGTCCGATCAACGAATCGTCCAACTTCCCCTTGGGAGGCATCTGCAAATCAGAGTCCCGATAGGAGAGCGCCTTGATCATCCGGCTCTCCTCCGGCTTTCCGGGCATGAGGATCGCTCCGGAATCTCCTCCTTTCATCACTCCCGCTCGCGAGTCGAGCAGCAAGCCACCCTTCAATTTCTTGGCCCGTACCGAGTGGCACTCATAGCAATGTTCCGCCAAGAGCGGCCGGATCTTCGATTCAAAGAATGCCATGCCGTCATCGGCCCAGGCACTCGAAGGCAGAACGGCAATGAGCCCAAATATGTGTCTTCCCAATCGCATGACCCAAGAACCGGCGGCCTCTCGCTGCCGATATGGGCAATCTACGCTAGGAATGCACTCTCCCATTCATCCCATCATCGTTCGTCTCTCACAAGGGGCCGTTACTCCACGGCGCGCACTTGGAAGAAGAGCCTCGGTTCAGCCAGCAGGGAGGGGCACGTTTACTCTCCTTGCCTGCCCCACCCTGACCCCCTCGATTGTCAGGCGGGGTGGCGGGGCCTTGACCAGGATGCCTTCGGGGTTGAACAAGGGGCTGCGATCCCTCGTTCCGGGGCGATCGCCCGCTGCGCCCCCATCACGCGCTTACTCCCCGATCTTCTTGCCCGGCCGCTTCAAATCGTGCTTATCGTAGAGACGCTGCCAGAAGTCGTGCCAATACTTGTCGTAATAATCATTGGCCGCATTCTTGATGTGCACCGGGTCCACCACTTTCGGAGACCTCTTCGGATCAAATCCCACGAGGTGATCACTCCCTGCCCGTTCGCGGGGTGAGACGAACTTCCACTCGGTTTTTCCCATCACTTCCTCGCAGAGCCTGGCCAGTTCGGGATCGTATTTCTTGAGCTGCTCCCGGGTATGAATGTGATTGTGGTCATGATCCATGGTGCGATTGGTGTCGTACCAACATTGAAACCCTTCCGCCCAGTACTCCGAGCGATTAGAGCCCGCGTAGCAGCGTTTCTCCCCACCGAACATGATGAGGACCTTGTCCTCGCCCGTGATCTTCACCTTGAAGTGCGTCGCTTTCCCATTGACCAGGATGTCTCCGCTCTCGAGGCACTTTCGGATGAGCTCCGGGGACTCCCTGGGAAACCAATTCAACAAGGCCTCATACAGGCTGACCGGGGTATTTCCTTCCACGCGGCGAAAGCGCTGCGCTGCCAGCCCATCATTCCAGATCCCTCTTTCCTTCGCGGTCTTGAAGGTCGCGGTGAGGCGTTCCTGCTGCTCCTTGCTGAATCCGGCCCCGTGCACGACGTGCCCAAACTCGTGAATGAGGATGCTCTCAATCTGCATTCCACCCTCGTATTCGAGAACATCCTCCTCCGCGAAGAAGACGGTGGGCCGGCCTCCCTTCCAAGTCAGAAACCCCCGGCTGCGCCAGTTGTAAAAATCCAACTCCTTCCCCTTCTTATCGGTCCCAAACTGCGGCACCTCGGAAGTGAGCTCCTTGTGCCCGACCAGAAGACAAAGCACCTTGCGGTCCCGCACCCGCTGCGCCACGGTCTGGTCGATGCTCTTCATGATCATCTCAAACTGGTAGGCCGCTTCAAGATGAGTAAAATCGCTGACCTTCTCCGAAGTCGCGATCAGGATGTCCTGCACCAAGGTCCCCTTCTTGTAGAAGGCGGGGTCGAGCTTGTACTCGTCGCGCTGCTCCTTGGTGAGCGGCTTCACTTCGTGAGCACTGACGAGAGAGCCAAGCCCCAGCAGGATAAAAATGAACTTTTTCATAGGTGATCGTCGACAGTTCACCTCATTCAGAACCAACCGACAACCAATACCTCCCTCTTCTCACTTCTCCGTGAAGCACATCAGGTGGGTATCGCTGCGCAGGAGAATCTGGTCTCCCACCGGCACCGGTGAGGCGATGATGCGCGCTCCAAACTCGCGCTCAAAGAGCACCTTGAGATTCTGGTCGAGATCCGCCACGAAGAACTTTCCATCTTCCCGGGCGGCGTAAATCTTGCCATCGGCTATGGTGGGCGAGGAATAATAGCTCTGCGCTCCGCGGGGAAGCTTGTTGCTCCAAATCGTTTTGCCGGACTTGGGATCGATACAGTGAACCTCGCCCCGGTCCCCGAGGATGTATACCTTCCCATCATAGACCGCCGGAGTGGGAACAAAGCATCCCGACTTGTCACCGCGCTCCCACGCTCGATGGGTCGCGGTCACATCACCTCTTCCTCCAAGCTTCACCCCCGCGAGGTGACTTCCCCGTCCATAGGGGACCACCACGGTGTCACCAACCACCACCGAGGAGGCCACGACCACCCAGTTACTCTTCCCCTTCGGATTGAAGCCCGCACACTCCGAGATGAGCTTGCCGCTCTTCGCCTCATGAGTCGTCACCCGCTCCGCACCCCAGACCACGATCACTTCCCGACCATCCTGCTGCACGACATGCGGCGTCGCGTAACTGTGATCGCCCTCCGTCGGAGTCTCATAGGTGCGATCCACGTTCCAGACTTCCTCTCCCGAATCCTTATCGAAGGCCACCAGGAAGCCCTTGCGATCATTCATGACTGCCACCAGGACGTGCTCCCTGGTGAGAACGGGTGAGGTCCCGAGATCCCAGTATAGAGTGTCCTTGCCATAAAGATTCTGAAGGTTTTTCTGCCAAAGCACGTTGCCCTTGAAATCGAGCGCGCCCAGATTTCCGCTCTTGAAGTAGGCAAAGATAGACTTCCCATCGGTCACCGCTGACGAGTTGCTGCTGGAGCCGTTGCGATGCTTCCCCTTCCGAAGCGAACCAAACTTGGCCTCCCAGACTTTGTTCCCCTTCCAGTCATAGGTGATCACCCCGTCCTGTCCCCCAAGGGGCGTGGTCAGGATGATGAGGTCATCCCACGCGATGGGCGTCGAACACCCCTTCCCCGGAAGCTTCGTCTGCCAGACGAGATGCTCATCATCAAGCTTGGCGGGATAGGATCCGTTCGGCGCGGAGCCGGCATCGTTTACGCCGCGCCACGAAGGCCAACGCAGATTCTCGGCATTCAATGACCATGCGGAAACCGCAAGCAGTCCAAAGATAAAAAACGACTTCATCATTCGAGAGGGTTGAGTACGCGGCCCACCCTTTCATCCAACCACCCATTCGACAAGTCTACTCCTCCCTCCTCCTCCCATCGGGTGCTCTGGAGAAAACCCCTCGCCCGCGTCATCCCGTCGTCCCATAGATCCCTTGATTGATCGCCTGAGCGAACCCTTCCTCCCGGAGAAGCCTCTCCTGGTTGGCCACATATGCGGATCATTCCGGATCTTCAATCATATCGTGCGATCCTCCGACCTTAATCACCTCTCGCACGGAGGCCCTGCAGGGGCTGCGGAAATGATCGCCGCCTGGTTCGGAGTCTCGGGCAAAGAGGATCCCAATCGCGCGATTTGATTCGGTAGTGAACCCTTGGACCTAGACCCGGGTGCACTCGTGCTCTGCAGCGTAGCCCGCGAGCACAAAGATGGCCTCCTTGATGCGATATTCATATCGGGATGGAAAGATCCACCAGAATCCCGGCACCGCCATCACCCCCAGCACGGCGAGTGCTGAAATCAGGATAGAGCGTGTTCGAAGAGCACTCATTAGTCAGCCCCCCTGACAGCACGGACCTCCACTCCCGGAGAAGAGGAATGACGGGAGGGTGCGACAACCCACTCGCTCTACACAGCTTACAAATGGGAAGAAGGATCCCAATCCGAGCCCTTCACTTGCCCGCTCATTTCGACTCCCCGGAGGCGGCTCCGATCAAAAAATAAATCATTTGCTGATAATCGAGCACACCATGAAAACCGAACAACCTAACCATCATTGTTTTGGTCGTCCCGACATCCGGGTTCCGTTAAGATCTCCCAATCCGACGCTTCGCCCTTACAGCTCTCGGAACGATCGCGATCTCAACTGCGGCGGCCGCTCCACTTTCATATTTTCTCCCGGCCAAAGATTACCGGGAGGAGATCCCCCTGCCTTCGTCTGTCGTTGGGCATGAGATCGGCGCGTGGCACCTGCGACACGATCAACTGGTGGGCTACCTCAAGACCTTGGCCGCGATGAGTGATCGCGTGCAGTTCGAGGAGATTGGTCGCACCCACGAAGCGCGCCCCCTCGTGATGCTCACCATTTCCTCTCCCGAGAACTTGGCACGCTTGGAGGAGATTCGAAAGGAACACCTCCAACTCAGCAATCCCCTCAAGGAGCCAGCCAAGGATCTCGCCGAAATGCCGGTCATCGTGAACATGGGTTACGGCGTGCATGGAAACGAGTCGAGCGCGTCCAACGCAGCGCCCCTGGTGGCCTATCATCTCGCGGCATCAAACTCGGAGGAGGTGCAAAACCTTCTCGCGACCTCGGTCATCCTGCTCGATCCCTGCCTCAATCCGGACGGAATGAGCCGCTTCGCGCAGTGGGCGAATTCGCATCGCGGGAAACACCCCATCGCCGATGCGGACAGCCGTGAGCACAACGAAGTTTGGCCCGGCGGGCGCACCAATCACTACTGGTTCGACCTCAATCGCGACTGGCTCCTGGCGCAACATCCGGAATCGCGGGTACGCCTCCGCAAGTTTCACAGCTGGCGACCCAACGTGCTGACCGACTTTCACGAGATGAGCAGCGACTCGACCTATTTCTTCCAACCCGGCGTCAAGGCCCGCAAGAACCCCCTCACCCCCGAGAAGAATGTGGAACTCACCGAACGATTTGCCAAGTACCACGCCAAGGCCCTCGATGAGATCGGCACCCTCTACTACAACGAAGAACGATTCGACGATTTCTACTATGGCAAAGGCTCTACCTATCCTGATGTGAACGGCGGAGTGGGAATCCTCTTCGAGCAAGCCAGTTCCAGAGGACACCTGCGGGAGTCCGTTCATGGCGAGTTCGACTTCGCCTCCACGATCCGCAATCAGATCCTCACCTCGCTCTCAACTCTCAGGGGAGCAACCGCGATGCGACTCGACTTGCTCAAGCACCAACGCACCTTCTACCAGTCCGCCCTTGAGTTGGCTCGCGAGGATCCGGTCAAAGGATACCTTTTTGGACATCGACGGGACAAGGCAAGCAATGTGCGCCTGCTTGAATTGCTGCGCCGCCACCGCATCATGGTGCGCCCTCTGACCAAGAAAGTCGAGGGCTTCACACCTGGCACTGCTTGGTATGTTCCCGCGCGCCAACCACAGTACCGCCTTCTCAAATCCCTCTTCGAGAAACGCACCCAGTTTGAGGACAGCGTGTTCTATGACGTCTCAGCTTGGAATCTCCCCCTCGCGATGGGGATTCCCTTCGCGGAAATGACGGAGATCTCCCGAGACGCACTCGGTGCCCCCGTCAAGAACGTGCGCCAGCCCATCCCGATGGTGCCGCCCGAGACCGAGGTGGCCTACGCCTTCGAGTGGCACGAACAGTTCGCGCCGCGAGCCCTCAATCGCCTGCACCGCGCAAAGATCCGCACCAAGGTCTCGCCCCGCCGCTTTTCGGCCCATACTTCGAGCGGCAAAGTGAAGTTTGATCGCGGAACCATTCTCATTCCGCTGGGCCTTCAGAAGGGGCCCCAGCACAAGACCATCCAGCGCATCCTCAAAACGATCGTGACTCGCGATGGGATCACCATCCACGCCCTCTCCTCCGGGCTCACTCCCAGCGGCATCGATCTCGGGAGCCCCAGCATGAATACCCTCGAACAGCCCAAGCCTCTTCTCCTCGTGGGCAAAGGGGTGAGCGCATACGAAGCGGGCGAGGTCTGGCACCTCCTCGATCAACGTCACGATCTGAACGTCACTCTGGTCGACCTCTCCCGCCTGGGTTCAGTCGACCTCGGCAAGTTCACCCACCTTCTCATGGTGGGCGGAAAGTATGAGCTGAGCGATAAACGCATTGCCGCGATCAAGCGTTGGATCGAGGAGGGAGGAATTCTCGTCGCCACCAAGTCAGCCGCCAAGTGGGCCAGCGAAAAGAAACTGGGCTCTACCAGATTCATCTCTGAGAAGGAAGCGAAAGAGAAGGAGAACCTGCTGACCGCAGAAGACCGGGAGTCCCTTCCGGTCCGGCGCCTGCCCTATGAAGAACACCGGCACGACCAAGACTCCAAGCTGACCAAGGGAACGATCTTTTCCACCAAACTCGATCTCACTCATCCTCTCGGTTTCGGACTCACCAGCAGGGACCACGCGGTGTTCCGGAACAGCAATCTCATCATGCGCCCCGGCGAGGATCCCTACGCAACCGTCGCACAGTACACCGGGACCCCGCTCCTTGCCGGCTACGTGCATGAGGAAAACCTGAAAAGAATCAGCGCCTCCGCCGCCCTCATCGCGGAGCGCGTCGGAGACGGCGCCATCATCTCCTTTGTCGATAACCCCAACTTCCGCGCCTTCTGGACCGGAACGAGCAAAACCTATCTCAACGCCCTCTTCTTTGGATCGACGATTGAGAAGACGGTGAAGGAAGAGGGAGACAAGGACGATGAGCATGGGCACCAGCACTAGCACCAGCACCTGCCAAGCTTGACCGCTTCCCGGCTCTCAACCGCTCCAGGGATTAGCTGAGACTTTCCGGAATCGGCTGACCGGGACGCAAATCAAGATAGTCCGCGGCGTGCTCTCCGCCCTCCCCCCGCACCAGATAGACTGGAACCCAGTGCTCCGCGGTATTCACGCTCACCGTTTTCGCATTCGCGTAACGCATGGTGTAGGCCGCACGACGGCGGTCACTGGTGTTCGGTTCACTGCCATGCAAAACATAGGAATCGTGAAGAGACAGGCTGCCAGCCTTCATCTCAAGCGACACCGCGCCTTTCGCCATCTTCTCTGTCACCTCCACGGTGAGACCCAGAAGATCATCCGCCCCCGTGGAGAACTTTTCCATCTCGGGATAGCCGTCGTGAGTGCAGGGAATGACTTGCATGCAGCCATTCTCGAGATCGGCATCATCGATCGCGAGCCACACCGTTCCCACCTCGGTGCCCTGCACGGAATGCCAATAGGTGTTGTCCTGATGCCAGGCGACGGGCAGGCCATCGCCGGGAGGTTTCACGATGAGGTGCGACATGATTAGGATCAGATCCGGCCCCAGCACAGCCTCCACCGAGTCAAGGACCCGGGGATGTCGGCAGAGCTCCAGCCAGCAGGCCTGCTTGGCGTGCGGCTCGGTCAAATACTCCGGTCGGGCCGCCACCTCTTTGTGTTCGCCATCCTTATAGACCACCATCGTTTCCGGAATCTCGCGAACGAGTTGATCGAGGTGGGTGCGCACCTCGTCCATCTCCTCGGACCTGAGAACCCCTTCAAAGAGACAGTATCCTGCCGTCTTGTATTCCGCCACATCGGTATTTGCCTTGCTCATTTGTTTGTTCTCGTTTTTGCAAACGTCATCCTCAAGGAGTTCGCGACCTCCGCAACCGAAATCTTCTCGGAGCGCACCGCGTCTGCAATCCTCCCGGCAATCGCCTTGAACCCGGGCGTTGCAGCGACCTCCGCACGGGCAGCGCGCCCTTCCGCCAGGAGATCCTCATTCGATTTCTCCAACTGCGGATAGCGCACCCGCATCCTTGCCTCCGTCACCTCGCGATTCGCAACCACCATCTGGAAGGCGATCGTTTCCTTCGACTGGGCCCGCGCCTTGGCCAGGGCCAGGTGATACTGCACTTCGGGCAGATCCTTCAGCCTGGGATGAAACAGGTGCAGCATCTCAACCTCGGCCCGCTTCAGTTTGTTGATCCCATCGCGCAGGGCCCGGTAGACAGGATCTTCCTCAAGCAAGCGCCTGCGCTCCAAGTCGATCTTCTTGCGCCGTTCCTTCACCGACCAGAACACCTCCGGATAAGCCTGCGCCGCAAGTTTCTTCATCGCCTCCACCCGGGCAACCTTCTCCCGGAACTCTTCACTGCTACGATACAACTTGTCCCGCGCAATCGTCTCGCGAACCAGACGCTGCTCTTCCGCATCGTGAGGCAGCCACGGTCGCACCAACTGATGCCGGCCGAGCTTCTTGCGGGTGGCCGGCCATCCTTCTCCCTCTCCGCTCGCTGAGGTAAGGCGGACGTCATCAAAGGCCGCTCCAGGCTGATCCACCTGAAGGGCAAAATAATCCCGCTCCCGGGCAAGGATGGGATGCCGCCCCACCACCACATGCTCATCATCTCCCACGCGCACCAGGATTTCCGGACCACGGATCTCCATCATGAACGAGTAGAAGCGATTCCGCTCAAAATGCTGGGCGCACTCGCCATGGATGGTGGGAAAATGAGGCGCGCTCTGGTCCCGGGCGGTCGTCACTCGAAATCCGTGCGGCCAGAGAATCACCACCGCGTTGTACTTCCCCGGCGTGCCCGTCATGATCCGAATCTCGCTCGCGCCGCGAAAGGCAAACTTGAGTTCGATGATACAATCGCGATAGCGCGGCTTCCTGATGAACACGCGCCGGTTCTTCCCCGCGACATCTGTCCGGGTCATCGCGCCCTCGGCCACGGTCCACTCTTCCCGAAAAAACCAACGTTCAGGAATGGCTCCGAGGTTCTCGAAATCATCCGCGACGAGCACCTCGCCGCGCATGCAGAGCAGCGGTTCGAATTCGGCCTGCGCAAAAGACCCCTGCGAGATTGAGTGCATCGCAAGAAGCAAAGCGCCTCGGAGGACCGTCATGAACCTGGTTCCACTGCTTGTCATTTGATTTCAGTCTTGGGGAGCGGAAGCTTGGGACCATTTCTTACCGAATCAACCTCCAAGGAGGTCAGGCAGCGCAGGAGACGAACAAAATCGCCAGCCCTTCATAACTACGCTGACCGTCCGCCTTCCACGACAATGAATGCTCGTTAAGCTGCCATCCCAACTTGTTGCGGACGGGCTTGGACGCAAGCTCAGTGGGAACCTCTGCCACTTGCCCAAAATGAATTCCGGGCCGGGAGACCAAGGCAACGATGAGAAAGGATGAGCGTTTCATCCATGACAGTTAAGGAGAGATCCACCTGAATGAAAATCCCTACTTCCTGTCCAGAACTCACCCGATTGCAAACGATCCTTGGCAGCACCGCGCAATCACGCATCATCGCACCGATGTCCGGATCTCCCGGCCTTGCGAGGCCCTTCTTCACTTCATGAACCCGCTCTCCATGGCACGAAAACTCGCCACCTCTCTTACTGTTACCGCAAGCGCCGGCCTCGCCTCCGCCGACTCACCGGAAGACCTTCGCTTCGCGGCCTTCTTTAAGGATTACCTCGAAGACGAATTGCGCAGTCATCCCGTCTTCGCCTCCAATATGGGCGACCATCGATACGACCATCAGATCGATGATCTCTCCGCAAAGGCCCGCGCAACTCGCAGCAAAGTGCAACGTGAAACTCTCGCCAAACTCGACTCCCAATTCGACTATGCGAAATTTTCTCGCCCCCATCAGATCGACTTCGAAGTCTTTCGACACGATCTCGAGGAGAAAATCTGGACCGCCGAAAACGTGCGTAAATTTGAAGACGATCCCCGCACCTACAGTGAATATCTGAGCGGGAGCGTGTATCGACTCCTCGCCCAATCAAGCCTCCCCAAGGAGACCAACATCAGAAATGCCATCGCGCGCATGCGCCTGCTCCCCGAAGTGATCGAGGTCGCCGAGCGCACCCTCAAGCACCCGCCCCTGCCCGTCCTCGAAACGGGAATCAAGCAACACCAAGGCGTGATCTCGTTTTATGAGAAGGGGATCTACGACATGATCGGCGAGTCTCCCCAGCGCGCGGTCCTCGAAGCGACCGCCAATGAATTGCTGATCGCATTGAGGAAGCACACCCTCTTTCTTGAAGGCGCACTTCGTGCCCGCGCTTCGAAAGAATGGCGACTCGGCAAAGAGAAATTCAACCTCAAACTGCAGTTCGAACTCAACGCCAACACCACCGCCGATGAAGTACTCGCTCAGGCGGAAGCTGAATTCGCTCGCGTCACCAACGATCTCTATGTGGTGGCGCGTCAACTGTGGAGCACATGCCTTCCGGGAGAGACCTTGCCGGCCGACGACGAAGGGGGGCGCAATGAGACCATAGCCCAGGTGCTGGCGACCATCGGCAGGGAGCACGGCAAACCGGAGGACTTGACCCGCGACGTAAAGGCTACCGTCGACAAGCTCCGAGCCTTCATTCATGACAAGGACATCCTGCGCCTGCCGGACCCGGATCGCTGCGAGATCATGGAGATGCCCGAGTTCCGGCGCGGCAATTCGGTGGCCTATATCCAGGCCGCCCCACCGCTCGATCCCGACAACAGGACAATCTACGCCATCAGTCCCCCGCCCGCGAATTGGAGCGCAGAACGGGTGGAGAGTTTCCTGCAGGAATACAATCGGCACATGCTTCAGATCCTCACCATTCACGAAGCCTACCCCGGCCACTACGTGCAACTGGAATACCACAACCGCGAACAGTCGCTCGTGCGTCGCATCCTGAGATCCGGGGTCTTCGTGGAAGGCTGGGCGGTTTACACCGAGCAAATGATGCTCGATCAGGGATACGGCGATGGCGACCTGGCCCTGCGCATGACGCAACTCAAATTCTACCTCCGCGCGGTTGCCAATGCCATTCTTGACCACCGCATGCATTGCACCGCCATAAGCGATGAAGAGGCGCTCGACTTTCTCATAAATCGCTGCTTCCAGGCGGAGGGTGAAGCGCGGCCCAAGATCATCCGCGCCAAGCAGTCCTCGGTGCAACTGAGCACCTACTTTGTCGGACGGATGGCGCTCTATCAATTGCGTCAGGAGATCCAACGCGAAATGGGCGCCCAGTTTGATCTTGGGCGCTACCACGAAGCCGTGATGGCCCATGGCTCGCTGCCGGTGAAGCACCTCGGCGAACTGGTTCGCAGGCGATTGAAGAAACCGAGATAAGACTGCACCCGGCCGACGAGAGCCGGACCAGGATCAACTCCCAGAAATCCCTCATTCCTTGCGCCGAACGTAGAGGTAGAGCGCACCACGGGGCCTGGGCGCTTCGCAGAAGTCGAGACAAAGCAGAAGAAGGGCTTGTCGTCCTCATGCTCGATGAACTTCATGACCTCGCTGGAGAGGACGTCACTCGAGAATCCCTCGGTCGCTTCAAGCACTCCGTTGTAAAGATAAGTCGCGCCAAGAGGGTTGTTGCCCAAGTAATCCTCAAGCTGACCGATGCCCCCGCCCCCGTGAGTAAAGGTTTCTTGAAAGCCGCGATCCCGGGGGCCAAAGGGATAAGAGTAGCCAAGGTGCCGATTCCCAAAGACCGCCGTGCGATACCCCTGCGCGCCCAGCAAATCAGCGAGAGTCCGTTCCCTCCCGTGCAGGATCGAATCGTGTTCTGAATCCCGGCCCCCATGAAGTAGCGACCAGGGAGCAGGAAAGCGCGACTCGGGGAGCAGAATGGGGGAGCGTGGCAGTTGAGAAAATCGACGCGCTCCTTTGCGAAGGCATCAAAGAACAGGCCTTTCAGGACGCCAGGGAACGGTGACTCGCCAGCACACACAAAAGGCTCCCGTCAATGGGAGCCTGATTCGTGATTCTGATCTGGCGCGCTCTCCTTTACTTCTTCTCCTTGCCTTTGATGGACAGGAGTTCGACTTCGAAGATGAGGGTGGCATGCGGTCCGATATCCCGTCCGGCCCCTTGCCCCCCGTAGGCGAGCTTGGCAGGAATGGTGAGCTTCCACTTCGAACCAACCGGCATGAGCTGAAGAGCTTCGGTCCAACCGGCAATCACGCCGCCGACCTGGAATTCGGCAGGCTGCTTGCGCTCCACCGAGCTATCGAAGACCTTTCCGTCCATCAATGTGCCATGGTAGTGCACTTTCACGGTGTCGAGAGCGGTGGGCTTGTCGCCAGTGCCGACCGTGATCACTTCGTATTGCAATCCGGACTCGGTAACCGTCACTCCTTCGCGCTTTTTGTTCTCCTCGAGAAACTTCTGACCCGCCTCGACATTCGCGAGGGACTTGGCCTTGGCCTTGGCCTCCAACTTGCCTTGCATCTCGGCTTGGAACTTCTCCATGATCTTGTTGGCATCCGCCTCTGCGATCCTGGAGTCTTTTCCGGCCAGCGCTTCGCGCAGACCCGCGACCATGTTGTCGACGTTTAATTCGATGCCATCGGCACTAATCGTTTCACCGATGTTCCGGCCGATGAGGTAGGAGGCTTTATCCATGTCGGATTCCAATTTCGGTTCTTGAGCCATTGCGCTGGGGATGAGGCATACCAAGAGCAAACAGGCTGCGGCAGTGTGTCTACGCATGGCGCGGATCCTCTTCAGACGATTCTCAATGTCAACATCGGAAGCATTGTATCGCGCGCAGATTCATCAATACTTCAAGGAATGAAGAGCCTGATTATCTCCTGCAGCTTGAACGGCGACAGCAAAAGCCGGAAAATGGCGAGAGAACTGGAGCGCCACTGGCTTGCAGATGAAGCGATGGACCTCGCCGTTCTCGACCTCCGAGACCTCGACCTCCCGCTTTGCGACGGAGGCAGCGCCTACGGTCATCCCGCCACCCAGCAACTTCAGGCCGCCTTCACGACCGCAGATGCGGTGGTCTTCGCGGCCCCCATTTACAATTATGACATCAACGCTGGCGCCAAAAACGTGATCGAGCTGGCCGGACGCCATCTCACCGACAAGGTGGTGGGCTTCCTTTGTGCGGCAGGCGGACACCACAGCTACATGTCGGTCATGGCGGTCGCCAACAGCCTCATGCTCGATTTTCGCACCATCATCGTTCCCCGCTTCGTCTACGCGGGCGGGGATGACCTTCCCGACGGCGAAGAAGTGACCGACGCCATCCGGGAACGACTGGCCAAGTTCGGAGACGAGTTTCAACGAATCGCCCGCGCCCTTCACCACGCCTGACCGCTCACACATGGTCGACGCCCTCCAGCTCAACCGCCGCGAATTGCTTCGACGTTCCTCGATGGGCTTTGGGGCACTGGCTTGCACCTCCCTGCTCGATCAGGCGGCGGGCGCAAGGGGAACGATCGAATGCCACACCCCTCCCCGCGCGCGAAACGTCATCTTCCTCTTCATGGAGGGAGGTGTCTCACAGGTCGATTCCTTCGACTACAAACCGATGCTTAAGAAGCATCGCGGCCAGGACCCTCACCACACGATTGGAAAACTCGAGAAGACCCAGTTCGCCGCGGTGGGCAAGGTGCTCCCCTCGCCGTGGACATTCAAACAACGCGGTCAGTGCGGGGCCTGGATTAGCGATCTCTTTCCGCATGTGGCGGAAATGGCGGACGAGCTCTGCATTGTGAAGTCGATGACCTCGCGCTTTCCAGAGCACACCAGCGCGAACTTCTTCCTGCACAGCGGCACCGGGTTGCAGGGACGTCCCAGCATGGGGGCGTGGGCCACCTACGGACTCGGGAGCGACAATGATAATCTACCGGCCTACCTCGTCCTCAATGGCGGGCAAATCCCTTCGGGGGGGCTGGATTGTTTCTCCAACGGTTTTCTCCCCGCCACGGTGCGCGGCAGTCTGCTCAATGCGATCGGTTCGCCACTCGCAAACGTCACCCCGAATGAAACGCTCGCACAGTCCCAAGCTCGCAAACGCACACTGATCGACAAACTCAATCGTGGTTCTTCCCAGGATTCGAGTGAACTGGAAGCCGCGATTGCGAACTTCGAATTGGCAGCCCGCATGCAGTTGACCGTGCCGGAAGTAATGTCCCTCAAAGGCGAAAGCGAGGCGACCAGAACGATGTACGGCATGGACGCCAAGGACCCGCACACGCAGACCTACGCCCGGCAGTGCCTTGTCGCCCGGCGTCTGGTGGAGCGTGGGGTGCGCTTTGTCGAATTGACCATTCCGATGGTGAATGGCTACCAGCGCTGGGACGCGCATGGGAATCTCCGGGAGAATCATGGAAACAACGCGCGCGCAGTTGATCAACCGATCGCCGCTCTCTTGCGCGATCTGAAATCACGCGGACTCTTGGACGAGACCCTCGTTCTCTGGACCGGCGAATTTGGACGCACTCCCTTTGCGCAAGGCGGAGCGGGTCGTGATCACAACGAATACGGCTTCAGCCTTTGGATGGCAGGGGGAGGAATCAGACCTGGAATCGGTTATGGCGCGACTGATCAATGGGGTTACAAAGCGGTGGAGAATCCCCTCGAGATTCATGACCTGCACGCCACCATCCTCCACCTCTTGGGCATCGATCACAAACGCTTCACTCATCGCTTCGGCGGCCGCGACATTCGTCTCACCGACGTGGCCGGCCGCGTCGTGAAAGAGATCCTGGCCTAGCAGGATTGGAGCAAGGTTAACCTTGCTCCATTCGCACTCGCTCACCACTGATAAGAATGAAGAACCGGACGAACCCCGGAGGAACGGAGACTCAGACCAGGCAGCAGATCCTACTCCGCCTTGCGAACCAAGGTCACTTCGCCCCCCTGGTCATTCTCCACGTTCTTCATGCCGATCTCCAACCTCTTGTTGTCGACAATCTTGTGGGTGATCTTGAGCTTGGTTTCCTTCTTCTCCGCATCGCTCACGGTAAGGGTGAGAGTGGCCACTCCATCTTCTTCTCCCCAGGTTCCCCGTCCGGCGCCCCCTTTGCTATCGAGCGTCGTATGGATCACTTCGCCGCTTTTGGGATCAATGCCAATCAGAGCGACCGAGGTGCGATTGGGCGTCCTCACACTCATCCCCAGAGCGTGATCCTTGACTTGCCAAGTATAGGTAATCGTGATGCCTTCGCCATTCGAATCCTCATCGACCCATGTTCCAATCAAGGAGCCGAGTTCAGATTCTTCGAGGATCTCGGCGAGGTTCCCGGCCCGGAGCGAGGGCGCGAATGCAGAGACCAGAAGAGCGCACAAGATAGCTAAGGAAAGCGACATTTTCATGGTGAAATCAGGTGGTATTCGACTATTTTGACAAGTGCTTTTCACAGAACTTGAGCTGGCGGCCAAGCATTTCCTTCGCATCTTTCACCGCCGTAAGCTTGTTGCGGCCCAGGCTGATCGCTTCACAGGGGATCTCCAGGTCCTTCGCCTTGTCGCGAATCTTGAGGGCCTCGGCGGGAGCATGAACGCGGTCGCTCTCCGGCGCATTGCTGAAGACAAAGAGCGGAGCTTCACCCTTTTCCATGTAGCGCAGGGCAAACTCCCTCGTTCCAATCGGCTGCATGTGACTGATGACCACCTTCGGCCGTGAACTCAGCTGAGCGATAGAATCCTTCGAGCCGGGATCCGCAAAATCGTCATGATATCCCAGCGCTTCGCTGATGAGTGCCCCTGCTGAAGCGCCCCCGCAACAAATCCGCTCCGGATCGATGTTCCACTCCTTCGCCTGGGAGCGCACGAACTGCACCGCCCGGGCGCAGTGGATCACGATGTCCATGTAATTGATGTTCTCCTCCTTGCTCAGAAAGGGATAGTTGCAACTCACCACCGCATAGCCGGCCTTCTGATAGGCTTCCCGCATACGCCCGCTTCCCCCTCGATCCATGTTCTTGTCACCCTGACGAAAGCCGCCACCGTGGAACCAGATGAAGACCGAGGCCGGCTTTTCCTTGGCGATGGCAGGCCAGTAGTCGAGGACATTGCGCTCGTGCTTGGTGTCGTACTTGACGTTGCGCTGGGGCTCCGCACCGGGTGCCACGCCCGTGAACACGATAGCAGCCAAGGCACCAACCCGAAGTTTCGTGAGGGGATTCATGCCTCGCAAATACAAGACCAACCCCTACCCCCTCAAGTAGAATCTCAGGAGTCAGGAGCAGGGCCATCCTCCGCGGGCTCGCGGGCCCGCCAAATGCTGGCGAGGATGCTCCCGATCAGACAGTGACAAACCGCCGAGATCGCGCACGTGGCGGCGGCCCCCAACTGGAGGGGAAAGTGAGTGTGCGCCAGCACCGTCCCGAGTCCCGAGTTCTGCATCCCCACCTCAATGGAAACAGTGCGGCACTCCAACTCTCCCACACGGAAGAGGCGCGCCCAAAGATAGCCAAAGAGGAATCCCACCAAATGCAGAAGAAAAACCGCGAGCAAGAGCACTCCAAAGTGCTCGCTGATCCGCTCCTTGCTGACGCCCACAATCCCTCCCACGATCAGCACAATCACGGCAATGGAAACAAGGGGAGAAAACACACTCACCACCTGTCGAATGTCCGCGGGAAGGGTTCGATTCAGAAACACTCCGGCAAGGACCGGAACCAGCACGATGGTCACCATCGTGACGACCATTCCCACCGCGTCCACGTTCATCGGCACCGCAAGCGCAGCGTAACCTTTGGTCAGGTAGGGTGTGAGCACAATAGCGAGCAGGGTCGAACACATCGTCATGAGGACACTGAGGGCAACATTGGCGCGCGCCAGGTAGCTCACTACGTTGGAAGCCGTTCCACCCGGACAGCAACTCACCAGGATAAGTCCCAGTTTTAAGTCGTCCTCCAATCCAAACAGAGTCGCCAAGGCCCAACCCAGAAAGGGCATGATCGCGAATTGCGCAACGATCCCGATCAGGGCTGCGCGGGGCATTCCAAGGGCACGCTTCAGGTCGTCGAAACTCAAGGTAAGCCCCATTCCCAACATGATGATGCCAAGGCCAACCGCGGTGAGCTTGATGCTGGTAAAGGGCACCGTCTCGGTAACAAACCAGGTAAAGGAACCGGGGATGAACCACGCCCACAGGGTCCCGATGATGGTCCAGAGCCAGAAGAGGTTTGCGATCTTGCGGGACCAAGCCATGGCGGGTCCTAACAGCCCACCCGGAGCTTGACCAGCGGTTCCCGGCCGCGCCCCATCTGCGCCCCGAGGGCTCAGCGTCCCCAGAAGGCGAACCACCCGACAAGGGTTGGACCTCCAAAATAAGTGTGATCGATCCAGCCCCTGTTGCGTCTATTCCCAACCGCTGCAGCGGTCTCCCCTCCCCCGATTCAATCAAAGTTCCCGCAGGTAATCCAACCATGGGCCACCGGGAGGGAGGGACTCTTCACCCCCATTCTGAGTCCGGCGCTCCCTCTTGCCACGAATCCAGCCTGCTCAACGCAATCCTTGCAACATCCCTAACGGTATGTAAATTCGTGCCATGCCCCGCGTTCGGGATCCAAAGCGCACCCGCCGAAAGGTGTTGCAAGCAAGTTACCTCGAATTTTATCGTAATGGATTTCAGGGAGGCAGTTTGAATCGCATTGTGGCCTCCGCCGGCATTACGAAAGGCGCCCTCTTCCATCACTTTTCGGGGAAGAACGAATTGGGCTATGCCGTGCTCGAGGAATTCCTCGCCCCCGCCGTTCATCATTGGTGGGTGGAGCCTCTTCTCGAGACCGAGGATCCCGTCCCCATCCTGCAAACCATCATGGAGCGCTTCCTGAAGAAAATCAAAGACGAGGCTCCCGGCAGTGGTTTTCTCTTTAATGGCTGCCCCATCTGTAATTTCGCGGTGGAAATGTCGCCCCTCGATGAAGGATTTCGCAGCCGCCTGGGAACGATTTACGGCGGATGGCGCAAGGCCATCAAGGAGGCCCTCGCGCGCGGTCAGAAGGCCGGCACGGTGCGGGCGGACGCCATCCCCAAGGAGGAGGCTGCGTTCATCGTGGCGTCGGTGGCGGGAACCTCATCGACCGGAAAGGTCTCTCAGGAGATCCAACTCTTCCAAGACTGCATCCGGGTGGTGATGCGCCACCTTGCTCATCTCCTGCCAGCCGAGTAGTCCCGGGATTGGAAATCTGGGCCGAGGTGACCCCCCGACATCTAGGTCACGCAGAATTCCTTCCTGTTGCTTAGGAAAGCCCGGAATTCCGGAGTTTTATAACCAATCCTGCGGGTTTCGCATCTGTTCTTTCATGGGTTCTCGCCCCTATTTTCCGGGAACTTCCCAACAAATCGTGCACACTTCGCATTTTCTGCAATAGCCGTAATTGGTTGGCGGGTGATCTTACCTAGCTTGGAGTTTTATAAGGAATCCTAGGTTTCTATCGATGTCTGAGTAGCCCCCCTACCTGAAACAACAGTCCAGGAGCGCAAGCTCCAACCATCAGGAAGGGGCTTCCCACCATGGAAGCTCACTTCTTTCGTCACGGTCTGTCACTCCCCGCCAAGGCGATCAATCGGGAGGCCGCGCGCCAAATATTCCTCCGCGAAGGCCCTCGCATTCTCTACCTGGCTCAGGATCTCCAAGACTGGGATCTTGAAGAGCGTTTTGGTGAAGCGCCCATTCGGAGTGGAAGACAACTCCTGGTCGATCGCGATGATGATGGAGCACCTCATCCTGACGAGCGTCGCCAGCTTCCAGATCCGCAGCGGAATGAGATCCCGGCGCGTGAGCTTGAGCGGTTCGTCACCACGACGGGAAACGTCCACGCCGGAGGACAGGCCACCACCCAACCGGTCCCAGCGGAATCGGGAAGAGCCTTATCCTTGCGCCATTCACCCGAGTAGTGCGTCAACACAGAGGTGATGGGTGATCACGCCAGAGAGTGGAGAACTGGCAGGGCGGCGAATCTGAATGAATTCGGTGGATTCTCGATGCTTCGCCAACGCGGCCAGCGCTCCGCTCCACCAGCGAGCATCCGTCAGATCTGAGTTGATGGACTCCTAGTCATCTTTCGGGTCCCATCCCCCGAGTTTGCACACTCGTCGAAAGTGCTTTCCTTCCACCGGAGAAATCGAAAGACGGTTCCCTTTCCTCACCACCACCATTCCTTCTAGCTTGGGGTCTGCCTTCATGTCCGCCAGGCTCACGGCCTTGGGGAACTCGCCGACATACTCAAAGTCCACCAGGATCCAACGCGGGTTATCCTCCTTGGCCTTTTCATCGTAGTACTTCGACTTCTTGTCGAACTGGGTGTGATCGGGATGGGGTTCGCTCACCACCCGCGCCATGCCGACCACACCGGGTTCCGCGCAATTGGAGTGATAGTAGAGCACGAAATCCCCGATTTTCATGTCGTCCCGCATCATGTTTCGCGCCTGGTAATTTCGGACCCCATCCCAGGGCGATCTCTTTTCCTTCTTCAGCAGCTTGATGCCATAGACATGGGGTTCGGACTTGATGAGCCAGTAGTTCACAGAGATTGCTTAGCGGGACAGATCGCATGCCGCAATCTGGATCTTGATCGGGGCCGTTCCTCCCTGCCCCAAGCCTGCCGGACTTCGTCCTCGCCGCTCGGCACTCCCTCCTCTTTGCCCCCCCTTAAAACAGCTCTCCCTGCCCGGGCAGGACGTGACGAACGTGACCGGTCCGAAGAGCAGGCGACCCGGTCTCCAATCCGAGTCTCCGGGCGGTGATCATGAAGAGTTGATTCAGTTGACTCGCGAACCCGCCCCGGCCCCGCATGCGCACTCCCGGGATGTTCTGATTGCGCGCGCCTCCATGATATTCTCGAATCCTTGCCAAGATCTTCTCCTTGCCGTCCGGAAAGTTCCGCTCCAGCCAATCGCCAAAAATCGATTCCACCGCACCAGGCAAACGGACCAGGGAATAGAACCCAAAGGACGCTCCAGCCTCCGAGGCCGCTTCGAGAATGCTGGGAAGCTCGTGATCATTGAGTCCCGGGATCATGGGTGCCGCGCTCACCCCGACGGGCAACCCTGCCGCGGCAAGGGTTGCCATCGCCTTCATGCGTTTCTCTACTTCAAGGCCTGGGCCGCGGCCTCCGCACACCTTCGACCATCCAGCGCGGCGGAGACGATTCCACCGGCATAGCCCGCCCCCTCCCCACAGGGATACAATCCGGCCACCTCGGGGTGCTGCAAGGTCTCCTCTGATCGCGGTACGCGGACCGGAGAACTGCTCCGGGTCTCAAAGCCGATAAGGAGCGCATCCGTGGTGTGATAGCCACTCATGGAGCGACCAAAGCGGCGAAGTCCTTTGCGAAGTCGCCTGCCGAGGAACTTGGGAAGGAGTTCCCCCAGGAGGACCGACTTGACCCCGGGATGATAGCTGGTCTTGGGAAGATCGCCCGATTCCTTGCCTTCCAGAAAATCGAGCAGGCGTTGCGCGGGGGCGACTTGTCCGCCTCCTCCCGCCCGTTTGGCCGCGGTTTCAAGTTGCTGTTGCAGGGCAATCCCTGCCAGAACTCCGTGTTCCTTCTGCCAGGGTTCGGTGTCTTCAGGCTCCACCCCGACCACCACTCCGCTGTTCGCGAAGGGCGAGTCGCGACGCGAAAGCGACATGCCATTGATCACGATTTCATCGTTCGCGGTCGCACAGGGAACCACAAATCCTCCCGGACACATGCAGAACGAATGCACGCTCCGCCCGTCGATGGTGGCCGCCAAACGATAGCGTGCGGCCGGTAACCCACTCGGTCGCTCGGTGCCCCGCGGATAATGGTACTGGATGCTGTCGATGAGTGCTTGCGGGTGCTCGATGCGCACCCCCATTGCAAAGGGCTTCTGCTCGAGGCGCAGCTTGTGCGCTTGCAGGAGGTGCAGGATGTCGCGGGCCGAGTGCCCGGTCGCAAGGATCACGGCCTCTCCATGAAATTCGCGGCCCTCGGCGGTAATGACCCCCTCGATCCGCGCACCTTCCCCGGCGAGCAGCAACTCCGCCACTCTGCTCTCAAAATGAACCTCCCCTCCCGCCGCGAGGATCGTGGTCCGCAGGGCTTTCACCACGTTGGGAAGCAAGTTCGAGCCGATGTGTGGATGGGCGTCGGTGAGAATATCGGTGGGAGCGCCGTGCGCGACCAGGATCTCGTAGATATCGTGCACGGGCCCGCGCTTGGTCGAACCGGTGTAAAGCTTTCCATCCGAGAAGGTCCCTGCCCCACCTTCTCCGAAGCAGTAATTGGAGTCTTCGATCACCGTTCCCTTCCGCAAAATGGGGGCCAGATCGAAGCGGCGGGCCGAGACGTCCTTTCCTCGTTCGAGAATCACGGGTTGATAGCCAAGTTGGAGGAAGCGCAATGCTGCAAACATGCCGGCCGGGCCACAGCCCACGATGATGACTCGTTTGGCCTGCCCCGAGATCGCCGCAAACTCCGGCTTGCCTGGCTCGCGGGGCGCTTGCGGAGCATCGATTCCGACCGCCAGGCGCAGGCGGAATCGTACCGGTGCGCGGCGTGCATCAATCGATTTTTTCAAGAGCTCCAGACTCGCAATGCGGACCGGGGGCATCTTCAACTTTCGCGCCGCCGCACGCCGCCACGCATCTTGATCGTCAACTTTCTCGATCGCGAGCGTGATTTCAACTTCGGTTGGCGGTGGATCAGTCATGGGGGCGGCACACCTGCGCGGGCCGGAATAAGTCTCTCTTGCTTATGGTGGGATAGGGAACTTCTTTCCTTTCCCAAATCACTCGCCGATCTCCACCTTTCCTCCTGCTTGGTCCACATTAACAAAGGTCACCCGCGTCGAAAAGATGGGCTCGCCATCAGCGACCTTGCCCCGTCGCACGCTCACTTCGTAAGTCACCGAAGAGAATCCCTTGCTACATTGCTCGGAGCGAATCGAGAGAATCGTTCCCTCGCGGACGCTGTGACGAAACTCAACCTTGTCCATCGCAAGGGTGACAAAACGACAGGCAGGGTAATCGAGGCTGGCTGCGATCCAACTCGCTTCGTCGACCCAGCGCAGGAGGCGCCCCCCAAAGAGGAATCCATACTGGTTCAAGTCTTCGGGAAGGACCAAGTGGTGGGTCTCCATCGCACTACCCTCCGCTGACAATCAGGACTTGGGCTGGATCACAATGCGCTTGAGGCGCTCGTCGCTCCGGGGCGAGATGGTTTCGATCTCGTCATCGTCCACCAGCGCATTGTGAACGATGCGTCGATGGTAGGCATTGAGAGGGCGCATCTTCATCGCCTTCCCAGATTCCTTCGCCTCTTCAGCGAGCTCTTTGGCGGTGGCGATCAGGCACTCTTCCTCGCGCACTCGAAATTGATCACAATCGACCCGAATGCGCGGCGGATCCTCCATCTTCTTCTGGAGGATGCGATTGACAAGATACTGCAGATCGTCGAGACGGTCGCCATGCTTCCCGATCAGGAGCTGGCTATCTTCGGTCGTAATCTTAAGAGAGGGACCTTCCTCGTTGTCTTCCTCTTCAATCGTCGCCGAGAACCCCAAGTGGGTGACCATGTTTTCAAGAATTTGGTGAGCTGCGGAAAGCGCTTCCATGTCTGGAGTCTAGTTCGATCAATTGAGCCGTCAACGCATCTCGGAATGGAGCGCAAAATAGACGAAAGGCGGGAAGCTAGGCGGTTTGTTGAAATCGAGTCCGCAGATCAGAGTGAACTGCTGCCACTCGCAGGGGAAGATCACGACTAGGCCTCCAAAAACCACCTCCTTCTCGTCCGGTCCGCCTCGAACGCAGCTAGCCCCCGGTGCGCGGACGGTTCTTCTTGGGCTTCTTGGGATCGGGGCCGCCCATCTGCTTTGCACGCTGGGCCTTTTGCGCCTTTTTGGCTTCCTCGGCCCGGGCCGCCATCTTCTGGAAGAATCCCGCTCCCCCGGCCTTTTTCTTTTTGAGCTCAGGCTCGGGAAGGCGTTTGGTGATGAGCATTTGCCCGATGGCAAAGATGTTCGATGTCGTCCAATAGAGGGCGAGCGCGGAGGCGAAGTTGTAACAGAAGAAGAAAAAGATGATCGGCATCATCATGAAGAGCCGCCGCTGCATCTTGTCGCCGGTCTTGGGAGTGAGCGACATCTGCAAGACCATGGTGACCGCCATCACGATGGGGAGCAGGTTCACGCCATTTCCAAGGAAGGGCAGCGAGAACGGAAGATGGTAAATGGTATCGGGCTGAGACAGATCCTCCACCCAGAGGAAGGACTGCTGCCGCAACTCCACCGCATACATCAGCATGGTGTAGAAGCCGAAGAAGATGGGAATCTGCACGATGAGCGGGAGACAACCGCCGAGCGGGTTGATCCCATACTCGCGGTACATCTTCATCATCTCCTGGTTCATCCGCTGCGGATCGTCCGCATACTTCTCCTTGAGATCCTTCATCTCCGGTTGCAGCTTCGACATGCGCTTCATGGCGCGCGTCGACTTGTTCTGGAGCGGCCACATCACCCCCCGGATGATGACGGTCAGCGCAACGATCGCCCAGCCCCAGCCCCACGCCGGAGCCATCGGCCCAAAGATCCACGAGTGCAGGACATTGAGGAGCCAGTTGAGGAACCAGCTGATGGGACCCAGCCAGCCATAGTTCATGACATCGCCCCGTCCCTCGCCCGTCTTACGCAGCACGAGGTTGCTCTTGGGCCCCATGAAGACTTCGAAGGAGATCGGAAATTCACTGTTCGCGGCCAAGGTCTCATCCGGCAGGCTCATCCCCATGCGGATTGCTTCCGCCGCTAATCCCCCGGCTGGTTCAGGCAACCGAACGGAATCACGGAACCCCCAAATTTCCGCGAGGTACGGAGTGTCCGGTTCAACGATGGTGGCGAAGAATTGGTTGTTCACCCCCGCGAAGCCGAGGCTCCCGGCATCTTTTTCGTAGATGGGCTTCTTGCCTTTCTTGAACTTGGCTACCGGGTATTTCTTGTAGTCGTCATCCTTGCGATAGAAGAGGGTGGTGTGACGATCAGGCTCGCCTTTCCAGAGGGGAGTCGCGGAGCCGGCGAAGATTCCGTAGTCCTTGAGGTCAATCTTGTCGTTGCCCCCATTGATGAAAACGATCTTGAGATTCAGGAGGTAGGAATTGCCGGCCTCCGTGTCGTCGACCAGAGACCAGATCTTGCGAACAAACAGCTTGTCGTTGATCTGCCCAAAGAAGGTCACGCTCGTGGCACTGCTCTTTTCTTCCTGGTACTTGTAAATGACATCGAGGTACTCGTCGGGGTCGGTGGTGAGTCGCCCCACGGGCTCCTCTCCGAAACGATTGAGACGGACTAGATTCTCGCTGTCGCCCACCGCAAACTGATCGATGAACTCGGCATACTTCACCCCTCCTCCGTATGTCGTGAAGGCAAAAGTGGTATCCTTGGTCCGAAGTTCGATGATCTGCTCTTCGACCACCGGCTCTGGCGTCGGCACCGGCACCGGGGGAGCATCGGGATTATCCGGATCGGGGACGGTGCCCACCACGGGATTGGCCTTCGCCTTCTTTGCTTCTTTCGCTTCCCGCTCCGCCTCCTGCTCCTGCTTCTGCTTCTGCAGCTCTTCACGGTTCTTCCCCATGAAGTGCCAGTTCACGGCAAGTCCTAAGCAGCAGAGCGCTAATACAATCCAAGCTTTCCGGTCCAAAACAGTTTCAGTAAGTTGAGTTGCGGGCGCCGTCGGGCTTGTGTTCTTCGCAGGTCTCCTGCGAATCAAACTGAGCTCCCTTGACGGGCGGGACGGGGTCATAACCGCAGCTACCCCATGGATGACAGCGTAAAATCCTACGAATGCCCATCCAGCTCCCCTTCAGCGACCCGTGCCGCTCCACCGCTTCGAGGACATAGTTCGAGCACGTGGGGTCATAACGACAAATCCCCCCCCCGGACAAAGCCCGCAAAATTGGGCTAATCAGGCGCTGATAGCCTCGAATGCCAAGCCGAATCAGGATCTTCATCTCAGGAGGGATCGCGCAAGATTCCGAGCTGCTGCGCCAGACGCAGCCAGTCGGCCTCAAGTTGCAGAAAGCTAGCCTCGCTCGCCCGGTGACGAGCGACCATTACAAGATAACGGCCCATTTGCAGTTTCTCGCCGTGCTTGCTGATGATGGAGCGCAGGCGGCGGCGGATCTTGTTGCGCGTAACGGCATTGCCCACCCGGCGCGAGGTAATGAGCCCGATTTTCAGATCCTTGATGGCGGGATCGAGCAAAGTTGCCATCAAGAAATAACGACAGGCGGTCGATTCACCCTCTTTTCGCACAGACGCGAACTCATGGCGCCGACTCATGCTCATTCGGCGCGGTAGCTGCATGGATCGATGGCGGTCCAGCCGCCGGAGCAGTTACTTCCCGTGCTGAACGGTGTGTCGCTTGTAATGGAGCTCTGCGCCCTTGGGCAGGAGACGCTTACGACCCTTCCGGCGTCGATTCTTGAGGATCCCACGGCCAGCCTTAGTGGCCATGCGGGCCCGGAAGCCGTGTTGGCGCTTGCGGACTCGTTTGGAGGGTTGGTAAGTGCGCTTACTCATTATTCTAGGCTGTTTTGGGCGCGATCAAGGACGCGGGGGGCGGGAGACTAGCCAGAGGTCGGTGGTTGTCAATGCGTCAGGGAGCATTCTGCGCTTAAAACCCCAAAAAACTGACTAGGCCTCCTTCGCCTGCTAGCCACAAAGGGATGTTCCGGTCCTCCCCAGCCCGGAATACCCTTGAACCTAAGGTCCACGACGAACCGACGACCATTGAGGATTTCCCGGATCTGACGGGCCTCGTGATCGAGCTCATGGAATTGCAGCAGGATCTCACCCCGAACCGCGAGGCCCAGGAACGAGGAGTTCTCCTCATCCTCGAAGAACCAAGCCGAGGCCGGATTTTTGTGCTCCGCAGCGGCGATCGAATCAGCGGTCTGGTCAACCTCCTCTTTACCAATTCCATCGCAGGGTGAGGATTAGTGATCCCCATGGAGGACATCGTGGTCCACTCCGATCATCGGCGGCAAGGCCTACCGCCCTCTCCTCCTCAAACACGTGGTTTCCTTCGCCGAAGCAAAAACATTTTCGGAGGATCACCTTCCTCACCGATAAAATGAGCCCCCCGTCGCAGGAATTCTTCTCGAGACCTCAATTCGAATCCTCCCACCTGATCCCGATGAGGCGCTTGCTAGCTTAGGCTTTTCACATAACATCCTTTACCCCATGGCTGTGCTTCAACCCCTTGCTATCGCTGCTGCCGACTTGTTGGCGCTCTCGATGGTGGCGGTGCTCAGCTTTGCCCTTGGCATGATCGTGACCATCCTTTTCGTGATGGCTCGCAGCGGAACCAGGCCCCCTGACATCGATATCGAGTTCCTCGAGGAGGAAGAAGAAGGAGAGGGGTCTCACAAACTCGAAGCCCGCGGCGAACTACCAGCCGAAGCGCCCCGCGAATTGTGGGAGCTCGATCCCGATTGGTGGAAGGCGTAGGAGCCACCGGCTCTTCTCGATGAGCTCTCCTGTAACTCGGGCCTCCTGAAAAGTAGGCTCCAGCCGACACCCTACTCCCCAAGCAGGAAGCGACAGGCCTGATCCACATCCTTGTCGCCCCGTCCCGAAAGGTTGGCGATGATCACGTCCCTGGCGGGTAAGTTGGGCGCAACTTTCGAGACGTAGGCAATCGCGTGCGAGCTCTCGAGGGCGGGAATGAGCCCTTCCGTTTCGGAAAGCTCCTTGAATCCAGCGAGAGCCTCGTCGTCGGTCGCGTAGGTGTATTCCACCCGCCCGAGCTCTTTCAAATAGGCGTGCTCGGGACCGATCGCAGCGTAGTCGAGCCCTGCACTCACCGAATGGGTGAGCTCGATCTGTCCGTCCTCGTTGGCGAGCAGCCAGGTCTTGGTCCCCTGCAACACGCCGAGTTTGCCACCCTGAAAACGAGCGGCATGCCTTTCAGGAACGATTCCCTCCCCACCGGCTTCCACGCCGACCATCCGCACCTCCTCGTCTTCAAGAAAGGGATGGAACAACCCGATCGCATTCGATCCTCCGCCCACACAGGCCACCAGAAGATTTGGAAGGCGGCCCTCTGCCGCCAGGATCTGCCCGCGCGCTTCCACGCCGATCACCCGGTGGAAGTCCCGGACCATCATGGGAAAGGGATGCGACCCGAGGGCCGATCCGAGAATGTAGTGCGTCGTCTCCACCGTGGCAGTCCAATCCCGCAAAGCCTCACTCACGGCCTCCTTGAGAGTCGCCTGCCCGGCCGTGACCGGAACGACCTTGGCCCCCAGGAGATGCATGCGCTTCACATTCGATGCCTGGCGATCCATGTCGACCTGCCCCATGTAGACCGTGCAGTCCAAGCCGAAACGCGCACAAACCGTGGCAGTAGCCACCCCATGCTGACCCGCGCCAGTCTCTGCGATGATACGCTTTTTGCCCAACCGGCGAGCCATCAGCGCCTGCCCGAGGGCGTTGTTGATTTTATGGGCGCCGGTGTGGAGGAGGTCCTCCCGCTTCAGGTAAACCTTCGCTCCACCCATCTTTTCGCTCCAGCGCTCAGCGAAATAAAGAGGCGTGGGGCGTCCGCAGTAGTTGGCGAGCAGGTCCTCGAATTCCCTCTGAAATTCAGGGTCCACTCGCGCGCGCTCATACTCCTCCGCCAGCTCCAACAAGGGAGCCATGAGCGTCTCGGGCACAAACATGCCACCGAATTGACCAAAGTGACCGGTGGCGTCTGGAACGGAGGGCCTCTGCGAACTCATGGCGGAACGCTGCCACCTTTCCGCGAAGTGGGCAAGAGGAGGAATGGGAAGTCGGATGGGACCGGGTCCAAGACCTCTCCGAGTTCCGCCAAATCGCCAGCTCCGGCCTTCCAACCTTCAGGACTTCACCCGCGCGACCAACTCATCCTCCAGCCAGTCCTGTCCCGGCATAAGCTCCACGAGGAGAGGCCCCTGGAGCCTCTCCGCGAGAATCGCGCGGTTGGTCACCATGGCCACATCACGCTCCTCCACGAGGTGATTCATGACCAGCGCAGCGAGCGTCAGTCCCCGATCTCGAATGGCATGCTCCGTGAGCAGGGAATGATTGAGCATCCCGAGTCGATTGGCGGCCACCAGAATCACCGGCCACCCGAGCGCCTCGCCCAAATCCGCAAAGGTCTCCTTCTTGGTGAGGGGAACCTCCCAACCGCCCACTCCTTCCATCACGATCAGCTCATGGCGCGCCGCCAAGTCCTCGGCGTGGGCGCAATATTCCGAGAAGGCCACCGGTTTGCTCTCCAGTTCGGCCGCCACCGCCGGCGCAACCCGGGCCTGGTACCAGACGGGGTTCACAGCTTCAATGGGCTCTGCACTCTCCGCAGCGGCGAGGAGCAATTGCGCATCGGTTCGCTCGCCACAGCAAACCGGCTTGTAGCCCACCGCATCGATGCCGGCTTCGCGCAGCGCCTTCACAAGCAGACACGCGAAGTAAGTCTTGCCGACTCCCGTGTCGGTTCCGGTAATAATCAGATGAGCCAAGGTACCGCGAAGTTGAACGCCCGCCCGCCGCTAGGGCAAGCACCGAACCCAAAACCCCGAAGACGGAACAGAACCCATCCCCTACGGCTGTTTCTGCACCGCGGGATCACCATCGGCACTGCCACCCGTTCGCAGGTGATCGTCAATCAGAAACCAAAGTGCGATCGCCACCAGGAGCGATGCTATTTTCGGCATCCAATTTTTCCCGCACCATCTCTTCAGTATCTTCTTGCTCATCGCTTAGGAAAATTTCTTCGAGCCGCTTGCGAAACTCATCATCACCCATGTTGCGCTCGATCTTGCCATCGATGCAGATCGAGACCGCTCCGGTCTCTTCACTCACCACGATGGTGACCGCATCACTCTCTTCAGTCAGTCCAATCGCCGCGCGGTGACGCAGCCCCAACGAGCGGTCACGAATCTCACTCTGACTCACCGGAAAGACACAGGAGGCCGCCACGATGCGTTCGCCCGCCAGGATCACGCCCCCATCATGGAGGGCCGTCTTGGGATGAAAAATGGTCAGGGCCAGCTCCGAGGACATCACCCCAGTGATGGTGACTCCCGTCTCCACGTGTTCCTTCAGACCGATGGTGCGCTCGATCGCAAAAAGAGCCCCGAAGCGCTTCTTGGAAAGTTGCCAAACTGCCTCGCTCAAAGTATCGAGGAACTGCTCCTGTTGGGTGGTGTTGAAGGAAAACAAGCGGGAACTCCCGAGACGCGCGAGGGCGTTGCGCAATTCGGGTTGAAAAATAATGAGCAGGGCAAGGGCGGCCACCAAGGCTGCGCGGGTGATGATGAACCCGATGACCTCAAGCTGGAGGAGCTGCGAGGCGAGGGTCAACGCCACGAAGATGATGGCCAGACCAACCAGGATGCGGGCCCCGCGAGTGGCTTTGAAGGTGCGATAGGCTTGGAAGATGAAGACCCATAAGATCAGGATCTCCACCGCGCTTCGCCAATGCTCTTGCAAAAACTCTAACATTCCCTCGACCTCATCCTACCGCGAAGTGTTGTACAGGCAATGGTAATCGTGCGATTTTCGCAAAAGGGAGGTGCAATGAGATGGAAGCCTAGAGCATGCGACGACGTATAATCCCCTTCCCTCCCCATCTCTCACTCCCTAGCTTCTCCTTCACAATTCAATCTGCACGTCCTCTTCTCATGAAACTCAAAATGCTCCTGCCGTGTCTCCCCGTTCTTCTCTGGTCCGCTCAAGCCGCGGAACCAAAGTTCGAAGCCCAGACCATCGACCCCAACATCCTCATTGGCTACGGGCTGGCCGTCGGAGATGTCGATGGCGACGGCGATCAGGACCTCCTCCTCGCCGACAAGCGTGACTTCTGGTGGTACGAAAATCCGTCCTGGAAGAAGCACCTCTTTCACTCCTTCCACCAAGGCGCCGAGCGCAACAAGCTGCGGGACAATGTCTGCCTCGCCGCGCGCGACATCGATGGCGACGGCAAGGTCGAGGTCGCGGTGGGCGGCAATTGGAATCCGGGCAACACCGACAGCGAAAAGGAGTCCGGCTCAGTCCATTTCCTGGGCTCACTCGGCAAGGTGAAGCCGGTGCGCCTCCCCCATGAGCCCACCACTCACCGCATGCGCTGGGTGAAATCGGCCCCCAAGAAATACTCCCTCGTGGTCCTTCCTCTCCACGGCCGCGGCAACCGGGGCGGCGCGGGAGAGAATGCCGTGGCGGTTTTTGCCTATCATCCCCCAGCGGACCTTTCCGCCGGTTCGTGGAAGACCACCCTGCTCAACAAGGAGCTGCACAAGACCCACAACTTCGACAGCTTGGCGCCCGATGCCAACTCCCCTGACCACCTCGTACTCGGGGGAGGCGAAGGAGCCCGACACCTCCGCTTGCAGGGAGGAGAGTGGAAAGCAACCGACCTCCAACTCCCCGACATGAACGGAGGAGCGGGCGAGATTCGGATCGGACATCCCAACCTGAACAAGGGCCGGAAGTTCGTGGCGTGTATTGAACCCCTGCACGGAACCACCGTTGCCACTTACGTGAGCAACGACCAAGGCTGGACCCGCACGGTACTGGACGAGTCTCTCGCCCAGGGTCACGCCCTCGCGGTCGCAGATCTTCTCGGAAGCGACAACCTTCAGGTCGTGGCCGGCTGGCGCAACAGGAACAAGGACGGCAAGGTCGGCATCAAACTCTACGCCCAAGGCGAGGACGGAAGCTGGACCACCCACCTCATCGACGACAACAAGATGGCGGCCGAAGACCTCAAGGTCGTGGATCTGAACAATGATGGCAAACTCGACATCGTCGCCTGCGGACGCTCCACCAAGAACGTCATCATCTACTGGAACAAGGGCTAGGCTAGGCCCTACCCCTTTGCCCCCAGGACTGCTTCCATCATCCGAAGAGCTTCGCGGTTTTCGCGCACGGCGTGCACGCGATGGATGAGCGCCCCCTTGGCGCGGGTCGCCGCCGTGAGCGCCACGGTGGGCCACTCCTCTGGATCTGCGGAGTCGGTTCCGAGCACCTTTGCAATGAAACTTTTGCGCGAGAGCCCAATCAGGAGAGGCCGTTCGTTCACGATCAGACGCGGCAACTCCGCGAGGAGGGTCAAGTTGTGGGCCAGGGTCTTGCCAAAACCGATTCCGGGATCGAAGCACAGTTGTTCGGGCGCAATTCCGAACGCGGTGAGAGTGGCAAATCGCTCTTCGAAGAAAGCGCGCACATCCTCAATTACATCATCATAGCGCGGGTTGGCCTGCATCGTCCGCGGCTCGCCTTGCATGTGCATGACCACCACCCCGACGGCGCTCTCACGACAAACCTGCGCCATCCTCTCGTCGCCACGCAGGCCGCTGATGTCGTTGACAATATCCGCACCTGCCGCCACCGCGCGCTCGGCCACTGCAGCCTTGGTGGTATCAATCGAAATCAAGCCCTTCCACTTCGCGCGCAGTTGCTCGATGACGGGCACCGTGCGCCTCAATTCCTCCTCCTCCCCCACCGGAGCGGCCCCCGGCCGGGTGGACTCTCCACCCACATCGATGATCTCTGCTCCTTCTGCGATCATCTCGTGGGCATGGAGGAGGGCGGCCTCCAGCGAATCAAATTGACCGCCATCCGAGAACGAATCCGGAGTCACATTCAGGATCCCCATGATCATCCCCCGGCCTTCCAGATCGAGGCGATGTTTGCCAGTTTTCCAAATCACGTCGCGTGGCATCATTCCAAGGCCTTTTGCCTCACAAATCAATCCCCGCCTCGCCCACGATCCTCCCTCAGGCTCTGCGTCCCCCACCCCAATAGGGCGTGGTCGAACAGTTTTGTGCCCCGCTCCCCTCCTCGCCTCGCCTGCTCAAAAGCGGCTTCACGGCGCGAAACTCTACAATTCCCAAACGCCCCTTCTCGTTCATTCCGGTCCCCTCGCAGCTCCCGGATCGCCTATTCAACGTTGCCTTGGCCCTTTCCAGAGACTAGGTTGCCCTCCCATGCACACCCCGAATCCCAGCCGAATCGTCGCCCTAATCCTCGCGGCGCTCACGCTCGGTCTCCTCCCGGCCCTTAGCGCGCCCAAGAAATCCTTCCCGGACAATTACCAGGAAACGTGGGAGAGCGACGGCCCCAATGTTCGCATCAAGCGTCATCAGGATGGCTCGCGCACAATCTTCCAACGGAGTCCCAACGACCGCACCCTCGTCAAACGGACCTTCGGACCGAACGGTGCCCTCAGGATGATCACGGTCTATCGGGTCAATGCGCAGGGTAATCCCCTCTCGTGCAAGATTTTTGATGGCCGCAAATCGCTTCTCTACAAAGTAGGCTACGCCTACAGCAGGTCCACTGGGCGTCTCGAGGCCGAACGCATGTTCGACGCCCGGGCCCTCCGGACCAACCCTCGCACTGGCGAGGAGATTCCCATTCGCGTCATGTACTATAACTACGACGCACAGGGCCAATCGACCGCTCCCGAAGTCTACACCTTCAACAAGGGAGTGCGCGCCGGAGAGATCTTCGGCAAACAAGGAACCTTCCCCCACGAAAACCCCTTCAAGGGAACGCGCTAAGATCGTCCTCCCCCGACCATGAAGGATCTCGGCACCCTGGCCACCCTGGTGGTCCTTGCCTTGATCGCTGCCATTGCCCTGGTCCTGACCAAACCACCAGAAGCGGGGCAGAATCTCCCGGCACCCGAGCCCCCTCCCCTCGAACTCTACGTCGAGAGCATTCTGGGATTGCCCCTCAAAGATCCACCCATCATCCAACGCGTCTCGCAGGATGTTCTTCTCGCTGAAATCAAAGGGAACTTCGACGAGCAATTCGGCCCCGGTGGGCTGGCTCGGCGGGCACGGGCACTCGAACTTCTCGGCTTCGAGGACTTGGCCAGCCGCAGCCTGCGCGAGGAATTCATTGCACTCGAAGCGAGCGGCATCCGCGGATGGTTCAATGAGCGCAAGGGGAACATTCTCGTCCCCAATGACTTTGACCCTCTCAAGATCCAGGATCGCTCGATCCTCCTCGGACTCATCGCGCGCCTCCTTGTCCATCAGCACACTCCGACCACGATCGGAACACTCGCAGACGACGCCTGGGTCGCGCGCCGAGGTCTTCACGCCGCCATCGCAGAGAGCATCGAGGCGAGGTTCCGGGCAGAACAC
Source organism: Roseibacillus sp. (assembly GCA_028821775.1). Classification (GTDB taxonomy): domain Bacteria; phylum Verrucomicrobiota; class Verrucomicrobiia; order Verrucomicrobiales; family Akkermansiaceae; genus Roseibacillus_B. Next base: position 70,025 of record JAPKFB010000011.1, read on the forward strand.
CGCGCAGCATTCGACGTTCCCACCTCGCGCCAAACCGAGCGCGAGGCAATCATTCTGAACCTGCCAACTTACCTGCACCCAATCGGGGGACTGCCCCTCGAGAAAGGCGAAGCTCGCATCTATCTCGAAAGTCGCGTCAAAACCGGGGCGCGCTCCCTCCCCGATCTCATCCGGGAACCCATCGAGAGCACCTTGGAACTTCTGGGAGGCGATCCCTCCTCAGTCTCTCCTCCACGCCTGCCCAAGGAGAGCGCCTCTGCACCAAATCAAAGCCTGTTGGAGGAGTCCCTCGGTTCCCTCGCGGTGCAGACTCTCGTCGAGTGGCTCGACAGCTACGAACAAGCGCAAGCCCTCGCCCTGCTGTGGCGAGGCGACCGCTATCGACTCTTTGCCAATGGCACCGGCGATCACCTCCTCTGGGTCTGTCGCTGGGAAACCTCCCAAGCCGCCGCCCGCGCGGCAGAGGTTTTTTCCGGCAGGGCAAAGCGGAAATCCGATCCCCCTCGCGCGTTCTCGGTCACCGCTCATGGTCGCATCACTCTCCTCGCAAACTGCGCGGACGAAAGGACCCTGAAGGCGCTCTTGCGATAGCATCCCCTCGGATGACCTCAGGGAACGGTGGACAGCGAGCGGCCTTCGAGCCTAGCCTCGCTCCCAAGATGATCGCCAAACGAGTAATCTTCACCGGCCGGGTTCAGGGCGTCGGATTCCGCTATACAACCAAGGAGATCGCCACCGGTTTCGACGTGGTGGGAGCAGTCAGGAATCTCCCCGACGGGAGAGTGGAATTGGAAGTGATGGGCGAGCTGGAGGAGGTTGAGGAATACCTCAACCACATCGCCGAGGAGAGCCCGGTTTCGCACTTCATCAAGGAGACCCAAATCGACGAGATTCCGCTGCTGGAAGAGGCCAAAGGGTTTCGGATCGCGCGTTGAATTCCTTCCCCCTCATAGGAAGCTCCAGGAACCAAGAACCAGATTAGTGGAACACTCTTCAAGGAAGCTGGTTTCTTGGAGCCTGCAATAGAATCCTGAAGGTCAATGAGAACCTGTTGGTTGGTTCTTCGCGAAGCGAATCGACCTCCATCATTCCTCCTCCACCACCCGATAGAGTTGTGACTTGGGAATCTCCACCCCTGCCGGAAAAACAGACAGAGTGGTCTCGGGAACAACCGCAAAGGTGGCACTGAGAAATCGCCAGCAAAGAAACTCATCGAGATACTCGATGACATAGCTTTTTCCAGGAATGCTCACCCAGGTAAGGAACACTTCGTCGTTCAGGAAGGAAATCTCCTTGAGGGCCACCGTCTCTACTCCCACGATTTCGGTGGCAATGGAAGAGGGATCGATCACGTAGCTGATGAACTCTCCCACCCCGTCGGAGATGGCTCCTTTCGCTTTGGTAATGCGCGAAACACTCTGTGCCACACAGACAAGGGAGTTGGATCCGAGAAAATCAGGTCCAGCGGCGGTGTCGGATCCATCGCTGAACTCGACGCTGAGCACCTTGGCCGCGCCCACCGCCACCCCGGGAAAGGAGGCAAAGCTGGCGCCATCCGCCGCCGACACTGCGAGCTTGAAAAAGTCGACCGTCTCGGGTCCCACATTAAAATTCTGCACCTCGATGGTCCGGGGTGCTCCTTCGCTTCCGATCACCAACGTGCCCTCCCACGTGCTTGCGCCGATGGTCACCTCGAAATCGATGTTCACATCTTCCCTATACTCAAGATGGGACCACGCTTCCGGAAACTCTGAGATCGCAAAATCTTCGCGAAGCGCAGCATCGTTATAGGCAAATTCGATCGCCACCGGATCCGAGACCGACGCCAGCGCCAGGAGGCCGGGTCCGAAGACGAGATCAACTGTCCCGCTAGCGGTCCACCTGATTTCGCCCCCCACCGCGAACTGGAAACTCAGGATAGTGGTCAAAAGCGGCGGGATCCAGCGATGCATCGATCCCTTCGGTAGCCGAGCTCTCCCCCTTTCGCAAGTTCTCGCGAATCTACGCTCTGATCTCTGATCGCACCCACTTGAGATAACCTTCGCTTCCAGCCCCACAGAAAGCGCCAAAACCTCAGGGACCTCGTAGGGAGGCCTCACCAATAGTTCGCGCTCAAGCTCCTCTAGGCTGCTCCGCGGTGGTCTTGAAGACTGCGAACACCTCCTCTTCCGTGGAAACCTTGCCCTCCCAGCGAAAGATGGACTCCACGGCCGGAATCAGATTAACGTAGGCTCCCAGTTGCATTTCCACCAGCGCCGTGCCAATCTGTCGCGCCTGAGGGAGATCGGGGAAGCGACACAGGACCACCTGCACATCAGCCCTCACTCCTCAATATCCGAGAACTGACAACCGGCAACCGAATTTGAACAGCGGGTTCATCGAAAAACTGATTACGCGGCTCGATCGCCTCAGCCCTCGCCAAGTGCACAACTTGGTCGACCGGCTGGTGCGCGAGAAGGGCTTTCTGGAGAATGTCTTCGAGGCTTTGCAGGAGGGCGTGCTCATCCTTGAACCCGATGGCGCGGTCACTTTTCTCAATGATGCCGCCTGCGGGTTCTTTGGATTGAATTCCGAAGAGGCGGTCGGCCAGCACCTGAACACCCTCGTGCGCGGACTCGATTGGAAGTCTCTCGTCGGCCCCAGCCGCCAGACCGTCAATCGTGACCTTGAGGTGTTCTACCCCGACAATCGGTTCCTCAATTTCTACCTCTCTCCGCTGGTCGAAGAGGTCGATGGCAGCGAGGAGTTGCTGGGCTATGTCATGCTGGTGCGCGACATCACGGAGTCGCGACGGGAAACCGAAGAGGCCATCGAAAGCGAAAAGCTCAATGCTCTCACCCTGCTCGCAGCGGGGGTGGCTCACGAGATTGGCAATCCCCTCAACTCTCTCGGGATCCACCTGCAACTCCTCGAGCGCAAGGTCGACTCTCTCCCACCGAGTGATCGCGAGAAGCTCGATGAACATCTCACCACCGCGCGCAGGGAGATTCAGCGCCTCGACACTCTCCTCAAGGAATTCCTTCACGCCATCCGACCGGCCAACCCAAATCGCCAGCCTGGAAATCTGAACAAGGTCGTGGAAGACACTCTCAGCATTCTCGCCCCGGACCTCGAAGAAAGGAACGTCAGCGTTCACTTGAGCCTCGACCCCCAACTTCCCTCCCTCTCCCTCGACGCGGACCAACTCAAGCAAGCCTTCTTCAACCTCCTGAAGAACGCCTATCAATCGCTCCCGGGCTCCGGGGGAGAAGTTCACATCGCCTCCAAGTTCACAGAGTTTGAAATCGTGATCTCGGTCACGGACAACGGATCTGGCATCTCTCCCGAAATGATGGGCTCCCTCTTCGAGCCTTATCGCTCCGGACGGAAATCCGGCACCGGTCTCGGCCTCCTCATCGTGCGCAGGATCATCCGTGAACACGGAGGCGAAATCGAGATCGAGAGCGAGGAGAACGAAGGAACCACCGTCCGGCTCTACTTCCAACGGGTCGAAAGACGCGTCCGCCTCATCGAGGATTCCTCCGCCAAGAAGAAGGTCATCGAAGTCTGATCCACGACCCAGCCACCTCCCGTCTCTCTTTCTCCCCTCATGAATCCCATCGTTCTCATCGTCGACGACGAAAAACCAACCCGCGACGGCCTGCGAGCGGCTCTCGATGAGAGATTCGACGTCTACGTCGCGGCCGATGCCAAAGAAGCCCGGCAGGTCCTCAACAGTGAACCGGTCGATGTGCTCCTCACCGATTTGCGCCTCGGAGCCAACTCCGGAATGGATCTTTTGGACGAGGCGCTCACGCTCTCCAAACCTCCCGTTTCGATCATGATGACCGCCTACGGGTCTGTCGATACCGCGGTGGAAGCGATGCGCCGCGGAGCTTGGCACTTCGTCACCAAGCCCCTCAACTTGGAAGAGGTGGAGCTCCTCCTGACCCGCGCGGCCCGAGGTCGCAACATCGAGAGTGAAAACCGACGCCTGAGCTCTGAGAACCGCGAACTCAAAAAGAAGGCGAGATCTCCCAGCGCCGGATTGGAGCGACTGATCGGCAAGTCCGAGAGCATGGCTCGCATCGCCGAGTTGGTCGAGCAAGTCGCGCCCACCCGGGCCACCATCCTCATCGAGGGCGAGTCAGGCACCGGAAAGGAACTCGTCGCCCACGCCATCCACGATCTCTCGGGCCGCCCGGCAGATAAGCTGGTGGTCGTGAACTGCGCCGCGCTGTCGCCCCAACTTCTCGAGTCGGAACTCTTCGGTCACGAGAGAGGAGCTTTCACGGGCGCCACCCAGCGCCGCATCGGACGTTTTGAGCAAGCCGACGGAGGAACGCTCTTCCTGGACGAGATCGGCGAAATCGACGCCGCCACCCAGGTCAAACTCCTCCGAGCCCTCTCCGAGCGAACCTTTGAGCGCGTAGGATCAAGCAAGACCATCGGAGTGGATGTCAGACTCCTCGCAGCCACCAACCGCAGGCTGCGCGAAATGGTGACCGCAGGCGAGTTCCGCGAAGACCTCTTTTTCCGCCTCAACGTCGTGACCATCACAGTCCCCCCCCTCCGAAATCGCGCTGAAGACGTGGTCCTCCTCGCCAATGCATTCCTGAGGGAATTCGCGGAGGAAAACGGCCGGCCTTTCAAGCCCTTGAGCGATGACGCCCTCGCTTTGCTCCGCTCCTACTCCTGGCCTGGTAACGTCCGAGAGCTCCGGACCACCATCGAACACGGAGTGGTCATGTCGAACCAGGACCGCATCGAGATCCACCATCTCCCTGCCTTTTTCGGCCAAGGCGAGCCTTCCCCCGCCGATTCGGGACCGGATCTCGACTCCACCGGCGAAAAGGACCTTGCGCCCACCGGGGAATTTAACTTGCATGCCCTTGAGATACACGCCATTCGGAGCGCTCTGCGGCACACCACCGGAAATCGCACCAAGGCGGCAGAATTACTCGGCATCAGCCGACGCACTTTGCAGAGGAAACTGAAAGACCTTCCAAGCCCTTCGGACCCATCCTGACCCACGCACCATGAGCACCGTAGATACCTCTGGAACATCCCTCAACGCGGGCACCATCACTCGCCGCCTTCTTTTCTTCATCCTCCTGATCGGCCTCTCGCTGCTCTACCTTCTCGTCACCTTCCGCGGACTCGATTCCCCCAAGGGCATGGAACAGGCTCAGATCGCCCGTGAGATCGCCAGGGGGAATGGATTCTCTTCCAAGATGCTGCGCCCGATTTCCATCTGGAAAAATGCCCAGCTCAATGATGGGCAACCCGTCCTCGCCGAAGCCAAGCGGGACACCTACCACTCCCCCCTCCATCCCATCCTCCTCTCTGCCGTCCTGAAGTGTGTGGACGGAGGAAACATGGAAAAGTGGCAAATGTCGGAGAATGACACCGTCTTCAAACTTGATCGCATCATCGCGGCCACCGCAGTGATCTGCTTCCTGATGGCGATCGGAGTGAACTATCTTCTGATCTCCCGAATATTTGACGCCAAGATCGGCGGAGTCACCGCCCTCCTCATGTTGCTCTGCGATCTCAATTGGCAATTCTCGCAAACCGGGCTTCCGCAGATGTTCATGCTGCTTCTCTTCTCCTGTGCCTGCTTCTTCGCCTATCGAGCGGTGGAAACCACCGAGGAAGGTAAGATCGCGCTGGCTCCCGCCCTGATTGCAGCCGCCTTCTTTGGACTCCTTGCGCTCACCCACTGGCTGGCCATCTGGATCGTCCTGGGCTATGCGGTCTACGCCGGATTCTTCCTGAGACCACGCGGAGCCGCGGGATTGGCCGCTCTGGGCTTTGTCTTCCTCCTTTCCTTCTGGCCACTTTATAAAAACTACGAATACACCGGCAGCCTTGGAGGCATCTCCATCTTCGCGGTCTACAACGGTCTGGGGACCAGTGAAGAATCCATCATGCGGACCTACGATGTCGGGGACACCAATCTGCCCTTGCAGAACCTCTCCTTCCGGATCGTTCGCATGATGCTTCTGCAAGGCGGTGATCTCTACCTCAACCTCGGCTCCATCCTGACCGCCCCGTTGTTCTTCCTCGCCCTCATGCATCCCTTCAAACGAAGGTCGATCGCGAACTTTCGATGGTGTCTCCTTCTCATGTGGCTCTCTGGGGCGCTCGGAATGTCGATCTTTGGCCTCTCCGGAAGCGCCACGGATCCCAATCAACTCCACGTTCTCTTTGCGCCCCTCTTCGCAGCCTATGGCCTCGCCTTCGTGGCCATCCTCTGGAGCCGCTTGAAGCTTCCCACCGAAATCCCACAACTGCGCCATGCCCACTTCGTGATCGTGGCCCTCATCAGCGCAGGCCCCCTCATCCTCGAACTTCCCCGCCAGATCAAGACCGGCCTCATCGCGAAAAACCACCTTCCCAATTGGCCCCCCTACTACCCCCCGGCTCTCAACATCAGTCTCGCGGAGCTCACTCGGGAAAACGAAATCGTGGTCTCTGATCAACCATGGGCAGTCGCTTGGTATGGCGACCGCACTTCCCTCTGGCTCCCCAAGCGCATCAGTGATTTCACTTTCCTCGAAAATCTCGCCAAAGACCAGGATGAGCCGGTGGCGGGCATCCTCATCTCGCCATATTCCCACAATGGAGGGCCCATGTACAACGTCTACGGGGAATATCGACCATGGGCCCCCCTCGTGATGGACGGCTGGGTGTCAGAGATGACGCGGAAACGCCCCGGTGGACTCGTGTTTCAAGATCCAGCCCTCAAGGTTATCCTCTCGCGTTACCCTAATCCAGAGAGCCTCTACCGGAGCCTTCTCGTTTTCTGGTCCGCGGAACCTGGCAAGAAATAACCGCCTCTCCTCTCCCCCGCCATGGCGCGAAAACAGGCAAAATCTTCGGATGCGGGCTCCTTCGAGGATGCCATGGTCAAGTTGGAAGCTCTGGTCGAAGCCATGGAAAATGACCAGCTCCCGCTGGAGGAATTGGTCGCCCATTACGAGAAGGGCGCCGGACTGCTTCAGCATTGTGAAAAGGTTCTCGCAACTGCCCGCAAACGCATCGAATTGATTGAAGTCGGAAACTCACCCGAAAAGGGACTGACCCCTGAGATCGAGCGAGATGAGAATTCTGGGGAGGTCCCTCGCCCCCACAACGACGTCGATCCTGACGATGACATCAGACTCCTCTAAGCCCGACGATGCGACTGAGCCGGCCCGGCTTCTTTCGGGCATCGCTTGTCCCGAGGACGTGCAGGCCCTCGAGTCCCCCCAATTGCTGGAACTTGCCGAGGAGATTCGCGAGAAGCTCATCAGCACCCTTGCCCGCACAGGTGGTCACCTCGGTCCCAACCTCGGCGTGGTGGAACTCACCATCGCCTTGCATCGCGTCTTCAACACCCCAAAGGACAAGTTCGTGATGGATGTCTCCCACCAGGGATACGTTCACAAGATGCTCACCGGGCGGGCACCCCAGATTGGATCCATCCGACAATACGAAGGCCTCAATGGCTTCCTCCTGCGCACCGAGTCCGAGCACGATTGCTACGGCGCCGGACACGCGGGAACGGCTCTCTCGGCGGCTCTCGGCATGGCCGCCGGACGGGACCTGAAGGGCGGCGATGAGCACGTCATTGCGGTGGCCGGGGATGCCGCCTTTACCTGCGGACCCACTCTTGAGGCTCTCAACAACATCGCGTCCACCGCCAAGCGATTCATCGTTGTTCTCAATGACAACGAGTGGTCCATCGACAAGAACGTCGGCGCCATTGCCAAGTATTTCAACGCCTTGCGGACCAACAAGGCTTACTCTGGGGTCCGCGAAAAGGCGGCTGACTTCGTCGAGTGGATCGGCGGACAAGGCGTGCGGCGTCTCGCCCACAAGATCGAACAGAGCGCGAAGAACCTCCTCTTTCCCAACGTTCTCTTCGAAAAGTTTGGAGTCCGCTACTTCGGCCCCATCGACGGTCATAACCTGCCTCTCCTCGTTAAGACCTTCGAGTATCTCAAAGGACAGGACGAGCCGGTCATTCTTCACATCATCACCGAAAAAGGGCGCGGCTACAAACCAGCCCTCGACAAACCCGGAAAGTTTCACGGTCTGGGTCCTTATAACGTGGCCGATGGCTCCACCAGCGCAGGCAGCTCCCCAACCTATTCGGAAGTCTTCGGCCGCACGGTGACCGACTTCGCCAAGGAAGATGAAAAAATAGTAGCGGTCACCGCGGCCATGCCCGGTGGCACCAAACTCGAAATTTTCAAGGACGAGATCCCGGAGCGCTACTTTGATGTCGGAATTGCGGAAGAGCACGCTGCCCTCTTTGCCTGCGGCCTCGCCTCCGAAGGACTCAAGCCCTTCCTGAGCATCTATTCCACCTTCATGCAGCGGGCCTACGACATGATCATCCATGACATGGCCCTTCAAAAGCTGCCGGTGAGACTTTGTATGGACCGGAGCGGGCTTTCCGGCGACGACGGCCCCACCCACCACGGCCTTTTCGACATCGGCTACCTGCGCCACGTGCCCAACGTCGTGCACATGCAACCGGCCGACGAGGATGAGTTCGCCGACATGCTCTGGACCATGTCCCACTACGACGACGGCCCCATTGCGGTACGCTATCCTCGCGGGGCGGGGGTGGGCGCCAAGCTCAAAGACAATCCAGAGCTTCTCGAAATCGGCAAGGGAGAACTCGTTCAGGACGGCCATGATGTCGCCCTGATCGGACTTGGCTTTCTCTTCGAGCTCGCGGTCGAAGCAAAAGAGAAATTGGAGGCTGAGGGCCACTCGGTTGCCCTCGTCAATCCGCGCTTCATCAAACCCCTCGACGAAGAACTCATTCTTGATGTCGCCAGGCGCTGCAAGGTAATCTGCACCTTCGAGGACCACGTTCTCAAGCACGGCTTCGGAGCTGCCATCATCGAACTCCTCCACGACAACGGCATCGACACCACAGTCGAACGCGTCGGTTGGCCCGACGAGTTTATCGAACACGGGAAGGTCGATATCCTTCGCAAAAAGCATGGCATCACCTCCGACGCGAGCGTGGAGAAGGTCCTCCGCCATCTCCCGCGCAAAGCAGCTACCGTGTAACAGGCTGGCATCTGGAGCCCTTCCGCCGCGCCCACGCCACCCACCTACACCTCGGAGGATTCGGAACCCAGGTCATCCGGACCCTGAAAACCTTCTCGTGGGCAAGATCGCCTTCCGGCACGACTCCGATCCATCGAGCGGGAAACTGCCCGTCGCCCGCCCCCTTCCCGGACATTTGGTTTCTTGGGTTTTTCGATTTTCGGCCTAGCGTGCGGCATGCCGACCACGGCCAAAGTTCTCATCGATGGGCCCTCTGAGCTCATCTTCGACTATGCGATTCCCGAAGAGTGTTCTGCTCTCCCCGGCTGTCGCGTGCGGGTCCCCCTGCGGGAACGATCCGCCACCGGCACCATTCTCAGTATTGGCGAGAATGGTGATTCCAGCTTTCGTCTCAAACCCATCGATTCCCTGATCGATCCCGAACCCCTCGTCACCACCAGTCTGATCGCTCTCGCGCAGTGGATGACAAAATACTACGGCACGCCGCTGGAGCAGATCATGCGCTCCCTGCTCCCCGGTGCAGTGCGCCAGGAATCACACTCCGCCAAGACCCGACAGATCGCCGAACTCGTGAAAATGCCGGACGAGGAGGAACTCGAAAAGATCGCCCGGCGCGCTTCGCGCCAACACACCATTCTTCAATTGCTCGAAGCCTCCGGCCCCATGGCCATCACCGACCTGGGGGGCGCCTCCGTGCGGACCAGCGTCAAGGCTCTCCAACAAGCCGGCTATCTCGAACTCAAGGAGGAACAAGTCCGCCGCGATCCGGACGCTGGTGAGGAATTTCTCGAAAGCAAACCGCACCAGCTGAATCCTGGTCAACAAGCGGCCTATGACGTGATCTGCGATGCGATTAATCAGAGTGTTCAATCATCAGGATCTCCTATTCAAACCGGAGATCAGGATCAGGGGCGACTGGCCGCGAGCCCCGGGGCCAAGACCAAGCCCATTCTTCTCCATGGAGTGACCGGGAGCGGAAAGACCGAAGTGTATCTTCAAGCCGCCCAACACTGCCTCAACCTTGGGAAATCCGTACTCATTCTCGTCCCTGAGATCGCCCTCACTCCCCAGACCGTCCAACACTTCAAGTCACGCTTTTCGACACTCCAGGATCAAGTCGCAGTCTTGCACTCCCACCTCTCACAGGGAGAACGATTCGACGAATGGCACCGCATTCGCAAGGGCGAGGCACAGGTCGTGATCGGGGCCCGCTCCGCCATTTTCGCGCCCCTTCTCAAGCCCGGCCTCATCGTGGTGGATGAGGAACACGAGAATACCTATAAGCAGGAGAACCCGCCCAAGTATCAGGGCCGCGATCTGGCCGTGGTGCGGGCCCACATGGAAGGCTGTCCTGTGGTGCTTGGTTCCGCCACCCCCTCGCTGGAGTCGTTTCAAAACACACGGGCAGGAAAATACAAACTTGTCCGACTCACGGAACGCGCCGATGGGCAATCGCTTCCCCTGGTCCGCATCGTGGACATGCGTACTGAGACCAAGAAGAACAGAGGCGGGCCCACCATCCTCTCCGACCGCCTGCGCATGAACATGGAGAAGAAGCTGGAGGATGGTCAGCAGGTGATCCTCTTTCTCAACCGTCGTGGCTTTGCGCGCTCCCTGCAGTGTCCCAGTTGCGGACACGTTTGCGAATGCCAACACTGCACTGTTCCGCTCACCTATCACCGAACTGAAGAGCGCTTGATCTGCCACCTCTGCGGTTATCAGGCCATCGTTCCGCGGCGCTGTCCCAAGTGCAATGATCCTTCCATTCTTTTGCAGGGCTACGGAACTCAAAAGGTGGAGGAAGTGCTCAAAAAGTTCTTCCCCAAGGCTCGAGTCGCGCGCCTCGATTCCGACACCGCCCGCAAGAAAAATGCCATGCGCAATATCCTGCGCGACTTTCGTGCCAAGAAGATTGAGATCCTCCTGGGGACCCAGATGATCGCCAAGGGCCTCGACTTTCCCAACGTCACTCTGGCGGGCATCCTGAACGCCGATCTCTCCCTGCACGCTCCCGATTTCCGCGCCGGGGAGCGCACCTTCCAGCTCCTCACTCAGGTGGCTGGCCGCTCCGGCCGTGGTGAAATGGAAGGAGAAGTCGTGATTCAAACCTTCACTCCGCACTCACCGTCAATCCAGTTTGCACGGCATCACGACTTTGAGGGGTTCGCCGATCAGGAATTCGAGTTTCGGCACCAGTTCGAGTTTCCTCCCTTCAGCCACGCCGCCCTTCTCACCAGCAAGGCCAACCACGAACGCCTCGCCGAATTCACTCTTCAAAATCTCCACAAGCGGCTCTCCCAGGATCTCCCTCCCGGACTCGATCTTGGCGCTCCCAACCCGGCGCCCACCCCCAAAACGCACGGGCTTTTCCGCTTTCAGCTCCTCCTCCGCGCCAGGAATCCGCGCACGCTCTCCAACCATGTCCAAAAGGTCCTCGCCGCTACCACCCTGCCCGAAGAGGTGAGCGTCATTTTTGATATGGATGCCTACGACTTTGGCTAGCCCGCAGACACCCGCCAAGAAGTGTCCTTACGACGATGGAGCTCGCTTCAACGCGGGTGAGCTAGCGACCACCAAGACTTCTCCGACGCTCTCAGAAAATATCCGCCCAAGGCAAGAAACACCAACGAGGCCGAGCCAGGATCGGGCGTCTGAGTGATCTCGAAACAGTTTCCCGGGCCGAAGAAGACATAGGCAGCGCCACAGGGTTGGTTGATGGAATGAAACCATCCCATCCAAGATCCCAGGTTGTTGGTGGTATCGAGTCCGATACCCCCGTCATCGGTCCATCCTCCCTGCCCGCTGAGAGGACCAGTCCCCAGTCCCTAAAAATCTTCCGGAAAGAGCGTGGTGGCAGAGGTCGGGAAAAACAAGTGCCGCTCCCACAGTCAACCAACTCAGCAATCCTATCGCCAAGGTCATGAGCAAAAATTGTGTAGCGTCCCATCAACTGGCCAGAACAATCGATGTCCTCGAACGCGAATACTCTTACTCTGTTCGGCTGGCCTTCTCCAAAAAGGGCGCTCTCCAAGGTTTGGTGAGTGCTTTCGTTTTGCAATGAGTGAACGACCATACGCAATTGGGGTCTGCCCAAACTCCAAGTCTTTCGAAAACAGCCTCTTACCTACCCTACTTAAGCAAACCTAACGAATGTGAATATACTGTTAATATTCTATAGGTTTGATACCCTATAACGAATGAGAAGTTGAGAAGCATGGGCCTCACCCCCCAAGCCGACCAAAACCTATCCCTCCGTCCCATGGACGCAAATACCCAGAAGAAAGTCTCCCTCAAGTTCTTCTGCACTCACTGCGGCGACCCCCTAACCGACCAGTCCGGATCGGAAGTTGCCTGCTCTTCGTGCGGAACTTCGAACTCCCTTCCCTCTGCGGATGAACATCCATCCCAGATCCTTCTCTCCGAGCACGAAGAAATCTCCAACTTCTACTGCACCTATTGCCATCAAAAGCTCTCCAGCCCAGTTGGTTTTGCGGGCAAGGAATTCGAGTGCCCAACCTGCTCAAAGACAAATGTCGTCCCGGGTGAAACCCCCCATCTTTCCTCTCCGCGGCCATACGAACAATTGCTCAAGTTTTTCTGCACAAACTGTGGTCAGAAACTTTCCTGTGAACCTGAACTCCAGGGTAAGACGATCGATTGCCCGGTTTGTTTCGAGCTCACCAAAACTTCGCCGTCTTCCAAGGATCATCCTACCCCGCGACTGATCGTCAAGAAGCCGGCCTTATTTCCGAAAAACCCGCCGCCACCTGTCGAGGCTCCGACTGCAGAGGCAGAGGTAATTCCCGCAACCTCGCCAACTCCTCTCAAACCTAAGCTCCAGGTCCGCCCTCCCACCTATCGCAAGAAGGCATCCGACCTTCCCGACTTCAAACTTCAACCCGTCGAACATCCGAAGGCGACCGAGAAGGTCGAGCAAATGCTGCTTCTCGATGAAAGCCTTAAGAATCCTGACCAAGCTGACCTGAGAGCCGAACGCGACGCCAAGGCGAAAACCGAAACTGACTCAAAGAAGAAATTGCCCGGCGAACGAACTCGTGAGCCTGTCAAAAAGAACGGCAAAGAGCCCACCCCTGAAAAAACAAGTGGCCCCCGGAAGCTCCTCACACCTCCAAAGAGTGTCAACGTCCCCACTCCGCTCCCCTCTTCCACCGACCAGATCGAAACTGAAGCAGAGCAGGTTTCCACCACTCAGGAAAAGGCGCTGTGGACCCTCTTTGGGCTTCTTAGAAGGAATCAACCTCTCGACAAAACGGCAACCGACACCGCGAACTCCGCAAAGGGTTTGCAGACGGATTCGCCAAAATCCAGTGCTTCTCAAGGAAGTTCATCTCCGGAGGAGTCCGCTCTCCCGAAGTCTGCATCCGCACCTGATCCCAGGAGACTTACCTCGCTCGCAAGTGACGGAGCACCTTCAACTGCCAAGTCTCCCCCTCGAACGCAAAAGCGTCCGGTGAAAAAATCCTCCCCGAGCAAAACGACCGGGCCCAAAACAAGGCTCACCAACAGTTCCGGGCCGATTGGAAAAACCAAAGCGGCCCCCAGCGGGAAGAAGAAGTCCGCTCAGCGCAAGGCCGAGAACGCTCCACCCCGCTCCACCAAGCTTCCCACGATCAAACCGAAAAAGAACATCCCCATGGGCCGACGGCAGTTGCCCAAGAGCCCGGTCTCTCCCAGCGAGGAGTCTCCATCCAGCACTCGAACGCTCAGCAAATCAAACCCGGCATCCTCTCTCGAGAGTGCTTCGAGCCTGAGTGACACTCAACCAATTCGCCTCACAAATCCCATCAACGGAAAAAACCGGACCATCCTTCCCCAACCAAGAGACGAACAAGAGAACATCGTCAATGGTCCCATTCGCCTGGGAGAGAGCGAATCCACTCTTCCCGCTCCCCGCGTCAAGCAACCCACCGTCATGGCAAACAAGGTGGCGGAAGCTCTGGCCGATCCCAACCTCGAGGATGATCCATTCAACGCCCTCCTCGACGAGGACTTTGACGTTGAAAAACTGTTCCCAAGGGTAGAGCCCCCCCTTTCAACCGCTAAAAGAAAAAAGTAGCCTGCCGCCTTCCTCGCTCTTGTGAATCGGTTCCTAAGCACCACTCTCACCCTCGTTGCGATTCTGTATTTCCTTGCCCCGGCCCCGGCCCAAGCGGAGGAAGGCCAACTCCCTACCCTGCGCGTAGTGGCTTACAATATCAAGCATGGGCGCGGAATGGATGGCAAAGTGAATCTCGAGCGCATTGCCGCGGTCTTACGCGCTCTCAAGCCGGATCTTGTTGCTCTCCAGGAGATCGACAACAAGTGCACCCGTTCAGGTTCAATTGATGAGGCTGCCGCCTTGGGAACGTTGCTCGGGATGGAGCATCGTTTCGGATCCTTCATGAAGTTTCAGGGAGGCGAGTACGGATTGGCGGTGCTCTCACGCATTCCCATCCATAAGACAATCCGCCATCAACTCGCACCTGGCGCCGAACCTCGTTGCTCCCTGGAAATCGTCGTCCACCCAAGAGGCTCGAAATGGCCCCTCTCTTTCCTCAGCATTCACAATGATTGGACCAAGGAGGGATTTCGTGTGGCGCAGGTGAACGACTTGATCAAGGGACTGGCGGATCGCAAGCACCCCGTCATGCTCGCTGGGGATTTCAATGCCCAACCTGGTGATCAGTCCCTGAAACTTCTGGAAAAGGCGGGCTACACCCTGCTCGACAAAATGGGCGCCAAAACCTTCCCCTCCCCTGATCCCCGCGTCGAAATTGACTACTTCATGACCAGGGGAATGACCTTTCCCTCGCCCCCCGTCTGCACCGTCCACGACGAGAAGGTCGCCTCGGATCACCGTCCCATTGTCACGGTGCTGCCTTTGCCAAAAGCAGACAATTAGCCGCTCCTGATCCACTCCCCGGGGGATGACTCGGATGCAAATCATTCTCAAGGAACTCTGCTGGGGGTTCGGCAAGACAGAGCTAAAATTTCAGAGGCGCTTCCGCATTGCGAATCGCAGCGTGGCCTTTCTGGCGCTCCTCTACTCCGGGCTCGTCTTCTTTCCCCAACTTCTCTTTGCCCACAGTTATTCCTACGCCTTCACACCCACCACCAAAAAAAACTCCCGCACAGATCAGTAAAGGACGATCAATGCTGGAAGGTTGATTCGCCCACCAGAATTCGCTCAATGAGCAGCCTTGTTACTCACGAGGGCATCACTTCCGAAGAAGTGCTCAACCTCCACTAAGCGCTACCCGGCAAATCCATTTGCGGCCAACCCGGTTGCACCAATTCCGCGGATGACAAAGAGGCGACCGGCCTCTTCTTCAATCTCATCCTTTGGAATTCCAGTGGCCACGTAAAGGTCCCCGAGCTGGTCACCACCGAAGGCGGGCGCGGTCACCTCACGGCAGGGAAATGAGATGCGTCGCAGTTCGGTTCCCTCCTGATCGAAGCACACCACACAGCCGCCATGGCAGAAGGCAACCCAGAGGTTGCCATCGGTGTCGATCGCCATGCCATCCGGCACTCCGGGCACGCGATCCGCAGTGGAAAACGCGATTCGCTCGTTGCTCAAGGTGCCGGTGCTCGCGTCATAGTCAAATGCGAGCACGGCCAACCGCGGGGTATCGATGTAGAACAAGGTGCTGCCGTCCGCAGTCCAAACGATCCCATTCGAATTCGTTACGCCATCGTAGACCTTGTGAATCTCCTGGTTGGGATTCAAACGATAGAGCGCCGCATCCCCCTCCTTCTTCACGAGGGAAATCGTTCCGGCGAAAAAGCGGCCGTCCGGCGAGCACTTCCCGTCGTTCACCCGGTTTTCGGGCTTGTCTGGCTCCGGATTCCCCAGCGGGGTTAGGGCGCCGCTTGCGGGATCGAGAAACGAAAATCCAGAATCCCCTGCAATCACCAGCCCGCCTTTCCGCCGAGGCACCACCGTGCCAACTCTCTCTCCGACCTCCCAGTACTTCTCCGTGTTAGAGGCTGGGTCGTAGCGGAGCACTTTGTGTCCTTCAATATCAACGTAATAAAGCGAATCTCCCCACCAAATCGGGCCTTCGCCCCACTGCGCACGATAGTCACCTGCAAGCTCAAGGTTCATGACAGAGAGGCCTAAGGCGGTCGTCTGCTCCTGTCCAGATCAGATCCTTCCGCGGTGATTCTCGTTGCGAGAAGGGCCATTTCAGGACAATCTTGGAGCTTTCACCGGTAGTTCCGGGCAATTCTGGCATTTATTCACCAACGGTCACACCCCGTCGATGATCTCCGCTCAACGATCCATCCGCCATTTTCTCTTGGTCATTGCAGGTATTGTGTTCTGCGCCTCCTCCGCCCACGCAGGGTGGGAAACCGTTCGGCACAAGGGCCAGGACTATGTCACCGCTCGCAGCATCAAGACTTTTTACGGCTTCAAGTCGATGAAGGTGAACGGACGCTTCCTGGAACTCGAGAACGCGGTGGTGAAAATGAAATTTACCATCAGCGGTCAGGAAGTGTTCATGAACAATGTGATGTTTGTGTTCAGCTTCAAAATTCTTCGCCACCAGGGACGCTACCTCGTCTCACGGATCGATCTGGGCAAGCTGGTGGATCCTGTCCTTCGTCCTTCCTATATTCCAGGCTCCACTCCGTTCCAAACCGTGATCATTGATCCCGGCCACGGTGGAAAGGACTCCGGCGCCGTGAACCGTTATGGGCTCGAAAAGAATTACAATTTGGTGGTGGCTCGCATGCTGAAAAAAGATCTCGAAGCGCGCCGCTTCAAGGTGATCATGACGCGTGACTCGGACCGCTTCCTCTCGCTCGCCGAGCGCGTGAAATTTGCAAATCGATTTGCGAATGCCATTTTTATCAGCATTCACTTTAACTCTGGAGGCTCTGGCGGCGGAAGCCGGGCGGAGGGGATCGAAACCTTCACCTTGTCTCCCGCCGGGGTGGCCCATTACGGGCGTGGAGTGCGTCCCGACGATTTTCAACTTCGCAAAGGCAACGCCCAGGACTCCGCCAACATCGCCCTCGCCACCGCCGTTCATGGAACCTGCCTTCTTAAGTCAGGCCGGCCCGACCGCGGCATTCGTCGCGCTCGGTTCAGCGTTCTCACCGGCATCAAACACCCGGCCATTCTCCTTGAGGGCGGCTTCATGAGTCACTCCCACGAAGCTCGCCTTATCGCCGACGAGAGGTATCAGAAAACAATCTCTCGTTCGATTGCGGATGCGATCGTGAAGTACCGACTGGCAACGACGCGCCGCCTGGGCCAGCAGTAGTTGAACTGACTCAGGCAGGCGGGAAACCCTGGCGAGGCCTGCCAAGCCCGCACCTTCCGGGGGGCAGGTCACTGACAGCCATTTGTGCTGGCTGCAGTTGATCGGAAAACTCAAACTTCAAGATCGACGAACTCGTCCCCAAAGTCAGAATTTCACTCGCGATCATAGTTCGATGCCCGACCACACTCCCTCCATTCTCCCAAATCTGATCCTCCGTCATGAAGACGAGGCGGCTAGGGAACGTAGCGCCTGCGGCTACCGCTATCGCTTACTGAGCAAGGGCGATGAGAACATCGCAGCCTGGGCTCATGCGGTCGACATTGATGGCGCCAGGCCTCACTTCCACAAACGCACCACCGAACTTTACTACGTCCTCGAAGGCGAGGGTTCGGTTGTTTTGGACGGCCAGGAAAGAGACGTTCGTCCCGGCACCATGATTCACATTCCCCCCGGCGTTGTGCATGGCGCGATCGGCAAGATGCGTGTGCTGGTGGTCGGAATCCCCGACATCGACGACTCCGACATCTATTATCCGGACGAATCCGAGAGCTCTTCCGCTTAATCCAGCCAAGATCTCACTTCTGCAGCCCCTCACACCATTCTTTCATTGAACGCCCCAAATCGTCTCGCCGGACTCCTCCTTCTGACCAGCCTGCTCACAGTCACCACCGTGGTCAGTGAAGTCGACAAAGATGCACTCCCCAAGGTCGACGCAGGCCTCGTGATCAACTTCTTCGTCAAGGAGCCCCACATCATCAATCCATCCTCGCTCTGCTTCGACAAAAAGGGCCGCCTCTTTGTCGGAGCCGGCCCCCAGTACCGCGGGCCGAAGGAAGACTCGCCCACCGACTACATAAAAATCCTGATTGATGATGATGGGGATGGCGTGGCCGAAACCGTCAAAACGTTTGCAGAGGGTCTCAACTGTGTTCAAAGCATGGCATGGAAGGGCGACGAACTCTGGGTCGCCAATGCCCCGGAACTCACCGTCCTCCGTGACACTGACGGCGACGATGTCGCCGACGAGTATCAAGTCATCTACACCGGCTTGAACAACCTCCGTCACAGTCTCCACGGTCTCAACTGGGGACCCGACGGATGGCTCTATATGACCATCGGTAATACCTGGATGAAGGAGCACGCACCCAAACCCTTCCGTGAGTTGCAGGGCCTCACTTCGAAGGATGAGACCGAGTATCCCCTCACCAAGGTCTATACCAAGGACACCTATCCCAAGAGCTACCATCCGATGAACAAGAGAGAAACGGAAGGCGGCATCTTTCGGTGTCGCCCGGGTGGTTACGATCTCGAGCTCTTCGCACGCGGGATGCGAAATCCTTGGGACATCTGCATGGACAGCGGTTTCAACTGGCTGGGAACCGATAATGACCCCGGTCAACCGGCCGAGCGGATCTTCATGCCGGTTCCCTACGGCCATTATTCGATGCGGCATGCCTGGATGTTCGACTGGATGGGCGATCACCTATCCATTGCACCCTCCTCTGACCTCTTCCCCGGCGTGAGCGGCTCAGGAACCGGGGTGGTCTACTACCATTCGACCCACCTGCCTGAGAAATACCGCCACCGCTACCTGATCGCCGATTGGACCAACAACTGTATCTTTCTCTACGAGCCGAAGTGGGAGGGCTCCCTGCAACTCCCTGCCGTGCAGAAACGCAAGATCGTGGACGGGGGCGCGACCCAGGCGGGCGACCTCGGCTACAAAGGAGCGAAAGGGCGGGCGCTCTTCCGCCCCACCGACATCGAAGTGGGACCCGATGGCGCCCTCTACATGGCTGGCTGGGGCTCCGTCTATGGCACCGATTACGTGCCCAAGGAACAGTGGACGCCACAGGAAAACGCCAAATACCAGGGCCGCGTGTTTCGTCTCCGTCACCAACAGGAGATGCTCATACCCCGAAGTGCGTGGGATCCCGCCAAGCGCAGCAGGGACCTCGACGCCTGGAGCTTCGCGGAACTCATCGATGATATCGGAAGCCAAGTGCAGGTCTGGCGGGTCGATGCACAAGACGAAATCATTCGGCGCGGAAAGCGCGTCCGCGAAGAACTCTTGCACGCCCTCGACTTGGGTAAGCTTACCGAAAGCCAAGCCACCTGGACTGTCTGGGCCCTTGGTCGCATCGATGCAAAACTGGGAATCCCGGGGGATGTCATCGCCCTCGCCCTCGGCGAGCGCAAGAACACTCTCAACCTGCGCGTGCAAGCGGCCCGGATCCTAGGCGAAACGGAACCCAAAGGGGCCATCTCTGTCCTCATCAGGTTGCTCACTGACCGGGAACCACGAGTGCGACTCGCTGCCATCCAGGCGCTGGGCCGCACGGGTTGGGGAGAGCAGAGTCCTTCCATCCTCGATGCCCTGGCGGGCGAGACTGATCGCCTGACGCTCTACACCGCCTGGCAAGTCCTGCGCCGTCAACGTCCTGCGGAGGCCCGGAAGGCCCTGCTCAAGGACACGCGCGGCGGGATCCGTCTCATGGCCGCCCTGAGCCTGATGGAAGAAAAGCGGGCCACTCCGTCAGAGATTTATCCCCTCCTCGAGGACCGCGACGAACGCGTACGCGGAGTTGCCAGCGATTGGCTCCAGAAGACCGGTGCACGCAAGGCACGAACGACAATCACGGCCACGGAGATCAATTTCAGGACGCAATCGAAGATCACCTTGAAAACGAGCGATTCCTTTCAAGTGCGCTACACGCTCGACGGATCGACGCCCCATGCGCAGTCGCAACCCTCGACTCGCGAGCTCGTGCTGACGGCGAGCACGACGATCAAGGCAGCGGCCTTCGATGGTGCGAACCAGGTTTCCAACCTCGAGACCCTGAGTGTCCACAAAATCACCGAGTCGGAATGGGGGGATCGATTGTTCGTGCGCAAGATCACCGCCCAAGGAGCGAAGGATCGCTACCAGGTGGTCGACGATGGATTGCAACCTGGCGTCTTGATCTATGTAGGCGGCTCCACCGAAACGATTGTCCATCTTCCCGACTCCGTGGCCGGCGCCACCCTGCTTCGGACCAGCCCCGCCGATGCCAAAAACAGCAAGAGGAACTTCCTCAGTTTCGAAGTCAACCTGCCCGCGACGGTCTATGTCGCCTCCTCGACAAAGGGTGATGCTCCCCCCTGGTTGAAGGATGGCTTTCAGAAAACCGACCTCCTCGTGTCCACCAGCACGAGTGACGAATTCTCCATTTTCAAGAAGGATGTTGAGAGAGGTCAGGTCGTGCTCGGAGGGAACGCAGGCTCGAAAATGTATCATGTCTACCTGACCAAACAGGGCATCCGGAAAGCGAACATCGCCTCCGTTACCAATGCCCTGCCCAAGGCAAACCCAGAGCACGGTCAGGAGATCTTCTTCGGCCGCGGAACCTGCTTTGCCTGCCATCAAGTAGGCGGGAAGGGCGTCGTGCTGGGACCAGATCTCAAGGCGATCTACAAGCGGCAGGACCTGAACTATGTCATCACCTCCATTCTCGAACCCGATGCCTACATCGTGGAGGGATTCCAGCAGACCAGCCTCAAGATGAAGGATGGCCGGGAGCTTTTCGGAATGATTCAGGAAGAGACTGCGCAGAGCTTGAAGATCTACCTGCCGACCGGAGAGCGCGTGGTTGTGAATCCGAAGGACATCACCAAGAGGAGCGATGCCAAGCATTCGGGAATGCCTGCCAGCTTCGCCTACACCTTGAGCCCGCAAGATATTGCTGACCTCTCGGCCTGGATCATGTCGCTGAAGTAATTTCGCTCATTCCTCCCCGACCACGGACAATTTCGTCTCCTTGTGCACATTGCAGGAGCTTCCACGCGGAGGGCATGGCCCCCGGCGGATGAGGACCCGTGTTACTGTTTCATGCCAAGGAACAGCCCCGCGATGGGCGGTCGAGGGGAGCCTAGGCCGAGCGAAAATTCCAGGTCGACGCAGGCCTCAGATCGCTCTCCGATCCCCGATTCGACTCGACCACACGGCCCCTCCCAGGTCCCGCCAACTGTTAGAGCGTCACTCCCAACTGCTCTGGCAGCGCGGTGCGGGGACGCCACGTAAGAAGCTCCGGGTCACCCTCGGTGACGAGGACGGTGTGCTCGAAGTGCGCCGATGGCTTGCGGTCCGCCGTTACAACCGTCCATCCATCATCGAGCCAATCGACCTCACCCACCCCTGCATTGACCATCGGTTCAATCGCCAGAATCATGCCGGCCTTGAGCACGGGGGTCCGTTCCATGGGGCGAAAATTGGGAACTTCCGGTTTCTCGTGAAGCTGGCGGCCAACGCCGTGACCAACGAGTTTCCGAACCACTGAGAAACCATGAAGCTTGACGTAGGCCTCCACGCTTCCGCACAAGTCCGCCAAGCGCACCCCTTCGCGGGCAAAGTCAATTGCTTCAAACAAACTCTGCTCTGTGGCAGCGAGGAGCTTGCGTGCCTCTGCGGTGATGGGACCCACGGGCACTGTCACGGCGTTGTCGCCGATCCAGCCATCCTTGGTCACTCCGATGTCGATACTGACGAGATCACCGGGCTGGATCCGGCGTGCGCTCCCGATCCCGTGGACCACTTCCTCATTGATCGAGATACAAATGCTCCCCGGGAAATCGCGATAGCCGAGAAAAGTCGCGATGCCCTCTCGTTCCTTGATCAATTCGGCCGCATAGGCATCAACTTCCGCAGTGGTCCGCCCCGGCACGACGTACTTGGCCGTGGCTTGGAGCGCTTCACTGGCCGCCTCCCCCGCAATCCGCATTTTACGGATCTCGGCTTCGTTTTTGATCGGGATCTTGACGCGCTTGGCCATGGATTACTGAAGGTTGAATTGAGCGGTGATCCGCTGGAAGACATCCTCCGGCGTGCCTGCCCCGCTCACTCGAAGGAGTCGCTGGGAGCTCTCATAGTATTCAGCCACCGGAGAGGTCAACTCTTCAAACGCCCGAAGGCGCATCCGGAAGTTTTTCAAGTCGTCGTCCTGCCGCTGGCCAAGTTCGCCCCCACAAAGTGGGCAACGCCCAGAGGCCTTTGCCTGGGTCCGCGTTCCCGTCCAAGGACAGGACGTGCACTCCCGGCGTTCGGCTACCCTTTGCTGCAATTCCGAACTCGGCACCTCCAGGAGCAGGGCTCGCACACTGTCCTTTTGGTTTTTCAAAAACACATCCAACTCCGTCGCCTGAAGCAGGGTGCGAGGGAAACCATCAAGAATCCATCCGTCCTCTGCTCGTTTGTTCCACTCCAAAGCAAGGGCCAACACCAATTCATCCGGGACGTAGTGCCCCCTTTCGAGGTAAGGTTCGGCCTCCTTTCCAAGAGGAGAGCCCGCCTTGAGCTCGCGACGCAGCTGCTTGCCGGTGCTAAGATAGTCCAGTCCCCATAGCTCAGCGAGCAACCGACCTTGAGTTCCCTTTCCGGATGCCGGTGGCCCAAGAAGGACTATTCTACCAGACTCCACCGGATCAGGATCAGGCACGATTCATGATCCAAGCCACGATCGCGATCAGAACAAGAACCGCTGCGAAGGCCCAGAGGTAAACCAAGGTCGAACTGGTAGCGGCGGCTCCAGCTCCCTGCACGCGACCTCGGCCGCGAATCTTCCCTTTGCGCAGGAAGCCATCGTAATGGCGCTGCAGGAGGTGAGTCTCCGTTTGTCGCAATATATCCAGCAGGACACCAACCAGGATCAGTAGACTCGTCCCGCCGAAGAAGCTCGTCACCACGAAGTTGAGCTTCAGCGTGATGGTGAGCAAAGAAGGCATGATGTAGACCGCCGTCAGGAAGAGCGCGCCCGCAAAGGTCAGGCGAGTCATCGTAAAATCGAGGAAGTCCGCAGTGGGCTTGCCTGGACGCACTCCCGGAACGTACCCTCCACTCCGTTTCAGGTTCTCCGCAATCTCGCTGGGCTGGAACATGGTGGCCACCCAGAAGTAACTGAAGAAGAAGATCATTCCAGCGGAGATGAAGTAGAACCAAATGCTGGGCGGATTGAGGATGTCACCCAACGAGGCGGCCCAAGCTTTCCCGGCAAAGGCGGAACGCAGGAGCATGGTCGGGAGCGAAAGAATGGCGCTCGCAAAAATGATGGGCATCACTCCGGAGTAGTTCACCTTCAGGGGAAGGTATTGGGTCTGTTGCCCAGTGAGCTGCTTGCCGCGAACCCGCTTGGCATACTGAATGGCGATGCGGCGCTGGGCCTGGGTAATGGCAATGACTGCCGCGATCACCACCAGGAGGAGCGCAACCAGTCCCACCAGAATCATGGGCTTGAAGGGATTCTCGGCAGCGGCCTCGGCACTCACGTAGGTGTTGAAGGCTTGCACCAGAGCACCTGGGAGAGCCGCGATGATGTTGACCGAGATGATGAGGGAAATTCCGTTTCCAATTCCCCGCTCGGTGATCTGATCACCAATCCACATCAGCAACATCGTGCCGGCCAAAATAGTCAGCACTGTGATCAGAACAAAGCTCATGCCCTGGTCCGGAACGAGCGGACCTCCGCCATGAACATCGATTCCTTCCATGTAGGGAATGGAGGCCGGATTTTGAAGGGTCTGGGCCAGCAGGAATCCCTGCACCACCGCAATGATGATGGTGATAAATCGGGTATACTGGTTGATCTTCTGACGGCCGCCCTCCTCGCGGGAGAGTTTGGCGAGCTTGGGCACCACTGCCGTCATGAGCTGCATCATGATTGAAGACGAAATGTAGGGCATGATGCCCAAGGCGAAGATCCCGCACTGCTGCAACGCACCTCCGGAGAAGACATTGAGGAGCACTCCGATGGCACTCCCGCCCTCGTCATTCTTCACGCGCCAATCGAGCCAGGTGTCGATCACCGTGGCATCGACACCTGGAAGGGTGATCGCCACGCCGAGGCGCACGATCACAATCATAACGAGCGTGAAGAGAATGCGGTCCCGAAGTTCGGGCACTCTCCAGATATTCGCAAAAGCCGAGATCATGTTCTACCTTGTGGGTCTTGGTCGGGGTTGAAAATTGGGCCGCAGCAACAAACCATCAATACCGGCTGCGTCTAGGGAATGGATTCGCTGCGTCGGAATCAGGCACTTACTTCGACCGATCCTCCGGTCTTCTCGATCTTTTCGCGAGCAGAGGCGCTCACGGCATCGGCCACCACGGTCAGTTTGATGGAGAGATCTCCATTCCCGAGGACCTTGACGGCATCAATGCGGCCCTTGACCAGACCGGCTACCCGCAAGGCTGCCTCGTTGACGGTCGCGCCGTCTTCGAACTTCTCCTCGAGCTGCGACACATTGACGATGGCAATCTTGGCGCGAAATCGGACATTGCTGAACCCCTTCTTGGGCAAGCGTCGATGGAGAGGCATTTGGCCGCCTTCAAAGCCGGGACGCACACCGCCACCGGAACGGGACTTCTGTCCCTTGTGGCCGCGACCGCTGGTCTTGCCCTGGCCGGAACTCTCACCGACACCAAGGCGCTTTCGCCGGTGCTTTGCTCCGGGATTGGGTTTTAAGTCGTGAAGTTTCATTCTATCTCAAAAGTAGGTTGTTAGAGGGCTTTCTGCTTTTGCTTGCCGCGGAGGCTCATGACTTCGTCACTGCTCCGGAGAAGAGAGAGAGCCTTAAGGGTGGCCTTGATCACATTGGCATGATTATTGGATCCGAGAGACTTGCCGAGAACATCTTTGATCCCGACCGCTTCGCACACCGCGCGCACGCCGCCACCCGCGATGATTCCCGTTCCGGGAGAGGCCGGCTTCAGGAGGACCTTGCCGCCCCCGAATTCCGCGTAAATCTCATGCGGAATGGTATGATCAGCGAGCACCATGGTTTGCAGGTTGACCTTGGAATTCTCACCGGCCTTACGGATGGCTTCCGCCACCTCGTTCGCCTTGCCGAATCCGTATCCAACTTTGCCTTTATGGTCCCCCGCCACGATGAGCGCGGAGAAACTGAAACGGCGTCCTCCTTTCACCACCTTGGCGCAGCGATTGATAAAGACGACCTTCTCGGAAAGCACTGGGCCGCTGTTCTCTTCCGGGGGAGTCCCACCAAAACCGCCTTGATCCTGGCGTGCAGAAGGAGCCGCGGGCGCGGCTTCGGCCGCTGGTACCGGAGGAGTGGGGGTCTCGGAGGC
>JAPKFB010000194.1 GCA_028821775.1 Roseibacillus sp.
ATGAGACGGTGGAGTCAGTGGATGGTATTCAGGATAGTGAAGGGGGTGGGACATTCATGGGGCGGGGGAGGTGAACCCCCAGACCCGCAGCAGGAACTTCCGATCGCTCCATTCGGTGACGCGCTGGTAGATGCCGTTGTGGGAGATGCCCACGCCCTCCTGCGCGGTGAACTGCATGAGTTCGAGGGCGAGTTTCACGACCTTAGCAGGGTCGCGGGTGGCAGCCGAGATGAGGTGGGTATCCTCGGACTGGCTCCGGGAGAGGCCCTCTGCCCTGATGATGGTGAAGGAGTCGAAGAACTGGGCCGTCCGCATGCGGATCCCGAGTTCCTCGGTGGGGAGCAGGCGGGCCCGCGGCGCGGGGGAGCCGAGGTGGATCGTGAAAAGGAGGTTCTCCCGGGGATTCCGGAGGCGCTCCGCAAAGGGTCCGAGCCGGGTCCGTTTGCCTGTCTCGCAATTCACCAAGAACAGCGCGCCCTCTTCGACCTGATAGATCGCCTCCTGGAGGAACTCCCGCCCGAGCTCAAGGGCCTGATCGAGATTGCAGGAGAAGGCCCAACCGGGTTCGGCGTTGCGCTCGTCCGGGGCCATCCCGGTGACGCGTGAGCGGGGCAGGGAGAGGGCGTCGAGGCGCTCCGCAAGGACCACGTCCCGCTTCTGGTTGGTTCCCGGCCAGTCGGTTTCGCCGTTGGGATTCCAGGCGGTGAGGATGTGGAA
The DNA here is from genome assembly GCA_028821775.1 of Roseibacillus sp. GTDB lineage: Bacteria > Verrucomicrobiota > Verrucomicrobiia > Verrucomicrobiales > Akkermansiaceae > Roseibacillus_B. The sequence goes on from JAPKFB010000194.1 coordinate 718, forward strand.
GGAGGCGGGGAGATCTTCCGGCAGGGCTTGGAAGACAGTTGTTTTGTAGGCGGGGTTCATTTGAGGTGTAGGGATTGGGATTCGAGACGGTGCAGGTCGCCGGGTTTGTCCAGAGGCAGCTCTCCGATATACTCACCGAGGAACGTTTTTGGGAGCTTATTCGCCTCTTTCAGACGCTCGAACATCCGCATGATCCCCCGTCTGAAGGCCTCTTTCGCTGTGGTCTCGGGGTCCGGATGAGGCATGAGAAATCCTTGCGGAGATGGGGAATGGTAAAGACGCAGTCTCACCCATTGACAGTGGGCGAGTTCAGGATGGCGCAGCCACGTCTTGGTCATGCTGAAGCTCAGACCTTCGCGATTCTCGGGCCGAACCCGGTCGCTCACTTCGATTCGCAAAGTGAAGGAGGTCTCTGTGATTTCCTCAAGATCGGAGGATGCCCCGGAGTGCATCCGAAAATACTTGTCGACGCCACTGGCGTGCCTGCTGCTGAGTTCGGCGAGATCGACTGGGGACGGTGAAAGGGAGTCAGACATCGTTCAGGCCGCTTGGGGGTTGGGACGAGAGGTGGCGAAGATCCTGTCACGCTTTCTGCGGGCCTGCCCTAGCTCGCGGGTCTCCAGCGAGAAGCGGAGGCGCTTGGAGAAGGGCCCGTGGTGGACGGTGATCTGGCACCACCAGATCCCGTTGTTGTTCACGAGGTGATGGTTGGGGTGGGTGGTCCGGGGCTTGCTGGCGAGACGGACTCTTGGCTTGGATGCGGTTGCTTGGTTCATGATGCAGTTCTCTCTTGTGATGGAGATGCATCAGAGCCGCGGATCGATCCGACGGAGACCCGGAAGGGAATGTAACCACTTCCTGGAGACCTTGGTTCAGCTCACTCTGGGTGAGCCGCGCATCGTGCCAGTTGGCACAGGCACCTCGGCGTCTCCACGCCAGGTTGCCGGGTTCCTTCGCCTTCCGGCTCCAAAACCACTCTTGATACAGGGGAAAGACTACACAACCCGGGCTGGAAGGCAAGGGGGCGGAGTGACATAAAG
>JAPKFB010000114.1 GCA_028821775.1 Roseibacillus sp.
ATCCTCGCCCTCACTCCACAACTCCGCGAGCTCTCGAAAAGCATGCAGAACCTGCGCCTCCCGGACGGCCCCCGGCTGATCCACTTTGCGTCCGAGGTGACCGTGCGGGAAGCAGGGCAGACTGCGGACACCTCCGCCCCCGGGGATCTCGACCTGCTGCGCCCCCTCCTCAAGGAGGTGGCCTGGATCGAGCAGGCTTCCTTTTACTTCATCGATGGGAGGTTTCCGGACGAGGAGGAAGGTCTCTTCGAGGGTGAAGTGGGATTCCGTGGACTGGCCAAATTGAAATCCAGCGGATGGCAGGGACTGATCGGCAAGTTTCTCATCAAGTGGACCAGGGGCACAGGCGAGGAGGATGCGGAATGGAAGATCAGCGGCTGGGAACAAAAGGAACTAGTGATCACGCCGAGTGCGCGGCGTCTCTTTGGCGATACGCTGGGCACCGCCTTGCCCCGCCCGGCCGACCGGGCCCTCGCACATCACTCTCCCCACCAGGAGGCCGCCATCAAGTTCTACCAAGGGGGCGCGAAGAACCATCCGCATCCCTACTTCGCTCCAATCTCCGTCAATCAGAAGCCCGGTCTCGCGGTGGTGGACATCGATTCAGATGGCGACGATGACATCTATGTCACGGTCCGGATCGGGCGCAACCTGCTCTTCGAGAACCAGGGCGACGGTACTTTCGTGGAAGCGGCGGAGAAGTATGGGATCCACTTCACCGGGCACTGCACCTGTGCGCTCTTCGCGGACTTCGACAACGACGGCGATCCGGACCTCTTCGTGGGCCGTAGCTTGCGGCCCAGCCTCTACTTCGAGAACCGGGCGGGCCACTTTTATCCCGGCCCGCAGCAGAAAGAGTTCCCGATGACGGCGGTCTCGGCTTCCGCGGCGGACTACAATGGCGACGGCTTGCTCGATTTGTACTTGCTGACCTACCGTCCGTCGACAATCGACGGCGGCTCAAGTCCCTCGGGCGGGGTCGGGGTCCAAAGCGAACGCTGGCCTGATCACTTTTATCCGCCCGGGATGGCCGCGGAATATTACCGCCGCCACAGGGAAGCAAACTCGGGAAACGATCCCCGGTTCCCGAACCTCCTCAACCAGATCGGACCGCCGAACATTCTCTATGTAAACCGCGGCAAGGGGCGCTTTGAAATTGCGGAAGAGAGCGCCCAATTGGGGATCTGGAGCAACTCCCTGCAGGCCACCTGGGCGGATTATGACGAGGATGGCGACCCGGATGTCTTCATCGCCAACGACTGGGCGCCCGACAACCTCTTCCGCAACGACGGAGAGTCCGGCTTCACCGACGTCACGAAGGAGGCCGGCCTCACCGAATTCGGATTCGCGATGGGGGCGACCTGGGGCGACTACGACAACGATGGCCTGCAGGACCTCTACGTTTCCAACATGTTCAGCAAGGCGGGCGCCCGCATCACGAACCGCGTCCCGGGAATCGCCGAGATCTACAAGCAGTCCGCGGCCGGTAATTATCTCTACCGTCAGCGGGCCAATCACAGCTTCGAGCTTGTCTCGGGAGACAAGCCCCCTGCCCTCGCGGTCACCAAGGCAGGCTGGTCGTGGGGTGGCCAGTTCGCCGATTTTGACAACGATGGCTTTCTCGATCTCTACGTACTGAGCGGATACTTCACCGCGCCCGAGGCCGTCTCATCGGAGCTGGACTTGTGAAGTAACCTCTGGCGCACGGTCGTGCGCACCGACAGCAACCTCGCCCGGCGCAGCTTCCGCTTTTCCGAGGAATGGAGGCGCCGCACCGGGGATGCCCCGCTCACCCCGCAGATCGACCGGCGCCTGCAGGGAGGCCGGGAGGAAGACGGCCGCTATGTCGTCCATTCCCTGAGCGGAATGGAGCGCAACCACTTCTTCACGAACCGGGACGGAAAAAAATTCTCCGATCTCTCGCTGATTTCCGGGATCGACAATCCGGCGGACAGCCGCGGATTCGTCCTGCTCGATTACGATCACGACGGCTGGCAGGACCTCGCCCTGGTGAACGCCAACGAACCGCTCTTCAACATCTACCGGAATCAGATGGGCGAGGCTGAAGGAAAGGCGGACCACCATGTGATTGCGATTCGCTTCGAGGGCGGAGCTCGAGGAGAGGCCAGCCCGAACGAGAGCTACGCTTGCCGCGACGGATATGGCGCCTTGGTCACCGCTGACCTGGGTGACCTGACGATCAAGCGCGAGCATCGCTGCGGAGAGGGCTACAGCGTGCAGAACAGTCGCACCATGGTGATTGGGATCGGCTCACGCGAAATGGTTCCCTCCCTCACGGTTCGATGGCCATCGGGCAAGACAACCACCCAGGAGAACGTGGCGGCCGGCACCCTTCTCATCGCCTACGAAAATCCCACCCACTCGGGCGCCAGCACGCAGTTCACGCTGAGCAACTACCACGATGTTGTGCCGCGGAAGCAGGTCCCCGTCCCTCTCTCCAGCTTTCCGATCACGGAGCCCGACGCCACCGCACCCATTCGGGTCTACACCACGATGGCCACCTGGTGTGTGGCATGTCAGTCGCATCTCCCGCAGCTCCAGGCCCTGAAGAACGGACTGGGTGAAGGGGCCGCTCTCATCGGTATTCCGATCGACCCGGACGATAACGCCAAGATGCTCACCGAGTACGCCGAGGAGTGGAAGCCTGCCTATCGCATCCGCGCCGACCTGAAATCCGACGCGCGCGCCGCAGTGACAAGGTTTCTTGCCAGGCAATCCGGCGAAGAGGCCGCCCTGCCCTCCACCATCATCACGAACGCCGAAGGCAAAGTCCTCAAGGTGATGTCCGGCGTGCCGGATGTCTCCATGGTTCGCAAACTCGCGGCCGGTCCTTGATCAGATCAACGGGCCTGGACGCGCAACCGGGAGAAGAAGTGCTCTCCGAGGCCTCCCGCAGGATTCAGTCGCACCGTCGTGAGCGCCCGGCCATCTCCGAGATTGACCACGCTGACTACCACCGCCTCCGCTCCGGCAGCCTGCCAGGATTGCAGGTCGTTGGAGTAGTCGATCTCGATGGTCGCCCCGTCCGCAGCGATTCTGACGGGATAGACCAGGGTCGGCAGGGAGAGCATCTGTCCCTCGATATCGTAGTCCTGCAAGGTGAAGGCCGCCTGAAGAGGACCTGCGCCGAGACCATTTCCAAACGCGTAGTCGAGAAGATCCGTAATCCCATTGCCATCCGCATCGCCCAACGGGTTTGCGGGCAGCGGAAGGGCGTCCGTGTCATTCGGATTGCCATCCGGGAGCAGGCTCGCGCGCCAACTCGCTGGGTCATCCGGATCCGGGCTGGTCCCGGGCGCGATGAGGACGATGCTGTTTCCGAGCCCGTCCGCTTCCTCGGGCCACGGGGCGAGGTCGTTGTAGCGAAACTCCGCGATCGTGCCGTTGAGAGCGTCCTCCAGTTTCACAGTGTCGCCGCCGTTGTTGAGAGCGCTCATATTCGCAAACACGCCGGCCACCGGCAGACCGATGCCGTGCACGCCTTCGAAGGCGGCGAGATTGCGGACCACGAGAACCCTCGCGCCAGGAGGCAGGCTGGTCACCGCACTGCCGGAGAAGTCGAACTGGATCCCTGCTGTGAAGCGAACATTGGTGAGATCGAGGGTAACCGAATCGCTGATGTTCATGAGTTCAATGAACTCGGTCAGCTCGCTTCCGAGTGGATGATACATGATCTCGGTGATCCGGAGGTAGAGCTGCGCGTCCGAGGGATTGCCCACGTAGGTAGTCGCACTGATCTCGTTGCCGGCGGAATCCGAAAGGGTGACGGTCTCGCCGAAGCTGGAAAGGTGCCCCTCGTATGCGCCCTGCACGAAGAGGCCCTCGCCGCCCTTGGGACCCTGGGTGCGGGCGCGGAAGGCGGTGACATCGGGGCTGACGTAAAGCGAACTGCCCGCCGGGATGACGGTCCCGCCCTGGAAGGTAAACTCGATCCCGCCATCCAGCTTCCAGTCCGAGATGTCGACCGCGATGCCGTTCGGATTGGTCAACTCGATGTACTCCTCGTCCTGGTTTCCCGAGGGAGGCGCAAACTCGAGCGCTCCGAAGTTGATGGTCGGTTCGCCGGGAGGGCCGACTAACAGGGTCCCGCCGTAAAGTTCGGGCCTGATGATCATGTCGCTGCTCCCGGTGCCTTGGTTGAGACCATGAATGGCGAGGATATTCTGCCCGGTCTTCAGGGCGCCGAGGTGCTGCGTAATGTTGTAGATGTCGAAGCTCCCGGCATTGGCCTCGTGGCTGGAGTTGAGGGCCGCCGAGTTCCAGGTCACCGCCCCCGGTGCGTTGTCGGCCTGGACCACCGCGCCATTGATGAAGGCCACGAACCCGTCGTCCCACTGCATGCGCAATTCGAGGCTGTCGAAGGCACTGGGATCCGCCACGTTGAAGGGGATGCGGATGTAGATGCTGTTGTTGCTCATCATCTGCGTGTTGACGTTGGTGCCGATCAGGGATTGGTAGCCACTGGTGCGCTCGTAGCCGATTCCGGTGGTCCCTGCGATCCAGCCGGAGGTGTCGAAGGGCTCGAAGGCCGCGAGTCCGATCCAAGCAAGTCCCAGGCTGTTGTCGGAGGGGACAAAGGCATGCGAGGGCGCGGGGGCCTCTACCAGGGGAGTAAGCTGGAACGAGGCCGCACCGACCTGCGGCAGGGGAATCTCCCCACCGTTGCCGACCGTCTGGTTGTTGTAAATCTCGTTGCGCCGCGCCGGAAGATACTCGTTCTTCCAACGCAGGACGGCCTCCGCCATCGACTCCACCGCGGGATTGGTATTCGTGTGGGAAACCGGCGAACCGCTGCCCTGGAGCCACGATCCCCACTTGACAAAATCGCGCTGGGCATCCGAGGGGACGATCGAGGGCGGGTCGATGAGGGCCGATTGCTCATCCAGCCGCCGCTCGTACCAGCGTTCGGCGAGAGGGGTGCCCGGCTCCTGGAGATAGCGGTCTGAAAGCGTCCGAATCCTGCGCAGGATCATGGATCGCATCGCGGAATCGCCGAACATGTGGGAGACCAATCGGATCGAGTTGCCGGTCACCACGAGACCATGGGAGTAAATATTGTTGTCGAAGTAGGTGTTTTGGGAGTTCCAGACGCGACCGCCGGAGAGGTCGAGGTCCCAGGGCAGGAGCGCCCACTCGTTGGTCTTCCCGGTGTCGCGATAGATGTACCAGTTCTTCGAGTGCATATCGATGTTCCGGATCACGGAGTTGGCGGCCAGCAGGTTGACGCACTTCGGAATGTCGATGTTGTCGTAGAGATAGTTGAGGCGCGCGGTTCCGCTCAGGGCGAGATTGTCGATGAGGGCCTGCAGGTCGGAGTTGTTCTCGAACTTGCGGTTCTTTTTCTGGAAGCCGCTGTTGGCGGAGCCGGTCAACCTGTTGCTGTAGGCCTTGTAGAGGGCGCCATCCTTGTTGAGTCCGGCCCGCTCGAGGTAGATGTCGTCCCCGTCCTCCACAAAATCCGCGGTGCTGAAGAAGGCCCCGTTCTGCTCGACGCGGACGGTGAAGGAAAAGTGGGCGGGGACACCCGACTCGCGCATGATCTCGTAGGCAATCGGGTGGCGGACCTTGGACTTGTCCGCCCAGTTGGTGAGCAGATCGATATCGGCCACGCGCGGGATATCGGGATCGAGGCTCCACTGGAATCGCTGGGTCTTGTTGAAGTCGATGTTGTAGCTCTTCTTGACGAAGCCGCCGGTCGATTGACCGTGACGACTGAAGTGCACGTTGTCGTAGAACTGACCGAGGTAGTAGAGCGCGCCGATGGTCCCGCTCGTATTGTTGGCCGAGTTCGGACTCGCCACAAACCACTCCAGCACCGAAAGGTTGGTCTGGATCGCCGGGTCGTGACCGACCGTGCCGAAGTACTGGTGTGAATCGCCCGCATCGCGAAAAGCGGGCTCGCGCGTCTCGTTGCCCACCGCATCAAATGCGGAAAAGCGCCAACGCGTCATTTCACCGGGGACGATCTGGTTGGCCGGGATCACCGCGGTGTATATGTCATCGCCTGCCAACGCGTCCGCTCCGGTCCCGTTATCGAACATGAAGACCGAGGCTTCGCCGTTGAACATGCGGCGATAGTAGGCCCGGACCGAGGTGATCGGACTGACCGAGCCGATCACTTTGGCCGTCACGGTCAAGGCACCACTCACGGGCTGGGGCGGGTTCTCGGTCACCTCCCTGAAGATCGGCCCCGACTGCTGTCCGCCGGTATTCGGGGCGCCGGGGGTCGGGTTGTCGAAGTAAACCCATGCCGCTGAGGCACCCGGGTCCGCGGTGGTCGAGACCGTCAGGGAGATCTCCGGTTTACTCCCGGGATCAAGGTCCCAATCCATGAACATGGGATTGGCGTCATTGAGAATCATCAACTGGCCCCGTTGGGGAGTGCCGGGATTGTCGATCCAACCCTGCACCAGCGCAGCGATGTCCCAGGTTGCCACCGGGGTCTGTCCCGGCGCCGCGGTGAAGGCCGCCACCGGTGCGTTCGCAGCGTAGTAATCCACCAGGTCGCTTCCCGAGTAGGCTGCCGCGATGCTGTCAACTCCGTGATTGGCGTCGGGAACCGCGAAGACTCCGAGATTTGCGGAGACCGCGGGTGAGCCAAAGATAGAGTTCGCCACCACCCCACCCCAGGACAAGGTCGCGGAGTCCACCACACTTCCACCTGGGATCGTGCTGAGGTTGCTGGAAAAATCGAACCACATGTAAAGCTGCGTTCCCACTACCCCGCTCCCAAGATCGAAGCTGTCCGCATTCGACGTCTCGCTCGCCGACTGGGTTCCGGTCAGCGCGACATTCGAGTAGTTTCCCGGCGAGCTCCAAAACGGGGTGAGGTCGAGATTCGAGGACGATCCCGGCACGCCGAACCCGAATGACTGGTCATCGAATTGCGGTGGATAGACCGGGCCAAACGCGCTCACGATGGTCGTTCCGTCGGGGGCCACCAGGCCGAGGAACTCGCCACCGGAGCTCAGCCGGAAACTGGTATGGAGTTGCGAGGCTGGATCGATGCGGTCCTTGTTGGAGGCAAAGACCACAAGATACTGGTCCGCGTTCAGGGTGATGGCAGGGAAGGTCCACTTGGTAAGATTGGCGGCGTTGTCGGTCAGATGATACCCGTCAAGTTGCACCGGAGCGGGGCCTGGATTATGAATCTCGATCCAGTCCGAAAAGTCACCATCCTCATCCTGGTAGGAGGTGTCGTTCACCGCCATGAATTCGGAAATTAGGGGAGCGGCGCTCAGCGGGGACGCGAAACAGAGCAAGGCCAGGATGCCCGCATGTCGCAGGCGCAAAATACTTTGGATGATCACGGGAGTTGGGGGCGCGAGGGAGTTGGGGGGCGCGAGTGCGGCTGATGGAACCAGCGGAACCGAAACTATAGGCGCGCAAGGCTAGATGGCAACGAGAAGCTTGAGGCTCGCCCACGCAAATGGCGCTCGCCTTGGGGATGCGCATACGAAAGACTTGCACCCCCACTTACCCCGCTTCCTGAAGCTCCATAAATTCAGGGCTGGAAAAGCGATTTCCTAGCAATAATCAGTGTCCTCCAGCAACATTTTAGTACATACAAAATCGAAACCGCAGACAGTCATGATGCGATCAGATATCTTTGATTACTATCTCCTTGTCCGCCCCCCGGCTTATCCGCGCGCTCACTAAATCAAAGGCAATTTTGAATGCGATCAGGAGAATCACCGTTAGTCGCGGCAGTTGCAGAAACACCATCAACCCGCCACCAGCCATAATAACAATGTGGAGCACGAAGATCCGCGGGTATGGCTTGAACATTTGAATGGCAGCGTTGGTTTTCTTGTAACGCCCGCCTTTCCAGTAGTCGGTGAAAAAATTGTATCCATGTTCCAGTATCAGCGCCGCAAGGGCGACGGCCAATCCCCAAGAAAAAACAGAACCCAACTCGCCGCCTACCGCTTCCAGAACTCCGCGACTACCCTCGAGAGCATCTTTCTGGAAGATCGCGACTATGAAAACTCCATGCCCGCACATAAAGCCGCCATAATGTATCGTAAAAAACGGGACCAGGAATACCTTCATTGCTTGAGGCATGGAGAAGGACTGTTTCGCTTGCTGCTCTTCCAACTGCTTTAGTTTTTCTAGCGATTCCGGAGAAACTCGCGATGAGAGCAATCCGGATTTAAAGATAGACGAAGCGCTGCTAAGTATGGTCCCGCTCGCAAACAAGATTTTGAAAATATTGAAGAATCCTATCACCGCGTTCTCCATCCAATACAGCAATACGATCGTGAACGCATCCCACCCGAAAAACAAAACACCGAACACGGGAATCAGATTTGTGAACACTATCACCATCGTCGAAGTTCCTTTTCCCGATAGCCCCAACATATTGGAAATCTTGTGTCAGAGTTAAAATCAAGTAGCCAATCTAAATGTCGCACCCCCACCTTCCCCGTCCCCTCAGACTCCTAGGAGCCGAGCTTGAAAAAGCGATTTCCTAGCAATCAATAAAGTTCCCCAAAGACATGGATCCCAATCATCGCCGGCTGGTCCGCGACGGCG
>JAPKFB010000195.1 GCA_028821775.1 Roseibacillus sp.
TCCCCTGCTGGCCGACAGCGACGGCGACAATTTCTCGGACGGCGACGAAGTGAGCCGGGGCACCGACCCGACCGACGAAACTGTGTTCCCGAGACCCCCGGTGAGCCCGGCAGGGAAGACCCACTCTCCCGGGTCGATTCTCTACCGGCGGACCGACGGCCTCAGTGTCGGCGGCGACGATTTTACCGGCGCCCTCCCGGAAAACATCGACCTTGAGGAACCGCTCGGCGAGCTGGACAATACCGACTCTTCGATCATCACTCAAATTAATGTCGATACCGAAGGGAACGCTCCGGCCCACGGAATCGATCTCATCGGGGACAACTTCGATCTCGCCTTCACCTTCCAGTTCTACGACGGCGACGGTCAGTTTTCCTTCACCGAGAACTTCGACGACCGCGTGCAGGTCACCATCACACCGATCGTGAACTCCACGGACACCTCGGCAACGGGTGCTCCGACGATGCACTCCGACGTGAGTTGGAACACCCGCACCTATGCCGACTTCAACTTCGCCAGTGGCGGTTGGTTCGACGCAGAAATTCTCATGGTCGAAGACGGCGGCGGCGCCCAATCTGCCGGTGGCATCGGCTTCGGCTATTCCAACGCCGCCTCGACCAGCAACGAGGGTGATTACAGCCTGATCGGCGCTGGCGGCGGTGCGATCTTCGACACCGACGCCAACGGTCAGCGCTTCGGCTCGGTCATCTGCACCCCCCCAACCGGCAACACCGATATTTACCAATTCACGGTCTCCAGTTCGGATAGCGGCGCCAATCTCGGTTTCACCTGGAACAGCTTCACCGGCCAGCAATACGCCATCGTGGGCACCGATGATCCGGTGGCCAATCCCGATCCCAGCACCTGGCCTCTCATCCCAGGGTTGGAGAGCATCACCGCCACCCCGCCTTTGAATGTGTCCTCCATCCCGAAGCCGCTCGCCCCCTTGATGCTTTACAAGCTCTTGGCAGGACCCATCCCTGCGATCGCCAACTGGGACTTTGACGCGAGCGACGGAGGCTGGGCTCCAGCCGTGCATGATCCCCTTGGGCTCACACGCTTTGAGTGGGGACCGGTGAATGGAACTTCCGGACCGGTGGCCGGGCCCGACGGCACCACGAATATTTGGGGCACCAACATGACCGCGAACACCACCCCCAACTCAGATCTGACCCTCGATTCTCCTGTTTTCAACTTGCCGGTGGCTGCGACCCTCAACGGCATGGTCTTTCTGGACTTCGACGCTCCCGGTGGTGACTCTGCGACCTTCACAGTTCATGACAGCACTGATGGTTCGCAAATCGGCGGAGACCTCGCTTTCTTCGAGAACTTCAATATCGAATGGGAGATCCTGAGCGAACCACTCCCGGCAGAAGCGATCGGAAAGGACATCTTCATTCGAGTCCGAGCCCTTACTGACAACGCTCTCGATTTTGGTGGTTTCTTCATGGGAGGACCCTGGTCCGTAGACGCGAACTAAGAGAATACGCGCGCGCGAAATTAAACCCCTCTCACTCTTCAAGGTGGTGAATATAGTCACCCGGGAAGCCCTTCACCGCCTTCCTTATGATCCGCAATCGCGCCATCCCGGAGGCCTGGGAGGAATGGCGCAAGGATAGCAAGGATAAGTTGGGATCCCCGGCCCCGGAGCGCTAGGGTGAGCCCTTCTGTTTCCCAAAAGGGACCCCTGCAGAATCAGCTTGCCTTGACTGGTCGAATTTTCAAGATGGCCGCTGGATCGATTG
>JAPKFB010000115.1 GCA_028821775.1 Roseibacillus sp.
GACAGGCCACGATCATGGACAGGCACTTAACAAGACGGGGTTTTTGGATCATAAATTGATTGCTAGGAATTCTCCAAGGCGGACTCTATTGTGCTGCTCTTTCAGCCCGCTGCATGATGGACTCGATCTGCTTTCTGATCTCTGCGACTGCGGCTGGGGGGCGGCGTTTGGCATAGCGCTGATCAAGATGGGCGAGCGCTTTCCGGTAGGCCATGCGAGAGCGTTCAGGATTATTGGGGGCATAGAGATCGCCCTCAAGTTTCCACCAGCGGTAGGCCATGGTGGGGTAGATCGTGCGCTGCTTGTCGAAAATGACCAAGCTGGCTTCTTGGTCTCCCTCGGAGAAAAGCATGCGGCCCAAACTCTCTGCGAGTATAGGATGCTTGGGATGCTGTGCCGCTCCTTTTGATAGGGTTCCCAGTGCCTTCTCTTGATTGTCGCAGTCTTGCCAGAGCTTTGCGCCGTAAAGGAACATGTCGGCGGTTGCGGATTCTCCGGAAAGCGTCAGGCCTTGGGCATGGGCGTGGGCTGCCCTATCGGGCTGCTGGGTTCGAGTCAGCAACCCAGCGTTTTGATACCAGCCTTCTGGTTCATCTGGTTTGAGTGCGATGAATGATTCGGTTGCAACCAGAGCTGCGGCAGGTTTTCCGGCGGCTTCATGAAGGCGGGCATTGATAAGATGAACTGCAGCGCGTTGCTCTGGCTTCACCTGATCGGCACACGCCTTTGCCTTATCCAAGTCGCCGTGTTTGCAGTGAAGCCCGGCAAGTCGCAACAGGAGATCCGGATCACCAGGCTTCTCGGCAAGTTCCACCTCCAGCGCCCTAACTGTTTCGTGCAACGAGCCGTGACCCAATGACTGCCCGGGAATCAGACCGAGCCCAAGCAACATGATCTGCAGAATGAACCGATCCATGGGCCTCATGGCGCAGGCAGAACTTCTTCGAAGCCGAGACGCAGGAAATGACGATCCTCTGCCAAATAAGGGGCCTGCAGGATGGCTTTCCATCTCTCGATGCCACCGGGGTTTGGAGACCCGATTCTCTCAAGCGTGACACCCACCTGCGTCCAGCTTCCGGGTAGTAGATTCCCCGACCGTTGCCCGATCAGGGTCATGTCGGTGATTGTGGTATCAAGATAGCAGTGAATCTCTACGCCCTTCGCGGGAAACATCGACGCAGGAGCCAGCGCCGAATCGTCCCCACCCTCGGTGCCACCCTCGGTGCCACCGTAGAGCGCCTCGAATATGCGGGAAAGTCCATCGCCATCATCATCGATCAACCAGTCGGCATCGGCTATCAGCCCCGCACCCACATTATTGAAATACCATGCCTCGGACGGTGCATCCTTTTGGGTCAGCTGGACCGAGGATGCGGCCGGAGGAAGGAAGGCTCTTTTCTGAACGGCTCCGGGCTGCACGGCTCGGGTCAAATCGAGGGAGACATCGGTGAGTAGGTCACCTTCCGCATGATCATCGGGCAGGAGATTCAACAGAATGGATTTGCTGAATTCATCATCGGCAAATTCCAGCGTGCCGGAAAACAGCCCGCCCGTGCCTGCTCCGGATTCATTCAAGCTAACAGAGTCGGCCATCGTGAATTCACTACCACGCGTGACCACAACTTCAGCAGCAGCTCCACCCTCAACTGCGATCGGCTCAGGCGCAGAAAGCTCGAAGTCCGACCCTTTGGAGATCGTGAAGTCATCGCGAACGGCACCGGTAGAGTCGATGTATTTGGCGTTCAGCGTGAACCCATCGACCTCGATCAGCATCGATCCGAGTAGGCGAAGGGTGACGAGGTGGGCGTCGTGAGGAGCCGGGTTGACGAGGGCGGAGGAACCATTGTCCCAGTTGCTGATCTTTCCAGAAGCACCCGCAATAGCATACACGGCACCATCATTCGCGGTCGCAAGTGGCTTATGGTAGGCACCGTCTCCGAGCAGCGGATCCGAAATGAAGGCACCCGAGCCATCCACATCACCGATCTCACTGCCATTCCCACCGTCCACGATATTGGCGGCACTGAATGTCTCGCTACCACTGTCCGGGCCGTGGTGTCCATTGATGAATGGCGTCCGCTCATACTGGTGACTGTGGCCGGACAACACGAGGTCCACTCCATACGACTCCAACAGAGGCACCAGGAATTTGCGCATCTGGATATGCTTGCCTTCTGTATCCGAATTATGCGAGCCCTTCGTATAGGGTCCGTGGTGAAAGAAGGCGATGATCCAGTCCTTGTCGCAGGCCTGGAGATCGGCCTCCAGCCAGTCATACATCCCGCCCCCACCCGGAGCATCATTGTAGTTCCCACCGGTTTGAGAATCCAGACAGATGAAGTGGATGTTCGCCCGGTCGAAGCTGTAGTATAGCTCGGTGGTGGAGGCCACGCCGCCCGACTCACCATTTTCCGGAAAGGAAAATATATCGAGATAGGGCGCGCCGCCCGCAGATTTGGCTTCGTGATTTCCGATGGTTGACCAGAGGACCGAATTTCGCAGCAGCTCGGGGTAGATTTCAAAGACCGCCTCCTGAAACTCTGAATCGGTACCGCTGCTATAGGCATTGTCGCCCAGCATCAGCCAGACATCCGTTTGCGGTACTTCTGACGGGCCGAACAAGTTACGGAATCCAGTGTACACGCCTTCCGCTTTCGAACCGGCTGTCCCGGAATCCCCGATCACCCAGATCGAAGTCGGATCAAGCGAACCCGCGACAGGTGCCGTTTCGAAATAGGTATCCGCCGCTGGAGTGCTCACGACCTGGGAGGTGCCGTAAGCAGTGCGGTCCACCTGATAATAGTAGCGCGTGTCCGGCAGTAGACCTGTTAGTTTAACAATATGATCCTTTTCCGACTCGATAATACTCTCGACTTGATCGAGCACTCCCTCGACCGTTCCATAGCGCACGACCGAATCTCCCAGACCACTCGTCCGCCAACGCACCGTCATTTCGCTGCTCGATCCCATCTGAAGATACGGACCGCGCTCAATCACGAGCGTATCGGATAGGGCCGTGTTAAAGCTAATCGTCAGCGTAGGCCGTGCCGCCGCAGTGGCAGCCTCTGATGGATTGAACCCAACCGCATCAGCACCACCGACAAAAACCCAGCCATTATTGGTAGCACCATCGAACCATGCCAGCACATCGGCCGTCACATCGATCACCACCTTGTCACCATTCCCATCGACCGTAGCCGCTGCTCCTGATGTTTCCACGCCGACCTGCACTCCGTCATTCGCTACCGTGCCGATGCTGTTCCAGGTCACCGTCGTTTCATCCCATGCGGTTCCATCCGCCAGGCGGTAGAGGGAAAGATCATCTCCCGTCTCATCGATATCGATGGAGAGAGTCGCCGCGAAAATCACCGCATCGCCCGGTAGAGCATCGAACATCCCGTCGAACTTCATGACGACCTGAGCTTCCGTGCCCGGTCCTCCATCACTCACCGAAAACATCGGGTTCACCCCGCCACTGCCCTCATCATGATTCGCCGCCGCGTCATTCTCCCGCAGCTCGGCGTCATGCGTGCCCGTGAAATTCACACCCTGACCGACCCCTTCGATCACGATCTCCTCATCCTGGGCCAGCACCATATTCTGTGGCACATGATAAACAATCGTTAGAGAGGGTCGGTCCTCATCGTCCGAATTCTCAGAGGCATCGAAGTCCACAGGATTATTCCCACCAGGAAGGAATGCCCATCCGTTGTTCGAAGCACCGCTGAACCAGGCCTGCACGTCCGCCGTCACATCGACATTCACCTTGTTGCCTGTGCCACTGATGATCTTTGCAGAACCAACGGTTTCCACACCGACTTCCACACCATTGTTGGCTACGCTTCCGAAATTGTTCCAAGTCACAAGCGTCTCGCTCCAAATGAAATCATCAGCCAGGCGGTAGAGCGACATGTTGCTACCGGTGTCATCGATATCGAAGAAGAGTGTCGCACTCTCAATCGTCGAATTCGCAGGGATCAGATCGAAGACGTCATCGAACCGTAGGACCACTTGGGACACCTGGCCCGCACCATTGTTATCCACCTTGAACTCGGGATCCGAACTGCCCGTGCCTTCGTCGTAGTTGGAATCTGCGGCATCCTCGCGCAGTTCCGCATCATGCGTCCCCGCATAGTCCACCCCCTGCTTGACCCCGTTCAAAGAGATTTCCACACCTTGTTGATATACCAGTGTCTCAGCAGATGACGATAGCGCCCCTGAAGTCCATACGCACAGGCCCAGTAGAACGGCCGCCGGCGCAGTCTTAATATTTCGATTCACTCGTATCATGATTATTTCTAGGAATTTGCTTTTTGCGGGAGGCTCCTGAAACAGCCGTTGGGCCGTCCCGGACTGCCGGTCGTAGCCTTGGCGAAGACTGGAGTGCGGGGAAATGGGGGCTATACTCTATCGAGGCACTAAAGTCTATGGTAGCAAGCCCACCCGGTAGAAGCGCCATGGGTGCGACGCGGCATCCTCATCGGTCCATTCGTGCGTCGGGGCTCCGTCGTCGTCGTCGTCGGTGATCGGCGGGGTCACGCTCCAGTTCGCCAGCGGCAGGGACAGGTCGTCAGTGAAGTAGATCTCGAATTGCAGGCCCTCCTGGCTCGGCCAGCTCAGCTCGACGGTGCCGGCCAGTTCCAGTGAGACGTCGAGTATGAACGCCGAGGTGGCGTCGGTCGGGATGAGGCCGAGCCGGAATTCGTCGAGGTCGGAAGTGCCGTCGCCATCGAAGTCGCCGGTGTCCGCCCCCGGTCCGGGACCGGACTTCAGGCCGGTCAGGTCGGTCAGGGCGACGATCCCGGGGAGGCTGAGTTCCCAGCTGTCGAGCAAGCCGTCGCCATCGGTGTCTAGAGGAGCATTTGTGACGTTGACCGACAACTCCAAGCCGGTAGCGCTGCTGTAGTCGAGGGAGTATTCGTTAAGACCCAGCGAGCCCGCGGTGCCTTCGCTCAGCGTGACTGCACCCCGCGTGATTGACACGCTAGGGATCGGGTCGACCCAGCCACCTTGGAAAAGCGTCATGGTAGCCGGAGCCGTGACGAGGTCGAGGTTGACAGACAGAGTGGCGCCTTGTGTGTCACCGCTAGTGATCGGCGTGATTTCGCCGTCGATATCGGGGACGAACTCGAAATTGGCGTAGCCGCCATCTATAGCTTCGAACTGAATGAGGGTTGCACCGATGCCGATGACCCGGAACGTGGCGCCGCTGTCCCTAACTGCCTCGCCGTCTTCTATATTGATGAAGCTGCCGCCGCTGAACTCGAAGAGACAGTTACCATCAGACTCGATATAGCCCGGAACAACAGACGTGCCGCCCTGCATCTTGTATGTCGCGGCGCCGCCATCGGTACACTTCAGGTCGTCGCCGTGGGTGAAGGAGCCGCCTGTCTGGATAAAAGTCCCGGAACCGGTTTCTCCGCTAGCTCCACCGAGATATGAATCCTGGCTCCCAGCTTGTGTTATGACGGCGCCCGCCTCGATGAGCAGGGTGGAGTCACCAAAAATCTCCATCCTCCCGATGGATTCCGCATAATTCACTACCGTCGTGCCCCCATTACTAATATTATCCCAATCGACGGTCGTGCCCGGTGTTGCGTTTGCACCAGCCGATGCCGTCCCTGTATTTAACAAGGCATCACGCATTTGTACAGTGTAAATGTAGGTGGTCGATGCTGTCAGGCTCGTGTCGGTATAGCTAGTCGATGTCTGCCATCCGCTGTCTGTACCGCCTGGGTTGCCGGTAACTTCCTCGAAGTAATACTCGACTGGTCCCGATGCATCAGTGCCTGTTGTCGCCGTCATGCTGATAGCAGCAAGACTGTCAGCAGCCGGAGCACTTGCAAATGTCGCAGGGTTCGGTGTTGGCGGCGTGGTATCAAGTGCAAGTGTAGTAGCACTTGCATCGCTTGAGGCGGCTCCAGTGTTCGGAACGTTATCACGCATTTGCACCGTATAGGCGTAGAGCGTGCTTGGATTCAATCCGCTGTCGGTGTAACTCGCGGATGTCTGCCACCCGGAATCCGCGCCACCTGGGTTGCCCGTCGTTTCATCGAAGAAGTACTCGATCGGTCCAGAAGGATCCGAACCGGTGACGGCCGTCATGCTAATGGCGGTGGCGCTGATCGCTGCCGGAGCCGAAACAAACGCTGCCGTATTCGGCGTCGGCGGACTGGTGTCAGCCTGGGTGGCGTTCAAAGGCGCTGAGGCGGTTCCAGTGTTTTGAATGCTGTCACGCATTTGCACCGTATAGGTGTAGAGCATGCTTGTATCCAAACCGCTGTCGGTGTAACTCGCGGATGTCTGCCACTCGGAATCCGTGCCACCTGGGTTGCCCGTCGTTTCATCGAAAAAGTACTCGATCGGTCCAGAAGGATCCGAACCGGTGACGGCCGTCATGCTGATGGCGGTGGCGCTGATCGCTGCCGGAGCAGAAACAAACGCGGCAAGATTCGGCGTCGGCGGACTCGTGTCGTCGCCGCGGGGGTCCCAGTATTCCGTGTCCACAGTCAAACCAAGTTCAGTCGCGATCGTCTCCCACCGCGTCCCCCACTGGCTTGACGTGCCGTTGTGGCAGAGGAAGACGCCTTGTGGATACGTACTTCCCAGATTCACGTTGCAGACGTCAATGCCATCGGTTGATGATGCACTGGAAATATCGAAAGCCCCGATAAAGGCATGGGGCGCTTTCCGATCCAGAATGCGGAACGTGCTGTTCCCCTGGCTGGATACGATGATGTAACCTTCTCCATTGGCTCTGTAATAGAGGGTAATGCCTTCACAGTCGGAGACGAAGCCATCAGTGCCGACAGCGGCGATCTGTTGCTTTGATGTCCCCGCATCGGGCTCCGCTCCAAACTTCCAGACACCGACGTTTTCCTCAGCCACATACAACTTTTCGGTTTCGTCATCACAGACCATGCCTTCGGTTCTGCCGGATAATACCATCGTTCTCACGTTCGTGCCCGTGATCTTGCCCGATCCGTTGTCCGTGAGCTCAAACTGTTTGATCGTTCCACTTTCAGAGACGCTGAATGCATAGTACTTGCCACTCGTCGAGCTCTTGTACATGGCAATGCCGTAATTGTTGCCGGTTGATATGGCGTCGTCATCAATGCTTTCCAGCGTCCGGTCACTTTTCACCTTGTACAAAAGGATCTTCTGCGCATCGCGGCCTACAACGCCTACAACGTCCACCGTTTCCCCATTCAGAGAAAACCCATATCGAACATCAATATTGCCCGGCGTACCCACCACGACCGACTGGATCAATGTCCCCGTCAATGAATATACGAATATCTTGTTTGCGTATTTGTCCGAACTGATGATGGTGCTGAGACTCTTGTCAGTGGGGTGTACCCAGACACACATGTCATCCTGATCGACATCATCTACATTAGCGTACTTGACGTCGGGCGTGATCACCGGCTCCTGAGCCATGGCCGGGGCTACCAGCATGAGACTACCGGCAAGGATCGGCAGAATCCGGGAGGCGAGAGAGGTCGATGGGAGCAGCCGGGCGGGGCCCCCGGGTCCAGGCCGGGAAGGAATGGTTTTCCCGCGGATATTACCGGGATCCTGCGGCTGAAGGATGCGAATGGGTTGCGAAGGGGGCTTGATTTCGTTTGGCACGGGCTGCTAGGAGTTTGCTGTCTACGGGGTTTCCCTGAGGACCTTGTTGAGGAGATCGGTTGAACTAGGAGTATGACGGCATCTTTGGGGAAAGGCAAAAAAGTGTCAGACACTGGACTAGCTCTCTACGTCAGCGTCAGTAGCGGCAAGTCGGAAAACTACTTTCGGAGGTAGCCGCGGTCGGTCGCCGCGAGGCGGTCGGCTCGGATCTGGGCGTGAGCTGCGATGAGGAAATCTGGGACGAGGTGCTGGTGTGGTCCGCCCGCCTTCCGGTACGCTTTGAAAGTCTCTCCCGCAAGAAACGCCGCCTCACAAGAGATCGCTTTCTTGATGATTGCCCAGAGGACCGAAGAGTCGATCGCGGTGATCATGACTCGGCTACGCCCCCGCGTATGTCGTCGATCAGTTCGTCGGAATTCTTCTTCTGCCAAGGGTGATTCTCCAGTGCGCTGCTCGATGCATCCTGCCATTCACAGATGGTATCGTCCCACTGTTTGCGGTTAATCACGCGACGTGCGGTCAGTGTGGGAGCCGTCTCATCGAATTCCAGCTCATCCCCAACCTTGATGTTAAACCGCTCCCGGATCTTCTTGGGGATCGTAATCTGCCCCTTGGAAGTAATGGTTGTAGTCATTACTGAAAAGTAAGGCGATTTTGTAAGGAATTCAATCTTGAAAATGGAACAATTTGGAGGGAATTAAAAGGGATCGGCAAGCGTAGGCACGAAAAAGCCGGGGCGGCGAACCGTCCCGGCTTTATCGGAAATGAATGTGTCGGGCGCGTTAGCGGCGACGGCGAACGATCAGACCGAGACCGGCGAGGCCGACCAGGACGATCGGCGAGGGTTCTGGGATTTGGATTGGGACAACATTAATGGTCGTCCCTCCAAA